>NZ_CP133111.1:2640000-3300000 GCF_033001325.1 Rhodopseudomonas sp. BAL398
ATCTCGGCTTCTGCGCGCTGGCAATGTATCTGCTGATGCCGAACTCGCCTTCGATCGATTTCATCTCGCTGGCGGTGGTGTTCATCCTCGCCACCTTGCTCGGCTTCGCCAGCCATGCCCCCGGCAGCCTCGGCGTGTTCGACGCCGCGATGCTGGTGGCGCTGCCGCAATTCCCCCAGGAACAGGTGATCGCCACGCTGTTGATCTACCGCGTGCTGTATTTCATCCTGCCGTTCGGGGTCGCGATCTCGATCATGGGGCTGCGCGAAATCTGGCTCAGCGTGGTGCTGCCCTGGCAGAAACGCCGCGCCGCGCTCGCCCACGGCACCGCCGCCGCCCCGGTCCGCCGCATCGCCCACCACCCGGCATCGAAGCTGTAGCGCCGGCGCGGCCGGCAAGGCGATCGGTCGGGTTAGCCTAGAACAAAGCTGCCAAATCTCTGCGCCCGCTCACCACACGGATGATCTCGACCGCGCGCAGCGGACCTTCATCCGTGTCGGGATCGGTACGGTACAGAATCAAATAGGGGGCCTCGACCAGCATCCGCATTGAGGGCCGGATATCGGATCGCCGCGCGCCGATCCGCGGCTGCACCGTCAGCAGACGAGCCTTGGCGACGATCCGATCAAGCCAGCGATCAGCCGCCATCGGCTGCTCGACAGCGATGCCCAGATAGATATCCAGCAGGTCAGCGCGCGCGGCGTTCGACCAGTCGAGCCTGATCGCCATGGCAAGGATTCACGCCTTGCCATCGAGCCGCGCCCGGGCGTCGCGGCGCAGTTCGGCGAGGTCCAGTTCGCCGGCGGAACCGCTGGCAAGGCCCTCATCCCAGAGCTGGCGCAGCCGCTTGATGTCTTCTTGGCGCAATTCGCGTTTCATCTGCCAGTCGCGCAGCGCCTCGCGCACGATCTCGCTGGTGGTGGCATATTCGCCGGCCTCGACCGCCGCCTTGAGCGCCGACACCTGCTCGCCGGTCAGGGCCACGCTGACCTTCTCGATGTTCGCCATGGTGCTTCCTTTGGAGTGGTAAATCTTACTACTTCTTGACACCGGCCGCAATCGCGTGGACACCTAGGCGCATCGAAGATGAGCCCGGTTACGCCGGTTTCTCTCTTATTTCCGCCCCATCCTGGGCGTCAAAAGCCGCATGAGTACAATGTCCCCGATCCGCCTGTTCGCGCTGCTGGCCGTGCTGGCCGGCGCTGGTTTCACCTCGGCCGCCATCGCGCAGCCGGCCGTTCCGCAGGCAGCGCCGCAGGCGCAGCCCGACCCCGACGCCGCGATGCAGATCACCTGGGAGGTCCGCAACAGATTCCGGCTGTTCCGCGAGGAGCGCGACTTCAAGCTGCAGACCGACGCCTTGCGCGGCCGCAGCGTGCTGGCCTCCGAGGACGCGCTGGAGCTGCAAAGCGACGGCCGCGGCTGGGCCCGCAATGCCGTCAAGCGGCTGTGCATCGATCTGGCCGGCAAGGTTTCCGAACCCTGCACCCGCGACGGCGTCAAGGAAAGCTACCTGACCCCGACCGATCATCCGGTGACGGTGCGGCTGGCCGGCCTCGTTCCGGTCGGCGCGATCTGCGCCTGGAGCTTCGACGACGGCGACACGCCGCGGACCTCGACGCTGGATTGCGCCGAACCGATCAATTTCCGCGCCCGCTATGGCCGCCCGACCAATGTCACGGTGGATGTCAGCAGCGGTACCGAGGCGCCGCAACGCATTACCGGCGAGATCGCAGTGCGCGACATCCTGGTCGCCGGGCTCGGCGATTCGATCGCCTCGGGCGAAGGCAATCCCGACCGCGAGATCGCGCTGGCCGATGACGGCTTCTGCTTTCGCTCTTATCTCGGCCTGTCGGGCCAGTTCTACCGGCCGAGCCGCGCCGGCTTCAAGGGCGGCCGCGCCTGCGAGGCGCCCGATACGCTGCAGGCCTGGCAGCGCCACAGCGCGCTGTGGATGAACTCGCCGTGCCATCGCTCGCTCTACAGCTACCAGACCCGTACCGCGCTGGCGCTGGCGGTGCGTTATCCGCATATCGCCGTCACCATGCTGCCGCTGGGCTGCAGCGGCGCCACCATAGCCGAGGGCATGCTCGGCTCGCAGCGCGCCCGCGAATGCCTGCTAAGCAAGGGCGGGATGAATTGCGGCGGCAGCGTCGACGCCCAGATCGCCGAATTGCGCGCCGCGATGGCGGCGGTGAAGAAGCGCCAGCCCGACCGCGCGCTCGATCTGGTGCTGCTGTCGGTCGGCGCCAACGACATCAACTTCTCCGGGCTGGTCGCCGACGTCATCGTCGACAATCCCACCGAACGCACCCTGTTCCGCCGCTCCGGGGTGATCGGTTCGATCGACGAATCGCGCAAGGCGCTGACCCGCGAACTGCCGCAATCGTTTGCGCGGCTGCGCGAGGCGCTTAAGCCGCTGGTCGGCGATCTGTCGCGGGTGGTCTATGTCTCTTACGCCAATCCGGCGCTGGCGAATGGCGCCACCTGTCCCGGCGGCCCCGCCGGCTTCGACATCCACCCCTCGTTCAACGCCGATCCGCGGCGGCTGGCCGCTGTGTCCGGCTTCGTGCAGAACGAATTTCTGCCGCAGCTGCGCAATCTGGCGCTGTGCCAGGGCGGCGTGTTGTGCCGCGATCCGGAAGCCGACCGCATGACACTGGTGGATTCGCATCAGCGCGCCTTCGCCGATCACGGCTTCTGCGCCCGCGCCGAAAGCGATCCGGAATTCGACCGCAGCTGCTTCTCCACCAGCGGCGACAGTTTCACCAAGGATCTGGTGGCGGCGGCGGCCTCGCCGATGGCCTGCGGCATCGGCGCCAGCAATTTCCGCGCTTATCTGCCCCGGGCGCGCTGGATCCGCGACGCCAATGACAGCTATTTCGCGGCGATGACCTATCCGCAGGGCCTGCCGGGCGCGCAGCAGCCATCCGACATCCACGATGCCACCTGGGGCGTGCTGTCGGCGGTCTATGGCGGCGCGGTGCATCCCACCGCCGAAGGCCACGCCGCGATGGCGGATGCGGCGGCGCCGGTGGCGGCCGCAGTGCTCGAACTGCCGCCCTTGCCGCAAGTCATCGAACAGCCGCTGCCGCCGCTCAAGACCCCGGCGAGCCGCGAAAATGGCGCGACAGCGACGCCCGGAACGCGATAAAGCACGCCGACGATTTCTCACCACCGGCCCCGCCGACGTCACCGGAGACCGCAATGACCTCGCCGCTCGATCCCGAAGCTTCCACAACCTCGGATGACAAGCCGTTCGACCGCTATGTCAGCTTCAAGAACGCCGACTGGGAGGCCAAGTCGCAACGGGTGATCGACCGGCTGCAGCTGCATATCGACCGCGACGACAACCCGTTCTGGGCCTATTTCAGCCGCCAGCGCGAGCTGGCGCATCAGCGCGGCATGGACGATCTGCGGGTACTGCACAATTTCCTGCCGACCATCCGCGAATTGCTCGACGATCTCGACGACAGCGAAACCCTGGCCCTGCTCGAGGACCTCGAAGTCACCTGCATGTAAGCGCCCGTGCCCCGGATGCAGCGCAACGCGCCGCGCCAGCGGCGTGGTGCGCTGCTAAGCCGGGGCCCCGCTATTGTTGTTGCCGCTAAAAGCGGGGTCCCGGCTCTGCGCAGCAGCGCAAGAGCGCTGCAGCGCGTCCGGGACACCGGCTGCTTGGTCGCAGCAGATCAACTCACTCAAAAACGCGCCAGCCAGCCCCGTGCCCCGGATGCTGCGCACCACGCCGCGCCAGCGGCGTGGTGCGCTGCTGATCCGGGCCCCGCTGCTATTGTGGGCGCCAAAACCGGGGTCCCGGCTCTGCGCAGCAGCGCAAGAGCGCTGCAGCGCGTCCGGGACACGGCTGCTTGGTCGCAAGCAAATCAACCTACCTGAAAAACGCGCCGGCAAGCCCCGTGCCCCGGATGCTGCGCAACGCGCCGCGCCAGCGGCGTGGTGCGCTGCTAAGCCGGGGCCCCGCTGTTATTGTGGGCGCCAAAAGCGGGGTCCCGGCTCTGCGCAGCAGCGCAAGAGCGCTGCAGCGCGTCCGGGACACGGCTGCTTGGTCGCAAGCAAATCAACCTACCTGAAAAACGCGCCGGCAAGCCCCGTGCCCCGGATGCTGCGCAACGCGCCGCGCCAGCGGCGTGGTGCGCTGCTAAGCCGGGGCCCCGCTGTTATTGTGGGCGCCAAAAGCGGGGTCCCGGCTCTGCGCAGCAGCGCAAGAGCGCTGCAGCGCGTCCGGGACACCGATCATCTCACGACGCAATACCGGCCATCTCATTGCGCCGGACGGGGCAGCGTGGAGTTGCGGCGATTACTTCGCCGCGCGCGCCGGCGACGTATGGTGCATCGATTTGGGACTGGGCTTGGGCGCACCGGGCTTGGCGGCGCCGAGCTTCATCGCCGCGGCCTGCTCCGGCAGGAACTTCTCGATGATGGCTGGATCGAGCTCGGCGATCGCGGTGTCGGGCAGCCGCTGCCAGGTCTCGTCCTTGCCGAGCGCCGGGGTCAGCACATAGCCGCGCAGCGTCAGCGACTGGCCGTCCGGGCTGACGGTGAGCTGGGCCTTCCAGATATCGCCATTGCGCGGATCGAGAATATTGCCGCCGAGATATTTCAGGCCGTTGCGTTTCATGTCGCGGATCAGCGAGATCCCCAGCACCGGCTGGCCCTTGCGATCGTCTTCGCATTCATCGCAGACCTCGACCTCCTTGGTTCCCGCTTTGGGGAAGGTCTTGGCGACCACGCCCTCATACATGCCGCCGCCGCGGTCGAGCATCAGCAGCCAGAGCACGGGCTTGCCGTCCTCGCTGCGTTGCCACATCCCGGCAGCGCTCGGCTGCTCGGCCGCCTGGGCCGGCGCAGCGGTGAACAGGGCCAGGCCGGATAGGGCGGCGATGGCGGCGAAAGTCAAAGCGCGGAACCAGCTGTGTGTCTTCATGCCCTCACCAGAAACATCGCGATGGGACAACATTATGGCGGATCGCGCCGCAGAGCCAGCGCCGCGGTGCCGCTCGGCCATCGCCCGACGCGTCCGCACCACCTGTGCGCCGGCGCCAAGCGCGGCACTTTGCACCAGCGCCGCCACCCTTCCGCCTGCGGAGCCTGTCGTATAAGAGGGAATGCGATGAGGGATTGCCAGCCAGCGTACGAATCATCGACGGCGCATTGGCGAGGTGGACCGTGGCAGTCCGATGCCGCCATCAGCGGCTGGATCCACCCAAGCACAAATTTCAACCGAGGCAAGGCATGGCAAATTGGTTTTCGACGGCGCAATCTGGCGTGACACCGCGACATTGGGGACGACGTTGCGGAGCGAGCGCCATCGCCATGCTGGCGACGCTGGCCGCCCTGACCGCGCTGAGCGCCGACGCCGAAGCCAAGAAATCGCACCACGCGCCGGTGGCGGCGACGGCGCCGCGCGAGGCCGGCGAGCCGATCATGGCGATCGTGTCGATCAAGGCCCAGAAGGTCACGATCTACGATGCCGACGGCTGGATCCGGCGCGCCCCGGTATCGACCGGCACCACCGGCCGCGAGACCCCGGCCGGCGTCTTCGCCGTGGTCGAGAAGGACAAGGATCACCATTCGACGATGTATGACGATGCCTGGATGCCCAACATGCAGCGCATCACCTGGAACGGCGTCGCGCTGCACGGCGGGCCGCTGCCCGGCTATGCGGCCTCGCATGGCTGCGTGCGGATGCCGTATAAATTCGCCGAGACGCTGTTCGACAATACGCGAATCGGCATGCGGGTGATCGTGGCGCCGAACGACCCCGAGCCGGTGCCGTTCTCGCATCCGGCGCTGCTGGTGCCGAATCCGGAAGCCATCGCGGCGGCGCCCGGCAAGGCCGCGGCGCTCGTCGACACTGCCGCGCAGGCCGCCACCGCCGCCGCCGAGGCCAAGACCGCCGCCAAGGCGGCGGCGCGCGCGGCGGCCCCGCTGAAGAAGTCGCTGCGCCAGCTCGAGCGGACCAAGGCCCGCGCCGACGCGGCGCTGAAATCGGCCGACCGGGCGCTGGCGCGCGCCACCACTGATCAGGCCAAGGCCAAGGCCGACGAGCGTCAGCAGAAGGCCGCCGCCAAGGCCGCCGAAGCCGCCACCGAGCTCGAGGCCGCCACCGCCGACGCGCAGACGACGCGCGCCGCCGCCGAGGCCGCCAAGGACGCCGCCAAGGCGGCCGAGGCCCAGAAGATCGCCACCGCCAAGGCGGCCAGCGCGGCCAAGCTCGCGCTCGAGCCGGTCTCGATCTATATCAGCCGCGCCACCCAGAAGCTCTATGTCCGCCGCAACACCCACAAGCCCTGGCCCGACGGCGGCGAGGTGTTCGACTTCTCGATCGAAATCCCGATCACGATTCGCGATCCCGAGCGGCCGATCGGCACCCACATCTTCACCGCGATGGCGCGCAACGACACCGGCCTGCGCTGGAGCGCGGTGACGATCGACGCCGGCGACGACGCCAAATCGGCGCTCGACCGCATCACCATGCCGCAACAGATCCTCGACACCATCGCGCCGACCGCGCTGCCGCGCTCCTCGATCATCATCTCGGACGAGCCGCTCAGCGCCGAAACCAATTACCGCACCGAATTCGTCGCGGTGCTGAGCAATCAGCCGCAAGGCGGCTTCATCACCCGCAAGCCCACCGTCAACGTCCCGGTCGCCGACAATGATGCCGACAACGGCTCGGATGACGGCTTCGGCTCGTACTTCCAGCCCAACTGGAACTTCCAACCCGTCGCCCCGCGCCAGCGCGGCCGCCGCGTCTATCAGGAAGAACGCGAATGGTGGTGAGGCGAGGCGCTGGGCGCTGCGGCGGGCGCGGAGCCCGAACAGCCTGGATCAGCGGCGCGACCCTCGGGGTCCGCGCCGCCCCGATGGTGAGCACGCCCGTATCAGCAGCAAGATCGTGAGCCCCCTCCCCTCATGGTGAGGAGGCGCATCCCTCATGGTGAGGAGGCGCGCAGCGCCGTCTCGAACCATGAGGCCGCAATGCGGAGTCACGCGCCCGGGCTACCCGCGATCTGAACTATCAACCTTTCGCCCTCCCCGCCTTGAGCGACCGCGCCCAACGCCTCCCTCCCCCTGCCGGGGGCCCACATGATGGATCACCGGGGCAAGCCCGGTGATGGCGCTACGTGGTGACGAGCAGGCGAAGCCCGCATCAGCGCAGCGGCATGCGGGAGGCCCGACCGATCGACGATGTCCCGTATATCGCTGCGCTCATGGACTACCGCTACGCTCCACCCGGAGTTGCTACCCGTCGGGACCGCGAAGCAGCTAGTCCAAATCATCCTCGCTGATCCCGGTGAGTTTCATTAAATGCCGCAACAGGCCGATCTTCAGCGCGACATTGCCATCGATCGGAATCGACAGGCGGACGGGGCTGCCGGCCCTGCCGTAAATATGATGACTTCCGCTGATACGCAGCAAGACCCAACCGCGCCGCTCGACAATCCGAGCGAAGTCGCGGCCGGAGACGGATTTCAAACCGTCAGCTCCATCATCCTCTCGTCACCGCCGGGCGCTGGCGGCGCAATATCGACCGACAGGCACCCTTCGATCGCCTCGCGCAAATTACGCATCAGGTCCTCTATGGTGTCACCCTGAGAGACGCAGCCGGGAAGCGCGGGGACCTCGGCCCAATAGCCGCCCTCCTCCGCCTCGTGCACCACGATCTTGATTTTCATCACGCTCTCCTGCCCCTGCAGCATCCGACGCGCGGCAGCCGAATTCAAGGCCGCTCTGCACGCGGCAGGCGTCGCCCGCATCAGCGTAGCGACGGGGCCCGGTCGAACGACGATATCCCGCATATCGCAGCGCTCGTGCGGGCTACCGCTCCTTTCCCATCGACCACCATCGGGACGACAACTCCTCGCCCTTACCGCCTTGAGCGACCGCGCCCAACGCTTACCTCCCCCTTGCGGGGAGGGTCGGCCGAGCGACGGCGATGCGCAGCATCGCCGGAAGCGGAGGCCGGGGTGGGGGTGCCGCGAGCACTGCCTCCGCGCCCCCCACCCGACCCGGCTTCGCTGCGCTTCGCCGGGCCACCCTCCCCACAAGGGGGAGGGAAAGAGGCGCCCCGCGTTCACGCCGATCCGTGCCCAACTCCCATCGCGTCATGGCCGGACTTGATCCGGCCATCCATCACCTTCGAAAAACGTCGTCGCTAATAGGATGGATCACCGGGGCAAGCCCGGTGATGACGCTGCGTGGTGATGATAGGCAGCGGCGGCGATGAAGGTCGGTCGGATCATGCTCAGACAACGCGCCGAGGAAAATCCGCAAACCGGAAACCTCAATCAACACGCCCCGCCAAAATGAAAAAGACCCGCAACCGCGGGCCTTTAAACTCATGCGAGCCGGTTAAACGCATCGCCCGTTATAGAAGCGCTTTCCGGGTCCGCACTTTCCGGCGAAAGCCTCGGACACAAAAACCGTCGTCAACAATGTCAGCACGGCCAGCGTCAGGATCTTTTTCAAAGACGTTCTCCCTGGGTAATATCCGCCCATAACTCATTGGGTTGAATCGTTTCGTTCAACACCAGAGAAACTCGCTTTTGCACTATCGGATGTCAACCCGGCGCTGCCGGCGTCTACTGCCTACGGGTCGGTGAACAGGCGTCGCCGCATGAGCGTCGCGACATGCGGGACCCGGCCGAACGACGATGTCCCGCATATCGCTGCGCTAATGCGGGCTGCCATCGGGACGACAACGCCTCGCCCTCACCGCCCTGAGCACACGCGCCCAACGCCTCCCTCCCCGCGCGGGGAGGGTCGGCCAAGCGACGGCAATGCGCGGCATCGCCGATAGCGGAGGCCGGGGCGCGGCGAAAATAGTACTCGCCGCAGCCCCCATCCGCTTAGTTGACGCCGAGCTTCTTCTGCAGGCTCGACGACGAGGTGGTGTATTGAAACACTACGCGCTTGTCGGGGTAAACGTATTTGACCGCCTTTTGCGCCATCAGCGCGCCCTCGTGGAAGCCCGACAGGATCAGCTTCAGCTTGCCCGGATAGGTGTTGATGTCGCCGATCGCGAAGATGCCGGGGACGTTGGTCTCGAAGGTGCCGGTGTCGACCGGGACCAGATTATTCTCCAGCTCCAGGCCCCAATTGGCCACCGGGCCGAGCTTCATGGTCAGGCCGAAGAACGGCAGCATGGCGTTGCAGGTGACGTCCGACAGGTTGTTGTCATTGCCCTTGACGACGGCGCCGGTGAGCTGGCCGTCCGCGCCCTTCAGCTCGGTGACCTGGCCGATCTTCAGATCGAGCTTGCCGGCGGCGACCAGCGCGCGCATCTGCTCGACCGAATGCGGCGCGGCGCGGAAATCGTCGCGGCGATGCACCAGCGTCATGCTCTTGCACAGCGGGTTGAGGTTCAGCGTCCAGTCCAGCGCCGAATCGCCGCCGCCGACAATCAGGATGTCCTTGTCGCGGAACTGCTCCATCTTGCGCACGGCGTAGAACACCGAACTCCCCTCATAGGCCTCAATGCCCGGCACCGGCGGCCGCTTCGGCTGGAACGAGCCGCCGCCGGCGGACACAACGAGCACCTTGCATTCGAACACGGTGCCGGCGTCGGTGGTGACGCGGAAACCCGGATCGCCGATCTTTTCGACGTGCTCCACCATCTCGTTGAGATGGAATTGCGGATTGAACGGCTTGATCTGCTCCATCAGCGCTTCGGTGAGGCCGTGGCCGGTGATCAGCGGAATGCCCGGAATGTCGTAGATCGGCTTTTCCGGATACAGCTCGGCGCATTGGCCGCCGATTTTGTCGAGAATGTCGACGAGATGGACCTTGATATCCAGCAGGCCCAGTTCGAACACGGCGAACAGTCCGCAGGGGCCCGCGCCAACAATCAGCACATCGGTTTTGATCACGTCGGTCATCATTGATTCTTTTCGGTTGAACAGAGGCGGCGAAGGGGGCCGTTCCGGCCGCAGATTGTCTAGCCAAGCAGGCCCGGCGAGGAAAGGCATAATTATGCCGGCTCGGCCGGCCGCCACCTTGTCCTGGCGCAAGAAACCGGCTCAATGGGCCAAAAGCACAAGAAACCAGGAGAAACCGCCTTGACTGCACGATCCCGCGACGCTGCGCTGCCGGTTCTGGACGATTTTCCCTATCGATTGTCGGACAATGTCCGCTTCGCCGACCTCGACCCCAACAACCACGTCAACAACGCGGTCTATTCCAGCTATTTCGAATCCGGCCGGGTCAGCCTGGTCAAGGACAAGGCCAACGGGCTGATGCCGCCGGGGCTGAGCTGGGTGCTGGTGCGGCTCGACATCCATTTTCGCAGCGAGTTGCACTGGCCCGGCAAGATCGAGCTCGGGCTCGGCGTGGTCCGGCTCGGCCGCACCTCGACGCATTTCGATCAGGTGGTGTTTTCCGACGGGATCTGCGTCGCCTCGGCGCGCTCGATCACCGTGCTGGTCGACGAGGTCACGCGCAAGCCGACGCCGCTGACCGAGGAGATCATCGGCAATCTGCGGCGCTGGGCGCTGCGCGGCGTCGCGCTGGGCTAGCGCGAGCCCGCCGGCCGGCGCCTCAGGCCTGGCGTTCGGGGATGCTGACCTTGAGGCCGTCGAGTTCGTCGGTGACCTTGATCTGGCACGACAGCCGCGAATTCGGCCGCACGTCGAAGCCGAAATCCAGCATGTCTTCTTCCATCGGCGTCGGGCCGCCGACCTTGTCGCGCCACGCCTCGTCGACATAGACATGGCAGGTCGCGCAGGCGCAGGCCCCGCCGCATTCGGCCTCGATGCCCGGGACCGCGTTGCGGATCGCCGCCTCCATCACCGTCGCGCCGGTTTCGACGTCGACGATCTGGGATTCGCCGGTGTGACTCACAAATTCAATCTTGGCCATGCTCGCTCATCGGGACTGAGGGGATACGGGCCGTCCTATAGCGGGTCGATCCGGATTCCGCCAGCGTCCGCGGCGCAATCGGCCTATTCCGCGCGGCGGATTTGATCCGGATCAGGTCCGCGCCAGCCGGACGCCGATCGCCTCGCGCGCGGCGTCGACCGCGCAGCCCAGCGTGAGCAGCGCCAGCGCCGCGTCATCGCCGCGCCGCAGCGCGGCCTCGAGCTCAACCACGGCGTCGGCCACACCGAACGCGCCGATCGCCCGCGCCGATCCCTTCAAGGTATGCGCCAGTGCCGCGGCATCGTCCGGCAGCGCCGCCAGTATCGCCATCAGGCTGTCGGCCTGCGCCACGAACAGCGCCAGCACCTCGCGCTCCAGCCCGGCATCGCCCAGCGTCATCCGCGCCAGATGCGCAAGATCAAGCGGTTCCAAATCCGGCACCAGCGGCGGCGATGGCATCCATTCAACCCGTTCAAGATGCAGTGGCATAGTTATCCCCGAACCGCCGGCGGCCGCGCCCCCGCATTGGTATTTCTGCTAACCAACCACAAAATTGGTTAACGGATCATTGCCGGGTATCGCCGCAAGTTTGCCGCGGTTTTGCCGACATATTGCCACGATTTGACCGGTGCTCCGGGGTTTTTCGCCGGTAACTGACCGGGCGAGTCCTAACTGCCGTTAACGATGATTAACATGTTATTAACAGCAACCATTTCATTCGCTCGTTTGAGCCCATAGGATGTTTGCGGAAGTGGCTGACAAGCTGGGCGCATAGGGGTTCGATTTCGCCCGGCTTGAAGCACCTGAGCCGGAGACATGCTGCGGTCACCGATCGCGCGGGGTCCCCCGGATGCGTACAACAAGGGCGTAGACCACCATGGCGAACAATCCCAAGATCAAAGATCCGACCGAAGTCGCGCTGTCCGCAATTCAGGAAGCCCTGAATATCAGCGACGCGCCGGACGACGGGCACGATCAGATCACGATCGGCACGGAGAGTGCGTCGAAGCCAGCAGCCGCGCCCGCGCCTGGTTTCGACGATGGCGGCTTCGACCGCCCGATCGGCAATGAACGCCCGAGCTACGAGCCGATCGAAGAACCGAGCTTTGCGCGGCGCCCCGCCAATGACGATCGAGAAACCATCGGCGAATTGCTGCAGGCCATTCAAAAGGGCCGCCCCGCCCGCAATGTCTACATGCTGGCTTCGGTGTTCGCCGGCATCTGGGTGGTCGGCGCCGGGTTGCTGACCGTGGCTTTCCTGCCGTCGCTGCAGTCCTTCATCGGCCAGGGCAGCGGTGGAACCATGGCGCTGGTGGGCCTGGTCGCGCTGCTGTTCGCGCCGGTCATGCTGTTCTATTTCCTGGCGAGCCTGGCCTGGCGCGGCCAGGAGCTGCGGATGATTGCGCAGTCGATGGCCCAGGTCGCAATCCGTTTCTCCGAGCCCGAAGGCGCGGCCAGCGACTCCATGGTCACCGTGGGTCAGGCGATCCGCCGCGAGGTCGCCGCGATGGGCGACGGCGTCGAGCGCGCGATCGCGCGCGCCGGCGAGCTCGAAACCCTGGTGACCAGCGAAGTCTCCGCGCTTGAGCGCGCCTTTTCGGACAATGAAGTGCGGATCCGCGCGCTGCTGCAGGACATCGCGCATCAGCGCGACAATCTGGTCGGCCAGGCCGAGCAGGTTCGCAGCGCCATCTCCGGCGTGCAGATCGACCTGCGCCACGACATCGCGCTGATCTCCGACGCGATCGCGTCGCGCGTCGACGAGGTGGCAAAGAGCATCACCGGCGCGCTGGAAGAGCGCGGCGCGCATATCACCACATCGCTGAGCAATGCCGGCGACAACATGATCCTGGCGCTCGGCGAGCGCGGCGGCGACCTGCTCGACCGGTTCGAGGAGGCCAGCGCCGAAACCACCCGCGCCGTGCTCGACGCCAGCGAACGGCTGACCGCCAGCCTGAATTTCAAGACCGGCCACGTCCATGCCGAGTTCGTCGACCTCGCCGACCGCGTCAACGACATGCTGAACGAACGCCTCGATCGCATCACCAGCGAGTTCGAGCAGCGCTCCTCCACCATCGTCGACGGCATCTCCGATCGCACCGAGCAGGTCCACGATTCGCTGAAGAACTCCAGCGACTCCCTGCTGCTGGAGCTCGAACTGCGCAGCGGCGATCTGGTCAGCAAGATCGACGACGCCGGCAACCGTCTCGCCAGCCAGGTCCTGGCCAGCGGCGACAAGGCCAGCGAAGCCCTCGACGTCACCGTCAATACGCTGGTCGCCAAGGTGGTCAGCCAGACCGAGAACGCCCACGACACCCTCAGCCTGCAGATGAGCGCGTTCGACGAATTGGTGAAGGATCAGGGCGCCGAGCTTGCCGAGAAGTTCTCTCGCGACAGCGGCATGCTGGGCGCGCTGATCACCAAGCACATCTCCGAATTCGACCGCACCGTGAAGACCTATGGCGGCGAGATCGTCGAGCGGATGGGGCAGCGTACCCAGGACATTTCCGAGACGCTGAAGTCCTATGTCGACAGCTTCGACACCAGGCTGACCGCCAATGGCGGCGCCATCAGCGCCGCGCTGGATCATCGCCTGACCCAGTTCGAGACCACGTTCGAATCCCGCGTCACCAATCTCGACGGCTCGCTGCACACCAAGATCCAGACCTTCGACGACGCGATCGGCGGCCATCTCAAGTCGCTGGAACAGACCTTCGACGACCGCGCGACGTCGATGACCGAAACCATCGACACAAGGATCGAGACGCTGACCACGACGCTGTCGAGCGGCGCCGAGCACGCCGTCGAGTCGATCGATCAGCGCCTGACCCATCTGACGACGTCGCTGTCCACCGGGGCGATCCAGGCGATCGCATCGATCGACAGCCGTCTGACCCATCTGACCTCGGCGCTGACCGATGGCGCCACCCAGGCGGTGCAAACCATCGATTCGCGCCTGGTTCATCTCACCACGACGCTGACCGACGGAACCAGCCAGGCGATCAATGCGATCGATCAGCGCATCAACGACGTGACCGAAACCATCGACGCGCGCAGCAACCAGCTCGCCAGCACCGTCGGCGCCCGGTTCCAGGAAATCCACGAAGGCCTAGAAACCCATGTCGGCGCCGTCGCCAACGACATCGACATTCGCGTCAGCCAGTTCGAGGATCTGCTGGGCTCGCGCGTCGAGGCCGTCGCCGGCCGTTTCGAGAGCAGCGGACGCCAGGCGAGCGATACGCTGATGGCGCGCGCCGAGGAATTGTCGAACGGCATCAAGTCGCACGTCGCGGACGCCGAGCGCTCCTTGACCAACCTCGCCGTCAACACCAGCGAGACGATCCAGACCGGCGCCCGCGCCGCGCAGCAATCGCTGCTGACGGTGTCCTCGGAAGTCGGCGAGCACCTCAAACTGACCTCGTCGGAAGTCGAACGCGCGATGACCGCGGTCGGCGCCAACGCCGCCAACTCGATCATGGGCAGCGCCAACGAGGCGCGCAACGCGCTGGTGTCGGCGTCCAGCGATGTCGCCAACGAGATCAGGTCGCTCTCCACCGACGTTGAGCGTTCGCTGTCGGCGGCCGGAAGCTCGACGGCGGCTTCGGTCATCGCCGGAGCGCGCGAGGCCCAGAACACCCTGGCGACCACATCGACCGACGTCGCCAGCCAGATCAAATCGCTATCCACGGACATCGAACGCTCGCTGTCGGAAGCCGGAACCGCCACCTCGGCGTCGGTCGTCGCCAGCACACGCGAGGCGCAAAACACCTTGATGGCGACCTCCACCGACGTCGCCGACCAGCTCCGCTCGCTGTCTGCCGACGTCGAGCGCACGCTGTCGGATGCCGGAAGCTCGACATCGGCCTCCCTGGTCTCCGGCGCGCGCAACGCGCAGGATACCCTGGTGTCGACCTCCTCCGAGGTCGCCAACCAGATCCGCTCGCTGTCCGCCGATATCGAGCGCACGCTGTTCGCCGCCGGAACCGCGACCGCCGAATCCGTCCTGAACGGCGCCCGCGCCGCGCAGAGCACGCTGATGACCGCGTCGAGCGAAGCCTCGACCCACGTCATGACCCTGACTGCCGACGTCGAGCGCACGCTGTCGACAGCCGGAGCCGCCGCTGCCGAATCGCTCGCGACCAGCGTGCGTGACGCGCAGTCCACGATGGTGACGGCATCGCGGGACGCCTCGATGGAGTTCAAATCGCTGACCGCCGAGGTCGAGCGGACGCTGTCCGAAGCGGGCGCCGCCACCGCCGACGCCATTCTGGCCAGCGCGCGCGAGGCCCAGACCACGCTGGTCAGTGCATCCACCGACACCTCGGCGCAGGTCAAATCGCTGACCGCCGAAGTCGAGCGCACGCTGTCAGACGCGGGCTCCGCCACCGCCGGCGCCATTCTGGCCAGCGCGCGCGAGGCCCAGACCACGCTGGTCAGTGCATCCACCGACACTTCGGCCCAGGTCAAATCGCTGACCGCCGAGGTCGAGCGCAGGCTGTCAGAAGCCGGCTCCGCCACCGCCGGCGCCATTCTGGCCAGCGCGCGCGAGGCCCAGACCACGCTGGTCAGTGCCTCCAACGACACCTCGGCCCAGGTCAAATCGCTGACCGCCGAAGTCGAGCGCACGCTGATCGCCGCCGGGACCGCCACCGCGGATTCGATCGTCGCCGGCGCGCGCGAGGCGCAAAATACCCTGGTGACCGCGTCCGACGATGCCTCCAACCACGTCAAATCGCTGGCCACCGACGTCGAGCGCACGCTGACCGCGGTCGGCGCGGAGACCGCTGCGTCCATTCTCGGCAGCGCCCGCGAAGTGCAGACCACGCTGGTCACCGTCACCACCGAAACCGCCACTCAGATGAAGGCGATCTCCGGCGACATCGAGCGGACGCTGACGACAGTCACCGCCAGCACCACGGACAACATCCAGACCAGCGCGGCGAGCGCCCATTCGTCGCTGGTGATGGTGTCCAACGAGGTCAGCGCCAAGATCAAGACCACATCGGCCGAGATCGAACGCTCGGTGTTCGCCGCCAGCGGCAGCTTCGGCTCGACCATGACCGGCAAGACCGACGAAATCGTCACTTATGTGCAGCAACAGACCGACCGTCTGTCGCAGATGATCGACGCCAAGCGCGGCACGCTGGTCGAGGCGCTCGCCAACAAGAGCAACCAGCTCTCGGTCGATATCGACCGGGTCACCGGCGAGGCGCTGAAGGCGATCGACGCCAGGGGCAAGGCGTTCTCCACCTCGATCGCCAGCAACGGCACAGAGGTTGCGCGCAGCATCACCGGCGCGGGCGATCTGGCCACCGGCGCCATCACCAAGTCGCTGAAGGATCTCGAACTGTCGTCGCGCACCGCGATCGAACAGTCGCGCCAGGTCTCGATCACGGCGGTCACCGAGATGCAGGAGACCAGCAAGATCCTGCGCACCGACACCGTCGCGCTGTTCGAACGGCTGCGCGAAGGCAACATCCTGCTCCAGGAAGTGCTCACCGGCGCCCACGAAAACCTCAACTCGCTGGAGCGGGCGCTGGTCACCAGGGTCGCCGAATTCGTCACCACCATGAACGACGTCAACACCCGCAGCGGCGTCGCGACCCAGGGGCTGGAGGATCAGCTGTCCACCTTCACCCACAAGACCTCGCGGGCGCTGGACGACCTCGGCTCGCTGTCGAGCCAGTTCGAAGCCCACGGCAATGCCCTGGTCGAGGCCGCCGCCCTGATCGAGCAGAGCAACCGCAGCACCAGCTCGTCGGTCTCCGACCGCAAGGAAGCGCTGGAATCGCTGGTCACCACCATCGACCTGCGCACCGCCGATCTCGATCAGCGGCTGAGCCGGTTCACCAGCCTGCTGGATGAATCGCTGGCGGCCGCCGAAGAGCGCGCCCGCGACATCGCCCGGGTCGTGGCGGAAACCGCCGGCGCCGGCTCCGCGTCGATCAGCCAGCAATTCGAAGCGGTGCGCAGCGCCGCCGAGGAAGAACGCCGGCTGACCGCCGAGGCCATGCACGAGATCTATCAGCAGGGCACCCAGGAAGCCGACGCCATGTTCCGGCAATCGGCCGACAAGTTCGCCACGATGGTCCAGGGCATCAAGAAGATGGCCGCCGACATGCACGACGAACTCGAGACCACCCGCGACGAGCTGCGTCGGGGCGTGCTGGAAATGCCGCAGGAGGCCGCCGAAAGCACCGCGCAGATGCGCAAGGTGATCGTCGACCAGATCGAGGCGCTGGCCGAGCTGAACCGGATCGTGGCACGCCACGGTCGCGGCCTCGACGTGGTCAGCGCCGGACGCTCGTCGCAGCGCGAGGAAGAGCCGATGATGCTGGCCAGCGTCGGCGGCCGCAACGAACCGGCGCCGCGTCCCGCTCCACGGCCGCGCGACACCAGCGCCTCGACCCTGCCGCCGCCGGATCTCGGCATGCCGTCGCCGCGCCGCACCGAGGCGCCCTCGGTCAGCCCTGCCCCCGTCGACCAGGGACGCGACGGCTGGCTGTCGGACCTGCTCAACCGCGCCGACACCACCGCGGAGCGCGAACCGGCGCCGATCCCGACTGCCGCGCCGCGCGGACGCGCGCCGCAGCAGGCGATGACCGGAAATCCGCTGGAATCGCTGTCGCTCGACATCGGCCGGCTGATGGACCGCGCTTTGTCCGCCGAGATGTGGGATCGCTATCAGCGCGGCGAGGCCAAGGCCTTCACCAAGCGGCTGTACACGCCCGCCGGCCAGAAGGCGTTCGACGAAGTCGGCCGCAAATATCGCAGCGACCGCGCCTTCAAGCAGACGGTGGACCGCTACATCACCGAATTCGAGCGGCTGCTCGACGAGGTCGCCCGCGACGAACGCGGCCCGGCGATGCTGCGCAGCCACCTCACCTCGGAAACCGGCCTGGTCTACACCCTGCTGGCCCACGCGGCGGGCCGGTTGGGATAGCGCCCTGCCCGCTCGGGCGGCGGACTGAAAAATGAAAAAAGAGCGGGGGCCGGAGGCCTCCGCTTTTTGTGCGGTCAACTAAACGATTTTTCCTGGAACGCCGTCGAGCCGGCTCACTTGCCGCAACTTCGTTGAAGTGTCAGGACCTAACGAAGGTGGCTAAGAGCTGTCGCTCCATCGACATGGCCATTCGAGGGAAGTCGATCCTACACGACGGCCTGCTGGCCTTGAACCAGAATGGTCATCTTCAAGTCGTAATGGCCAGCAAGAGCGAAGGTCACTTGCTCGTAGCTGAGAAAGCCCTTCACGGGATGATCGAAAGTCCGCTCGCCGCCTTCCCGCCCCAGCACCACGCGTTCATGCCAGTATTGCTTGAACGCTTCACTGCCCTCATTCAGTTCCTCGACGAGGCGGTGAATGGCCGGGTCGTTCAAGTGCGCAGTTACGTCGGCTCGAAACTCCGCAACGACGCGCCGGGCGCGGTTCGCGTAGTCGTGGATCAGCAAGCGTGCAGATGGTTCGAGAAAGATGAAGCGCAGCAGGTTCCTGTCGGCCGTCCCGTCCAGCCAGCCCACGAAGAGACGCTTGGCTTGGACGTTCCAGCTGCGGGCTGTCCAGGCGCGATCGAGCACGTAGGCGGGTGCCGCGATGAGATTGACACAGGCGAGCATGGCCGGCGAGACGACCTCAGTATGGCTCTCGTTCTGTTCGGGATCGCGCTGAGCGGCTAGTTCGAAGAGATAGGCCCGCTCGGCTCGGCCAAGCCGGAACGCTCTCGCAAGACGGACCAGCGCCCCGACAGAGATAGACATATCCCGGCCCTGCTCAAGCCAAGTGTACCATGTCACGCTGAGGCCGCAGAGCTGCGCCGCTTCCTCACGTCTCAGGCCGGGAGTCCGGCGACGAGCGCTGCCCGGCAGCCCGACATCGCGAGGGGTCAGCTTTTCTCGCAGGGATCTGACGAAGTCGCCAAGCTCTCGGCGTTGCTTCACAGGCACTGGTGCGACCATGGTGGAAATTATACCAGCATAATTTGGAATCTGAAACCACGCTCCTCGTCATGTTATGCGCGCTCTGCGCCCCGCATCAACGGAGAAAACAATGTCAGAGAAGAGCCACGAAGCCCTCGTCGTTGGCCAGTTCGGGTCCCGCGCAGAAGCCTATCTCAACAGTGCGGTACATGCGCGGAGCCCCGATCTCGATGCGCTTGTGGCGCTGATGAATCATTGGCCGAAGGCTCGCGCTCTCGATCTTGGTTGCGGCGGCGGCCACGTGACCTTCAACGTCGCGCCGCTCGTGCGGGAGGTTGTCGCCTACGACCTCGCGCCGGAAATGCTTGGCCTCGTGGAGCAAACTGCAAAACAACGGCGGCTCGACAATGTGACGACCCAGCAGGGCGCAGTGGAAAGCCTGCCCTTCGAGGACGGCAGTTTCGAGGTGGTTCTCAGCCGCTTCAGCGCCCATCACTGGCGCGACGTCGACGCCGGCCTGCGCGAGGTCGCACGGATCTTGAAACCCGGCGGCATGGTCTCCATTGTGGACACAATTACCCCCGGCATCCCACTCGTCGATACATATTTTCAGGCGATTGAGCTGCTGCGCGACTGCTCCCATGTCCGCAACTATTCGCGGGCCGAGTGGGAGGCCGCAATCGCGCGGGCCGGGTTCCTTTCCGCTTCGGTTAGTCCGTTCCGGCTGCGGATTGACTTCACCTCCTGGGTCGAACGCATGAACACCCCGAAGCTTCAGGTCGAGGCGATCCGCGCCTTGCAGGCCTCGGTCTCGGCGGTCTCCACTCGGCACTTTGAGACTGAGGCTGATGGCAGCTTTCACATCGATGTGGCGCTGTTCACGGCATCAAAGGTGCTTCGATGAACGCCCGCCCGGCAACAATGAGAGGGCAGGCATGAACGACCGCGATGGGTCAAACTCGGCAATGGCCCGCGTCGCAAAATCGCGTCCGGACCGACCCGCTCGGAGGCAGTCGTGTCCCGCCATATTGTCGTGGTCCCGATGTCCTAAAGTCCATCTCGGCCGAAAAGACATGAGAGGCAGCGAAATGATGCCGGGACCCATCGCCTATTGCTTCTCCCGTTGTCACGGGTTCTGCCGTCACATTTTGGTCGTCGGGACTTTCATCATCATGATGGCCTCCGCTCCACTGCAGGCTTCAACAGCGCCAAAAACCTCGGCCTGCGGATATCTCGCGGGTCTGATCGATAAGGCACCGCCATCAGGGCCGTTGTTCCTGCCGAGCTATCCGACCGTCGAATCCGGGCCTCTGCATGGCGCCGCCTACCTCTATGACAATGCGGTCGCCGCCATCGCATTGGTCGGTTGCGGTGAGCAAGACAAAGCGTCTCGGATTGGCGCGGCGATTCTCTGGGCCCTCGACAACGACCGCACCTGGCATGATGGACGGCTCAGGAACGCTTATGCCGCGGGCGTGGTGGCGAAAGGTCCCGTCAAACTTCCAGGATGGTGGGACAAGACTCAGAACAAATGGGTCGAGGATCGATATCAGGTGGGCAGCGATGTTGGTAACGTGGCATGGGCCATGTTGGCGTTGCTATCGCTTGATGATGCCAACACCGGCTCTCGCTTCCGCGATGGTGCAGCACGGCTTGGCGCCTGGACCGCGCAATGGGCCGATACGCGCGGGACCGGCGGCTTCACCGGTGGCACGTTCGGGCACGAACCGACGCCGGACGTGCGGACCTGGAAATCGACTGAACATAATACGGACCTCGCCGCCGCGTTCGGCCTTCTTGCGATCCGTACGGGCGATTCGCGCTGGCGCGATAAGGCTGCGGTTGCCGAGCACTTCGTCAATACGATGTGGGATCCGGCATGCGGCTGTTTCGCCGCGGGTAGCGCCGAAGACGGCGTCACCCACAATCCAATTTTGGCTCTGGATGCCCAGGTCTGGCCTTTAACGGCGCTCCCCGGAGCGGCCAAAAAATTTGCCGCGGCAATGACGACCGCCGAACAGCGAATGAGTGTCGATGACGGCTTTTCTTACGGCGAAGACCGAGACGGTGTGTGGACCGAAGGGACGGGCCAGATGGCTCTCTTGATGAAATTGCTCGGCAGGACTGAGAGGGCACAGTCGTTGATCGCTGTCATCGAATCCCAGAGATCGCCGGATGGCGGGGTCTATGCCACAACGGTCCGCGAGTTACCGACCGGGTTCGTGTTGGACACCGATCCGACCAAGCCGCGGCTGTATTTCCGATTGCCACATCTTGGCGCAGCATCGTGGGCTGCCCTCGCGGAAACCGGGTTCAATCCCTTCACGTTGACAACAGGGCTTCCGTAGCTGCGCGCAGCCTTCTCGCCGCGGACGTTTCGGTCCATCTTTCACGTGGGCCAAATTTCAACTTGAGGTTGACGTCGCCCCACCAACCCGACAAATTCTGAACAGTCGTTCCTAGTTGTGTGGGTGATGAAATGGGCAAAGTTGGACGCGCTTGGGTCTTTGGATTGCTGGCAGCAACAACGCTCGATTTTGCCTCAGGCCGGGCGAGCGCGCAGGGCGCGCGGGATATGATGGCGGTGTTCGGCGCCATCATGCAGACAGCGATGATCCATGCGACAGACGCCGAGTGGAGAAAATTGCCGCCGGGCCGCTTGGCTTGCGTCGACGAAACGCTTCGCCAGCGCGGTCTCAGTCTGCAAGCTCTTTTGGAAAACGGCATCAATCCAACCGATGGCCGAATCTCTGACGTCGTCTCGGGGTGCCGCCATCAACCCGCGCCCCAGCAGTTGGCAACCCTCGGCCCGCAAGCGACGACGCCAGAACCCGAGTTCGTTCCGATGTCGCGTCCGCTGCCGGCCACCGCCAATCCGTCGAAGTTCAAGGTCGACAAGGTGCCTCTTGGCAGCGTCTACCCTTTGAATTCGGACAACTACCGCGAATTTCAATGCAGACCCAGCGATCAGTTCACCGGATTTACCTGGTGCCAAAAGAAACGCGAGGAGCGCGCTCCAAGGGGAGCATACCTGTCTTCCTACTCTATGCTGCATACGGAGGATGGCCGCGCGTTCTATCTCAATCGCCAACTGGAGCCTGCGTTTTTCGACCCTGGCGAAGTCAGTGGCGATATCGATCGCTTGTCGCGGGCTTACCGCGAGAAACCGCATTTGATATCGATGCCGCAAACGATTTTTGGTGTCACCGGCGTCATCGCAACGTGGGGCAACGTGACGCTTGAGCCGCTGGATCCGGCGGCGACTGCGATGCTGGCTTCGGGCCGCAGTCCCGGCGGGATTTTGGTGGACTTCATCGGGCATTTCCAGAATTCAATACGTCAGGATCTTCCGGTCTACCGGGTGAGCGGTGGTGATGGTTTCGTCTGGGCGGAGAGCCACGACAGCAATGGGCGCGGCCAACTACGTTTCTTCGCGATTGATCCGTCCGCGCTCGCATCCCCTCCACCGAATGGCGAGCAAGCCGGCGCCCGCGAGCCGCCCGTGGTCGCGGCTGATCCATGGAAGGAATGTCAGGCCTCCGACATCGAATCACGACTGGCAGGATGCACCAAAGTCATCGAATCGAGGGGAGCCGACAAGATTCGCCTTGCGGATGCCTTTGATGGTCGATGCTCGGCCAACAATCAAAAGCAGAATTATCAACCTGCGCTTTCCGACTGCAAGACGGCGATCGATCTCAACCCGAATTATTCCTACGCCTACGCGAACCTGGGCGCGACCTATCTCGGGCTGAATGATCCGAACAACGCGCTCGCGGCTCTGAACAAGGCAATCGCGCTGAAACCGAATTTCGTGTGGTCTCGCCTCACCAGGGCAAAGGCGCTGGAGGCGTCCGGCGCCGAAAATTCGGAGATAATCAAAGAATATCAATACGCGTTGCTGATCGACCCAACTAACCCAGCGGCAAGAGATGGCATTACCAGACTGAGAACGGATGCCACCGCCGCTGTGCAGGACTCGGCGTCCTGCCTCGGTGACACCAAAGAGCAGGCAAGGTTGTTTGTCGTCAATGTCTCGTCGCCCGCAGCCGCAATGGAGCAGGCGGTAACGGCAATTTCGGCAAGCGCACAAGGTTATCGCGAAAAGCTGCTTTCCCAGCAGAGCAAGGTTGACAAACTCGCGCGGGAAAAGGAAGAGGCCGACAAATGGCAAGAATCGGTCGCAGGATCATCCGACGAGCGGAAGAAGATCCTGCTCGATGTTCAACGGCTATCCCAGGCGTCCGACGAAAGCCGGGCGCGTCAAACCGCAATTGCAGACAAGATCGCGGCTCGTGAAGGTCTGCTCAGCTCCGAAACCAGAAGAACTCGCCAAAAGGAAATCCGCGAAGAGCTCAAATCTCTACGTGCGCAATCGGCGTCCGCGGAGAGAGATGCTGGGAAGAAGGCGCTTGAGCGCGACGAAGCGATCTCACGAGCGCAGCGTAAATCGATCGATTTGGGGGAAGCTGTCGCTCGGGCCGACGCGGTCGGCGCGCGCAAAGAGAGCGCGGAAAGCTGCGTCCGGCAGATTCAAGCCAGCATCGACGCGCTCGAACTGAAAGCGGGTGATATCAGGCAGAAGCAAAAGCAACAGGCAGACAAGGCTCTGCAAGAGGACGCGACAAACCTGTTGAGTGACTTGTCGCAATTCGCGCAGAAGAGTTCGAATCTGGTGCCGCTCGAAATCGGGCCACTCGTCGCCTCGTTGAAGGCGGGGCTCAGCGCCAAGGATTTGAACAAGACCTCAGAAGCCTTTTCGTTGCTGCGACGTCGCCTGGACGAAATTCCGGAACTCAAGCAATACCGAGCCTCAAGGGAAGACGCACGGCAGTTGGCAGCGAAGGCCGAACTCGACGAGGCGGTCGACACCGCCCACGCGATCTCGGGTTTTTCGGAAAGTTACGCGAGACGGAACATCACCGCCGACAACGCGCAGGATGTGCTGAAATTGAAGGCCAGCCTCTCAGAAGCACTCGCCGCGCCGGATACTTCTTCTTTGAAGCTGGCCATTTCGGCAGCGGAGACACAGCTCGACCGTCTCCATCTGACTTCCGAATACCAAGAGTATCGGACAAAGCACCCCATTCAAAGCAAGAAGTCGCTTCCGGCGACGACCGACAGAAATCGACTGATCGTCGATGGCCCGCTCGATGAAACCCTGATTCTCGTTAATGAGAGCGGCAGGTCCGGCGTCGTCAGGAATATCCGAGGCGAACTCGTGTTTGACCGCGGGCAGGCTTCACTGTGCTTCTTGCATGACAATGGCCTGGATGCCTTCGGCATATCGGAACTCAAACGGAAGATCATAGAAAAAGGCGCCCGCACCGTGACTTTGTCGGGTGTGCGCTGTTCGACCGATGCGATCGACAGCTTCGACACCATAGCTCTGAATAGAGGGCTGTTTTCGACACTTGCTCCCGATATGGCGAAAGCGGTGCTTACCAAGGTCGACAAGGGCGAATTTACGCTGCTCGACAGTTTGAGCGACAGAGAATTGCAGGTGGCCCGCAATGGTGCCGGTATAAAGAGTCTGCAAATTGAAAATGAGCTACTGAAGAGGACAATCGACGGCTTCGGGGTTGTCGCGCTGGCAAATGGCACATCGATTGTGTGTCAAACGGTTCCGGATCGGCAAAAGGCCCATGAGGCCCTGGTGAACAGCGTTTCGGATCGCTTCGCGGTCGAGTTGGGGGCGCATCCGAAAGTCATCTCCACGTCGATCGAGAGCGCATTCGTTTCAGCCAAGCGAGGTCAGTGCGGTGCTGTCTACGGCAGCGCGAAGGATTTGAGGGATCTTATTGCAGGGTTGCAGCGGGATAAACTCGCTTACCGCGTTATGCCCGTCTGGTTCGCACCGACGGAGGTTGACGACGAGCAGAAATTGGTCGTTGACGCCGAAGCGCGTACATTACGCGAGCAGCAGGCGGTCGAGCAGAAACGGAAAGACGACCAAATCCGTGTCGCGATCCAGAGGCGACAAACCGATGCGGAGCGAAAAGAACGTCAGGTGGCGATGCAAAAGGAAAGCGGGGGAGCAGCTCGGGCTCTCCAAGACTCCATGACAGATGAGGTCAAGAAATTCACCGCAGCCGCCGACTTGTCGGCCGGGGCCCACGTCCGGCAGAAGTGGCCCGAACTGACGGCCTGGTACCGAAACCGAATTGCGGAAGATTGGCAATTGGAGGACGTCTTGGGCGACTTGCGCGATTATGGACAGGTGAAGTGGAAGGATCGCATCCTGGAAGCCGGCTTCGTCGCGATTACGTTCAAGATGAAGAACAGAGCGCTCGGTGAACATCAGCAGAAATGCTTCGTCGTGGGATACGTAGACGACCGCGAATTCGAGGTCGCGAGAGACCCGCTTGCCGTCCCTTGCGATGACGAGGTCGCCGTGGGTCGGTACAAGACTGCACACGAATTTTCGAGCAAGTGGATTGCTAACTAATCCGTCGCAAGGTCTTAATTTGATTGAGCAAGATGCGTCGTCTCAGAGCAATGAGCCTTTTTCTCCACGATAAAGTCGAGTTCCGGCTCATTGACAAGCTCTCGTCATAGGACTGTATTCCCCTCGTCCCGCCCCGCTGAGGGGCGCTCGCGATCGTCACGGACGCGGGGCGGGATGCGGTGGGCGCGCGTGGCGTTCGATGTCTCGGATCGCGCAGGGGTAACCTTGGGAGTGAGATGGGGCTGACGACGGCGCCAGGCGCGAACGGCCCAGCGCGCGATATCCCGGCGCATCGCCTTGCGCCATGGGGCAGGGCCGCGGCCGTCCAGGACGGCGGCGGGTCGCAAGTCCCCTGCAGTGGCCGTCACCTCAGGCTCGGCGGTCGGGGGTTTTCGCGCTTCAAGCCGTTAACACCATCG
This sequence comes from Rhodopseudomonas sp. BAL398, assembly GCF_033001325.1. Taxonomy (NCBI): domain Bacteria; kingdom Pseudomonadati; phylum Pseudomonadota; class Alphaproteobacteria; order Hyphomicrobiales; family Nitrobacteraceae; genus Rhodopseudomonas; species Rhodopseudomonas sp. BAL398. The sequence continues at coordinate 2,665,660 of NZ_CP133111.1, forward strand.
CGTGCGGAACGCCGGACGATGACGGCGTGACCGTGGTGACTAACTCGTGTGCTTTTCACTTTCGCACACGAGGCCGCGGACGCGTCCCGCGTCCGGCGTTCCGCGCGCCCTCTTGGCAAGAGGGCGGAACGTTCACCGCAAAACCCGGGCGCGCCGCGCCGCGGGATCGCGAAGGTGTATCTAGAATTTCGTGGCTGTTTGACAATCAAATCCAACTTCGTGTCCCGGGCGCGGCGCAGCGCGCAGCGCTGCCCCGCAGAACCGGGACCCCGCTTTCGGCGCCGACACCACCGGGGCCCCGGCTCTGCGGCGCACCACGCCGCTGCGCGGCGCGTTGCACTGCGTCCGGGGCGCGGGCCGCTGCGCGATCACCTGCGGCGGCGGGGCGGCTGCGGTTGCGGCGGCGGGGTCGTGCTCGAGCTTGGTCCGAACAGGATGCGGGTCGGGTTCTTGTCGAGATTGTTGACCGCCCGGCTGATGTCGGCCAGCGTGCGCCGGCCGTCCAGCATCAACGCGCCAGAGCGCCGGTCGAGATTGTCGCTCAGCTCGCGGAACGATTTGACCGCCTTGAGCAGCTCGCCGCCATCCTTGCCGCCGGCCAGCGCGTCGAGACCGAGCATGACATTATCGGTCTTCGAAATCACGCCGTCGACCTTGGCCATGATGCTGTCGATCCGTTCCGAGCTGTTCGCTAGGCTGCCGGTGAACACCTGCAGATTCTGCAGCGAGGCCTTCACCGTGTCCTCGTTTTCGGCGACCAGCCGGTTGACGTTCTTCAGCGTCGATTTGACCGCCTCGGAGATATCCTGCAGCGAGTTCGGATCGGCCGTCAGCACCGGCACGCCGTCCTCGTCCAGCGGCACCGGCGGCGCGGATTCGAGGCCGCCCTTGAGCGAGATCGCCGCCACGCCGGTCAGGCCCTGGAATTCCAGGCCGACCAAGGTGTCCTTGCGGATCGGCGCGCTGTTTTCGACCATCGCCAGCGCCACCACCCGGCGCGGATTGTCGAGCTTGACCGAGGTGACCTCGCCGACCCGTACGCCGTTGAAATTGACGCTGCCGCCATTGCGCAGTCCGGAGGCCGCGCCTTCGAACACGATCCGCAACGGGCTGCGCAGCTTGGCGGTGTGCAGGCTTTGAAACCACAGCACGAAGCCGAACGCCGCGGCGATCACCGCCAGCGTGAAGGTCCCGATCAGAAAGTAATTGGCCCGCGTTTCCATTCAATCAACTCCAGTATTTGTCGAAGCTAGCCGACAACGGCACGGGCTCGCTTGCCGTGAAAATAGGATTGCAGCCATGGATGGTCCGAGGCCTGCATGTCGGCCATGGTTCCGGCCGCGATGACTTTGCCGTCGCCCAGAACGGCGATCCGGTCACATGCTGTATGAAGGCTGTCGAGATCATGAGTTACCATGAAAACCGTCAGACCCAAAGTGCGTTGCAGCGTGCGTACCAATTCGTCGAATTCGCCGGCGCCGATCGGGTCGAGCCCGGAAGTCGGCTCGTCGAGGAACACGAGTTCCGGATCGAGCGCCAGCGCCCGGGCCAGCGCCACGCGCTTGATCATGCCGCCGGATAGTTCCGACGGAAACCGGTCGACGACATCGGGCTTCAGCCCGACCATGCCGAGCTTGGCGATGGTGATCTCGTCGAGCAGCCGCTGCGACAGTTTGAGATATTCGCGCACCGGGAACTGGATGTTCTGCCGCACCGTCAGCGAGGAAAATAGCGCGCCTTGCTGGAACAGGACGCCCCAGCGCCGCTCGACGCCGCGCCGCTCGGCCTTGCCGGCGGCATCCAGATCGATCCCGAACACCTCGATTTGGCCGCTCATCTTCGGCACCAGGCCGATAATGGTGCGGGTCAGCACCGACTTGCCGGCGCCGGAGGGGCCGACAAAGCCGAGAATTTCGCCGCGCTTCACGTCGAGGCTGAGTTCGTCGAGAACCTTGGTGGTGCCGAATTGAACGGACACGTCGCGAACCCGGATGATCGCGTCGGAGGCATCAATTTCCACGGTCACATTCCAATCGATGCGAAGAAGATCGCGAACACGCCGTCCATCACGATGACCAGGAAGATCCCCTTCACCACCGAGGCGGTGGTGTGCTGGCCCAGCGACTCGGCGCTGCCCTGCACCGCGAGCCCCTCGACGCAGGCGACGATGCCGATCACGATCGCCATCACCGGCGCCTTGATCATGCCGACGGTGAAGTGATTGATCGAGATTGCGTCGCGCAGCCGCAGCAGAAAGGCGTCCGGATCGACGCCGCCATAGAGCCAGGCCACCAGGCCGCCGCCATACAGCGCGGCGATCACGCCGAGAAAGGTCAGGATCGGCATCGCCAGCACCAGCGCGATCATCCGCGGCACGATCAGCACGTCGACCGGGTCGAACCCCATGGTGCGCAGCGCGTCGATCTCCTCGCGCATTTTCATCGAGCCCAGTTCAGCCGTATAGGCGCTGCCGGAGCGGCCCGCGACCATGATCGCCACCAGCAGCACGCCGAGTTCGCGCAGCACCAAGACGCCGAGCATATCGACCACGAACACGTCGGCGCCGAATTTGCGGAAATGGAAGATGCCCTGCTGGGCGACGATGCAGCCGATCAGGAAGGTGATCAGCACCACGATCGGCACCGCGCGCCAGCACACCTGCTCGAGATGATGCACCGTCGAGGTCAGGCGGAAGGTCGACGGATGCAGAACCGCCCGCACCATCGCCGCCAGCACCGCGCCCATCATGCTGATCAGCCCGAACATGTCCTCGCCGAAGGCATAGACAATGCGGCCCAGGCGCTCGATCGGCGCCCGCAGCGACCAGCCGGACGCCTGCGGCGGCGTCGCCGGTTCCACTCGACGCACCTCGTCGACCAGGCTGGAATAATCCGCCGACAGCCCGGCGATCTGGGCCTCGATGCCGTCCTGGGTCAGGCTGCGGCGCAGCCGTTCGATCAGCCAGGCGCCGAAAGTGTCGAGCTTGGCGACATCGGACACGTCGATGAAGATGTTGGGCCGCGTGCCCGTCAATTTCTCGGCATCGCTGACGAGTCGCTCCAGCACCGGCGCGAACCGGGCGGTCCATGAGCCGGCAGCGCACAGCGCCAGGCCCTCGCCTTTCGCAATTTGTTCGAGTGTCGGGCCGTGCAATGTCAACTCCTGTGCCATTCTGCACCGAATACATTTATCAAATGCTTATTTGGTAAACGCCTTGTGAGCGAAGCGTCTCACCAGCCATACTTGTCGGCGCCGAGCAAGCCTCGATTCCAGATTCGACTGCTGCAGAAATGATAATCACCATGCCGCCACAATTGACCGCCCGCATCGAGCGCTGGCCGATCGCCGGCGCGTTCACCATCAGCCGCGGCGCCAAGACCGAAGCGGTGGTGGTGATCGCCGAGATCAGCCATCGCGGCCACACCGGGCGCGGCGAATGCGTCCCCTATGCCCGTTATGGTGAAACGCCGGACGCGACGCTGGCGGCGATCGAGGCGATGCGGCCACAGCTGGCCGATGGGCTCGATCGCGCCGCGCTGCAGGCCGCCATGCCCGCCGGCGCCGCCCGCAACGCGCTGGATTGCGCCCTGCTCGACCTCGCCGCCAAGATCAGCGGGCAGCGGGTCTGGGACCTGCTCGAGCGCACCGCGCCGCGCCCGGCGACAACCGCCTACACCATTTCGCTGGGAACGCCCGACGCGATGGCCGCCGCCACCGCCAAGGCCGCGGGGCGTCCCTTGCTCAAGATCAAGCTCGGCAGCGACGATGACGGCGCCCGAATCGCCGCCGTGCGCCGGGAAGCGCCCGAATCCGAGTTGATCGTCGACGCCAATGAGGCCTGGACACCGGACAATCTCGAGCAAAATCTCGCCGAATGCGCCGAGGTCGGCGTCACGCTGGTCGAACAACCGCTGCCGGCCGGGCGCGACGACGCGCTGGCGCGGATCCGCCGCCCCTTGGCGGTCTGCGCCGATGAAAGCGTCCACGACCGCGCCTCGCTCGACGGCCTGCGCGACCGCTACGACGCGATCAACATCAAGCTCGACAAGACCGGCGGGTTGACCGAAGCGATGGCGATGGCCGATGCAGCGCGGGCGCTGGGCTTCGACATCATGGTCGGCTGCATGGTGGCGACCTCGCTGTCGATGGCGCCGGCCACGCTGCTCGCGCAAAGCGCCCGCTTTGTCGACCTCGACGGCCCGCTGCTGCTGGCGCGCGATCGTCCCAATGGTCTGCGCTATGACGGCAGCACGATCTATCCGCCCGATCCGGCGCTGTGGGGCTGATCGGCGGCCGCGGCATCGGCATCGAGCCGGCGCCGTCCCAGTAACATGACCAGGGCGCCGACCATCGCCATCGCCGCCATCAGATCATAGACGCGCAGGCCCTGCTGCGCATAGATCGCGCCGCACGCGATCGCCGCGCTGCTCATGACGATCCCGACGCAGGCGGTCAGATAGCCCTGCGCCCGCGCGATCATATGCCCCGGCACATGACGGATCAGCAGCGCCATGGTGCCGACCTGGGTCAGCCCGAAGCTCAATCCGTGCAGCAATTGCACCACGGCCAGCGCCGCCAGCGGCGGATCCTGCGCGATGATCAGCCAGCGCAGTACCGCGCTCAGCGCGCCGATCGCCACCAGCAGCGACGGCGCCAAGGCGAAGCGCGGCGACAGCGCGAACACCACGATCTCGGCGATCACCCCCAGCACCCAGAGCGCGGCGATCGTCATCCCGCTGATTCCAGCGCCCTGCCAGGCGATCGACGCAAAGGTGTAATAGGCCGCATGGCTGCCCTGGATCAACGCCGCCGCCATGATGATCGCGAAGAAGCCCGGGCTGCGTAGCAGCGCGGTGCTGCGCTGCGGCGAGGACAGCGGCGTGGCCGGCGCGTGTAGCGGCCGCAACCCGAAGCTGGTCATCGCACTGAGACCCGCCACGGCGGCGATCACCCAGATCAGCTTCTGTTCGGAGATGACATCGGCCAACAACCCGCAGGCCAGCGCGCCGACGACGAAGGCCGCCGAGCCCCACAGCCGCAACGGTCCGTAGTTCAGGCCGTAGCGCGCCACGCCCTTCAGCGCATAGCCGTCGGTGAGCGGCACGATCGGCGTCCAGGCGCAGGCAGTCAGCACGAACACAACGAATAGCGCCAGCGCTTGATGCATGAATCCAACCGCAGCGAAGCCGGCCGCGGTGAGGATCGCGGCGATCATCAGCACGCCGCGCAACGCCTGGCGCCGTTCGGCGAACCCGGTAATGAAGGGCAGGATGGTGAAGCGGGTGACCGCGGGCACCGCGACAATCACGCCGATCCACCACGCATCGATCCCGATCGCCTTCAGCCACACCGTGAAGAACGGCAAGTAAGTGCCGACCACCCCGAAGCTGGCGCCATAGAATAGCGCCAGACGAATCGCGAATCGCCGGGCTTCCAGCCGGCCTTCCACCTGCGTCCCTGAGTGGTTTTTTGATTCGGAAACCATCAATTCAATTGCGATTCGCTGTGGATCATGGTGATCGTTACCGCAACGCGCGTTGATTTGCGCTATGAGTCCCTTATGGCCGAAGAAGCATTTGCCCTGTCGCCGATTTCCGCCCGCGCATCGCTGCCCAGCGATGCCGACTACGAGGCTATCCGCGAAGCCTTCATGGAGACCGCGCGTGGTCGCTGGTTTCTGCGCGAATATGGCAAGCGCAACCGCAACGCCGATACCAGCATGGTGCTCGATGCCGTGGCTCGGATCGAGCAGACGCTGGTCGCGCAGAAGCAGGCTCCCGGCCAGGCGCTGAGCGAATCGCTGGGGGCGATTCGGGCGATCGTCGGCGAAGCCAGGGCCGGCGTCGCCCAGGCGATCGCCGGGCTCGACGACGGAACGCTCACCGCGGCGCATAACGGCGCGCGAATCATCCGCGAAGTCGCATCGACATTACGCGAATGCGGCGCCGATGCCCGGATCTGCGATCTGCTCGACGCCCAGCTGGCCGCGATCGATTCCGGCCACCGCCAGATCGCCGCGATCGATCGCCAGGCGGTGCTGACGGCATTCGATCTGGTGATCCAGCGGATTGCCGGCTTGGCCGGCGAAGACACCGCGCCGAGCAATGGCCAGCCGCGCGAGCCCGAACCATCGACGCCGCTTGCGCGCGACGAAGCGCGGCAGGCCGATTCGGATCACGCGGCAGCGCCCACCACCGTTATGACCGATGCCGCCGCTGCCGTGGCGCCGCCCGCGGAATCGCCGTCGCAGCCCGCCGAAACCACGGCGCAGATCGACGAACCCGATAGCGCCCCCGAGACCGGCATGCTGGAGACTGGCGTGCTGGTGACCGCCGAGGCGCCGACCGACCTGGCCGCTCAACCGGCAGTAGCCACAGAACCGGCCAGCGCTGAGCTGACGGAGCCGACCGCGCCTGTCGCGCCCGCGAACGCCGCGGACAACGCCGGGGCGTATGATCCGGAGACGGCGCAGGACGCCGTGCTGGATCTGGTCGCGATGGAAATGGCCGCACCGGACTTCGCAGACGAAGCCGCCCCGCAGGCTATCGATTCGGGGTATGCGGAATCGGCGACTCCGATGCCGGCAATGGCCGCCGAGCCGTGGTTCGACGAAACCGACGCGAGCAAGCCTGATGCCAGTCAGCCTGATGCCGGTCAGAATGATGCCGCCGAACTGGTCGCGGCGGCACCGGGCGATGGCGAAACCCGCACGGAAGCCGAGAGCGCGACGGCACCGACCATGGCCGCCGAATCCAGCGCCGTCGAATCCAACGAGGCGGAATCCACCGATGTCCCCGAAGCCGCGCCATCGCTCGGCGCTGCCCTGCTGGCGCGCGGCATGGTGTCAAAGCCGGCGACGTCGGACAGCGATGCTCTGGCGCCGATCCGCCGGATGAGCCAGGCCGAGAAGATCGCGTTCTTCTCCTAGAGCAGTTCTGTTTTTGATGGAATCAGGACTGGGCTTCGGAGCGCTCACAACAGGCACTGCCTCATGGTGAGGAGGCGCGAAGCGCCGTCTCGAACCATGCGCCGCAGACCATGCGGCTCCTCATCCTTCGAGACGCCCGGCTTCGCCGGGCTCCTCAGGATGAGGACTCAGTCCCCCCCCTGGGAACGACCAAATCCGCTTCTATCAATCGATGATAGCGATCTCAGGCTGGTTATTTCATCTTCAAATCTTGCCGTGATCCTAAGGCTATTCTGCCAGGATCAGCCGCGCATACATGTCCGCGTCGACATTGCCGCCCGACAATACGATGACGATGGTCTTGTCGCGGGCATCGATCCGGCCGGCCAGCAATGCGGCTAGCGCCACCGCGCCGCCGGGTTCCGCCACCAGCTTCAATTCGCGAAACAGCACCGCCACCGCACGCGCCACTTCGGCGTCGGACGCGGTGACGCCATGGCTCAGCAGCCGCTGGTTGATCGCGAAGGTCAGCTGGCCCGGAATCGAGGCCATCAGCGCGTCGCAGATCGTGCTGCCCTCGGCGCGATGCGGCTCGCGCCGGCCGGCCGCCAGCGAACGGGCATGATCGTTGAAGGCTTCGGGCTCGGCCGAGATGATCGAGGCCTGCGGACATCGCGCTTTGACCGCCACCGCGATCCCGGCGATCAGCCCGCCACCGGACACCGGCGCCACGACAAGATCCGGGGCAAGGCCAAGAGCGGCGCAATCCTCGGCGATCTCGCGACCGACCGTGCCCTGCCCGGCAATGACCCTGGGATCGTCATAGGGCGGCACCAGCGTCGCGCCGCGCGACACGGCGATCTCGCGGGCGATCGCCTCGCGGTCCTCGCGAAGGCGATCGTACAGCACCACCTCGGCGCCATAGCCCTTGGTGCGCTCGCGCTTCGACAGCGGCGCATCGGCCGGCATCACGATGGTGGCGCGCATGTTGAGAAGCTGCGCCGAAGCGGCCACGCCCTGGGCGTGATTGCCCGAGGAGAACGCCACCACGCCGCCGCCGCGCGCCGCCGGCGGGATCGACGACACCTTGTTGAACGCGCCGCGGAACTTGAACGAGCCGGTCCGCTGCAGCATTTCCGGCTTCAGCAGCACGCGGGCGCCGGTCAAGGCATCGAGCGCTGGTGAGCTCAGCAATGGGGTGCGTACCGCGAACGGCGCCAGTACGCCGGCGGCCTCGTCGATATCCGCGGCGGTCACAGGCAGATCAGTGGTGTCCATCATCGGTCAAGTGTACCGCGCGCCATGCCGTGCGGGCAAGCCGGGCGGCCTCAGGCGACGATCCGCGCCTGCTTCGGCTCGGTGCGCGCCACGTCTCGGTCCGGGTCCATCATCCAGACCCGTGTGACATTGTCGATGAAGGCGCGGGCCGATGCCGCCCAGGTTTGCGAAGCTGCGAATTCGAGGCAGGCCTGCGGCGAGATCGTCAGCGCCGACAGACAGGCCTGTTGCAGATCGTCGCTGAGCACGCCAACCGGCGCGTCGCCGATAACGTCGCGGGGGCCGGTGACCGGAAACGCCGCGACCGGCACGCCGCTGGCCAGTGCCTCCAGCAGGACCAATCCGAAGGTGTCGGTCTTGCTGGGAAACACGAACACGTCCGCCGCCGCATAGGCCTGGCCCAGTGCTTCGCCCTGGCGGGCGCCGAGAAACACCGCGTCCGGATAGGCCTGCTGCAATCCGGCGCGGGCCGGCCCATCGCCGACCACCACCTTGGTGCCCGGCAGGTCGAGCGCCAGGAAGGCGTCGAGATTCTTTTCGACCGCGACCCGCCCGACCGACAGGAATACCGGACGCGGCAAGCCGAGATCGGCGCCCTCGCGCGGATGGAACAGGCCGGCATCGACCCCGCGCGGCCATAGCACCACATTGCTGAAACCGCGGCCGCGCAGTTCCTCGGCCAGCGCCGGGGTCGCCGCCATCACCGCCTGGCTGCGGCCGTGGAAGCGGCGCAGCCAGGCCCAGACCCAGGATTCCGGGATCGGCAGCCGCGCCGAGATATATTCGGGAAATCTGGTGTGAAAGCTGGTGGTGAACCGCAGCCCGCGCTTGCGGCAATAGCTGCGCACCGCGATCCCGATCGGCCCCTCGGTGGCGATGTGGATGCAGTCGGCCTGCGCCTCGGCGATCAGCCGGGCGATCTTGGACGGGCGCGGGATCGCCACGCGCAGATCCGGATAGCTCGGCAGCCCGACGGTCGGAAATGATTGCGGGGTGATGAAGCTGATCTCGGTGCCGAGTGTCGCGGCGGCATCGGCCATCATTGTCAGCGTCCGCACCACGCCGTTAACCTGCGGGTGCCAGGCATCGGTGGCGATCAGAATACGCATCAGGCGGCGCGCGCCGCGACGGAGGCCACCGGCAGATTATGCTTCATCGGATCGGTCCAGGTGATGATCTCGAAGCGGCCGTCCTCGTGCTCGGCCAGCGCCGTGCAGCTCTCGACCCAATCGCCGCAGTTCATATAGCGAATGCCGTGATCGTCGCGGATCGCCGCGGTGTGGATATGGCCGCAGATCACGCCGTCGGTGCCGTGGCGGCGTGCCTCCTGCGCCAGCGTCTGCTCGAACGCGCCGATATAGTTCACTGCGTTCTTGACCTTCAGCTTGGCCCATTGCGACAGCGACCAATACGGCACGCCGAACCAGCGCCGAAACGCATTGACCAGCCGGTTCATCCGGATCGCGAAATCATAGGCCTTGTCGCCCACATGGGCGAGCCAGCGCGCGTTCTGCACCACGAGGTCGAACATGTCGCCATGGATCACCAGATAGCGGCGGTGGTCGACGCCGACATGGATCGCATTCTCGACGACCTCGATGCCGCCGAAATGGGTGCCGTAATAGGAACGCAGAAACTCGTCGTGGTTGCCGGGGATATAGACGATGCGGGCGCCCTTGCGGCCTTTGCGCAGCAGTTTCTGCACAAAGTCGTTGTGCGATTGCGGCCAGTACCAGCTCGACTTCAGCGCCCAGCCGTCGATGATATCGCCGACCAGATAGATGGTGTCGGCGTCGTGGACGCGGAGGAAATCCAACAGCCGCGTAGCCTGCGAGCCGCGCGCGCCGAGATGGACGTCGGAGATGAACAGGGTGCGAAAGCGTCGTTCCGGAATTTCGTCACTCATGACGTGACTTCCCATGCGGGCGCTGCAAGCAGCGCTGGATGACAGCCTGACGACGTCACGCCGCGAGCGGCTCTGACGTCCTCTCGAAACAGACCAACGTATAGATCCCGAACGGCGCGATCTTGCGCCGCTCGATCAGAATCGCGTTCTTGTTGGCGTGGGCCCAGGCCTGCAGCCGGGCGAACGGAAATTCCGGGCGAAGGCCCATGCCCCTTGTGCGCTGCGCGGCCCAGCGCTCGACCGCCGCGGCTACGCCGACCTCGGAATACAGATGGTTGACCAGGATGATGCGGCCACCCGGCTTGACCACGCGATGGCACTCCGACAGCACCTGCTCGGGATGGGCGACCAAAGTAATGACGAATTGCGCCACCACACAATCGAAGGTGGAGTCGGCGAATTCCATCTGGTGAGCGTCCATCACCCGGACGTCCTTGACCCAGGGATAGCGCCCGCTCGCCATCTTGGCGCGGGCCTTCTCCAGCATCGGGGCGCTGAGGTCGATCCCGGTAATCTCGGTGGAGGCGTCGTAATCGTCGAACGACAATCCGGTGCCGACGCCGACCTCGAGGATCTTGCCGCCGAGCGAGCGCGCCTCGGCGGCGGCGGCGCGACGCCCCTTCAGCATCACCGGACCGCAAACCGCGTCGTAGATCGGCGCCCACCGCGCATAGGCGGTTTGCACTGCGGATTTGTCGAGATCTGGAGTCATCATGTCGGCCGTCATCGGAGAATCACAAAATCATCGTGAATTCCGGATAGCAGCCGAGTACGACGGCACCACGACAGCGGCTCAGACCGCCCGTTGTGCCTTAGTCGAAGCTGTGGAAATGGTGGATCGGGCCGTGGCCGCGGCCGACTTCAAGCCGATCGGCGGCGGCAATCGCGGCATGGACCCAGGCCTTGGCATTGCGCACCGCGGTGTCCAGATCCTGCCCCTTGGCCAGCCCGGCCGCGATCGCCGAGGACAGCGAGCAGCCGGTGCCATGGGTATTGGGAGTGGCCAGGCGCGGCGCCGGCAGGGCCACAACAGAATCGCCGGCAAACAGATAATCGGTGCTGGTCGGCCCCTCGCCATGGCCGCCCTTGATCAGCACCGCGCCGCAACCCAGCGCCAGCAGCCGCCGGCCCTGATTTTCGATCTCGGCCTCACCGCGCGCCAGCTGTTCGTCGAGCAGCGCCGCCGCCTCCGGCAGGTTGGGGGTGATGATCCGGGCGCGGGGAATGAGATCATTGCGCAGCGCCGCAACGCAATCGGCCGCCAGCAGCCGGTCGCCCGAGGTTGCCACCATCACCGGATCGAGCACCACCGGCCCGGGCGACCAGCGGTCGAGCCCCTTGATGATCGCCTCGATCACCGACCGCTGCGACACCATCCCGATCTTGACCGCCTTGACCGCCAGATCGCCGCACACTGCATCGATCTGGGCGGTGACGAAGTCCGCCGGGACCTGAAGGATGGCGTCGACGCCCATCGTGTTCTGGGCGGTCAGCGCGGTGATCACCGAGGCGCCATAGACGCCATTGGCGGCGAAGCTCTTGAGATCGGCCTGGATTCCGGCGCCGCCGCTGGAGTCGGAGCCGGCGATGGTCAGGGCTATCGGAATCGACATATGTGCTCGCACGCCCCGGAGAAGCCAGGTTTCCTGCTGGTGGTAGCGCGGCGCGGATGGGCCAGCAAGCTTGCCACGGCGAGCGGATTTAGGCTTGATGGCGTCGAATCAAGCCCTTCGGAGAGACATGATGGTTCCGTTCTTCGTTCAGTTCAAATGCAAGCTCGGCCAATCCTATGCGGTCGCCAATGCGATCGCCGAGGCCGAGATCGCGTCTGAGATCTACTCGACCGCGGGCGACTACGATCTGCTGGTGAAGTTCTACGTCGATCGCGACACCGATATCGGCCATTTCATCAACGAGAAAATCCAGGTGATTCCGGGGATTCAGGACACCCACACCATCATCACCTTCAAGGCCTTCGGCCCCAGGTAAGTTTAGGGCCTCTCAGCCTTGGTGCGCGGCGGTCGCGGCGGACCGTCCACCGCCGGCAACGACTTCAGATAGGTGGCCATCGCGGCGCGATCCTCGACACTCAGTTGTGAAGTGTTGCTGATCACCCGCGCCATCGAGCCGCCCACCGTATCGCCTTCCAGCGTCATCCCGGTCTGCAGGAAATAAGCGAGATCGATTTCACTCCAGTCCGAAAGCCCCTTCTGGGTGATGTTGGGAACCCAGCCCTTGCCTTCGGGATTGGGACCGCCGGCGAAGCGCTGCGCCGCAACGATGCCGCCGAGCCTATTGCGCGGGCTGTGGCATTCGGCGCAGTGGCCGAAGCTGTTGACCAGATAGGCGCCGCGATTCCATTGCGGTGAGCGGGCCGGATCCGGCGTGAACGTCTTGCCGTCGAGAAACAGCAATTTCCAGATCCCGACGGTGCGGCGGATATTGAACGGGAACGGCAGATCATGGCCGGGCGCCCGGCCCGAGACCGGCGGCAAGGTCTTCATATAGGAGAACAGGTCGCGGACGTCGTCCAGCCGGGCGTGCTGGTAGGACCCGTAGGGGAATGCCGGATAATAATGGGTGCCGGCCGGCGACGTGCCCTTCAGCACCGCGGAGACGAAATCGGCCTCGCTCCAGCGGCCGATGCCGTCGACCGGATCAGGCGAGATGTTCGGCACGTGGAAGGTGCCGAACGGCGACAGAATCGCAAGGCCGCCGCCAAGCTTCAGGCGATCCGGCTGGTCGGGCGTGGCATGGCAGGATGCACAGCCGCCGATGTTGAACACGGTCCGCCCGTTTTCCGGAACCGGAGCCCGCGGCGGGAGTTGAGCCGCCGATATCGTAACCGGAGCGGTCAGCCACCAGAATGCAGCCGCTGCGAGGACCGCGACGACCAGGACAGCCAGAAATATTCTTTTCGCCACGTCAGATCCGTCGTTGCCAGGCGTTTGCGGTTTTCCGCCGGAATCAACCGCCGGTGTCGTGTTCAAATCCATCATAAGCATCGCATCAAAAGGGAGACGACCATGTCAAGGACCAGAATGATTGCGAGCGCCATCGCGCTCGGTGCCATTGCGATCTCGGTCGGTGCGATCACGACCGGGCCGGCCTTCGCCGAAGAGATGACCATGACGACGCCTCTGACCAGCGCGGCCGAGGTCCCCCCGAATAATTCCACCGGCAAGGGGACCGCCAAGGTTGATTATGACACGGCCTCCAAGAAGCTGAGCTGGACCATCACCTATTCGGGTCTCACCGGCCCGGCGACCGCCGCGCATTTCCATGGTCCCGCCGAACCGGGCAAGAATGCCGGCGTCGTCATTCCGATCCCGAACATCGCCAAAAGCCCGGCGGAAGGCTCCGCCACCCTGACCGACGCGCAGGCCGCCGATCTGATGGCCGGCAAATACTACGTCAACATCCATACCGCGGCGAACAAGGGCGGCGAGATCCGCGGACAAGTAACGAAGTAGACCACCGACAAACGATCCGGCAGACGACGTCATCATCGCGTTGGCCGAGACCTCGATAGCCCATCATGAGGGGCGAATGCCGGTGGCGTCCGCCCCTCACGCGATCTCAGCTGTCTTTCTGGCGGTAGGTCTCGTGGCAATTGCCGCATTCCTTGCCGATGGCGCCGAACCCCACTTTCAGCGTGTTGACATCCTTGACCGTCAATTGGGCGTTGCTGACCGCTTTCGCGAAGCTGGCGATCTCGGCGTCGAAACCGGCCTTGTCTTCCCAAATCTTCGGCGAGGCGCTGTACTTGCCCTCGAACGGCTTCATCCCCTTGATGCTGGCGGGAAACAGCGTCGGCAATGCCTTGGCGGTCTTTTCGAATTCCGCCAGCGCCGCGTCAACGGCGGCCTGGTCATAGGGCTTGGTGCCCTTGACCATGGCCACCAGAACGCCGGCATTCTTGCCCGTCGTCTTCATCACCGTCTGGGCCTGGTCGACCAGATCCTGCTGCGCGACCACGACGCTCGCGCTAAGCAACAATGCTCCAGCCACAACAACTGTTCGCAACATCAAGAGTCTCCCGCTCACTGTTTTCAATCTATCGCCTAGCAATACGGCCTCGCCGCTTGGGCGCAACCCATCATCGCCGATCTGTTCCAGAAAATCGCGGTCAATCAGACCATTTCCGGTGTGGCGTCCGGTCGCGCTCACGGCATCCATGCAAGATACTACCACCGTCGCGTCCCGGCGTGACGGTGGTGGCAGTGCAATCTTACAGACTGTGTTGACGCGCATGCTCGCGGATCGCCATCCAGACTCGCTCCGGCGTCGCCGGCATATCGATGGCGTCGATTTTATATTCCCGCCACAGCCCGTCGATGATGGCATTGACCACCGCCGGACAGGAGCCGATCGCGCCGGCCTCGCCGGCGCCCTTGACGCCGAGCGGGTTGGTCGCACATGGGACGTTATGAGTCTCGAAGGTGATCGGCGCGCCGTCGGCGGCACGCGGAACCGCGTAGTCCATGAAAGTCCCGGTGACCAATTGTCCATCGTCCGGATCGTACACCGCGCGCTCCATCAGCGCCTGACCGATGCCCTGCATCGTTCCGCCATGAACCTGACCGGCCAACAGCAACGGATTCAGCGTGACGCCGAAATCATCGACGATGACGTAGTTGACGATGGCGATCTTGCCGGTGGCCGGATCGATCTCGACTTCGACCAGGTGGGTGCCGTTCGGGAAGGTGCCGTCGGCGCTGGAGAATTTTTCGCTTGCGTTCAGCTTCGAGGGATCGACGCCAGGGCGCTTGGCGAGATCGGCAAAGGAGATCGAGCGGTCGGTGCCGGCGATCCGCACCGTGCCGTCATTGATTTCCAGGTCGGCCGCGCTGGTTTCCAACGCATCGGCGGCGATCTCCTTGAGGCTGTCGCCGAGCTTGCGGGCGGCGCGCTGGACACTGACGCCCCCGGAGGGAATCGACGCCGAACCGCCGGTGCCGAGGCCGGTGGCGACCTTGTCGGTATCGCCCTGGACGATATGAACGCGCTCGGGCGCCAGCCCGAACTGTTCGGCGATCAACTGCGCATAGGCGGTCTGGTGGCCCTGCCCGGTCGATTGGGTGCCGATCAGGATGGTGACGTCGCCGTTGGGATCGAGCCCGACATTGGCGGTCTCCTCGCCCATCGTGCCACAGACCTCGACATAGGAGGCGAGGCCAAGGCCACGCAGCAGGCCGAGCTTCTTGGCGGCCCTGGCGCGTTTCGGAAACTCCTTCCACTCGCCGACCTCCATCGCCCGCTTCAGATGCGCGGCGAAGTCGCCGGAATCGTAGACCTTGCCGGTGGCGGTCTTGTAGGGCATCGCGCGCGGCGGAATGAAATTCTTGCGCCGGATCGCGTCCGGCGTCATGCCGAGCTTGCGGGCGCAGGCATCGACCAGGCGCTCGATCACATAGGCCGCCTCGGGCCGCCCCGCGCCGCGATAGGCATCGACCGGCACGGTGTTGGTGAACACGGTACGGACCCGGCAGTGAAAGGTCTGGATGTCGTAGAGCCCCGGCAGCATGCCGGCACCGCCATAGGGAATATAGGGGCCGAAGGTCGACAGATAGGCGCCCATGTCGCCAATCAGGTCGACATCCATGGCGAGGAATTTGCCATCCTCGGCCAGCGCCATCCGCGCGGTGGTGACGTTATCGCGGCCCTGGGCGTCGCCGACGAAATGATCGGCGCGGTCCGCGGTCCATCGGATCGACCGGCGCAGCCGTTTGGCGGCGACCGCGATCAGCGCATATTCGCGATAGGGAAACAGCTTGGTGCCAAACCCGCCGCCGACATCAGGGCAGATCACCCGCATGTTCTCCACCGGGATCTTCAGCACGTTCTGGCACAGGATGTCGCGCAGCCGGTGGCTGCCCTGGCTGCCGATCGTCAGCGTCAGATGATCGCGCTTGGCGTCGTATTCGCAGACCGCCGCGCGGGTCTCCATGTAGTTGGTGATAATGCGCGGATTGACGATATTGATCTCGGCGATCGCGTGGGCGTTGGCGAACACCGCCTCGACCGCCTTCTTGTCGCCGATCGGCGCGTCGAACAGCACATTGCCGGGATGATCCGGCCAGACCTGCGGCGCGCCCGGCTTCACCGCATTGGCGGCGCCGACAATTGCGGGGAGCGGCGTCCATTCGACCGCAATCGCCTCCAGCGCGTCGCGCGCCTGAGCCTGCGTCTGCGCCACGACGAATGCCACCGCGTCACCGACATGACGGACCTCGTCCTTGGCCAGGATCGGATAGTCCGGCCCCTTGAACGGGTGGTCCGGCAGGTTGAACAGACATGGTAGACCGCCGAGGTCCTTGACATCGTCCGCGGTCAGGATCGCGAGCACGCCCGGCATACCGCGCGCAGCGGCCGCGTCGAGGCTGAATGTCGCATGCGCGTGGGGCGAGCGCAGCACCAGCGCGTGGGCCGCGGTCTGCGGCGCGTGGTCATCGGTGTAGCGGCCTTTGCCCCTGATCAACGCATCGTCTTCCTTGCGAAGGACGCTTTGACCGACGCCGAATTTGATGGGAGCCATAGTATCTCCGGTTGCCATGCTGGGTTCGACTATCTTGCAGCGTATCGGGGATCGGCGCAAACCAGTTCCGTCCGCAATCTCTTACCGGTCAGGCCAATGAAAAAGGTGCACCGGATTCCCGATGCACCTTCCTGATGTGTCACGATTCGAATTTTCCGCCCCATCCGCCGCTGCTCGCGGGCAAGCGACAGATCAATAGCAAATCACCCGGCCGAACACCGGATTAAAGACGCAATTGCCGCGGCCTCTGCCGCGCCAGCCACGGCCACGCCAGCCACGGCCACGCCAACCCCGACCACGGCCACGATCCCAACCGCGGCCCCGCCCGCGCCCGCGACCCCGCTGGGCCTCGGCCTTGGTCGCGCTCGCCGTCAGGAACAACGCCGATGTGCCGACAAGGCTGAAGCAGTAAATCGAAGTCAAAGCCAAGGCAGCAAGAGCCCGTGTCAAAACACTGCGTCGAGCCTTCGAAACATTTTGAGCCATCTTAAGAGTCTCCCGGTCTTCACTGATCAACATCGCTCAATATCGCGCCTAAAATAACGACGAGAAGGTGGCGGCGTTCCGATACGGTCCAATAACTTTGAGGTGGTTCGTGGCCGTGCTCAAGACTATGATTAAGCGTTGCTTTCGGTCAAGCTGGGAGGGCGGGGATGATTGTGCGGTGCCGTACCACCAGATGGCAGCCTATCAAACCGGGCCGATCGTCATGCCGACACCCTCGCCTTGCCGTCGGCAGCACTATGGTCAAGCATCGACCAGTCGTTATCCGGTCGTTATATTGAGCCACAATCGAATATCGAGACTCTCGCATAACGCAATCATGCGCCGATCTTCGGCAGCCCGGCGACGGCTCTTCCCGTGACCGGGGACACTCTTTCAGAAACGGCCAATGTCCAAACAGCACACTTATGTCCTCGGTCTGAACACCTACGATCACGATGTCAGCGCCTGTCTGCTGCGCGATGGCGAGATCGCATTCGGCGTCATGAAAGAACGCATCACGCGCGAAAAGCACGCCAGCGGCTTCTACCAGGAGGTCATCGATTATTGCCTGAATGCCGAAGGCATCGGCATGGAGGATGTCGATCTGGTGGTGCGCAATTGCTACATTCTCCCCGTGCCGGAGATGGAAGATCGCCTGATCTACCAGGACATGCCGGCGTTCCTGCCGGAATATGAACGCGATTCCGCGCTCAAGCATCCCTGGTTCCGGACCAATGCCAACAAGGTGGTGTCGATCTCGCACCATCTGGCGCATGCCTACAGCGCCTTCGCGGTGTCACCGTTCGACGAAGGCGTGGTGATGATCGTCGACGGCGTCGGCAGCTACCGCTCCGATGTCGACGAATCGTTTCCGGCCAGCGACACGGCGACGCCGCTGGCGCGCGAATCGGAGAGCTATTACAAATTCAGCGGCACCAAGCTGGAATGTCTGAAGAAGGTGTGGATGGAGCCCGACCGCGGCTTCCTCAGCGACGAATTCTACAACATGCCGGGACTTGGCGCGCTGTACAGCCGTGCCTCCAGCTATGTGTTCGGCGACTGGAACAAATGCGGCGAGTTGATGGGGCTGGCGCCCTATGGCCGGCACGACCAGATCAAGCCGCTGATGGAGATCGCCAACAATCATCTCACCGTGCCGCGCTGGACGCCGGAATACAACCAGCCCTACATCATGGACCGGCCCGGCAAATGGGAAGACAGCCCATCGATGCGGCACTGGGAGGACCTCGCCTGGCGGGTGCAGGACGACACCGAAAAGGTGCTGCTGGCGCGGGCGCGCTGGCTGCGCGAGACCACCGGCGCGAAAAATCTCTGCATCGCCGGCGGCGTGGCGCTGAACTGCGTCGCCAACGGCCGATTGGCGCGCGAGTCCGGTTTCGAGAATGTGTGGATCCAGCCGGCCGCCGGCGACGACGGCATCGCGATCGGCTGCGCCTATTACGGTCACCTCGTGGTGCAGGGCAAGCCGCGCGGCTTTGAAATGAAGCACGCTTATCTCGGCCGGCCTTACCCGGAGTCCGACATCGAGCAGGCGACCAAAAGATCGCTGGTCAAGATTCAGATCGATGCGGCGCGCAGCAACGACATTTGCGCCGATACCGCAAAGCTGCTGGCCGACCAGAAGGTGATCGGCTGGTTTCAGGCCGGTTCGGAATTCGGACCGCGCGCGCTCGGCAATCGCAGCCTGCTCGCCGACCCGCGCCGGCCGGAGATGAAGGATATCCTCAACAGCCGGGTCAAGCATCGCCAGCCGTTCCGCCCCTTCGCGCCGATCGTACTGGCCGAGCGGGCCGACGAGATCTTCGAGGGCCGGGGCGATTCGCCGTTCATGCTGATGGCGAAATCGGTCCGCCCGGAATGGCGCGACAAGATTCCGGCGGTGGTCCATGTCGACGGCACCGCGCGGGTGCAGACGGTGAGCGAGGAC
This sequence comes from Rhodopseudomonas sp. BAL398, assembly GCF_033001325.1. NCBI lineage: Bacteria > Pseudomonadati > Pseudomonadota > Alphaproteobacteria > Hyphomicrobiales > Nitrobacteraceae > Rhodopseudomonas > Rhodopseudomonas sp. BAL398. Next base: position 2,684,723 of record NZ_CP133111.1, read on the forward strand.
ACCGCGCCAATGCTGTATCGGCTGCTCAAGGAATTCGAGAAGCTGACCGGCGTTCCGGTGCTGGTCAACACCTCGTTCAACGTCAAGGGCGAACCCATCGTCGAGACCCCGCGCGACGCCATGGCGTGCTTTCTCACCACCGGCATCGACCATCTGGTGATGCACGATACGCTGGTGTCGAAGAACAAGATGCACCGCGTCGTGGCGCCGGTGCTCGACGTCTACATGGACGTCGCGACGCTGGTGAAATCTACCGTCAGCGTCGGATGATCGCGGCGAAGCTCAGCCGCGCACCAGCGACCTGAGCCAGGAGCGGCCGAACAGCAGCAGGATCGTCGCGCCATAGACCAGCGCGCCGACCACGATCAGCAGGGCCAGCGCCAGTTCATCGCGCAGCTGGCCCATTTGCGCCAGATATGGCGCGGCCAACCGCGCCGCGCCCCACAGCGCGGCGGCCAGCAGGCCGCCCGACAGCACGAACTTGCCGACCGAGCGCAGCAGCGTGCGGTCGAGGTCGAGATAGCCGGCCCGCACCGCGAAACCGATCACCAGCAACAAATTGATCCAGGCGCCGACCGCGGTGGCGAGCGCAAGCCCGACCTGGGCCAGCGCCCCCACCAGCGCCACCTTCAGCGCAACATTGACGGCGACGCCGGTGAGTGCCGCCTTCACCGGGGTCGCGGTGTCCTTGCGGGCATAGAACGGTGCGACCGCGCTGCGGATCAGCACGAACGGCACCAGCGCGATCGCATAGGCGGCCAGCGTCGCCCCGGCCGAGGCGGCGTCGGCCCTGGTGAAGGCGCCGCGCGCGAACATCGCCCGCATGATCACATCCGGCACGGTCAGGAACGCGGCCACGAACGGCACCGAGAACAACAGCGTGAATTCGAACGCCCGACGCTGCGAGGCTTTGGCGCCGATGTGGTCGCCGGCGGTGAGCTGGCGCGACATTTCCGGCAGCAGCACGGTGCCGATGGCGATGCCGATCACCCCGATCGGCAGCTGGTTGAGCCGATCGGCATAATACAGCGCCGACAGCGCGCCGGCCGGCAGGAAGGTCGCGATGATAGTGTCGGCGAACAACGCCACCTGGGTCCCCATCGAGCCCAGCGTCGCCGGCCCCAGCGCGCGAAAGAAGGCGCGGACATCCTCGTCGAGCCGCAGCGGCGCGAACCGCGGCAGCCCGCCATGGCGCGCCAGATCGCCGGCCAGCAGGAAGTATTGCAAAAAGCCGGAGATCAGCACGCCCCAGGCGGCGGCGTGTCCGGCGCTGGGAAACAACGCCGCCAGCGCCAGCGTCGCCATCATCGAGATGTTGAGAAAGATCGACGCCGCCGCGGCGCTGGCAAAGCGCTGCATCACATTGAGCATGCCGCCATACAGCGTGACCAAAGTGATCAGCAGCAGATAGGGAAAGGTAATCCGGGTCAGTTCGATCGCCAGCTCGCGCTGCGCCGGATCGTTGGTGAATCCCGGCGCCAGCAGGCTCATCATCTGTGGCATGAACAACAGCGCCACCACCAGCAGCACCAGCTGCGAGGCGAACAGCACCGTGAAGATGCGGTCGGCGAACAGCCGCGCCGACGCAGGTCCCCCCTCGCCGCTGACATGGGCGAAGGCCGGCACGAAGGCGGCGTTGAAGGCGCCCTCGGCGAAGATCGCGCGAAAATGGTTGGGCAGCCGCAACGCCACGAAGAACGCGTCCGCCACCGGCCCGGCGCCGAGAATCGCCGCCAGCATGATGTCGCGGGCGAATCCGGTCACCCGCGAAAGCAGGGTAAAGCCGCCGACGGTGAAAATGCGCTTCAGCATCCGCCGCTTCTACAGCATGCGGCGATGGCGCAAAACGGCCAAATCAGGCCGCCAGCGCGCCGCGCACCGCGTCGATGATGCGTTGCTGGGTCGGTTCGTCGAGATAGGCGTGGACCGGCAGGCTGATGACGTCGCGAGACAGCATTTCGCAGACCGGTAACCCGCCATCGGCGACCGGGAAATCGCGATACGCGGTCTGCTGGTGCATCGATTTGCCGTAATAGACCGCGGTCGGAACGCCCTGCGCCTTCAGCGCCGCGGCGAAGGCGTCGCGGTCGGTGCCCGCCGGCAGCCGGATGGTGTAGCAGGCCCAGATCGACCGATTGCCCTCAGCGACGCGGGGCACCGTCACGACATTGCCGAGACTCTGGGCATAGCGCTCCGCGACCTTGTTGCGGGCGGCGATCTCGTCGTCGAAGATTTTCAGCTTTTCGAGCAGCACCGCGGCCTGGATGGTATCGAGGCGGCCAGTGAAGCCGAGCCGGACGTTGTCGTATTTGTCGGAGCCCTGGCCATGGACGCGAATGCTGCGCAGCACCGCGGCAAGGTCGTCGTCATCGGTCATGATGGCGCCGCCGTCGCCGAAGCAGCCGAGCGGCTTGGCCGGAAAGAAGCTGGTCGCTGTCGCCAGCGCCAAAGTGCCGACCCGCTTGCCCTGATAGCTGGCGCCGAACGCCTGCGCGGCGTCGTCCAGCACGAACAGACCCTCGGCTTCGGCAATGGCGGCGATCGCCGCGTGGTCGGCGGGCTGGCCGAACAGATCGACCGGGATCACCGCCTTCGGCTTGAGGCCGAGCTTTTTCGCGGTCGCAATGCCGCGTTTTAGCGCCTCGGGGTCCGTGTTGAAGGTCACCGCGTCGACGTCGACGAACAGCGCCGTGGCGCCGGCCAGCGCCACCGCGCCGCCGGTAGCGCAGAAGGTGAATGACGGGCAGAACACCGCGTCGCCGCGGCCGACTCCCTTGGCCATCAGCACCATCTGCAAGGCATCGGTGCCGCTGGCGCAGCTGATGACATGTTTGGCACCCGAATAGGCCGCCAGCGCCGCCTCCAGCTGCGTCACTTCCGGCCCGTTGATGAACTGGCAGTGGGTGAGCACGCGGCCGACCGCATCGTCGATGGATTGACCGAGCCGGCGGCGCTGGGCGGCAAGATCGATGAAGGGAATGGGGTCAGAACGCAGATGCTGATTCATGTGCTGATTCATGGAGCCTGCCGGATATGAAGAATGAAACGTGACGCGCGATAGGCTTAGCCGACTACGCGGCGCGGCGCCTGGCGGGGCGGAGCTTTGGCGGCGGGCGTGGCGGGAGATTCCAGACACTGGATCGCGATTTCAAGACTGGCGACGCCCTCCTCGCCAGTCACCGCCGGCGTGCCGCCGGAACGGACCGCGTTGACGAAGGAAATCAACTCGGCGCGCAGCGGCTCGTCATGGCCGACCGGCAGATGGCGCATCGAGTAGCTGCCGTCGGGTCTGAACCCGAAGCACTCCGTCACCTGGCGGGTCAGCAGATCGCCTTGCACATATTTGTCGCGGGTCGCCACCGTGACGTTGCGCGCCTTGAACGGCGTCAGCCAATTGGTGTTGATATGCGCCAGCACGCCGGAGGCGGTGCGAAACTGCAGCAACGCGATGTCCTCGCGCTCGGCCACCGCGCTCGAGAGCTGCGGCTGCACGTCGATGATTTCGGATTCGGTGAACCAGCGAATCAGGTCGATGTCGTGCACCGCCAGATCGATCACCACGCCGACATTGGACATCCGCGGCGGAAACGGTCCGACCCGGGTGATGGCGATCGAGAGAATATCCTCGTCCTTGATCGCCTGCTTGATCGCGGCGACGGCCGGATTGAAGCGCTCGACATGGCCGACCATCAGCGTCACGCCCGCTTGACTGGCGGCGCTGACGATGTCGAGCCCCTCCTGCACCGTGGAGGCGATCGGCTTTTCGACCAGCACGTGAACGCCGCGTGCGATACAGGCCAGCGCGACCTCGTGATGCAAATGGGTGGGGGCGGCGATCGTCGCCGCGTCAATCCCGGCCAGCAGCAACTCCTCCAGAGTCGTGAAGGTCTTGCAGCCGATCAATTCGATGGCGCGATCGCGGTGCTCCAGCAAGGGGTCGACGATTCCGACGAGCTCGATCCCCGGCAAGCCGGCCAACACGCGAGCGTGGTTGGTGCCCATAACGCCTGCGCCGATGACGCCGACCCGAAGCGCGGATTTCGGACCCATATTGGGTTTGCTGGAACTCATGATATTTAGCCTCGAACGTTAAGTTGAGGCTTCCTAGCACGCCGCCACAAACGTGGCGAATATCCCGTAAATCTACCCAAACACGTTTTGATTCAGATAATTACACTGAGGCGGCGAGATCCCGCGGCCAATCGCCCGTCACCCCGGCGGGCAAAGGACGGTCACCGACGGAAAGCCAAGCACCACAACCCAAGGCTTCAAACACCGTAATGTTCGCGATACCATGCGACGAAGCTGCGGATGCCGTCCTCGATCGCGGTTTCGGGCTTGAACCCGACGTCGCGGACCAGATCGTCGATGTCGGCGAAGGTCGCCGGAACGTCGCCGGGCTGCATCGGCAGCATCTCCTTGACGGCCGCGCGGCCAAGTTCCTGCTCCAGCAGGCCGACCACGCGCATCAGTTCTTCGGGCCGGTGATTGCCGACATTGTAGATCCGCGCCGGCGCCGCGCCCGCGCCGGCATCAGGAACGCGCTCAATCAGCCGCAGCACGACGCGCGTGACGTCGGCGATATAGGTGAAATCGCGGCGCATCTTGCCATGGTTGAACAATTTGATCGGGGCACCCGCAACGATCGCGTTGGCGAACAGAAACAGTGCCATGTCGGGCCGGTACCACGGCCCATAGATGGTAAAGAACCGCAGCCCCGTGGTCGGCAGCCGATACAGATGGCTGTAGGAATGCGCCATCACCTCATTGGCCTTCTTGGTGGCGGCATACAGGCTGATCGGGTGATCGGTGCGATCGGCAACCGAGAACGGCAGCTTGGTATTGGCGCCATAGACCGAGGACGAGGATGCGTACACCAGATGGCGGCAGCCATTGTGGCGACAGCCCTCGAGCACATTGACGAAGCCCTCGAGATTGGCGTCCGCATAGGCGTGAGGATTGCCGATCGAATAGCGCACGCCAGCCTGCGCCGCGAGATGGATCACCGCCTCGAAACGGTTCTCGGAAAACAGCGCGGCAACCGCCGCGCGATCGGCGAGGTCGGCGTGGACGAAACTGAACCGCGGATTGGCGCGCAGGATCGCCAGCCGGGCGCGCTTGAGTTTGGGGTCGTAATAGTCGTTGATGTTATCGAAGCCGACGACGTCGCGTCCCGCATCCAGCAATTCGCGCGCGACATGAAATCCGATGAAGCCCGCGGCTCCCGTGACCAATATCGGATGATTCGACATCTCGCCCTCAGCGAGGCCGGAGCGCGCCGCGCTCCCGCCTTTGAAATCCGCGCCTGTTTAGCCGTCGGTTTGCAAATGCCGCAATAGCCGATTGCGCCACTATTGCAAGATCGGCCCCAAATCCATACCAAGATGGCATGTGGCCCGGACCCATGCCGGGGACTACCTTTTGCCAAGACCATCGCCGCGATCGTTGCCAAACGCCTTCATTCGCAGGCCGAGGCGGCGGACTGCGAAAATCCCGCCTGCGGAGTGACATGACCGCCCCCGATTATATTGCTTCGTTGATTACAATCGCGCTCGCGGCGATCCTGTGCGCCGTGGCGACGTGGGCGCTGATGCCGCTGCTGGCGCGCTACGCGCTGGCGCGGCCGAACGCGAGATCGTCGCACCGCTCGCCCACGCCACAGGGCGCCGGCATCGCGGTGATCTTGTCGACGCTCACCGTGGCGGGCGGCGTCATCGCGGTCACCTCGCCCGTCGCAGCCGGCCTGCCCACGATGCTGTTCGTCGCCACGGTGGTGATCGCGCTGGTCGGAGCCGTCGACGATATCCGTCCGATTCCGGTGATGCCGCGGCTGGCGCTTCAGGCGCTGGCGGTCGGCGCGGTGTTGCTGACAATTCCCGGCGAGCTTCGCCTGCTTCCGGTCGCTCCGCTGTGGATCGAACGCGGCGTGCTGTTCCTGGCCGGGCTGTGGTTCGTCAACCTGGTCAATTTCATGGACGGGCTGGACTGGATGACGGTCGCCGAGATCGCACCGGTCACCGGCGCGCTGGTGGTACTCGGCCTGTTCGGCGCGTTGCCGCCGGCGGCGACCATCGTGGCCGCCGCGCTTTGCGGCGCCATGCTCGCCTTCGCGCCGTTCAACAGACCCGTGGCGAAGGTCTTCCTCGGCGACGTCGGCAGTCTGCCGATCGGTCTGCTGGTGGGGTGGTGTCTGCTGGAACTGGCGCTGCGCCAGAACTTCGCGGCCGCCTTGCTGCTGCCGCTCTATTATCTGGCCGATGCCTCGCTGACGCTGCTGCGCCGTCTCAAGAACCGCGAAGCGGTCTGGCTCGCCCACCGCTCGCATTTCTATCAGCGCGCGACCGACAATGGCTTCTCCGTCCGTCAGGTCGCCGGCCGGGTGCTGACGACCAATCTGGTGCTGGCGATCCTGGCCGGGCTATCGGTCATGCTGGGATCGGGGCTGGCGGACCTGATCTTGCTGGGATGCGGCGCGGCGACCGTCGCTATCTTGCTGGTTCAGTTCGCAACGCCGCGCCGCTGACGGGTCACTTGTGGTTGGCTTGATATTCCGGAATGGCGGCTTTCAGGATCGCCACGACGTTGGCCTGATCCAACCCCGCCATCGCGGCCTCCAGCGCGGTCAGCCAGTTTCGCAACTTGTCGAGCGGCAATTCGTTCGGCCGCGCCGCGACGATTCCCGCAATACCTATCTCGGTGAAGGGCTCCTGCTTGGCGAACAGGATTTCGTTGAGCCGTTCGCCGGGCCGGATTCCGGTGAAGGCGATATCAATATCGTAGCCAGGCTGTAATCCCGACAGGCGGATCATGCGCTCGGCGAGATCCACGATCTTGACCGGCTGCCCCATGCTGAGCACGAACACCGAAGCGTCGGAATGGTCCGGATTGAGCGCGTAGGTCGCAGCGGTGATGACGAGGTCGCAGGCCTCGCGGATGGTCATGAAGTAGCGCACCATATCCGGATGGGTCACCGTCACCGGCCCACCGGCTTCGATCTGCGCCTTGAATTTCGGCACTACTGATCCGTTCGAGGCCAGCACATTGCCGAAGCGAACCGAGATCAGCCGCATCGGCGGCTTGCCGTCGGCCCCCGCCAGCATTTCGCGGTCCATGCCCTGGCAATACATTTCGGCGAAGCGTTTGGTCAGGCCGAGCATCGACACCGGTTCGATCGCCTTGTCGGTCGAGATCATCACCATGGCCTCGGCGCGCGCGGCGCTGGCGGCATCGGCGACGTTGACGGAGCCGAAGATATTGGTTTTGACGCCCTCCTCCCAATCCCGCTCCAGGATCGGCACATGCTTGAGCGCGGCGGCATGGAAGACGATGTCGGGCTTGAACTGCGCCATCAGCTGGAAGATCCGCTCACGATCGCGGATGTCGGCGATATGGCCCTCGACGATGGTGCTGATCGCCTTGGCCGACAGTCTCTCAGTCGCGGCGTGCAGCGCCGGCTCGGAATTCTCGATCACCAGCAAACGCGAGGCGCCGAAAGTGGTGACGCGGTCGCAGATCTCGTAGCCGATCGAGCCGCCGCCGCCGGTGACGACCACCGCCTTGCCCCTGAGCAGCCCCTCGAGGCGGGCATAGTCGATCTTGACGCTGGGGCGCAGCAGCAGATCCTCCACCGCCACCGGCGCCAAACGCGGCGTATCGCGGCTTTCTTCGAGTGACGGCAGCCGGCTGACCGCAAGACCGAGCTTGCGCGCGCGCATCAAGACAACTTCGGGCTGCGCATCGGCCTCGAACGCCGACGGCGTCATCACCACCCGTTCGATCGGCTTGTTGCGGTTGGCGAAGTCGTCGACCACATTGGGCAGGTCATCGATCCCACCCAGTACAGGAATGCCACGAATGGTCTGGCCGCGATCGGATGCCGCGGACGACAGAATACCCACCGGCCACAGCCGTTTCACCGCCCCGCTCTCGATGCCGCGCAGGAACACTTCGACATCGGCGGCGCGACCGATCAGCAGGGTCGGCGCGGCATCCATCGCACGGGCCTGGTTGCGCGTTCTGGTGTAGCGAAAATACCGATAGGCAAGCCGCGAGCCGGAGAGGAAGAACACCTCGAGAAACCAGTAGATGACGATCGTGGTCTTGCCGAGAAAGAAGGTGCCGTAGACATTCGGCGCGAGAAATATGTAGTCGAGCACCAACAGCGCGATGGTCAGAACGCTCGCGGCCCGCAGGATGTTGAGCAGGTCCGGAATCGAGATGAACCGCCATTTCGTGGTGGTCAGCTGAAACGCGTAGCAGACGAAGAAGCTGAACACGACGAAGTAGGGCAAGATCTTCAGCAGCAGCGGCAGCCGGTCGAACAGGTTTTCGCCATCGAAGCGCAGGAAGAAGCTGAGCACCACCGCGATGGCGGTCACCCCCGCGTCGTGAATCGCGATCAGCCAGTTTCGATAGGTGAATGACGAGATCCGGGCCATCATTGGGCCTGCCGCCGTGTGGATCTGCACGTGATCATGATTGGCCCTCGCGGGCGCGCGCCACCAGCGCCGTCGTGCTCTGACCTGGCATGATATCGACCAGCATGACCACGCCGCCATTGGCGGTGACGATCTCGTGGCCGACCACCTGCTCGCGGCTGTAATCGCCACCCTTGACCAGGACGCTCGGCTCGATCCGGGTGATCAGCTTGAGCGGCGTATCCTCTTCGAAGATCACCACGAGGTCGACGGCCTCCAGCGCCGCCAGCACCTCGGCGCGGGCACGTTCGTTCTGCACCGGACGGCCCTCGCCCTTCAGGCGTTTGACCGAGGCGTCGCTGTTCAGCCCGACGATCAGCCGATCGCAAGCGCCGCGCGCCGCGGTCAACACCTTGACGTGGCCGGGGTGCAGAATGTCGAAGCAGCCATTGGTGAATCCGACGCGAAGTCCCTGATTGCGCCATTGCGCCAATTGCCTGTCGAGATCCCGAGCGCTCGCCGCGATCTTCTCTTCGGCAGCCAGGAAGGCGTGCGGCAGGATCTTGCGCCGCAGCTCGTCCGGCGTCACCACGGCGGTCCCGTTCTTGCTGACCGCGACCGCCGCCGCGGCGCTCGCCGTGCGCATCGCGGTTTCCCAATCCGCTCCCGCCGCCAGCACCACCGCCAGCACCGCCGCGACCGTATCGCCGGCGCCGGAGACGTCGCGCACCTTGACCGGCAGCGCCGGCACGTGGATCGATTCGCCGGCGCGCGGCACCAGCGTCATGCCGTCCTCGCTCTGCGTCACCAGCATCGCCTCGCATTGCGCAAAGCCGATCGCGTCGCGCGCCGCAGCGGCGATGTCGGCCGGGCTGCTGGCGGCGCTGCGGGTTGCCGCGGCAAATTCCTTGCGGTTCGGCGTCAGCAGCGTGGCGCCGCGATAGATCGCGAAATTGGCGCTCTTGGGGTCGACGATCACCCGCTTGCCGAGCTTGCGCGCGGCTTCGATGACGCAGGCGATCACCCGCGCCGACAACACCCCCTTGGCGTAATCCGACAACAGCACGATGTCGGCCCGCGCCAGTTGCGGCAGGATGGTGTCGATCAGCAATTGTTCGATCGCGCCCGAGGCCGGCGCCGAAATCTCCCAATCCGCACGCAGCATGTGGGTCGAGAAATGCTCCGACACGAAGCGCACCTTGCGGGTGGTCGGTCGCGCCGGATCGTGCACCAGCAGCGGCTCGATCAGGCGCTCCTTTGCCAATTCGGTCGCCAGGATCGTGCCGGCGGCGTCCTCGCCGATCAGGCCGACGAAGATGCAGCGCGCGCCGAGCGCGGCGACGTTGCGCGCAACATTGCCGGCGCCCCCGATATTGATTTCACTGCGCTGCACCGCGATCACCGGCGCCGGAGCTTCCGGCGAGATCCGCGAGACGTCGCCATAGACGAATTCGTCGAGCATCAGATCGCCGACGCACAGCACGGTCTGGCGGGCAATCGCTTGCGACAGGGCATCAAAATCGAACATCAAGAACCATATTGTTGGGACGCAATCATCGGAAGCGGTCGGCGGCGTCGAGAAAGCCTTTGACGTAGGAATCGACCGCATCTTCGAGCGGCGTGAAGCCGCCATTATATCCCGCGCTGCGCAACCGATCGCCTTCGCTTTGCGTGAAATACTGATAGGCACCGCGAATCTGCGGCGGCATGTCGATGTATTCGATATTCGGCTGGCTGCCGAGCGCCGAATAGGCCGCCAGTATCAGATCGCGGAAACTGCGCGCCTGCCCGGTCCCGACATTGAAGATGCCGCTGACCGAGGGGCTCGCCAGCAGCCACATCATCACCCGCACCACGTCGTCGACATAGATGAAGTCGCGGCGCTGGTCGCCATCGGCGATACCCTCGCGATGCGACTTGAACAATTGCACGACCTGACCCGACTTGATGTCGTCGAAGCGCTTGGCCAGCACGCTCATCATCGAGCCCTTGTGGTATTCGTTCGGGCCGAACACGTTGAAGAATTTCAACCCGGCCCATTGCGGCGGCATTTTCTCACCACGCGCGACACGTTCGGCGACCGCCAGATCGAACAGATGCTTGCTCCAGCCATAGAGATTCATCGGCCGCAGCTGCTTCATCGCCTGCAGCGAGGGATCGTCCTGAAAGCCTTGCGCGCCGTCCCCATAGGTCGACGCCGACGAGGCGTAGATCAGCGGCGTCGCATTGGCGGTGCACCAGTCCAACAGCCGCATCGACAGCCGGAAATTGGTTTCGATCACCAGATCGCCGTCGGTCGCGGTGGTTTCCGAGATCGCGCCGAGATGCACGATGGCGTCGAGCCGGCGTCCCTGCAGCCAATCCATCAGTTCGGCCGGCGGCACGATATCGGCGAGCTGACGCTTGGCGAGGTTCCGCCATTTGCCCTCATGCCCCAGAAAGTCGCAGACCACCACATCGGCGCGGCCGGCGTCATTCAACGCGGCAACGACGTTCGATCCGATAAAACCGGCAGCTCCGGTCACCAGCAGCATGATATCCCCGTCACGATTGTGCGGTGCCACCTTTGCCCCAGTCCGGTTCGGCAGGCAACTTGAAGTCTGGGGTGCCGCGGGCGGACGCTTGCGCGGAAATCACGGCTGGACGAAGGCCGGCGTAGGCGTTAACCGGCTGTCTCGCATCAGGCCGCAGCTGCGCCAGCCCCAACCAGACCAAATAATGAATTATGCTTCATTAAAATCCGACTTGGCAGATGCAGCCGACCGCTCCCTGACCAGCCCGGTGCTGCTGATTCCCTATATGTGGATCGGCGATTTCGTCCGCTGCCACACCGTGGTTCGGGTCCTGAAGGATCGCTGGCCGCAACGCCCGGTCGACGTCCTGACCACGAGTCTGTGCGCGCCGCTGGTGGATTACATGCCGGGCGTCCGCCGGGGCATCGTCTGGGATTTGCCGCGCAGCCGGATCGCCATTGCCGAGCAGCGGGCGCTGGCGGCGACGCTGCGCGAGCAGCATTATGGCGACGCGCTGGTGATGCCACGCACGTTCAAGTCTACCATTGCGCCGCTTTTGGCTGGCATTCCCAACCGCACCGGCTTTGTCGGCGAATTGCGGATCGGGATGCTGAACGACTGGCGCTGGGGCGAAAAGGCGCTGCCCCGGATGGTCGACCGCTGCGCCGCGCTGGCGCTGCCGGCGGGAATCGAGCTGCCGATGGACTGGCCGGCGCCGCAGCTGGTGGTTCCAGCGGCCGACATCGCCGCCTGGCGGCAGGCCAACGGGCTTGGCGACCGCCCCGCGGTCGCGCTGGCGCCCGGCGCGGTCGGGCCGTCGAAACGCTGGACCTCTTATACCGAGGCGGCACGCGCGCTGGCGCAGCGCGGCTTTGACGTCTGGATCGTCGGCGGCCCCGGCGAAACCGCGCAGGCCACCGAGATCGTCGCCGCGGCCGGCCCGCGGGTCCGCGACCTGACCGGAACCGACCTGCGCAACGGCATTCTGGCGCTGGCGGCAGCCAATCTGGTGATTTCCAACGATTCCGGCCTGCTGCATGTGGCGGCCGCGATCGGCACCCCGACCATCGGCATTTTCGGGCCGACCAGCCCCTGGCATTATGCGCCGCTCAATCCGGTCGAAGCCGTGATCGAGACCAAGACCGATGTGCCCTGCCGGCCCTGCCATAAGCCGACCTGCCGCATGCAGCATCATCGCTGCATGCGCGACATTCCGGTCGAAGCCGTCACAGAACCGGCGTTCCGCGCCCTGGAAGCGGCCGGGCTGAAGCCGACGCGCTAAAGCACGATCCCGAAAAATGGATCCCGGTTTTCGGAAAAGATCATGATCAAACAAGAAGCTAGAGCGGGATGACGATTCGAAGATGAGTCATCCTGCTCGAGGACCATCGCTTGCACCTGCCGGCCCTGCGCATTACCAGTGCCGGCAACATTCATGGTTCAGGTGCGACGTGAGCAACGACCCGATTGCGGCCCATTTCCAGAATTCGCTCGCAGGCCTGACCGTGGCTGCGGCCGATCCTGCGCTACAGGTGATCTGCCACGCCATCGCGGCGGCCGCCGTCGCGGCGCTGCGCGATGGCCGCAAGCTGCTGATCGCCGGCAATGGCGGCAGCGCTGCCGACGCGCAGCACATCGCCGCCGAAATCGTCGGCCGTTACAAGCTGGAGCGGCGCGCCTGGCCGGCGATCGCGCTGACCACCGACACCTCGGTGCTGACCGCGATTACCAATGATTACGGCTTCGAGCAGGTGTTTTCCCGCCAGATCCAGGGCTTGGGTCAAAGCGGCGACGTGTTCTGGGGATTGTCGACCTCGGGAAAATCGCCGAACGTTCTGGCCGCGCTGCGCGTCGCGCGCGAGCAGGGCCTGGTGACCGTGGGATTCACCGGCAGCAAAGGCACGGCGATGGCGGCGCATTGCGATCATCTGCTGGTGGCGCCAAGCGACGACACCCCGGTGATCCAGCAGATACATCTGATGGCCGCGCATGCGATCTGCGATCAGATCGAACGGGCGATGATCGACGCCGGCACCAAGGCAAGTGCCAAAGCATGAGCGGACCCGACACGCCGCAGCGCAAGCCTGCCGCGTTTCTCGATCGCGATGGCGTCATCAATTACGACGACCATTATATCGGCACGCCCGAACGGATCCGCTGGATGCCGGGCGCGGCCGAAGCGATCCGCCGCTTGAACCAGGCCGGCTATCTGGTCTTCATCATTTCCAACCAGTCCGGCGTGGCGCGCGGCATGTTCAGCGAAGCCGATGTCGAGGCCTTGCACCGCTGGATGCTGTCCGAACTCGCCGGCCAGAGCGCGCGGATCGATGATGTGCGGTTCTGCCCCTATCATCCGGACGCGACAGTGGCGGCCTATCGCCGCGACAGCGAGCATCGCAAGCCGAAACCCGGCATGATCCTCGATCTGCTGAAGAGCTGGCCGGTGGCGCTGGACGGCAGTTTCCTGATCGGCGACAAGCAAACCGACCTCGACGCCGGTAAGGCCGCGGGCGTTCCCGGCTATCTGTTCGAAGGTGGCAACCTCGATGATTTCGTTGCGCGCGTGCTTGCCGATCAGCAAGGTCGCGCGACGCGCTAGAGAGCGTTTTCGAGCGAAGTGGGTACCGGTTCGCGTGAAGAAAACGCGTCGAAATAAGAATCTAAAGCTCCGGTTCTGATCTATCAGAACCGGAGCTTTAGCCAAGCAGCGCTTGCGCCGCGGCGATCGTCTGCGGCGCCGACGGACCGCCGGTTTTACCGCCGAGCACGCTCATCGCGCCGCTGCCGACCGGTCCGGTTAGGCCCGGATCGGTGCTGACAAAGATCGCCACCAGCGGCACCCGATAGGCGGCCGCCAGATGCAGCAATCCGGTGTCGACGCCGATCACCAGCGCCGCATTGGCGATCACCTGCGCGGTGGCGTCGAGCCGCTGCCGCGCCAGAACCCGGCTGCCATCGATGGCGTGGCACAGCCGTTCGCTGAGCAACCGCTCCTTCTCGGTGCCCCAGGGCAGCACCACGTCGACCCCCCGGCCCCGCAGCCAGCGACCGGTTTCGATCCAGTCGGACTCGCGCCATTCCTTGGCCACGCGGGAGGTGCCATGCAGCAGCACCGCGTAAGGCGGCGCATCGGAACGCTGCGGCTTGATCAGCCCGTAATCGACCTCGGCCGGCGGCTGATAGCCCAACGCCAAACCGGTCAGCAACCGATTGCGCGTCACCGCATGCAGATCGCGCCCCACCGCGTGGGTGACGTCATAAAACCGCGCAGCGAGCGGCTCGCGGATGCTGGCCGCATCATAGCCGTGATGCTCGCCCGTTGCGCTCCACGCAATCAGCGCCGAGCGGATCAACCCCTGGGTATCGATCACCTTATCGAATCGTCCCCGCCGCAACCGCGACCGGAATTCTGCGATTTCCCGCCAGATCGATCGTTGCAATAGCTGCGAGCGCCAGCGCCGCGTCGCCACCGGAATCACCTCGGCGATCGCCGGATGCAGTCGCGCCAGCGGCGCGAACGCCTCCTCCACCACCCAGGTCATGCGCAGCTCCGGACGCAGACGCGCCGCATCGGTGATCGCAGGCATTTGATGCACCACGTCGCCGAGCGAGGATGTTTTCACAATGAGAATGTTGGTCATCGAAATCGCGGCCGCCACAGGGTCGGAACTCGTTACAGTTTGGCAACCATAATGTCGATTCCCCCGCGCGGAGGCGCGAAATCTGACCAATGGTCGGCGGCGATAACCGCATTTGCATGGTTGATCGGCCAAGCTCGGCCAAATTGCTCGCGACGCGACGCCTTGAATCCGCGGGCTTTTCACGGGGGGTTCATCAGCATGACCGTGCTGGTCACCGGCGGGGCCGGTTATATTGGAAGTCACACTGTCCTGGCGTTGGCGGAGGCCGGCGAAAGCGTGGTGGTGATCGATAATCTGTCTACCGGCTTTTCCGCGTCATTGCCCGAAGGCGTTCCCCTGTTCATCGGCGATGCCGCCGACGAGAATCTGGTCGAAGGCGTGATCGCCTCGCACAGTGTCGACGCCATCATCCATTTGGCCGGCTCCGTCATCGTCTCGGAATCGATGCGCGATCCGCTGGGCTATTACCGCAACAACACCATGACCACGCGCAGCCTGCTCAACGCCGCAACCAGATGCGGCATCAAGCGCTTCATCTTCTCCTCGACCGCCGCGGTCTACGGCAATCCCGAACAGATCCCGGTGCCCGAACAGGCGCCGACCCGGCCGCTGTCGCCCTATGGCTGCTCGAAGCTGATGAGCGAGATCATGCTGCACGACACCGCCGCCGCCCATGGCATGAATTACGTGACGCTGCGCTACTTCAACGTCGCGGGCGCCGATCCGCGGGCGCGGATCGGGCTGTCGACACCGGGCGCCACCCATCTGATGAAGATCGCAGTCGAAGCCGCCACCGGCCAGCGCAGCAATATCGAGTTGTTCGGAACCGACTATCCCACCCCTGACGGCAGCTGCATCCGCGATTTCATCCATGTCAGCGACCTGGCGCAGGCCCATGGCGCCGCCTTGTCCTATCTGCGCGATGGCGGCGGGCCGGTGACGCTGAATTGCGGCTATGGCCGCGGCTATTCGGTGATCGAGACCATAGAGGCGGTGCGGCGCGCCGCCGGCCGCAATTTCGCGGTGGTTTGCGCCGAGCGCCGGCCGGGCGACATCATGACCATGGTGGCAGACACCAGCCGGATTCGCGCGACGCTGGACTGGACCCCGCAATTCGACGATCTGGACACCATCGCCGCCCACGCGCTGGCCTGGGAAGACCGGCTGCTGGCGCAGCGCAATGCCGGTGAACTGCTGGCGATGATCGCCTGAGGCCGGTGTTCCGGCCGGTTTTGGCTTGAAAAACCCGCCCATAGGGGGCAAGGAGACCTCCAAGTCAACGCTGACGCGCGGGCGGATTCCTGCTTTGCGCTGTCAATCTTTGCGCTGCCAATGGGACGCGGATGACCGATACGCCACGGAAGATTACCGACGATCCTTATGGCGCCGCGCAGCTGATCCGGCGGCTGCTGACCGAACAGGCCGCCGTCTATTGGCGGCGCTATCTGGTCGCGTTCGCCTTGATGGCGGTGTCCGCCGCCGCCACCGCCGGCTCGGCCTATCTGCTCGGCGAGGTCATCAATCAGGCCTATGTCGACCGCAACCTGCGCGGCATCATGATCATGTCGGTGGTCGCCCTCACGGTGTTCACCATGAAGGGCGCCGCGACCTACGGCCATTCGGTGATCCTGTCGCAGATCAAGAACGCGATTCTCGCCAATAATCAGCGCCGGCTGTTCGACAAGCTGATGAGCGAAAGCGTCGGCTTTTATTCGCAGCGGCACTCGTCGGAATTTTTGGCCCGGCTGACGGCCGGCGCCAATTCCGTCACCGAAGTCCTCACCATGCTGATCAATGCGGTCGGCCGCGATCTGCTGTCGCTGATCGGCCTGGTCACCGTGATGGTGACGCAGGATCCGTTCATGGCGCTGTTCGGGCTGTTGATCGCGCCGCCGGCGGTGCTGGTGGTGCGCAAGCTGGTCAAGCGGGTCAAGGGCCTCGCCTACACCCAGTTCACCGGCAATGCCGAAATCCTCGAGACCATGCAGGAATCGCTGCAGGGCATCCGCACCGTCAAGGCGTTCACGCTGGAACAGACGATGCGCGAGCGGATCAATCTCAGCATCGCGGCGGTCGAGGCCAACGCCAACAAGATGGCGCGGATCGCCAACCGCGCCAGCCCGTTGATGGAAACGCTGGGCGGCTTCGCGGTGGCGGCGTCGCTGATGTATGGCGGCTACCGCGTGGTCGCCACCGGCGCGACGCCGGGGCAATTCTTCTCGTTCTTGACCGCGTTCCTGCTGGCCTATGAGCCGGCGAAACGGCTGGCGCGGCTCAATATCGAGCTCAACAGCGGGCTGGTCGGCGCGCGGATGCTGCTCGAGATCGTCGACAGCCCGGCGAGCGAGCCCGACGACAGCGACAAGCCGGCGCTACAACTGAGCACCGCGCGGGTCGAAATGCACGATGTCAGCTTCGCCTATCGGGCGAACGAGGCGGTGCTCAACCACATGAGCTTCGTCGCCGAGCCCGGCAAGATGACCGCGCTGGTCGGCCCCTCCGGCGGCGGCAAATCGACCGTGCTGTCGCTGCTGCTGCGGCTTTACGAGGTGAATTCCGGCGACATCACCATTGACGGGCAATCGATCGCGGCGGTGTCGCGGCGCTCGCTGCGCCAGCAGATCGCCTATGTGGGCCAGGACGTCTATCTGTTCCGCGACACCATCCGCAACAATATCGCCTTCGGCATCGCCGGCGCCTCCGAGGACGAGATCATCGCGGCGGCGAAGGCCGCCAGCGCCCATGATTTCATCATGGCCTTCCCGCTCGGCTACGACACCCCGGTCGGCGAACACGGCGCGCAATTGTCCGGCGGCCAGCGCCAGCGTGTCGCGGTGGCGCGCGCCTTGGTCCGCAATGCGCCGATCATCCTGCTGGACGAGGCCACCGCGGCGCTCGATTCGGAATCCGAGAAGCTGGTGCAGGAAGCGATCGAGCATCTGTGCCGCAACCGCACCACCATCGTCATCGCCCATCGGCTGCACACCATCATGCATGCCGACGCGATCCTGGTGGTCGAGGCCGGCACCATCGTCGAGCGCGGCCGTCACGACGATCTGCTTCGCAGCGGCGGACGCTATGCTTCGTTCTACAATCTGCAGCATCGCCACACGCCGCCGCTGGCCCCGATCGACGCAACGGCGTAAACGAAGGTCCTCGGTTACCTTAGCCCGGCGTCCCCGCTGTCATCCCTCCTTGCGAAGGCCTCTCATGAGCAACTCCGCCTACGTCATCGCCCCGCTGCCGCAACCCGCGCTCGCCGTCCAGGGCGACAGCAAGACCTTTCCGGTGCGCCGGATCTGGTGCGTCGGCCGCAACTATCTCGAGCACATTCGCGAACTCGGCAATGACGAGCGGCAGCCGCCGTTCTTTTTCGCCAAGCATCCCGACATGATCGCGCCCGACGGCGTCACCATCCCCTATCCGACCCTGACCAAGGACATGCAGCACGAGGTCGAACTCGTGGTCACGCTCAAGAGCGGCGGCCTGAACATCCCGGTCGAGCAGGCGCTGGATCACGTCTGGGGTTACGGCGTCGGCATCGATCTGACCCGCCGCGACCTGCAGATGGCCTCGCGCAAGAAGGAACAGCCCTGGGAGATCGGCAAATCCTTCGACCAATCGGCCCCATGCGGCGCCCTAGCGCCGGCCGTTACGATCGGCCATCCCGCCAAGGGACGGATCTGGCTGTCGGTCAACGGCACGGAGCGGCAGAGCGGCGATCTGGCGCAGATGATCTGGAGCGTCCCGGAGACCATTGCGAAACTGTCGCAGCAGGTAGCGCTGGGCGCCGGCGACATCATCATGACCGGCACCCCCGCCGGGGTCGCCGCGTTGGTGGCGGGCGACAAGATCGAATGCGGCGTCGACGGCGTCGGCACGCTGCGTCTATCGATCGGTCAGCCGGCGTAACCCGCGAGCCGGCAAAGCCGGTCCCGGAGCCATCCGGGACCGCGCATCGATGGTCGGCCAACGCCTGATCCCCACGTTAGGACAATATTAACGATAAATCGCAACAATGATTTTGGGGGCTGACCTCGCGGAGTCGCCGTCATGATCTCGGAATTTCGAAGACTCGTCGTGGTTTCCATCGCCTTGGTGCTGTTCCTGGCCGCTGCGCAAAATGCGGCCGGCTTGAACTGGCGCGCCAGTCCGCCCGTGCTGATGGTCGCCAACCAGCAATAGCGCCGATGTCGCCCGCCGTCAGTGCGAGCGAGTCCAAACAGGGTCGGCACAGCGCGCGGCCGCTTTGCGCCAACGCGTCGTTGAATAGACGCCTAATGGATTGTGAGGATCCATGTTGAGATTGCTAGTCGCCATGCTGCTCACCATTTGCCTGATCGGCTGCACCGAAACCACCATGCACGGCGCGGCCCATCGCGGCGCCCTCAAGCCAGCGACGCACACCATGATGATGGGGGTCGGCTATTGAGCGGCAACTTCCGTTACTGCAGCTGAGGTCGCGAACCCGCGAGCGCCAGGAGTTTGATGTCGTCATTGCGAGCCGAGGACGACGCGAAGCGCCGTCCGAAAGCGAAGCAATCCAGGACCGGCAAGCAATGACTGGATTGCGTCGTCGCTTCGCTCCTCGCAATGACGAAGTTGAGGGCAGTCGGCCCCTCAGGCCGTTTTCGGCCCGTAGGCCTCGCGCATCTTGGCCTGGATCTTGGCCATGCCGCCGATCCAGCGGCCGTAATTCTCGGTCTTTTTGCGCATGTAATCGATGACTTGCGGATGCGGCAGGATCAGGAAATTTTCATGTTCGATACCGGCCAGCGCGTCCTGCGCCACCTGCTCGGGCGCAAGGTCGCCGTCGCCGGATTGCGGCCCCTTGGGGATCGCGCGCAGCATATTGGTATCGACGCCCTGCGGGCACAGGATCGAGACCCGGATATTGTCCGCCTTGTGCGAAATCGCCAGATTCTCCGCAAAGCCCACCGCGGCGTGTTTGGTGGTCGAATAGGCCGGACTGCCGACCTGCGACAACAGCCCCGCGGCGGAAATCGTGTTGAGGAAATAGCCGCCGCCGCGCGCCTTGTAGAGCGGCACCAGATGCCGCGCGGCATAGACATGCGCCATCACGTGGATCGCCCAGCTTCGGGCCCAGGGCTCGTCGGAACTGCCGCCGGCATTTTCCGACAGCGGATCGAACCCGCCGCCGATTCCCGCATTGGAACAGAACAGCGCGATCGGGCCGAATTGCCGCTCGGTCTGGTCAATCAGATTTTTGATATCGGCTTCACGCCCGACGTCGCATTCGAACGCAGCGCCATCGATCGAGGCCGCGACCGCTTCGGCGCGGGCGCGATCGAGATCGGCGACCACGACCTTGGCGGCGCCCGCCTTGTGAAACGCTTCGCACAGCGCCTGTCCGATGCCGTTGCCGCCACCAGTCACAACCACAACCTTGCCCGCAACCTGCATCGTCTCTCCCTTTTTGTTGTTATTATCGATCGGATGGAATGGTCAGGCCATGACCATATCGAGCACCGCGGTGTAATGGCAGGCCGCGCCGAGCAGCACGAAAGAATGCCAGATCGCATTTTGGAACCGCAACCGTCGCCAGGCGTGAAAGATCACGCCGAACGTGTAGAGCGCGCCGCCGATCGCAATAAAAATCAGCGCCAGATTCGGCAGCGATTCCTTGACCGACTCATAGGCGATCAATCCGCTCCAACCCATCGCCAGATACAGGCCGATCGACAGCTTGTCGAAGCGGCCGGGCAGGAACAGCTTGATCAGAATGCCGATGACCGCAACGCCCCACACGCCGGACAACAACGCCGCCGCGAACATATGATCTTTGATCTGCGAGATGATCGGCGTGTAGGTCGCGGCGATCAGGATGTAGATCGCCGAATGGTCGAACCGGCGCAGCAGCCATTTGCGCGGCGATACCGGCCACAGATTATAGGCCGCCGACACGCTCAGCATCGCCATCAGGCCCGCCACATAGACCGACACCGAGACGATTTCCGGCGTGGAGGCGAACACCCCGGTCAACACCACCAGGGTCGTGGCGGCGATCAGGCCGCAGACCACCCCCAGGCCATGCACGACGCCATCGGCGATCAGTTCGGCGCGATCGTAATTCCAGTGCACCGCGCCCTTGGCATCGATCCTGGAATGCGAAGCCAGTTGTTTCAGCCGGAAGATCGTCATTGGCGAGCGTCACACCCTGTTCAAAATTGATCTGGCGCATTCATGGCAGGTTCGAAGCAATGCAATCATATACGATCGACCTTCAAGATTCTTGGACTTTTCGACCGGAAACGGGGCAAAGCTAAGGCCCCGCTTGTCGCCCGAATCGCCGAATTCCGGTTAGTTTTGGCCACACGCCCTCAAATGTGATCGAACCGTCAGCAGGCATGGCTTTCAGTTTTTCCAATCTTGTCGAAGAAGCGCGGCTATCGGCGCGGGCGCTGCGGGACTACAGCGACAACATCCTCAATCCAACGGTTCGGCTCGGCGTCACCGGCCTGTCACGCGCCGGCAAGACCGTCTTCATCACCGCACTGGTTCACGGCCTGTCGCGCGGCGGCCGGTTTCCGATCTTCGAATCGATGTCCACCGGACGCATCGCCAAGGCGCGGCTGGCGCCGCAGCCCGACGACGCGGTACCGCGCTTCAGCTATGAGAGCTATCTGGGGACGCTGATCGAGCAGCGCAACTGGCCGAGCTCCACCGTCGACATCAGCGAGTTGCGCCTGGTGATCGACTATCAGCGGCAAAATGGCGCCGATCGCACGCTGACGCTGGATATCGTGGATTACCCCGGCGAATGGCTGCTCGACCTGCCGCTGCTCAACAAGAGCTATGAGCGCTGGGCGGCGGAGAGCCTGGCGCTGTCGATGCAGGACCCGCGGCGGCGGGTCGCCGGTGCCTTCCACGCCCATCTGGCGACGCTCGACCCCCATGGCCGCGAAAATGAGCAGGTGACATTGACCGCGGCGCGGCTGTTCACCACCTATTTGCGCGATTGCCGCAACGAGCAATTCGCCATGAGCCTGCTGCCGCCGGGACGGTTCTTGATGCCGGGCAACCTCGCCGGGTCGCCTGCGCTGACTTTTGCGCCGCTCGACCTGCCGATCGACGGCGCCCCGGCCGAGGGCTCGCTCTGGGCGATGATGCGGCGGCGCTACGAAGCCTACAAGGACGTCGTGGTGCGGCCGTTCTTCCGCGATCATTTCTCCCGGCTCGACCGCCAGATCGTGCTGGCGGACGCGCTGTCCGCCTTCAACGCCGGTCCGGAGGCGCTGCACGATCTCGAAGCCGCCTTGGCCGGCATCCTCGATTGTTTCCGGGTCGGACAACGCACCTTGATGAGTTCGCTGTTCCGGCCGCGGATCGACAAGATCCTGTTCGCCGCCACCAAGGCCGACCATCTGCACCATTCCAGCCACGACCGGCTCGAGGCGATCCTGCGCCGGCTGGTCGATCGCGCCGCGATCCGGGCCGAATTCGCCGGGGCCACCGTCGACGTGGTGGCGCTGGCGGCTGTGCGCGCCACCCGGGAAGCCCAGGTGCAGCGCGGCCGCGACCGGCTGCCATCGATCGTCGGCACCCCGATCAAGGGCGAGGTCGCCGATGGCGAGGTGTTCGACGGCGAAACCGAGGTCGCGACCTTCCCTGGCGACCTGCCGACCAATCTGCAACAATTGTTCAAGGGCGAGGACAGTTTTCGCGGGTTGTCGGCCGGCACCGCCGCTCAGGCCGACTTCCGCTTCCTGCGCTTTCGTCCGCCCCGGCTCGACGCCAGCGATCCCGACGGGCCGGCGCTGCCTCATATCCGCCTCGACCGCACGCTCCAGTTTCTGATCGGAGACAAACTGCAATGACCGAGCGCGGCCAGCATCGCCGACCGGCGACCTTCAAACTCGACGATCCCAGCGTGGTGCTGATCGACGGCAATGACGGCGCGCACTCCGCGCCACGGGACAATCCGTCGTCGCGCGACAATTCCGCTTTGCGCGGCAAGGTGCAGATCGCCACCGAGGCCGAAACGCAGCCGCCGATCTCGGCGCCGGTCGATCCGTCCGGCGTGATCCGGCGCAAGGGCTTTCGCTGGGGCACGATCTTCTGGAGCGCCTTTACCGGGCTGGTGTCGCTGGCGTTCTGGCTGTGGGTGAGCCGGCTGATCGGCGATTTGTTCGCGCAAAGCCAGACGCTCGGCACCATCGGCTTCGTCCTGGCGGCGCTCGCCGGCGGCTCGCTCGCGGTGATCATCGGCCGCGAGGCCTATGGACTGATTCGCCTCGCCAAGATCGAACAGCTGCACGCCCGCGCCGCCACCGTGCTGCTGACCGACAATCGCGCCGAGGGCCGCGCTATCATCCGCGAATTGCTCAAGCTGGAGCATACCAATCCTCAGCTGGCGCGCGCCCGCGCGACACTGACCAAGCATATCGACGACATCATCGATGGCGCCGATTTGATCCGGCTGGCCGAGCGCGAATTGCTGACGCCGCTCGATCAGGAGGCGCGCGCGCTGATCTCAAAGGCGGCGCAGCGCGTCTCGCTGGTCACCGCGATCAGCCCGAAAGCGCTGATCGACGTGGTGTTCGTGCTGATCGCCACGGTGCGGCTGGTCGGGCAATTGGCGCGGCTCTATGGCGGCCGACCGGGCGCGATCGGCATGATCAAGCTGATGCGCCAGACCATCAGCCATCTCGCCATCACCGGCGGCATCGCGATCGGCGACAGCGTGGTGCAGCAGCTGGTCGGTCACGGTCTCGCGGCGAAACTGTCGTCGAAACTCGGCGAAGGCATGCTCAACGGCATGCTGACGGCGCGGCTTGGCCTGGCCGCGATCGACCTGACCCGGCCATTGCCGTTCAACGCCCTGCCCCGCCCGGCACTCGGCGACCTGGTCAAGGATCTGGCGCGCACCAAGCGCGACAAGGACGAATAGCGACGACTTGTCGTCGGCCCGGCATGGGGCGTCGACTATGTCGGCTTCACCGACAGCTGCTATATCACGCGGCGGATTCACACCCGGCACGGCTGGCGGCCGGGCACAATCAATATCTGCTACTAATCCGAGCATTTGGGCTCACCAATTCCACATCCCGGCCGCCGTCGCGGCCGGAATTGCGCATCAGCACGTGTTCCATGTCATCGATTCCCCGCTGTTGCAGGCAATATGGTTGGAGAATCACCGCCACCGCTGGACAAATCACAGAGATTTTTAGAGGCCGCGGCGACGAAATCGGCAAAAACCGGTCAAAAATGGACATTCAGAGCCATTCAGTCGGCTTTCGGGGCGTTACGGCTGTTGTTTGAGCTATCAAGCGTGAGCGATACCGCGTAACGTAGGTTTGTCGGAGAAGCCGGTTTCCGGGGACCGACCTTTCGATTCGATCATAATCCTGCGGAGACGACGTTATGGCTAAAGGTACTGTGAAGTGGTTCAACGCGACCAAGGGCTTCGGATTCATCCAGCCCAGCAGCGGTGGAAAAGACGTGTTCGTTCATATTTCGGCGGTCGAGAAAGCAGGCCTTTCGTCGCTCAACGAAGGACAGACGGTTGAATACGAGGAAGTCGCTAACCGCGGCAAGACCTCGGCTGAAAACCTCAAGGTTTGACCGACAGCGCGATCAAAGAAGCCTGCCCTCGGACTTGATCCGAGGGTGAGTTTTCCAAAAAGCAATATTTGCGATGACAGCACTCAAAGGCGGTCATCGTTTTTTTGTGCCCGAATCCAGAGCGTTTTCGAGCGAAGTGAGTGCCGCTTCGCGTGAAGACAACGCGTCATAGCAAAATCGAGAGCTAGGTTCTGATTCGATCAAAACCGGAATTGCTCTGGCGGCTCAGTCCAGCTTGACCCATTGCTCGACCGGCATCACGTCCGGCAATTGCGCATAACCACGCGGCCACATATCGACCACATACTGCTTGCCGCTGGCCCGTTCGACCAGCACCGCGGTATTGTGCGGCGTCTGCAGCACAATGACATTGCCGCGATAATGCGGGTCGCCGACCGTGTGATATTTCAGCAGACCCCAGCCGTGCAGCAGCAACAGCAGGCTGGTGGTGTTGCGGGTGGTGTCCCAGCAGTCAAAATTGTGTTTGTCGTCGAAATAGCGGAAATCGGCGCGCGCGATCCGCTTGTCGGTGCCGAGCACCGGGCCGAGCCGGCGATCGAGCCAGACCACGGCCTTCTGCACCGCCGCGCGTTCCGCCGCGGCCGAGGCGCGGCCCGTCGCCAGCAGCCGCTTCAGCGCGGCGCGGTCGCCGCCCGAAAACTGCAGGGCAAAACGGCGACGGCAGACGAAGCCGTAGCACACCGTCATCGCATTGCCCGACGGCGGGTAAATCGACACCGAGCTGTATAGCGCGGCAACCGGTGCGCTGAGTTCACCAGCCCGCGCCGGCGCGACACCCGGCAACGCCACACTCAGGACCACCGCGAGTGCCGCGGCAATCGCCCGCCCCGCGAATCGTGCCCTGTTGGGCAGTCGCATTTGATCGATCGCTGTCATCTCGCTTGCCGGCACCCGTCACGTCGTCGCGGACGCTAGCGCAACGATTTGATGGTGCCAATATTGCATTTGATCGGGTCGCGATCGCGTTGTGGATGCCAACAGAGGCTGTGGCCGCCGCAATTGCGGTCATCCCGACCGCCGCAGAAGAACCGAGGGGATTCGCATGTTGCCAGCACGCCCGGCCTTCATCGCACCCTTTGCGCCTGACGATTCGCTGCTCGCCCCAGATCTGCTGGCGGCCGGCAGCTTTGACGCGGCGCAGCGGGGCCGGATCGAACACACCGCAACCGGGCTGATCGACGCGATCCGCGCCCATGACGACCGATTCGGCGGCGTCGAGCAGATGCTGCGCGAATTTGCGCTGTCGACCAAGGAAGGCCTGGCGCTGATGGTGCTGGCCGAGGCGCTGCTGCGGGTGCCCGACGCGTTGACCGCCGATCATTTCATCGAGGACAAGCTTGGCCAGGGCGATTTCGCGCATCATCACACCCGGTCGGACGCGCTGCTGGTCAATGCCTCGGCTTGGGCGCTGGGGATTTCGGCACGGGTGGTGCAGGCTGGCGAGACCCCGCATGGCACCATCGCGGCGCTGACAAAGCGGCTCGGCGCCCCGGCGGTGCGTGCAGCGACCCGGCAGGCGATGCGGCTGATGGGCAACCATTTCGTGCTCGGCGAGACCATCGAAGCCGCGCTGGCGCGGGCGCAAGCCCAGGCCGCTCCCGGCACGCGCTATTCCTATGACATGCTCGGCGAAGGCGCCCGCAGTGCCGCCGATGCCGAGCGCTATTTCGCCGCCTATGCGGATGCGATCGACGCGATTGGCCGCGCCGCCGGCAACGCCGCGCTGCCGGCGCGGCCGGGCATTTCGGTCAAGCTGTCGGCGCTGCATCCGCGTTTCGAGGCGGTGAGTCGGGCGCGGGTGATGGCCGAATTGACGCCGCGTTTGCTCGAGCTGGCGCGCAAGGCCAAGAGCTTCAACCTCAATTTCACCGTGGACGCCGAGGAGGCCGACCGCCTGGAGCTGTCGCTCGACGTCTTCGCGGCCTGCTTTGCCGATCCATCGCTCGCCGGATGGGACGGATTCGGATTGGCGGTGCAGGCCTATCAGAAGCGCGCGCGCGCCGTGATCGCATATGTCGACGATTTGGCGCGGCAGCAGGAGCGACGGATCATGCTGCGGCTGGTCAAAGGCGCCTATTGGGACACCGAGATCAAGCGCGCGCAGGAGCGCGGCCTCGCCGACTATCCGGTGTTGACCCGCAAGGCGATGACCGACCTCAACTACCTCGCCTGCGCCCGCCAGCTGCTGGATTTGCGGCCGCGAATCTTCCCGCAATTCGCCACCCACAACGCGCTGACGGTGAGCAGCATTCTGGAACTCGCGGGCGATCACGACGGCTTCGAATTCCAGCGCCTGCACGGCATGGGCGAAGCGCTCTACGCCCGGCTGCGCGAAAATCACCCCGATCTGGCCTGCCGGATCTACGCGCCGGTCGGCGGCCACCGCGATCTGCTGGCCTATCTGGTGCGCCGGCTGCTGGAGAACGGCGCCAATTCCTCCTTCGTGGCGCGCGTCGGCGACGAATCCGTGCCGCTCGCGACGCTGCTGCGGCAGCCCGCCGATATCATCGCCGCGCCGCAATACGCGCGTCACCCGAACATCCCTTTGCCGCGCGATCTGTACCAGCCCGAGCGGCGCAATTCCCCCGGCCTCGATTTCGGCGATAGCGCGGCCTTGCGTCAATTGCTGGACAAGATCGACGCCGCGCGCGTGGCGATCACTCCGATTGCCAGCACCACGCCGGCCGACGCGCAGGCCACCGTCGCCGCCGCCCGCGACGGTTTCGCGGCCTGGAGCGCGACCCCGGCAGATGCACGCGCCGCCATGCTGGAACGTGCAGCGCAGCTGCTGGAGCAGGACCGCGGGCGCTTCATCGCGCTGCTGCAGGACGAGGGTGGCAAGACCCTCGACGACGCGCTGTCGGAGGTCCGCGAGGCGATCGATTATTGCCGTTACTACGCGGCGCAGGGGCGCCGACTGTTCGGCGACGGCCAATTGATGCCGGGGCCGACCGGGGAAAGCAATGTGCTGCGGCTGCGCGGCCGCGGCGTGTTCGTGGCGATCTCGCCGTGGAATTTCCCGCTGGCGATCTGCCTCGGCCAGATCACCGCGGCGCTGATGGCCGGCAATGCCGTGGTCGCCAAGCCGGCGGAGCAGACGCCTGCGATCGGCGCCGCCGCGGTGCGATTGCTCCACGAAGCCGGCGTGCCGGAGGCCACGCTTCACCTTGTCCAGGGCGACGGCGCGATCGGCGCCGCTCTGGTGGCGCAGCGCGACATCGCCGGCGTCGTGTTCACCGGTTCGACGCAAGTGGCGCGCGCGATCAACCGGGCGCTGGCCGCCAAGGACGGCCCGATTGTGCCGCTGATCGCCGAGACCGGCGGCATCAATGCGATGATCGTTGACGCCACCGCCCTGCCCGAACAGGTCGCCGACGATGTGGTGAGTTCGGCGTTCCGCTCCGCCGGTCAACGCTGCTCGGCGCTGCGGCTGCTATTCGTCCAGGACGAGGTCGCCGAACGCATGATCGAGATCATCGCCGGCGCCGCGCGCGAGTTGAAGATCGGCGACCCACGCGACGAGGCGACCCATATCGGCCCGGTGATCGATGCCGAGGCCAAGAAGACACTCGATACCCATATCGCCAGAATGATCGCTGCGGCACGGCCGCGATTTGTCGGCACAGCCCCCCACAACGGCAACTACGTCGCGCCGCATATCTTCGAGCTTGCCGACCCGGCCCAGCTCACCGAGGAGGTGTTCGGCCCGATCCTGCATGTGGTCCGCTATGCCGCCAACAACTTCGACGACGTGCTGGATGCGATCGCGCGAACTGGCTACGGCCTCACGCTCGGCATCCAGTCGCGGATCGACGACATGATCGAACGCAGCATCGCACGGCTCCAAATCGGCAATATCTACGTCAATCGCAACATCATCGGCGCGGTGGTTGGCGTGCAGCCGTTCGGCGGATGCGGCCTTTCGGGAACCGGACCGAAGGCTGGCGGGCCACATTATCTGCCGCGCTTCGCGACCGAACAGACCGTGACGATCAACACCGCGGCCTCCGGCGGCAATGCCGCGCTACTGTCCGAGGACGAATGAGGTCCGTCGCCGCGTAGCCCGAATGCCCGGCCGCGGCCATGACATAGCTCGCACCTTGTATTGGCGCGCGAAGCCGGATCAAATACGGCGCGGCCGGAAAATAGCGTGACGCGCAACATTCCGGAGCGCGAAAAATAACAAAAGCCAGGGAGCGGACTCGCATGGACGATGGCATCTTTGCCGGCCTCAAGGTGCTGGATTGCGCCAGTTTCATCGCTGCGCCAGCGGCGGCGACGGTGCTGTCCGATTTCGGCGCCGACGTCATCAAGATCGAGCCGCCGGGCCTGGGCGATCCCTATCGCAACCTGCCGAACCTGCCGGGCTATCCGGTCAGTCCGCACAATTACTCCTGGATGCTCGACGCCCGGAACAAGAAGAGTCTCGCGCTCGATCTCGCCAGGCCACAGGGCAAGGAGGTGCTGCGCCGCCTCGTCGCCGAGGCCGACGTCTTCATCACCAATTTCCCGCCTGCGGTGCGCCAGCGCCTCGGCGTCACTTATGCGGAGCTGGCGCCGTTGAACGAGCGGCTGATTTATGCCTGCTTCACCGGCTATGGCGACCGCGGCGAGGAAGCCAACAAGCCGGGCTTCGACAGTAATGCTTATTGGGCGCGCTCCGGCCTGATGGATCTGGTCCGCGCCGACGACGACACCACGCCGGCGCGATCCGTCGCCGGCATGGGGGACCACCCCTGCGCGATGGCGCTGTATGGCGCGATCGTCACCGCGTTGTACAAGCGCGAGCGCACCGGCAAGGGCAGCCAGGTGAAATCCAATCTGATGGCTAACGGGATGTGGGCCAACGGGATTCTCGCCCAGGCCAAACTCTGCGGCGCCGAATTCCAGGAGCGGCGGCCGCGCGAGCGCGCGCTGAATGCCGTGACCAATCATTATCGCTGCCGCGACGGCCGCTGGATCATCCTGTCGCTGCTCAACGAGGACAAGCAATGGCCAGCGCTGACGCGCTGCCTCGGCCGCGACGACCTCGCCACCGATCCGCGTTTTTCCACCAAGCCGGACCGCCACGCCCGCTCGCTCGAACTGATCCAAATCTTCGACGAGATTTTTGCCACCCGCGACCTTGCCGATTGGCGCAAGGCGCTGGACGGCAGCGGCCTGATCTTCGGCGTGGTCGGGATTCTCGACGACGTTCCGACCGATCAGCAGATGCGCGACAACGACGTGCTGGTGCCGTTCGAAAATGACACCATGCTGACCATCAACAGCCCGATCTGGATCGATGGCAGCCAGAAGACAGTGCCGCGTCTTCCGCCGGCGATCGGCCAGCACAGCGACGAAATCCTGCGCAGCGCCGGCTTCGACGAGGACGCGATCCGGCAATTGCGCGCCTCCGGCACGGTGGCGTGAGCGCAGGCGCCGCCGCTACGGGTCAGGGGTTGGCGACGAAGCACATGCCGATGCGCGACGCCGCGTGTTTGTCGACCGCCTGACAAACCAGCCCTTCGGCGCAGGTCCAGGACTGAAAGCTGGGGTCGGGTTTTCCGCCGTCGCGGCCGGCCAAATAGCAATGCGCGCCCCAGCCGTCGACATATTCGCTGCCGAGCAGCGCAGTGGCCCCGCGCAATTGCGGACGATCGGAAAAGCCGCGCGAATAGTCCGGCGGCTCGCCCTCGCGCAACGCTGTGAGGATGTCGCGGCGACGCGGCTGATCGCCGACAAAAAGCGGCGATCCCGGCACCGCGCCTGACAACGTCCCCGGCTTCGTCGCATCGACGCCAGGGAAATGGAAACCGCCGATGCCGCGGATCTGGTGACAGCCCGAGCACGTGATATCATTGAGCCGGCGTTCGAACCCCGCCGGCGAGTTGATGTTCTGCAGCGCAATGCCGTTGTCGGCGGCTCGCCGCAGGGCACGCACCAATTCCGCTTCGCCGAACAGCGGATGTGCGGCCGGCGCAACCAACCCGTAAGCCGGTTGCAGGTCGGAGCGCGCAAAACCGACCGGCGTCGCCGCGATGGCGAAGCGGGCAAGGAATTTCTCCGGGATGACGATGGTGCCACGATCGAGATCGCGAAGGTGGTCTGGCTCGAGCAGCCAGCGCTTGAATTCCAGCCCGAGGTCTCGGTTCGCGATCAATTGCCCGCGGTCGATCTGGTTCTCCAGCGGCGACGGCGTGAAGATGCCGGATACCGGGTCGCGGCGAAACACCTTCAGCAGATAGTCGGTGCGGAAATCCGCGGTGGGTGATTTCGGCCGATGTGCGATCTGCAGATTGATTTCGATTCGATCGATATCAGCGGGTATGGTCGATCCGAGGGCGCCGTCCGGCGCGATCAACTGCGCGGCCAATTCGGCGCCAGTCAGCTGCGATGTCCCGGTCTCGAGCCAGCGCCGCGCGATCTCGGCGCAGGCCAATCCGCTGTGATCGCCCCGCGCCTTCAACACCAGATTCAACGTCATCGGCAGGCGCTGCGCCCCTGCCTTCTCCTCGGCGACCAGACGATAGATCAGCCGGATATCGCCGCAACCCGTCGGCGCGACGTAGCGGCGGTCCATCCGGTTGACGATCCCCGCCAGCACGAAGCGCGATGCCGCCGAATAGAGTTTGTCGCGGTCGAACAATTGCACATCGAACGAAGGACCGACGCCGATGCGCTGCGGCGCGGCGGCTCGTTTGTGGCTGTCGAGATAGCGATCGAATTCGGCGTCGATCTCAGGACGAAGCAAAGTCATCGCCGGCAAGGCAAACAACCGATCATTGTGCAAGGGGGGCGAGGGTCCGGCGGCGTCGAGCATCTGACGCAGCCCAAAGCCGGGATGCGTCGCCGCCCCTGTCCGGTGGTCGCTGATATCAAATTCGCGCAGCGCCAGTGGATCGACGATCGCCGCGCCGCGCTCCAATTCGCCGCCGAGCGCCAGGCACTGTGGCAACAGGCTGCCGAGCAGAATAGCAATGAGCAGGCTCCAGCGCCGCACGCCTTGCCCTTTCCCGACCCAATCGCGCGCAAGGCATCGCGCCTCGCGACAGTCTCAAGCCGGAAAATACAGCAAAGCAGGCGGCCTGTCGCGACGGGCCGCCTTTGCACCGCTGAGCGCGCGCCGCTTAGCGGGCGACGATCAGCCCGCGGCTGGTCACGACCACCCAGCGACCATCCTGGCGCCGAACGGCATCGACACGGCCAAGGCCGGGGATCGGGTCGCCGGCATAGACTTCGAACACGCCCTGGCGGCCTTCGATCAATGCACCGCCATCGACGACGTCACGCAAGATCCAGCCCGAAACGGTCGGAAGACGGCTGACCACCGGCTTGGGTGCCGGCGTCGGAATTGAGCCGGTGACATCCTTCGCCGCGGACGGTGTCGGGGTCGCAGCGGGTGCAGACGCCACCACGCTGGCTTGCGCGGCACGGAGCTTGTCCACCGTCTCGGTGAGCTTGGCGAGTTTGGCTGCGGGCTCGGCCTGGGCCTTTTCGATCTTGTCGAGGCGGTCGCCGGTCTTGCCGAGCTGGGCCGCGCTGAGCTTGGTGGAATGCTCGACGCTGGTCTTCAGCGCGGCCATCTCAGCTTCGATCCGCGCCATCTGCTCGTCGAACGCTTTGGTCTGAATGGTTGAAGTCCCGGCGTCGGCCCCGGCACGGGAGAATCCCACCGTCGCCAGCGCGCCGCCGACCGCGCCCGCTATTGTCGCCAGCGCCAGCACCGCTGCCAGCGCCGCGAGCCGGCGCTTGCCGAACAGACCGGATTTCGGCGCAGCGCGCTCTGCATCGCGTTCCGGCGCGACATGATCGTCGGTCCAATTTGTGCGCTCCCAGGAGCCACGTTGGGTCGGCGACATGATGGTGATATTGCGGGAGCTCGAAGCGGAGGACGCTATGCTGGAGGCGGGAGCGTCGGCTTTCGCCGCGTCGGTTTTCGCCGCGCTGGCCGCGCCGTGATCCGGGATCAGACCTGACGCATCCTCTTCCATCGAGACCGCGCCCGTGGCCTGAACAGGCTTGCCAGCTGCGTGGTCAGGACTAACCGGCCCGACATTTTGGTCATGCCCGCCGTCGAACTGCTTGTTCTGATCTTGGCTCACGTTCGAATCTCCCAAATACTTGACCATTTGGTAACTTTCATTACTTGCAAAATCGTTACTTCCCCGCGAGTTACCAAAAATTTAGGAATTACCCCGAAGTCGCGGCCGCTGACTCCCCCGCCTTCGGCGCGATTGCCGCCACGCGGAACCGGGCGATCGATTTGCGATGCAGCATGTCGCGACCAACATGGCCATATTGGGACCAGTCAATGGAGGGATGGCGGCGGTGACGCGCGCGACCGCAACGAACGAGGTCGCCTGCGACGGCGAACAGGCTGGACCATGCCCGCCCTCCTACGCTACGTGATGATGGCCAACAACAGGCATCGTCACAGTGCCGAGTCAGGGAAGCGACCATGAAACTCTACGATTCGATCGGGCCGAATCCGCGCCTGGTGCGGATGTTCATCGCCGAAAAGGGCCTCAGCATCCCGACCCAGCCGGTCGACATTCGCGCCGGGGAGAACCGTCAGCCCGAGCATCTCGCCCGCAATCCGCACGGCCAGACTCCGACGCTGGAACTCGATAATGGCAGTTTCCTGTCCGAGGTGACCGCGATCTGCGAATATCTCGAGGAGAAACATCCGCAGCCGCCGCTGATCGGCACCACCGCCGAAGAGCGCGCCGAATGCCGGATGTGGACGCGGCGGATCGACCTCTATATTTGCGAGCCGCTGACCAACGGCTATCGCTTCAGCGAAGGCCTGAAGATGTTCCAGGATCGCGTGATCTGCGTTCCGGAGGCTGCGCCCGGGCTGAAGAAGATCGCCGCCGACCGCATCCAATGGATGGACGGTCAGATCACCGGCAAGGAGTATGTCTGCGGCTCGCGCCTGACGCTGGCCGATCTGCTGCTGTATGGCTGGCTCGATTTCGGCGCCAGAGTCGGCCAGCCGCTCAACGAGGACAACAAGAATATCATGGCCTGGTTCGCCCGGATCGGCGCGCGGCCCTCGGCGAAGGCGTAGTCCGATCTTCCACCTCTCCCCGTCTGCGGGGAGAGGGCGTGCGCCACGGGCGGGCGCCGCCGCATGCAATCGGCGTCGGCTGCCCCCCGCCCGCGCGCGGCGATTGCGACCTACACCACCACCGGCGCGTCGGGCAATTCATTGGCGTCGGAATCGTCGCCGGGGAAGTGCCTGGCCAGATGCGCGGTGATGGCGTCGATGCCCTTCAGCACGCCGGCCTCGAAATTACCCTGGCGGAATTCGGCTTCCATCGCCTTGCAGATCTGCTCCCAGGATTCGGCGCTGACATGCGCGTCGATGCCGCGATCGGCGACGATCTCGACGTCACGGTCGGCGAGCAGCAGATAGATCAGCACGCCGTTATTATGCGCTGTATCCCAGATCCGCAGCTGGGAAAAGATGTCGAGCGCGCGCTCCCGCGCCGGCTGATCGCGAAACAGCGGCGCGCCGTCCAGCGCCCCTTCAACCACAAAGCGGATCTGCCCGGAATGTGTCGCCTCGCTGGCCTTGATCGCCTGCTCGATGGCGTCGAAGGCGCGCGGCGGGAACGCCTTGTGGACCCGCCTGCG
This sequence comes from Rhodopseudomonas sp. BAL398, assembly GCF_033001325.1. Classification (NCBI taxonomy): domain Bacteria; kingdom Pseudomonadati; phylum Pseudomonadota; class Alphaproteobacteria; order Hyphomicrobiales; family Nitrobacteraceae; genus Rhodopseudomonas; species Rhodopseudomonas sp. BAL398. The sequence goes on from NZ_CP133111.1 coordinate 2,718,521, forward strand.
GGTTGTCAGCAGATGCTTGCCGATCCGCCTGATGCCCATGATCACCAACTCCCCGAGGCGCCGCCGCCGCCGAAGCTGCCGCCGCCGCCGCTGAAGCCACCGGAGCTCGATCCGCCGGAGCCGCCGGACCACGAGCCACCACCACCCGACCAGCCGCCACTTCGACCGCCGCCACCGCTACCCAAGCTATCGCTGAACAGCGTGAACAGGAATGCCGCCAGCCCGGCGATGCCCGACATGATGAACGACGCCACCATAAACCAGGCGATCACCGCGATGATGCCGCCCGCCACCAGCGCGCCCGGCAGCCGCCCCAGCACCATGCGCAAGATGTGGCCGAGCACCAGCGCACCGATAATGAAGAACGGATTGAAGATCATCGAGGGGTCGAAGCCCGGCGCCTGCCATTCATGCTGTGGCTCGGGCTTGGGCAACGGCTCGCCGTCGATCACGCTGATGATGCGATCGACGCCGTCCTCGATGCCGCCGCTGAAATCGCCATTGCGGAATTTCGGGGTGATGATCTCGTCGATGATGCGCTTGGCGGTGACGTCGGTCAGCGCGCCTTCGAGCCCGTAGCCGACCTCGATGCGCAGCTTGCGATCATTCTTGGCGACCAGCAGGATCGCGCCGTCGTCGATCTTGCTGCGACCGATCTTCCATTGCTCGGCGACGCGGATCGCAAATTGCTCGATGGTTTCCGGCGCGGTGGTCGGCACCAGCAGCACGGCGATCTGGCTGCCCTTGCGGGCCTCGAAATCCTTGAGCTTCTGCTCCAGCCGCGCGGTGGCCTCGGCGCTCAGCGTGCCGGTCTGGTCGACCACCCGCCCGGTGAGCTGCGGCACCGCGACGTCGGCAAAGGCCAGCCGGGATGATGCGAGCTGGGCGAATGCCGCAACGACAAGGCACAGAAGCAGCGCCCCAATCGACGCCCGCATGGCCCGCGCGGCTGTCATCGTCGCCGCCCCGTCAGCCGGCTACTTCGCCGGCGCCGGGCTCGGGTTGAAATCGACTTTCGGCGCTGTCGAGATCGCCTTTTCATTGTCGACGGTGAAATTCGGCTTTTCCTTGTAGCCGAACATCAACGCGGTGAAATTCACCGGGAACGAACGCACCGTGACGTTATACTCCTGCACCGCCTTGATATAGCGGTTGCGCGCCACGGTGATGCGATTCTCGGTGCCCTCCAGCTGCGCCATCAGATCCCTGAACAGCGCGTCGGACTTCAGCTGCGGATAGTTCTCGGTGACCACCAGCAGGCGCGACAGCGCGCTCGACAATTCGCCCTGCGCGGCGGTGAATTTCTGAAACGCGGCGGGATCGTTCAGCACCTCCGGCGTCGCCTGGATGCTGCCGACCTTGGCGCGCGCCTGGGTGACGCCGAGCAGCACGTCCTTTTCCTGCTGCGCGAAGCCCTTCACCGAATTCACCAGATTCGGCACAAGATCGGCGCGGCGCTGATACTGGTTAACCACTTCGGACCAGCTGGCCTTGACCTGCTGGTCCTCGGTCTGGATCGAATTGTAGCCGCAATTGGTCAGGCTCAACGTCGCGAGCGCCGCCAGAATCGTCAAAATCCTACGCATCGATCTCTCCCCATGCGAACCGCGGCGACCTTAGCAGACCTTGATCGCGATCCGATGCTACTTTTGTGCGGCTTCGGCGTCCTTGATCGCCCGCCAGACCTTCTCCGGCGTCAGCGGCGTGTTCAGCGCCGTGATCCCGAGCGGGGCCAGCGCGTCGAGCACGCCGTGGACGATGCAGGGCGGGCCGCCGATCGCGCCGGATTCCCCGCAGCCTTTGGCGCCGAGCGGATTGGTCTTGCACGGCGCCGAACCATCCAGCGTCACCTCGATCGCCGGAATGTCGTCGGCGCGCGGGACGCAATAGTCCTGATAGCTCGCGGTCAACAGCTGCCCGTCGGAATCGTAGCTCACGCCCTCATACAGCGCCTGACCGATGCCCTGCGCGACGCCGCCATGGATCTGGCCCGACACCAGCATCGGATTGACCGCCGTGCCGACATCGTCGACCGTGGTGTAGCGCACCACTTTGGTGATGCCAGTCTCGGGATCGATCTCGACCTCGCAGATATGGGTGCCGTTCGGCCAGCTCGGGCCGTCGACCTCCCCGGTGGAGTCGACGCTGAGCCGCGCGCCCTTTTCCTTGGCGGCGATCTCGAACAGGCTGATCCGGCGGTCGGTGCCGGCGATGGTCAGATAGCCGTCGGCATATTCGATATCGTCGACCGAGGCTTCCAGAATATTCGCGGCCTTTTCGCGGGCCTTGGCCACCATGTCGACGGTGGACACCGCGACCGCGGTGCCGCCGACGAACAGCGAGCGCGAGCCGACGCTGCCGAATCCCTGCGCCAGATCCGTGTTGCCCTGCACGACGTCGATCTTGTCCATGCCGATGCCGAGCGAGGCCGCCAGCATCTGCGAATAGGTGGTCTCGAGCCCCTGCCCCATCGCCTGGGTGCCGGAGTGCAGCACGATCCGCCCTTCGGCGGTGGCGTGCAGGCTGACCTTCTCGGTATGGGCGCGGCCGCCGGTCCATTCGATATAGCTGGTCAAGCCGCGGCCATAGAGCAGGCCCTTCTTCTTCGCGGCTTTCTTGCGCGCCGCAAAGCCGTCCCAATCGGCGAGCTTGACGGCGCGGTCGAGCATATGGGCGAAGGCGCCGCTGTCATAGACCTGGCCGACCGCGTTGGTGTAGGGCAGCTGCGCCGGCTTGATGTAATTGGTCTTGCGGATCGCGCGCGGATCGATGCCGAGCTGGCGCGCGGCGGCGTCCATCAGCCGTTCGACGATATAGACCGCCTCGGGACGCCCCGCGCCGCGATAGGCGCCGACCGGCGCGGTGTGGGTCATCACCGCCTTGATGTCGAAATGCACCAGCGGCAGGTCGTAGACGCCGGTCTGCACGAACGGCCCCAGCACCAGCGGAATGATCACGCCGGCGCCAGCAAGATAGGCCCCGGTGCCGCCGAGCGAGGTCACCCGATAGGCCAGCACGCGGCCCTTGGGGTCGAGCGCAAAGGACGCCGTCGAGGTCAGGTCGCGGCCATGAGTGCCGCCGACGAAGTCGTCGGTGCGCTCGCCGCGCCAGCGGATCTTGCGGTTGAGCTTCACCGCCGCATAGGCGACCAGGCCGTCCTCGGGATACAGCCCGGTCTTCATGCCGAAGCCGCCGCCGAGATCGCCGACCCGTACCACGATGCTGTCCTTCGTCCGCTTCAGTATGGCGTCGGCGAGCGTATCGCGGGTCGAGGTCGGAGTCTGCGACTGCACATGCAGCGTCAACCGTCCGGATTTGTCGAGTTCGGCGATGGTGCTGCGCGGCTCCATCGCCGAGGGGATCAGCCGCTGGCTGGCGATGTCGAGCGACACCACATGGGCGGCGCCCGCGAAGGCGGCATCGACCGCGGCGGCGTCGCCATAGCTCATCGCCGCGACGATATTGTCGGGGGCCGCATCGCAGACGGTTGGCGCGCCGGGCTGGATCGCCGCGGTCGGGTCGGTCACCGCCGGCAGCTCCTCGTAGTCGACAGCGATCGCTTCGGCCGCTGCGCGCGCCGCGTCAAGCGACGTCGCCACCACCGCGACAACCGGCTCGCCGACAAAGCGCACCGTCTCATGGGCCAACAACCGCCGCGCCGGCAGCGCCATCGGCGAGCCGTCTGGACGCTTGAAGATCGGCAGCGTCGGCAAGGTGCCGACATCGTCGGCGACCAGATCCGCACCGGTGAAAACTGCCTCCACGCCCTGCATCTCGCGCGCCGCCTCGGTGTCGATGGCGCCGATCCGCGCATGCGCATGCGGCGAGCGCAACACGAACAGCCACAGCGCGCCATCGGCCGGCTTGTCGTCGAGATAGTGTCCGAGCCCGGTCAACAGGCGCTGGTCTTCAAGGCGCTTGACGGGCTGACCCGTTCCGAAACGCATGTTGCCGGGCAGGATGTTCATTGCGGCTCCCTTGGCGTGAATGGCTTGTTATTGAATGACGTTGTACCGGACAAATATCCCGGTGGGCAAATGGCGCGATCAGCCGCGCCGCGTGCCCTGGGCGCAGCGTTTCGTTACGGCCCCGCTTACTGCTTGAATCACCCGACCTCGCGCAGCACGTCTTCGACCACCTTGCGCTCCTCGGCGGTCAACGCCGCTTGCGGCGGCACTGGATCGCCGACGTCGTAGCCCTGGATCGAGAGCCCGCCTTTGATGCAGGCGGCCAGATTGAATCGCGCGAAGGCCTCGTTGACGCGCCACATCCGCCGCTGCAGCACCAGCGCATCATCCCAGCATCCCGCCAGGCACAGATTGTAGAGCTCGACGCTCTGGCGCGGCACGATGCAGGCCGGCCCGGCCATCCAGCCGACGCCACCGATCAACATCACCGCGGCGGGAATATGCGCCGACGCGGAAAACACCTGGAGATCGTCGCCGCAACGATTCATGATCGACAGCAAGCGTCCGGTATTGGTCGAGGCATCCTTGATGTAGCGAATGCGCGGATGTTTCGCGAGGCGGGATATCACGTCCAGATTCAGATCGGCGCGCTGGAACTGCGGGTTGGTGTAGATCACCACGGGGATCTCGACGGCATCGGCGATCGCCGTGAAATAGGCTTCGATCTGCGCATCCTTGAGCGGAAAATACGCCTCCAGAATCGCCAGAATGCCGTCGGCGCCGAGCTTTTGATATGATTTCGCCTGCGCCACCGCATCCGCGGTCGAGGTGGCGGAAACGCCCGCTACCACAGGCACACGGTGCTGCGCGGCTTCGATGGTCGCCTTCACCATGATCTCGCGTTGCGCCGCATTGAGATAGGCAAATTCGCCGGTCGAGCCGAGCGGGGTCAAGCCATGCACGCCGGATTTGATCAGGTCGTCGCACAGGCGGCCGAGCACATCGGTACGTATTGTGCCATCCGCATCGATCGGAGACACCAGATAGGGAAAGACGCCGTGAAAATCAGTCATATGGGAACCAAGGTTATGGCTGCTGCGGGATATCGACACGAAACATGTCCGCGCCGCAAGGCGCAATCTCTGGTAATGCAGCGGCAAATCAATCCACAGCAAGGTAGCGCATGATGACCCAGCAACCGAACCGCAAGGACGCGCCGCAACCGCCGGCCGCAGCAAAGCGTCCGCGTCAATTCACCACGCATGGCGTCACGCTGACCGACGATTATGCCTGGCTGAAAGACGCCAACTGGCAAGAGGTGCTGCGCGATCCCGAGCTGCTCGACGCCGATATCCGCGCCTATCTGGAAGCCGAGAACGCCTATACGCAGAGTCTGCTCGGCGGCAACGAGGCTTTGCAAAAGCAGCTGGTCGCCGAGATGCGCGGGCGGATCAAGGAAGATGATTCCAGCGTGCCGATGCCGGACGGGCCCTATGCCTATCTGCGCAAATTCCGCGAGGGCGGCCAGCACGAGATGTATGCGCGGCAGCCGCGCAACGGCGGCCAAGCCGACGTGATCCTCGACGGCGACGCGCTGGCGAAAGACCACGCCTATTTCGACTTCGGCGACACCGAACATTCGCCCGACCACCGACTGGAAGCCTGGAGCGCCGATACCGCGGGCTCGGAATATTTCACGATCCGGGTGCGCGACTGGCAGAGCGGCAACGACCTGACCGATGTGGTCGAGGAAACCGACGGCGGCGTAGTGTGGAGCGCCGATTCGCAGGCGTTCTTTTACGTCAAACTCGACGATAATCATCGCCCGATGCAGGTCTGGCGGCATCGGCTCGGCACCGCGCAGGTAGAGGATCGTCTGGTCTATGAGGAGGCCGATTCCGGCTGGTTCACCCATCTTCACGAAAGCGCCAGCGGACGATTCTGCGTCATCGCCGGCGGCGATCATGAGACTTCCGAGGCGCGGCTGATCGATCGCGCCGATCCCGACGCCGAACCGGTTCTGGTCGCAGCCCGCAAGCACGGCGTGCAATATTCGATCGCCGATCGCGGCGACGAGCTGTTCATCCTCACCAATGCCGACGGCGCGATCGATTTCAAGATCGTCACCGCGCCAATCGCGGCGCCGCAACGCGCCAATTGGCGCGATCTGATCCCGCATCGCCAGGGCGTCTACATCATCGACGTCGAACTCTATGCCGGCCACATGGTGCGGCTGGAGCGCGCCAATGCGCTGCCCTCGATCATCATCCGCGATCTGACCAGCGGCGACGAGCACAGCATTGCCTTCGACGAGACCGCCTATTCGCTCGACACCATGGGCGGCTATGAATTCGACACGACCAATCTGCGCTTCTCCTATTCGTCGATGACGACGCCGTCGGAAGTCTATGATTACGACATGGCGACGCGCGAACGCGTGCTGCGCAAGCGCCAGCAGATTCCCTCCGGCCACAACCCCGCCGACTATGTCACCACGCGGATCATGGCGACCTCGCATGATGGCGCGCAGGTGCCGGTGTCGATCCTGTATCGCAAGGATTTGGTGCGCGACGGCCGCGCGCCGCTGCTGCTCTACGGCTATGGCTCTTACGGCATGGCGATGCCGGCGTCGTTCTCGGCCAACCGGCTATCGCTGGTCGATCGCGGCTTCGTCTATGCCATCGCGCATATTCGCGGCGGCGCCGACAAGGGATGGGGCTGGTATCTCGACGGCAAGCGCGCGCACAAGACCAACTCGTTCGACGATTTCGCAGCCTGCGCCCGCGCCCTGATCGAGGCCGACTACACTCGCGCCAAGCGCATCGTCGGCCATGGCGGCAGCGCCGGCGGCATGCTGATGGGCGCGGTCGCCAACCGCGCCGGCGAATTGTTCGCCGGGATTTTCGCCGAGGTGCCCTTCGTCGACGTGCTCAACACCATGCTGGACGACACCTTACCGCTGACCCCGCCGGAATGGCCGGAATGGGGCAACCCGATCGAAAGCGCAGCCGACTTCAAAACCATCCTGTCCTATTCGCCCTATGAGAACGTCGCCGCCAAGGACTATCCGGCGATCCTGGCGATGGCCGGCCTGACCGATCCGCGGGTGACCTATTGGGAGCCGGCGAAATGGATCGCGCGGCTGCGCGCCACCATGACCGGCGGCGGGCCGGTGTTGCTACGCACCAATATGGGCGCCGGCCATGGCGGCGCCTCCGGCCGGTTCAGCCGGCTCGACGAAGTCGCGATCGGCTATGCCTTTGCGCTGTGGGCGGTGGGGATGGCTGACGGCGGCCAAAACGTGCCATAAGGGCACGCGCCTCGCATTCGTCATTGCGAGCGAAGCGAAGCAATCCAGGGCCGCAAGCGAGGACTGGATTGCTTCGTCGCTACGCTCCTCGCAATGACGGCCCCAACCACGTCGCGTCAGATCGAGATCATCATGGCCGCACCTAAACCACCCGGTTTCGAGACCCTGAGCCTGCATGCCGGCCAGCACCCCGACCCGCTGACCGGATCGCGCGCCGTGCCGATCTATCAGACCACGTCCTACGTGTTTCAGGACACCGACCACGCCGCCGCTTTGTTCAACATGGAGCGCGCCGGGCATCTGTATACGCGGATCTCGAACCCCACCACCGCGGTGCTGGAAGAGCGGCTGGCCGCGCTGGAAGGCGGCGTCGGCGCGGTATGCACGGCGAGCGGCATGGCGGCGCTGCATCTGGCGATCGCCACGCTGCTCAATGCCGGCGACCATATCGTCGCCTCGAGCTCGCTCTATGGCGGCAGCATCAATATGCTGACCCATACGCTGCCGCGCTTCGGCATCACCACGACCTTTGTGAAGCCGCGCGATCACGATGCGTTTCGTGCCGCGATCAAGCCCAACACCAGGCTGGTGATCGGCGAGACCATCGGCAATCCCGGCCTTGAAGTTCTGGATATTCCCAAGGTGGCGGCGATCGCCCATACGGCGAAGATCCCGCTGTTGATCGACAACACTTTCGCGACGCCCTATCTGAGCCGGCCGATCGAACTCGGCGCCGACATCGTGATGAATTCGGCGACCAAATGGATCGGCGGCCACGGCATCGCGATCGGCGGCGTCATCGTCGATGGCGGCCGCTTCGACTGGCGCGGCTCCGGCAAATTCCCGACGCTGACCGAGCCCTATGCGGGCTATCACGACATCGTCTTCGACGAGCAATTCGGCCCGCCGGCCTTCATCATCCGCGCCCGGATGGAAGGCCTGCGCGATTTCGGCGCCTGCCTGTCGCCCACCAATGCGTTCCAGCTGCTGCAGGGCGTCGAGACGCTGGGGGTGCGGATGGACCGCCACGTCGCCAACACCGCGGCGGTTCTGGCCTTCCTCACCGCCAACAAGGCGGTCGATTGGGTGTTGCATCCGACGCTGGACAACCATCCCGATTACGAGTTGGCCAAGCAGCTGCTGCCGAAGGGCGCCGGTTCGATCGTCTCCTTCGGCATCAAGGGCGGGCGCGCCGCTGGCCGGAAATTCATCGAGGCGCTGCGGCTGACCAGTCACCTTGCCAATGTCGGCGACGCCAAGACGCTGGTGATCCACCCGGCCTCCACCACCCATCAGCAGATGGACGCCGCGCAACTGGTCGCCTCCGGCATCGGCGAGGAACTGGTGCGGCTGTCGGTCGGCATCGAATCCGCATCCGATATCATCGACGATCTGGGTCAGGCGCTGCGCGTCTCGCAGAAGGTGTAAGCCATGCAATTGTCCGTAAACGGCGTCGAGACATTCGTGGCCACCGGCGGGCGGGCGTTCGACGCCACGCTGCCGAGCATTGTCTTCATCCATGGCGCCGGCTTCGATCATTCGGTCTGGGCGCTGCACACCCGCTGGTTCGCGCATCACGGATTTGGCGTGCTGGCGCCGGATCTGCCCGGCCATGGCCGCTCGGCGGGCGCGCCGCTGCGCAGCATCGCCGAGATGGCGGACTGGATCGTGGCGCTGCTCGACGCCGCGGCTGCGTCGCAAGCCAAGCTGATCGGCCATTCGATGGGATCGCTGATCGCGCTAGAGACTGCCGCGCGGCACCCGGACCGCGTGGCCTCGCTCGGCCTGATCGGCACCACCAGCACGATGACGGTCGGGCCCGATCTGCTGAAGGCCGCCGAGGCCGACGATCCGGCGGCCAGCGCTATGATGACGATCTGGGGACTCGGCTACGACGCCGAGCTCGGCGGTAACCTCGCGCCCGGCCTGTGGATGCATGGCGGCGCGATGCGCGTGCTGGAAGCCAACAGGCCCGGCGTAATCTTCGCCGATCTGTCGGCCTGCAACGCCTATCAGGACGCCCTCGCCGCGGCGGCCCGGGTGACCGTGCCGGCGACCTTCATCCTCGGCGATCGCGACATGATGACGCCGATCCGCAACGGCAAGGCACTGGCGGCGGCGGTGCCCGGTTCGCGCAGCGTGGTGCTGCGCGGCGCCGGCCACACCATGATGGTCGAGCGTCCCGACGAGGTGCTGGCGGCGCTGCGGGGGTGATTACGCATCAATAGAGGCAAGCCATTCAATTTCGTCATTGCGAGGAGCACTTGCGACGAAGCAATCTAGTTTGTGCTTGTCGCCCTGGATTGCTTCGCTGTCGGACGGCGCAATGCGCCGTCCTCGGCTCGCAATGACGAAACCATCGTTGGTTTATTCGCTCCTTTCAGTCCGGCACTCAGGGCTCGCACCCGGAATGACGCGCCTCACTCGCTCTTCGCATCTGAAAACACCCGGCTCGCCAGCACATCGGACGCCTCCAGCGTCATGATGTCATTCGCCGTCAGCACCCGATCGAGATCGGCGACCAGACGGTTGGCCTGGCGCAGCCGGGTGCGGTCGAGCGCATTGCGGATCGAACGCGCATTCGAGAACAGCGGCTGGGTCTTGCGGATCTCGATATAGCGCCGAAACGCCTCGCGCGCCGCCGGATCGAACTTGTAGTTCTGCTCGGCCAGCATCATCTCGGCGATCTGCAGCAATTCGGCGTCGGAATAATCCGGAAAATCGATGTGATGCGCGATCCGCGAGCGGAAGCCCGGATTACTGGCGAAGAACTTGTCCATCCGATCGCCATAGCCGGCGAGAATCACCACCAGATCGTCGCGTTGATTCTCCATCACCTGCAACAGGATCTCGATCGCCTCCTGGCCATAGTCGCGCTCATTGTCGGGGCGATACAGATAATACGCCTCGTCGATGAACAACACGCCGCCCATCGCCTTCTTCAGCACCTCCTTGGTCTTCGGCGCGGTGTGGCCGATATATTGCCCGACCAACTCGTCGCGGGTCACCGAGACCACATGGCCGCGGCGCACGAAGCCGAGCTTGTGCAGGATCGCGGCCATCCGCATCGCCACCGTGGTCTTGCCGGTGCCGGGATTGCCGGTGAACGACATGTGCAGCGTCGGGTTGCCGCTCGCCAAGCCCATCCGCTTGCGCAGGCGCTCGACCAGCAGCAATGCCGCGATCTCGCGGATCCGGGTTTTCACCGGCTTCAGCCCGATCAATTCGCGATCGAGCTGATCCAGTACCTCGCCGATTCCGACCTCGTTGAACTCCTTACGCAGATCAACCTGTTCGGCCGGGGGATCGGCGGCGCCTTGCGGCACCGCGTCCATGCTCATGCCCCACCGTAGCGGCCGCCCTCGGGACGATCGACCGCATAGGCCTTGGTGGTGTAGCGCATGGTGCGACCGTCGGTTTCCTGGCGCTCAAGCCGGAAGCCGGGTTCTTCCTTCGGCCGATTGACGATGAACGACAGCCGCACCGACTCCCAGCCATGGCTGGCGTCGAACGCCGACAGCCGGATATAGCGGTCGCCATAGATCTTGCGGCATTCGTTCAGCTCCATCAGCACGCCGGCGGCGTCCTGCAGGTCGAACATCGGCAGGCCCCACATTTCCCAGAAGGTGTTGCGCGGGTGCGGATCATCGGTGAATTCGAGGTTCACCGCCCAGCCCTTGCCGAGCGCGTATTGCACCTGCTTGGAAATCTGGTCGTCAGTGAGATCCGGCAGGAATGAAAAGCAACCTTGGGTGACGCGCATTGAATTGCTCCTTGATGTCTAGCAGATCGACCGTCGATTTCTTCATTGCGAGCGAAGCGAAGCAATCCAGGAGTCCAGTGCACGAAGCTACTGGATTGCTTCGTCGCTTCGCTCCTCGCAATGACGATCACATCGACACTTGGGGGGTGGGCGCGTAGTCGGGCATGTCGGTGGATTCGTAGTTGAAGGTGACGTTCTTCCAGGTCTCCAACGCCGCCTTCAGCGGCGTGCAGGTCATCGCCGCCTTGGCGAGAATTTCCTCGCCCTCGTGCAGATAATCGCGCCCCTCATTGCGGGCCAGGATCATCGCCTCCAGCGCGACGCGGTTGGCGGTGGCGCCGGCTTCGATGCCCATCGGATGGCCGATGGTGCCGCCGCCGAATTGCAGCACCACGTCCTCGCCGAGATGATCGAGCAGCTGGTGCATCTGGCCGGCATGGATGCCGCCCGAGGCCACCGGCATCAGCTTGTTGAGGCTGGCCCAGTTCTGGTCGAAGAAGATGCCGTGCTCGAGCTGCATCGGATTGTAGTCTTCGCGGCAGATGTCGTAATAGCCCTTGGTGGTGGCGGGGTCGCCCTCGAGCTTGCCGACCACGGTGCCGGCATGGATGTGGTCGACGCCGGCCAGCCGCATCCATTTGGCGATGACGCGGAACGAGACGCCGTGATTGCGCTGCCGCGTATAGGTCGAGTGACCGGCGCGGTGCAGATGCAGGATCATGTCGTTGCGGCGCGCCCATTTGGCCATCGACTGGATCGCCGTATAGCCGATCACCAGATCGATCATGATGATGACCGAGCCGAGCTGCTTGGCGAATTCGGCGCGCTCATACATCTCCTCCATGGTGCCGGCGGTGACGTTGAGGTAAGTGCCCTTGACCTCGCCGGACGCCGCCTGCGCCTTGTTGACGGCCTCCATGCAATACAGAAAGCGCTCGCGCCAATGCATGAAGGGCTGCGAGTTGATGTTCTCGTCGTCCTTGGTGAAGTCGAGCCCGCCCTTCAGCGCTTCATAGACCACGCGGCCGTAATTGCGGCCGGAGAGGCCGAGCTTCGGCTTCACGGTGGCGCCGAGCAAGGGACGCCCGAACTTGTCCATCCGCTCGCGTTCGACCACGATGCCGGTGGCCGGCCCCTGGAAAGTTTTGACGTAAGCGACCGGCAGCCGCATGTCTTCCAGCCGCAGCGCCTTCAGCGGCTTGAAGCCGAACACGTTGCCGATGATCGAGGCCGACAGATTGGCGATCGAGCCGTTCTCGAACAGATCGAGGTCATAGGCGATATAGGCGAAGTACTGCCCCGGCGAATTCGGCACCGGATCGACGCGGTAGCACTTGGCGCGATATTTCTCCGCCGCGGTGAGGCGATCGGTCCACACCACGGTCCAGGTCGCTGTCGAGGATTCGCCGGCGACCGCCGCGGAGGCCTCGACCGGATCGACGCCGTCCTGCGGCGTCACCCGGAACAGGGCGATGATATCGGTGTCCTTCGGCTCGTAATCGGGCTCCCAATAGCCCATCTTCTTGTATTCCATGACGCCGGACTTGTAGCGATCCTTGCCTCGTATCGTGACGGATTCGTTCATGTTGCTCTCCCTGAAAAATGTTGACCCGGTTCACAACCGGGGAAGAACGCCAGACAACTACTCGGCAGCGCGGGCTATGCCTCCGATCTGCGGATCAAGCGCGCCGGATTTGTAGCGCTTGGCCATTTCGGACAGCGGGATCACCTTGATCTTGGAGGCGTTGCCGGCGGTGCCGAATTGTTCGAAGCGCTGGCGGCAGAGGTCGCGCATGGCGTCCATCGCCGGCTTGAGGAATTTGCGCGGATCGAACTCGGCCTTGTTTTGCGTCGCAACCTTGCGGAACATTCCGGTCATGGCGAGACGGCAATCGGTGTCGATATTGACCTTGCGCACGCCGTGCTTGATGCCGCGCACGATCTCCTCGACCGGCACGCCGAAGGTCTGCGGCATGCCGCCGCCGAACTCGTTGAAGATGTCCTGCAATTCCTGCGGCACCGAAGACGAGCCGTGCATCACCAGATGGGTGTTGGGCAGCCGGCGGTGGATCTCCTCGACGACTTTCATCGCCAGGATATCGCCGTCGGGCTTGCGCGAGAATTTATAGGCGCCGTGCGAGGTGCCCATCGCGATCGCCAGCGCGTCGACCTTGGTGGCGCGGACGAAGTCGGCGGCCTGGTCGGGATCGGTCAGCAGCTGATCCTGGCTGACGGTGCCTTCCAGCCCGTGGCCGTCTTCCTGCTCGCCGCCACCATGTTCCAGCGAGCCCAGCACGCCGAGCTCGCCTTCGACCGAGGCGCCGACCCAATGCGCCATGTCGGTGACGCGGCTGGTGATGTCGACATTGTAGGCGTAGTCGGCCGCGGTATTGGCGTCGGCCTTGAGCGAGCCGTCCATCATCACCGAGGTGAAGCCGTGCTGGATCGCGGTGGCGCAGGTGGCTTCGTCATTGCCGTGATCCTGATGCATGCATAGCGGGATCTGCGGATAGATCTCGCTCAACGCCTCGATCATCTTGGCCAGCATGATGTCGTTGGCGTAGGCTCGCGCACCGCGCGAGGCCTGGATGATCACCGGGGCGTCGACGGCGGCTGCCGCCTCCATGATGGCGAGGCCCTGCTCCATATTGTTGATGTTGAATGCTGGCACGCCATAGCCGTGCTCGGCGGCGTGATCCAGCAATTGCCTCAAAATGATGCGGGCCATGATGCCTCCTGTTGAATGTGGGTTGCGAACGATCTGGTCAAGTTCCAGGCGGCGGCGTCGCTGCGTCGCGGCGCCATGCCGCAGATGGACATTTTGCCTCCCGCTTGCGCGCTCATTTGGCGCCCCGCTTGCGTTCGATCAGCTGCATGATCAGCGGCGTCAGGATCAGCTGCATCGCCAGATCCATCTTCGAGCCGTGGATCACGATCGAATTGGCGCGCGACATGAAGCTGCCCTGGATCATCGACAGCAGATAAGCGAAGTCGATGCCGCGCGGGCTCTTGAACCGGATCACCACCATCGATTCGTCCGCGGTCGGAATCCAGCGCGCGATGAAGGGGTTCGAGGTGTCGACCGTCGGCACCCGCTGGAAATTGATGTCGGTCTCGCCGAATTGCGGCACGATGTAGTGCACATAATCCGGCATCCGGCGCAGGATGGTGTCGGTGACGGCCTCGGTGGAATAGCCGCGGTCGCTGCGGTCGCGGTGCAGCTTCTGAATCCATTCCAGATTGATCACCGGCACCACGCCGATCTTCAGATCGGCATGCTGGGCGACATTGACGGTCTCGGTCATCACCGCGCCGTGCAGGCCTTCGTAGAACAGCAGATCGGAATCCGGCGGCAGCGACGCCCAGTCGGTGAAATTGCCCGGCGCCACGCCGTGCAGCTTGGCCTCGGTGTCGTCATGGACATAGTGCCTGGTCTTGCCGGTGCCGGTCGCCGCATAGTCGCGAAAGGTGGTCTCGAGCTCCTCGAACAGATTGGTCTCGGGGCTGAAATGGCTGAAATGGCGATTGCCGAGTTCGGACTCCGCCGCCATCTTGTTGCGCATGTCGACGCGGTTGTAGCGATGGAACGCGTCGCCCTCGATATAGGCGGCGTTGACGTTTTCGCGGCGGAAGATCTGCTCGAAAGTGCGCTTGACCGAGGTGGTGCCGGCGCCGGACGAACCGGTGATCGAAATGATCGGATGCTTGCGGGACATTTGTGACTTTCAGACTCCGGATACTTAAGCCTCGGGTTGTTCGGACTCGGTGAGTTCGGATTCGGGCGACGTCAGACCCGGAACAGGCCGCGGCGCGCGAACAGCGGCGCGGTGCGCGAGGCGGCGTCGGGATCATTGTGCAGCAGCTCGATGCGCTCGACCTTGTCGAGCGAGCCCATGATCAAGGGCGAGCGCTGATGGATCGATGACGCGGCGAGATCGAGCACGCGCTCGCGCCCGGTCGAGGCGCCGCCGCCGGCCTGCTCCATCACAAAGGCCATCGGGTGGGTCTCGTACAACAGCCGCAGCCGGCCCTCGCCATAGCCCGGGCGCGAATCCGCCGGATACAGGAACACGCCGCCGCGGGTCAGGATGCGATAGGCCTCGGCCACCAGCGAGCCGATCCAGCGCATGTTGAAATCCTTGCTGCGCGGGCCGTCGGCGCCGGCCAGGCATTCGTCGACGAAGTCGCGCACCGGCTGCTCCCAGTGCCGATGGTTCGAGGCGTTGATGGCGTATTCGGCGGTGTCGGGCGAGACCTGGACCTTCTCGCGGATCAGCCGATAGGTCCTGGCTGCGCGGTCCAGCGTGAAGATGTCGACGCCATCGCCGAGCGTCAGCACCAGCGAGGTCTGCGGCCCGTAGACCACGAAGCCCGCCGCCAGCTGACAGCTGCCGGGCGCCGAGAACGGCGCCACGCCGGGCTCATTGGGAATGATCGAAAAGATCGTCCCCACCGTCATATTGGTGTCGATGTTGGAGGAGCCGTCGAGCGGATCATAGGCGATCGAGATCAGCGCTTTCGGATCGCTCTCCACCAGCTGCTCGGATTCCTCCGACGCCAGCACCGCGAACGGCACATCCTTTAGTGCTGCGATCACCATCTGGTCGGCGCGGACGTCGAGATCCTTCTGCACGTCGCCATCGGCATTGGCCGAGCCCTGCGTCTTGCCGGTGATCCCGCCCAGCGCGCCCTGCCCGATCAGCTCCGAAATCTCGATCGACGCCGCCGCGATCGCCCGAACCGCCGCCGCAACCGCAATACGAAGCGGGTCTGAACCCGCATATAGATCGACAAATTGAGATAGTGTCTGGCCTTGGCTCATGGTCGTTTCCCCGAAATCCGACTCGGCAATTGGCTTGCGATGTCGGGCCTTTCGGCGCGATCTTGACGGCAACGCTTAAATAAGAGAAATTTTATTATCTTGCCTCCTTCCCAAGTTATTTTTATATGGCCAAGCAATTCCGAACCGTCTCGATCCGGCAATTACGCGCCTTGGCGGCGCTGTCCGAAAACGGCAGCATCACCGCCGCCGCCGCCAAGCTCAATCTGACGCAGCCCGCGGTGACGCTGCAGCTGCGCAATCTCCAGGCGCTCGCCGGACTGCCTTTGATTCAACGCAAGAGCGACGGGATGGTGCTGACCGCGGCCGGCGCCGAAGTGCTGGCGCTGTGCGGGCGGATCGAGGCGGCGATCGCCGCCTGCGAGACGTCGCTGGACATGATCGCCGGCCGCACCGGCGGGCGAGTCTCAATCGGCGCGGTGAGTACGGCGAAATATTTCGTGCCGTTCGCGATTTCCGGATTCCTCAAGCTGCATCCGAAAATCGACGTCAAACTCTCGATCGGAAACCGCCAGGAAATCGGCAGCGCGCTGCGCGGTTATGAGCTCGACATCGCCATCATGGGACGGCCGCCGGTCGATCTCGACGTCGACATTCACCTGATCGGCAATCATCCGCATGTGATCATCGCGCCGACCGCCCACCGGCTGGCGCAGCGCCAGGACATCGCGCTGTCTGACCTCGCCAACGAGACCTTCCTGACCCGCGAGCCCGGCTCCGGCACGCGCAGCCTGATGGAGCAGCTGATCGGATCGGCCGGGATAAGGCCGCCAATCGGCATGGAAATGGCCAGCAATGAAACCATCAAGCAGGCGGTGATCGCCGGTCTCGGCATCGCTTTCATCTCCGCGCATACCGTGGCCACCGATCTTGATGAGAGACGGCTGGTGATCCTCGACGTCGTCGGCCTGCCTATCGTGCGGCAATGGTTTGTGGTCAGCCGCAAGGACAAGGTGCTGCTGCCGCCGGCGCGCGCGATGCTGGATTTTCTCAGTGCCCGCGGATCGGAATTTCTGCCGAGAACCCATCGGCGAATCCGCCTGACCCGGCCGTCGGTCCGCGCCAAGCGGCCCTGACGGCGGTCAGCGCCGCCAGGGCCGTCAAGCAATGCTTAGGAGCTGGCGGCCAATGGGCCGCCAGCCGATGCTTAAGAGCCGGACGCCGCCCAGGAACTCGCCCCCGGACGCTTGCGCCAACCCAATCCTCACGCCGCCTTGGCGAGGCCGACCTTGGCCCAGATTTCGCTAAGCGCCTGCACCAGATGCTCGATGTCGGCATCGCTGTGGAGCGGCGACGGCGTGATCCGCAGCCGCTCGGTGCCGCGCGGAACCGTCGGATAATTGATCGGCTGCACATAGATGCTGAAGCGCTCGATCAGCTCGTCGCTGATCTGCTTGCACAGCACCGCATCGCCCACCATCACCGGCACGATATGGCTGGGATTGGGAAGATGCGCCACGCCGACCTCGTCCAGCCGCTTGCGCAGCCGCGCCACGCGGTCCTGATGCCGTTCGCGCTCCGCTGAGCTGGTGCGCAGATGCTTGATGCTGGCCAGCGCACCGGCGGCCACCGCGGGCGGCAGCGAGGTGCTGAAGATGAAGCCGGAGGCGAAGCTGCGGACGAAGTCGCAGACCGCTGCCGAGCCGGCAATATAGCCGCCGACCACGCCGATCGCCTTGGCCAGCGTGCCCTCGATGATCGTCAGCCGGTGGCTCAGACCTTCGCGATCGGCGATGCCGCCGCCATTCGGGCCGTACAGGCCGACGCCGTGGACTTCGTCGAGATAGGTCATCGCGTGATGGGCATCGGCGACGTCGCAGATTTCGGCGATCGGCGCGATATCGCCATCCATCGAATACACCGACTCGAACGCCACCAGTTTCGGCACATTGGGGTCGAGATCGGCCAGCTTGCGCTCCAGATCGCGCACGTCGTTGTGGGCGAAGATCCGGGTCTCGCTGCGGCTGTGGCGAATCCCCTCGATCATCGAGGCGTGGTTGAGTTCATCCGACAGGATCACGCAACCCGGCATCCGCGACGCCAGCGTCGACAGCGACGCCATGTTGGAGACATAGCCCGATGTGAACAGCAGCGCCGCTTCCTTGCCATGCAGCGCAGCCAGCTCCTGTTCGAGCAGGACGTGATAGTGATTGGTGCCCGCGATGTTGCGGGTGCCGCCAGCGCCGGCGCCGCAGCTGTCGAGCGCCTCGTGCATCGCCTTCAGCACCGCCGGATGCTGGCCCATGCCGAGATAGTCGTTCGAGCACCACACCGTGACGTCATTCTCGCCGTCCGGGTGGTGAAATTTGGCCTGCGGGAACGAGCCCGCCTTGCGTTCCAGATCGGCGAATACCCGGTACCGGCCTTCGCGATGCAAGCCCTCGATCTGACGACGGAAATACGCTTCGTAATTCATGATGTCCTCCCGTTGACTGTTGCTGCCGGCTCAGCGCCGATTCCGATCCGGGCCGGCGCCAATTCGCCTCGCGGATGCTGCTCCAGGAAAGTCTGCCTGAACTGGTCCTCGAGCCGCTGCCGGGCACAGGCGCTGCGCGGCTTCGGCGGCGTCTCGTCCTTGCGACCATTCGGCACCACGACGAGCTGAGGAGCAGCGGCGCGCACCTCATTCGTGGTGGAGGCCGAGTCGGAAACCTGCTTGGCCGCGCCCAGCTCGGCCATGGCTACCACAGTGGCGGATGGTTTCGTTTCCATGATGATGTCCTCCGGCGGAAACCCTGTGCGAATACCCCAGCTCCACAGCGTGATCGCCGGCAACGGGAGCAGCATGAACCAGTGCTCGACGACACCAAGCGCGAACAGCGTCGAGACCAGCGTCAGACCGACGACCTCGAACGGGGTCGCGGCAACTTCGACGATCCGCTGCACCATCACGACAAGAACAGCGGTTGCCAGCGTGACCGAGAGCGGAAAGAAGGCGCTCACCGGCTTGCGTGCGAAATAGGTCTTTAGAAACTGAACGGCGTCCGGCATCAATTCGTCATTGGTCACCGGCACGCCTAGAAACAGGTTGATCTTGGCGCTCTGCCGCAGCACCCACAGCGCCAGATAGGTCCACAGCCCGACCTGGTTTTCGGCATTGAGGGTGAGTGCGGCGACCACCGCGCCGCAGCTCAGCAGGCAAATCTCGTGATAGATGATCGCCTGCAACGCCAGGCTGAACCGACGAAATCCCCTGGCATGCGGCGGGCAAGGTTCGGCACGCGGACCGGTCAACCAGCCGGACAGAAAGGCGATCTCCTGCGCCCCCCACAGGAAGATGATGCAGCTGAAGGCCATGTAGGCCGCCCCGACACTGGTGTCGTTCGCCGTCACCGACAGGCCGCACAACGCCACCGTGAGCATCCCGCCCGCACAGACCAGCCGCAGCATGCCGGACCGGCCGACGCTGCCGACCAGCAGCAGCACCGCCCCGGTGCTGAACCACCAGACAAAGGCCGCGAAGAACGGTGGTCCTAGGTATGAGGCCATGAATTCACTTCCCTCACCACGCCGGCCGCAGGCCGATGACGCGGGGCAGTTCGTTGCGTTTCGCCGGCAGCAGGAACAGGCGCGCGAAGGCCAGCGCGGCCTGCGCCGCCAGCAGCGGGCGTTTGATTTTGCCGAGCAGGCCTTGCGCATGGCTGTCGGCGATCTTGTCCGACACCACCCGCAGCCGCTCGAGCCCGGCGAGGAAGCGCGGGTCGTCGAGATTGAGCGTGACCGGAAATACCTGCTTAGAGATTTCCGTGGTGATCCGGAACACCTGCATGTCGTAATCGGTCGGGTCCATGCCGAGCGCTTCGTGGAACGCCGGGCGCATGTGATCGCGGACATACATCGTGGCGAACACCGCCAGCACGAAGAAGCGGATCCACAGCTTGTTGAAACCGCGCAGCAGCGACGGATCGGCGCGCATCAGCAGCGCGAACGCCTCGCCATGGCGAAACTCGTCATTGCACCAGCTCTCGAACCAGCGGAAAATCGGATGGAACTGACGTTCCGGATGTCGCTCCATCTGCCGGAAGATGGTGATGTAGCGGGCATAGCCGATCTTCTCCGACAGATAGGTCGCGTAGAAGATGAATTTCGGCCGGAAATAAGTGTACTTCTTCACCTTGGTGAGGAAGCCGAGATCGACGCCGATGCCATGATCCTTGAGGATTTCATTGATGAAGCCGGCATGTCGCGCCTCGTCGCGGCTGAGATAGCCGAACAGCTCCTGAATTTCCTTGTTCTTGATCCGCTTCTTGATTTCCGAGTACAGCACGCAGCCGGAGAATTCCGCGGTCAGCGAGGAGACCAGAAAGTCCTTGAACTCCTTGCGCAGTTCCGGCGGCAATTGCTCCAGATCGTAGTTGAATTCGTCCTGCTTCTTGAAATGCGCCTTGTTGTAGTCGGCGCGCAATTCCTTGATCATCGCGTTCCATTCGGACCGCACCAGGCTGACGTCGAGGCGATCCATCGCGGCGAAATCGGTGGTGTAGAATCGCGGGGTGAGGATGGTGTCCTCGCGCGCGATGTCGAGACTTTCGCGACTGCCCTTGATCGTGGGCCGTGCGCTTGGGCGCAGGCTGCCCTGGGTGCCGCCCTCCATTGGAATCATGATACCCTCCCGTTCGAGAAGCTGACTTCGTAAAGTTCGGTCAGTTCGAGATATCCTTCCAGCCGCGCCCGGATCCGGTCGAGCAGGCCGGCGCGGACCACCGTCGCGGTGCGTCGCACGACCAGACGTTCACCGAATTCGACATGGGTCGGCGCGTCGTGCACGGTGACCTCGTCACCTGGCCCGATCTCGATGTCGCCATCGAGGATCACATGGGCGTGCAGGGTTTCCGAGCTCTGCTCGATTTCCACCGTGCAGGGCACGTCGAAGCTGGTGCGTTTCCCTAATCGGATCATGCTCATTTTGAGCCGTCCGGTTTTTTCATGAGCTGCGCGAAGGCCGCCAGATTGCTGGATCCGAAGGCATTCAGGTCGATCAGCCGGTTGTTGGCCGTGTCGGTCAGCGTGAGCTGGCCATTCTCGTAGCGGGCGAGACGAAACGGCGGTTCCGACCCGATCGAGGCGAGCATGCGCTCGCGCGCCATGCCGCGAAGTACCACCCGCACGAAGCCCGACTCCCCCGGGGGCAGTGAGTGCAACAATTTGTGGTCGCGGGCGTCGAACACCAGCACATTGCCGGCGGCATCGTCCTCGAATTGAAGATCGATGCTCTCGACCATGGCCGGGAGCGTCATATGGGTGACGCCGTAACCAGTCAGACGCGCCGTGGTGGCCGCGGCCAGCGCCAAAAACACCACGGCGGCGGCGGCGATCAACGCGGCCTTCGGGATCCTGATATCGTGTTCGGCGTGCTCCATATCGATCTCCGTTTCAGGCTGCGACCGTTGTTGACGATGACAGCGGGCCGTTGGCCGGTCCGCCGCTAGCCGGTTTGACCAAAGACACGGCGGAGGAGTCGTGCCGGCCCTTCAGCGCATCGGCGAGCTTGGCGGCGACCTCAGCCGCGTCCGGCACCGACATCAGCATCGGCTCGGGCCGTTGCAGCCGCCACGGGCGGATGTGGGGCCAGAGCAGCACCATGGAGACGCGATCGGTATCGATCAGCTGCAGCGGAATATCGCCGCTGCCGTCGCTCCTGGTCTTGAGCGCGGCGTTGCCGATCTTGCCGAGCGGGATGTTCATCGTCACCGGCAGCGCAACTCCGGACTGCAGGAGAATGCGCTTGTCGGTGATGGTGTAACAGGTGGCGCGCCGGAACAGCCAGGCGAGCATGGCAAGCAATGCGATGCCGCCCAGCGTCAGCAGCAACGGCGCCAGCATGGACGCCGCCGCTTCGCTGATCGACTGGCCCGAAGACCAGTTCGACCAGCCTTTCCACGACATCAGGAGGACCAGATAGATCAGGGCCTCCCTGATGTGAAAGGATCGGAACGCCAATCCTTTATAGGTCGGCTTCCCCTGCCAGATCACGCGTTCTCCTTCCGGCAAGGGTGAGGGAAGTTCACGAAACTGGCTGGGGGTCCGGGTCATACAATCGGCTCCTGACGCTGCGGCGTGGCGTAGAGGGTGCCAGCGCCGTAATAGGCGACGATCTTGTCTTCCTCGAGCTTAGTGACCTGGTCGGCCTTGGCCACACCCGGCGCGTCAGCGAACTGACTGCCCAGGATGGCGTCGACCGAGACCTTGCCGAACGGGCGGTTGATCAGCGCGAACGGCACCGGCAGCAGGACCTTGCGCTTGCCCTTGCCCGAGGTCGTTTCGACTTCGAGATAGCGCAGCAACACTTCGGCACGATCGACCCAGGCATCTGTGACCACGCCGCCGACCACGCCGTCGGCCCCGATCACCTGCATGCCGACTGGATTCGGGTCGCGCGGATCGAGCGCGAAGCCCTTGGCGGCACGCATCGGAACGATCGCCGGAATGTTGTCCATGGTCAGTTCCGGAACGTCTTCGCGGGCCGCATAGGAGCCCGGTCCAACGCCGTCGGCGAACGGATTGCCGGTCGGCGCGAATGGTGCACCCGGCCACGGCGCGGTCGGCGCGACGGCGACGTCGGGACGATCGTTCCGGTGGTTCGGAACCGTCGCGGTATGACCGCCGCGCAGCAGATAGGTCTTCGGATCCGGGGGATTCGGAATGCCGATCTGGGTCAGGCGACCGCCGCCGGTATCCGATACCAGCGGATATCCTTCGCGCTTGTCTTCACGGCGCAGATAGAAAATCAAGGCCGCAAAAAAAATCCAAAATACGTACAGTGTGACCTGTGCGACGTCCATATAGGCTCCGGCTTGCATGGGACCGACCCCTTCCTCGTTGTTAACCTGGAAATTCGGCTAGGCCGAATTTGGATGAAGATTGCGGGAAGCTCGTCTGTACTGAGCGCACGAGCGGACCGACCGCAACCAGCGTTGCGAACAGCAACGCGATCTCGATGTTGTAGACGACGCTGTATCCAGTCGACGGATCGGCGAGGACGCCGCCGAGCATCCCGTTGGCCGCCAGCGACGACACCGCGTCCCGAATGCCGCCGCCTAATAGAATTCCGCCACCTGCCGCGGTCGCCTGCGCGGCGCCCCACATGCCGAGTACCAGCCCGCTTTCGCCATTCCTGGCGATTGCCATCGCGGCGGTCAGCGTGCCGGCGGCGAACAGCCCGCCGCCCAAGCCGATCAGCGCCGTGCCAATCCTGAACAGCAGCACCGAGCCCGTCGCCCCGGCGATAATCACCGCGGCGAAAGCGAAAACACCCGCCACCGCGCCGAGCCCGGCGATGCGGTAGGGATCGGCATTGCGTCCCAACGACCTGGCCGCAAGGCCAAACCCGGCCAGCGTTCCCAGTGCGAAGAAAGCCGTCAGCGCAGTGGTCTGACCGACCGACAGTTTCAGGATTTCGGCGCCATAGGGCTCAAGCAGAATGTCCTGCATCGAGAAGCCGGCGGTGCCCAGCGCGACCGCGACCAGAATCCGGATCGAGCCGCCGGCAGCCCGGAACTTGTCCCAGGACTGCCTGAATTGCGGCCGCTCGCGCTTGGCCGAGGTCAGCGCCGGGTTACGGGCTTCCTGCTTCCATAGCGCGGCAATATTCAGCAACATCTGGGTGACGGCGACGCCCTGGATCACCTGAATGAGCCGCATCTCGCTGAAGTTTCGCAGCAACTCGCTGAAGATCAACGCGCTGCCGGTCATCCCGACCAGCAGCATGACATACAGGAACGCCACCACGCGGGGACGCGCGTCCTCCGGCGCGATATCTGTCGCCAGCGCCAGGCCCGCGGTCTGGGTCGTATGCATCCCCGCGCCGACCATCAGAAACGCCAGCGCCGCGCCCAATTTTCCATAGATCGGCGGCCATTCGCCGGTGCCGGAGCCCGACAGCAGCAGCAGCGCGAATGGCATGATCGCGAAGCCGCCGAATTGCAGCAGCGTGCCGAGCCAGATATAGGGCACCCGGCGCCAACCCAGCACCGAGCGATGATTGTCCGACTTATATCCGATCAGCACCCGGAACGGCGCGAACACCAGCGGCAATGATACGATCAGCGACACCAGCAGCGTCGAGACGCCGAGTTCGACGATCATCACCCGATTCAGCGTGCCGTTCAGCAGCACGATGGAGATCCCGACCGATACCTGAAACAGCGACAGCCGCAGCAGACGCCCGAGCGGAAGCTCTTTCGTCGCCGCATCGGCAAACGGCAGAAAGCGGGTCCCCAACCGCATCCAGCCCTTTGTAAAGGTCGCTGCCATCTGGCTCATCGTGGAATGATCTCCAGAGCCTGTGAGGTGTAGAAGCCGCTCGACACCCGATGGGTGCGGCCGACCTGCCACCGCTGCAGCGCCGGATCGGACGTCAGCAGCCGCCGCAATTTCTGCTCGCCGACCGGTTCGATCGCCGGTGCGCGGTCGCCGCGCGGGAAGAAGCCGCCGACGAAATGCATCAGCGCCAGCGCCGGGGTCTTGGGCGCGAAGGTCACCACCAGCGAGCGCCGGGTACGCGACGCCAGACCTGCCATGATCCGGCAGATATCCTGCGGCAAATAATGGATCAACGAATCCATCGCCACGACGAAATCGAATTCGCCGAGCTTGGGATCGAGCATGTCGCCCGAGGTGAAATCGATCTTCGACGGATCGATATCGGGGGGCAGCCGCTCGCGCGCCACCGCGACCAGCGTCGGCGACAGATCGATGGCGACGACATCGGCCCCGCGCCGCGCCGCCTCGATCGACAGCGCGCCGGTGCCGCAACCGGCATCCAGCAATCGCATCCCATTCATGTCTGCCGGCAGCCAGGACAGCAGCGTATTGCGCATCTCGTCGCGGCCGGCCCGCACCGTGGCGCGGATCCCGCTGACCGGCGCGTCGGAGGTCAGCTTGGCCCAATTGTCGGCCGCGGTGCGGTCGAAATAGGTCTCAAGCTCTCCCCGCCGTTCGATATAACTACCCACTGCCATCAATCGAATCCCAACAGGTCGAAGATATCGCGATCCTTCATCGGTTTGCCGAGCGCCGGCGGTTGCTTGCCCTCCAGCAACTCGGACGCGAGCCGAAGATACTCTTGTTGCACAGCCAGGATTTCATCGGTGTGATCCATCTCAAAAAGCGTCATCTTTTTCAGACGGCTTTTGCGAATGACGTCGAGGTCCGGCAGATGCGCGACCCGCTGGATTCCGGTCTGCGCGCAGAACTTGTCGATCTGGTCGGTGTCCTTCGAACGATTAGCAATAATACCGCCGAGGCGGACGCCGTAGTTCTTCGATTTGGCGGCGATCGCCGCGGCGATGCGGTTTGCCGCGAAGATCGAATCGAAATCATTGGCGGCGACGATCATCGCCTGTTCGGAATGTTGCAGCGGCGCGGCGAAACCGCCGCATACCACGTCGCCGAGCACGTCGAAGATCACCACGTCGGCGTCTTCGAGCAGGTGATGCTCCTTCAACAGCTTCACGGTCTGGCCGACCACATAGCCGCCGCAGCCGGTGCCGGCCGGCGGGCCGCCCGCCTCCAGGCACATCACGCCATTGTATCCCTCGAACACGAAGTCCTCGGGGCGCAGCTCCTCAGAATGGAAATTGACCGATTCCAGCACGTCGATCACGGTGGGGATCAACCGCTTGGTCAACGTGAAGGTGGAATCGTGCTTGGGGTCGCAGCCGATCTGCAGCACCCGCTTGCCGAGCTTGGAAAACGCCACCGACATGTTCGACGAGGTCGTGCTCTTGCCGATGCCACCCTTGCCGTAGATCGAGATCACCTTCGCGGTGCCGATCTTGATATTGGGGTCGAGCTGAACCTGGACGCTGCCCTCACCGTCACCCTCGGCGCATTTCGAGGCGTTGGTGTCGGCGCAGCCGGAGGTCTTCAGCTTGGAGGGGTCAGTCAGGATGTTCATGCGGCTACTCCTACGCCTTCAAGGCGATCCTCGAGCTCTTCGCCTGCCTTGCGCAGGACCTCGAGCATTTCAGGGTCGGGCGACCAGTAGTTTCGTTCGTGCGCCTCGATCAGGCGGTTGGCGACCTTGGCGGACGCCACCGGATTGAGTGCCGCCAGCCGGGCGCGCATCTCGGGATCGAGCACAAAGGTCTCGGTGAGTTGGCGATAGACCCACGGCGCCACTTCGCCGGTGGTGGCTGACCAGCCCATGGTGTTGGTGACGTGCTCCTCGATCTGGCGCACGCCCTCATAGCCATGCTTGAGCATGCCCTCGTACCATTTCGGATTCAGCATCCTGGTGCGGGTCTCGAGCGCGACCTGCTCGGACAGGGTGCGAACGGTGCCGGCGCCGCGGGTCTGGTCGCCGATATAGACCGGCGCCGTAGTGCCGCCCTTGGCGCGGCGCACCGCGCGGCTGATGCCGCCTAGCGTGTCGAAGTAGTGGTCGACGGTGGTGACGCCGAGTTCGACCGAATCGAGATTTTGATAGGCCAGATCGACGTCGGCCAGCGCGCTCTTGAGCAATTCGGTCTGCTGCACCGGCTGACCCTTGAGCCCGTAAGCAAAACTCTTGCGGCGGGTATAGGTCTCGGCGAGTTCGTCCTCGTCTTCCCAGCGGCTGTTCTCGACCAGATGGTTGACGTTGGAGCCATAGGCGCCGTCGGCATTGCCGAACACCCGCAGCGACGCGGTCTCCATGTCGCATTTGTGCTCGGCCTGATAGGCCAGCGCATGCTTGCGGATGAAATTCATCTCCACCGGCTCGTCGGCCGAGGCGGCGAGGAAGCAGGCTTCGGCCAGCAATCTGATCTGCAGCGGCAGCAGATCGCGGAAGATGCCCGACATCGTGATGATGACGTCGATCCGCGGCCGCTTGAGCTGCTCCAGCGGGATCAGCTCGGCGCCGGTCAGCCGGCCATAGCCGTCGAACCGCGGCCGCGCGCCGAGCAGGGCCAGGGCCTGCGCGATCGGCGCGCCCTCGTTCTTGAGATTGTCAGTGCCCCACAGCACGATCGCGATCGATTCCGGCAGCTTGTTGCCGTCGCCGACATGCTTGTCGATCAGCCGCTGCGCCTGCTGGGCGCCGTCCTGCACGGCGAAGGCCGAGGGAATCCGGAACGGATCGAAGCCGTGCAGATTGCGGCCGGTCGGCAGGATCGCCGGGGTCCGCAGCAGATCGCCGCCGGGCGCCGGACGGATGAACTTGCCGTCGAGCGCCTTGATCAGCGCCGGGATCTCGTGATCGACCGCCAGCAATTTGTCGGTGGCGGCGAGTTCGTCGAAGATCGCCACATTGGCGGCATGGTCGGCGGCGCCGAGCGAGGCAATCAGCTTGTCGGATTTGTCACCGCGCACGATGGCTTCCAGCACCGACAGTTCGGGCCGGATGCCATGCGAGGCGTCGGCGACGGCCTGCAACATCTCGGCGCGCTGCTCGATCGAGGGATCTTCCCCGACCACATGCAGACCATGCGGGATCAGCGTGTATTCCATTTCGAGCACGGCATCGGCCAGCTTGAGAATGGTGGCGCCGGCTTCGTCTTCGCTCCAGGCCGGTTCCGGCTTGACCAGATCCAACGCGCTGGCCTGCGCCTGCACCAGCACCGCCAGCTCGGCGCGCTCGGCCATGTCCTCGGGCGGCAGGCCGCGCCAGCGCTCGATCGAGGCTTTCAACTCGACCAGGCCGCGATACAGGCCGGCATGCGCCACCGGCGGCGTCAAATAGCTGATCAGCGTCGCGGCCGACCGCCGCTTGGCGATCGCGCCTTCGGACGGATTGTTGGAGGCGTAGAGATACAGGTTCGGCAGGTCGCCGATCATCCGATCGGGCCAGCATTGCTGCGACAGCCCGGTCTGCTTGCCGGGCATGAATTCCAGCGCGCCATGGGTGCCGAAATGCAGCACAGCGCTGGCGCCGAAATCTTCCTTGAGCCAGCGATAGAATGCCGAGAAGGCGTGGGTCGGCGCGAACCCCTTCTCGAACAGCAGCCGCATCGGATCGCCTTCATAGCCGAAGGCCGGCTGTACCCCGACGAAGATATTGCCGAAGCGTTCGCCGAGCACGAAGATCGAACTGCCGTCGCTCTGATGCTTGCCGGGCGCCGGTCCCCATTGGGCTTCGATCTCCTTCAGCCAGCGCTCGTTCTTGACGTGGTCCCCGGCGAGAATCCGGGCATGCACATTGGCGGCGGCGCCGAACCGGGCCGCGTTGCCGGTGATGATGCGCTCGCGCAACTCGTCGACGGTCGCCGGGACCTCGACGACGTAGCCCTCGCGCTGCATCGCGCCCAGCGTGCGGTGCAAAGACTCGAACACCGAGAGGAACGCCGCGGTGCCGGTGTTGCCGGCATTCGGTGGGAAGTTGAACAGCACGATCGCGACCTTGCGATCCTTGCGCGCGCTGCGCCGCATCGCCACCAGCCGCGCGGTCCGCGCCGCGAGCATCTCGGCGCGCTCGCTGCAGACATTCATGTCGCCGCCGGTTTCGGAGCGGGTGAAATTACAGGAGCGATCGCAGCCCGCGCAGGTTTCGGCGCCGCCATCGGAGCGGCCGCCATAGACCATCGGGCCGGAGCAACCGTCGAGCTCGGGGATCGCCACCATGATGGTGCTCTCCACCGGCATCAGCCCGCGATCCGACGCTCCCCATTGTTCGAGCGTCTGAAACTCGACCGGGTGCGCCGACAGATACGGAACGTCGAGCTTGGCCAACATGTCCTCGGCCGCCTTCGAATCATTATAGGCCGGGCCGCCGACCAGCGAGAATCCGGTCAGCGACACCACCGCGTCGACGATCGACCGGCCGTCCTTCATGAAGAATTTCTCGATCGCCGGGCGCTGATCGAGGCCCGAGGCGAAGGCCGGAATGACGCGGAGGCCCTTGCTCTGGAAGGCCGCGATCATGCCGTCATAGTGACCGGCATTGCCGGCCAGCAGATAGGATCGCAACAGCAACACGCCGACGGTGCCGCGCTGCTCCGCGACGTTGGGCAGCTTGTCGACGCAATCGCTGATCATGCCCTTCATGCGCGGATGATAGACGCCGATATCGGCATATTCGACCGGCGGCTCCACCTTGGCGATGCCGCGCAACCCCTTGCGCGGGCCATCGGCGTAGCGATCGACCAGCAGCCGAACCATATTGGCGATGTTCTGCTCGGAACCGCCGAGCCAATATTGCAGCGTGAGGAAATAGGCACGCATGTCCTGCGCGGTGCCGGGAATGAAGCGCAACAGCTTGGGCAGCCGGCGCAGCATCGCCATTTCGCCCTTGCCGCCGGCCGGCTTGCCGTCGCGCTTGCCGCGCAGCTTCTTCAGCCAGTTGATCGCGCCCAGCGTCTCGGCGCTCATGTCGAACTTGCCGACATGGGTCAGCTTCACCACCTCGGCAGCCGACATGCAGCAGACCATCGCGTCGCACTGCTTCCGCCGCGCTTCCAACTGCGGCATCACCGCGCGGACGTGATCGTCCAGAAACAGCATGGTGGCGATGACGATGTCGCCGTTGGCGATGTCGGCATGACAACGTTCCAGCGCGCCGTCGTCGGTGCCCCACTCGTCGGCGGAATGCACCGTCAGCTCGATGCCGGGATAATCCTTCCGCAGCAGATTCCGCGCACGCGCGGCGGCTCCGGACAGATGGCTGTCCATGGTGACGATGACGACACGAATGGGTGTCTGGTCAGCGAGCGTAGTGCGCTTTGGCATCGTACAAGGTCTCGACTGTTATGGTGGCGACGCCATTTTCGTTGGCGAATCGCTCGGTATTCCGACGGGCCTTGCCCCGCACGAAGAACGGGATCTTGTGGAGTTCTTTCTCGGCATCGGCGGCCCACACCGCTGCCGTCGTCGTGGTCGTGGTCTCCGTGGTGGCCGCAACCGGCGCGGCGGCCGGCGCGAGGGTTTCGGCGGGATTGTCCGCGATGGGCGCGGCGTGTCCGGTGCCGAGATGCGACGGCATGGCGCCGTCCTTGAATTCGAAATCGTCCTTGAACATCGCCAGCAGATGTTCTTCCAGGCCCATCATCAGCGGGTGGACCCAGGTGTCGAAGATCACATTGGCGCCTTCGAAGCCCATCTGCGGCGCGTAGCGCGCCGGGAAATCCTGCACATGCACCGGCGCCGAGATCACCGCGCAGGGCACGCCCAGCCGCTTGGCGATGTGGCGCTCCATCTGGGTGCCAAGCACCAGTTCCGGATGCAGCTCGGCGACCTTGGACTCGACCTCGAGATAGTCGTCGGTGATCAGCGGCTCGACGTCGTAGAGCTTGGCGGCCTCGCGGATCTCGCGGGCGAATTCGCGGCTATAGGTGCCGAGCCCGACCACCTTGAAGCCGAGTTCTTCCGACGCGATCCGCGCCGCCGCCACCGCATGGGTGGCGTCGCCGAAAATGAACACCCGCTTGTTGGTGAGATAAGTCGAGTCGACCGAATGCGAGTACCACGGCAGCCGGGTCGCGGCCGCCTTCAGCACCGGCGCGGGATCGACACCGGCCAGCGCCGCCACTTCGGCGATGAAGTCCTTGGTGGCGGAGACGCCGATCGGAATGGTCTTGGTGAAGGGCTGATGGAAAATCCGCTGCAGCCAGGACGCCGCCTGCCCGGCGATCTCCGGATACATCACGACGTTGAAATCGGCATCGCCGAGCCGCGCCAGATCCGCCGGCGTCGAGCCCATCGGCGCGGTCACATTGATGTCGATGCCGAGCTGGCCGAGCAGCCTGGTGATTTCGATAATGTCGTCGCGATGCCGGAAGCCGAGCGCGGTGGGGCCGAGCAGATTGCAGCGCGGCCGCACGCCGGGCGCGCGCTCCGCACGCTTGGTGCCGGGCGCCGGCGCCGACGGGCCAGCCAGCGCGCGCACCAATTGATAGAACGTCTCCGCGGCGCCCCAATTCTCCTTGCGCTGATAGGCCGGCAGATCGATCGCCACCACCGGGATCGGCAGTTTGAGCGCCCGCGCCAGCCCGCCCGGATCGTCCTGGATCAGCGAGCCGGTGCAGGATGCGCCGACGATCATCGCCTGCGGCTGGAACCGGTCATAGGCATTCTGCGCGGCGGTCTTGAACAATTCGGCGGTATCGCCGCCGAGGTTGCGCGCGGCGAAGGTGGTGTAGGTCACCGGCGGCCGGCGGTCGCGCCGCTCGATCATGGTGAACAGCAGATCCGCATAGGTATCGCCCTGCGGCGCGTGCAGCACGTAGTGCAGGCCTTCCATGCCGGTGGCGACGCGCATCGCGCCGACATGGGGTGGTCCCTCATAGGTCCAGACGGTGAGCTGCATCTCAGGCCACCAATTTGGCGCGGCGAACCAGCGGCCGCGCGAACAATTCGGCCAGATCAGCCGCCTGCTCGTAGCCCTGGATCGGGGTGAAGACGAGTTCGATCGACCATTTCGTAGTGATGCCTTCGGCCTCCAGCGGATTGGCCAGACCGAGCCCGCACACCACGATGTCGGGACGCGCGAGGCGGCAGCGATCGAGCTGCAGATCGACGTCCTGGCCTTCGGTCAGCGCGACCTCGGCAGGCAGCAATTTCAACTCCTCGGCGAGATGCTCGCGATGGAGATAGGGCGTGCCGACCTCGACCAGCTGCATCGACAATTCGCGCGAAAGAAACCGCGCCAGCGGAATTTCGAGCTGGGAATCGGGGAAGAAGAAGATCTTGCGGCCGGCGAGCTCGTTGCGATAGCCGGCCAGCGCGCGTTCGGCGCGGGCGCGATTGGGCTCGGTCAACTTATCGAACACAACCGGATCGATCCCGAAGGCGGTGGCCGCGGCGCGCAGCCAGCCGGTGGTGCCCTCGACGCCAAGCGGGAAAGGCGCCGCCAGACGTTTGGCGCCGCGATTTTCCAGCTCGCGCGCGGTGTCGGGAAGGAACGGCTGCGCCAGCAGGAATCTGGTGTTCGGCCCGACACTCGGCAGCGCGGTCGATTTGCGCGGCGGGAAGAACTGCACCGGGCCGACGCCGAGCGCATCGAACATCCGGATGAACTGATCCTCGACGACGTCGGCCATCGATCCGACCACCAACAGGCTCGTCTCATCGCTCGAAGCCGCCGGAAGCTCCGGCACCAACGACGCCAGACAGGCATCCTCGCCCTGGGTGAAGGTGGTCTCGATGCCGCTGCCGGAATAGTTCAGAATCCGAACGCCGGGGGAGAATCGCTGCGACAGCCGCAGCGCGGCCCGCGACAGATCCAGCTTGATCACTTCGGACGGGCAGGAGCCAACCAGAAACAGCAGCTTGATGTCGGGACGCCGGGTCAGCAATTGGGTGACGATGCGGTCGAGCTCGTCATTGGCATCGGTCAGACCCGCTAGGTCCTTCTCTTCCATGATCGCGGTGGCGAAGCGTGGCTCGGCGAAAATCATCACCCCGGCGGCCGACTGGATCAGATGCGCACAAGTCCGCGATCCGACCACCAGGAAGAACGCGTCCTGAATCTTGCGATGCAGCCAGACGATCCCGGTCAGCCCGCAAAACACCTCGCGCTGTCCACTTTCGTTGCGGATGGCACGGGGCACGGGCTGGTCCGCAGCCACCGCGCAGCCTGTGGCGGACACGGTCATGCGCGGCTCCCGGCAGCGTTTGCGGCGCTCAGCGCGGCGATGCGCTCATCGCGGCGGGCCGCACGCAGCTTGAGGACGAACTGGGTGGCATTGATGACGTAGGAGGCATAGGCGGCCAGCGCGACCAGCATCTGCTGGCGGGGATCGCCAAGACCGGCGAACAGCATCACCAGATAGGCGGTGTGAAGAGTCAGCACCAAGAAGCTGAAGACGTCTTCCCAGAAGAAGGCGGGCGCAAACAAGTAGCACCCGAATACCTCACGCTCCCAGATCGCACCCGTGACCATGATTGTGTAGAGCACCAGGGTCTTGATCACGATCGAGGTAGTGGCGACGGCGAAGCCGTCTCCGGTCAGAAGGTATCTAACCACCAAACCGAGGCTGATCAGAAACACCAGAAACTGGACAGGCGCCAAAATTCCCTGAACCAGAGTCCATTTTGTTGCATCGCGGCGAGCCCGCTCCTCGGGCGTGTAGAGCGCCCTAACCAGCTGTGGGCCCGCTGGAATTTGTGGCGCCGCAGAAGCCGAGACGGCAGCCGCCTTCGCGTCCGCAGCATGAGATGCGGGATTCTGCCTGTAAAGATTATTTGACACTTCATTGTCGTGGTGATGCGATGCGGCCCCAGGGCCACGGGAAACAGGCGGCAATTTGCCGTATTCCACATAATCTTGATCTGAGGCTGTCCGACGATGCACCGCGCCACTCCCTATGTGCGGGCTTGATCCACAAAGGCTAAACTCCGTTCACCTGACTGTCAACCAAACCATACGTAAATTAAACTTGACGGTTAGCTGGGGCTGGGGTCTTAACTTCGGAGGAGTACCCAGATGGGCGATTTGCATGATCACGCGCAGTTGGCGGACATCACTCAGGACGGCGGCATCCCCAGCAGTCGACCCGGACGTGCATTCCCCGAACCGATCTGGCGACTTCACCCGCCTCTGAGTGCCACCGGCATGGTCCGGGCCCTCAAGACCCAGATCATTCCGAAGATTGCGCTCGCGCTTCGCACCCGGCCATCGCGACAGGACGAAATGCCCCCGGATCAACACTTGGCGTCAAACGATCAACCGTTGACTACAGAATTGGAAGAGTTCGTCAGCTTGGTCTTGGGTAACGACGAGGACGCTGCCCGCGCCTATGTCGAGAGTCTCAGAGCGCGGGGCGAGTCGACCGATTCGATCCTGCTCAACCTGTTGGCTCCGGTGGCGCGCCAGCTCGGCGAGATGTGGGAGACCGACCACACCGACTTCGCCAATGTCACGCTCGGTGTCAGCCGTATGCAGCGAATCATGCGCCAACTGAGCGAGTCCTTTTCGCAGCCCGATCATGCGATCGGCGGTGGCTCCCTGCTACTGACAACCATTCCGGGCGAGCAGCACAGTTTCGGAATGTCGATGGTCGCCGAATTCTTCCGCCGCGAAGGCTGGAACATCGCGATCGGCCCATTCGCATCGCACCTCGAACTCACCTCTTTGGTCCAGGAGCGGTGGTTCGACGTGGTCGGCTTTTCAATCACCAGCGACCGACGACTCGACGAGCTGAAGCGGGATATCCAGACAATCCGCCGCGATTCCCGCAACCGCCATGTCGCGATCATGATCGGCGGTCCGATGGTGGCCCGCCTGCCCGAACTCGGGACCGCGATGGGAGCCGACATGACGTCGGTGGATGCGTCGACCGCGCCGCGACAAGCCCGCGAGCTCGTGATGGTGATGAAGAAGGACCACAGCTGAAGGCCCGGAGAAACCAGCTCGCCCCGGCCGACAATCTGCTACGGTGTCGCGTTGACTAAACTCGGGGGCTGCGCGAATGGCGGTTGGATCGGTAAACGGCGTGGCGCCAGCCAGCGTCGTCAGTGCACTTTACCTGCGGACAAAGGCCCTCCACCTCGAAGCCGAAAAATCCGGAATCATTTCGGACATCCTGCATGGCGCGGCGAGCCGCGAAAGCTACGCGCTGCTGCTGCGCAATCTGCACGCCGCCTATCGCGAGATCGAAGCCGGAATCGCGCGACATCGCGACTCCCGCGGACTTGCCCCGCTGGCGGCCTATAAGCTCGACCGGACCTCGGCGATTGAATCCGATCTGACGGCGCTGTGCGGCGCCGACTGGGCCCGCACGATCCCGCTGCTGCCGACGGGCGAGGCTTACGCCCGCCGCGTCGCCGAGGTGGCCCAGGGCGACGGCGCCAGACTGATCGCCCACGCCTATACGCGCTATCTCGGCGACCTCAACGGCGGTTCGCTGCTGGCGCGGCTGCTCGCCAAGACGCTCGGCATGCAGCCCGACGAATTGTCGCTGTACGACTTCTCTGGCGTTTCCGATCCGGCCACCTTGAAGAACGACTATCGTCAGGCGCTCGAGCAGGCCGGCGCGGCGGCCGCCGATCCCGGCGCGATCATCGAGGAAGGCGCGCTGGCATTTTCACTCAACATCGCGCTGTCGGTTGCCGTGCAACTCCAAGCTCAGACCGGCGCCACGGCCCTGCACGCGCAATAGGCCGCCGAGATCGCTATTTTTGGCTGTTGTCGTCATCGCGGGTACGCGACGAGTGCCAGATCAGCTGTTCGAGCAGCTCCGCGGTCCGCAAGGTCGAGTTGCGCACGCCTTCGAGCATCTCGGCGATCCGGCCGGTCTCGACCCCATAGGTGATTTCCAGCGCCGCCAACTGGGCGTTCTCGACCACTGCGGACAGCAGGTTTTGATAGACGAGGTCGGTCTTCGAATCGAGGCGCACGCTATTGATGCGGTGGCTCTTGATGATGCCTTCTTGAAACCGGCTGCGCGCGGCCTCGGCCGCCTTGCGGTCGGTGATGTCGGTGAAGATCAGCACAAATCCCAACACGCGGTCTTGCGCCGGCAACACCGGATCGGCCCGCACCATCAGCGGCCGCACCTCGTTGTTGACGCCGCGCAGCAGCAACTCGCCGCGCCAGGCGCGGCGCTGGTTGAGCAACTCGCCGATATTGCGCAGAAAGTCGTATGGCTCGTGAAACGCATCCGCCAGATCGTCGAGCCGAACCGGGACCGCATGGCCCTGCGGCAGCAAGGCGGTGAAGGCCTGGTTGATCAGAAGGATCTTGCCGTCGATGTCGGCGATGATGATCGGCTGTGCGGCGATTCGCACATGCCGGCTGAACTGCTCCAACTGGTCCTGCGCGATCAGGGTGCGCACCGCGCGAAACTGCAGAACGATATCGGCAACCGTGCGTCCGATCAGCCGCGCCGCGGCGAGGTCCGAAGGCGTCCACGGGTCGGACGTGCCCTCGACCAGCTGATGCCATTGCGCGAAGGAGCGCCGCGGCGACAGGTCGGACGGATTGTCGCCGATCATAAACGGCTTCAGCGGGTCGCCGCCCCAGGTGACGGTGTGAATTCGCTCGGGTCGAAACCAGATCAGATATTCACCCGAATTGTTCGAAATCGGCGTCGCGACGATTCCGCTGGCGACCCTGGTCAGTGCGGAAAATTCCGGGACCTCGATGCCCAGCGATGCGGTGCTGACCAACGCCGCCCTGTTGCCGCGGTCGAGCCAGGCGCTTAGTTCGCGGATCTCCTGAGTGCCGGGAACCTCGCCCGCCGTCCTGACCTGCCCCTCATAGACCAGCGCGCAGCCGCTGGCATTGAGCGGCTGAAGGATCGACTGCGAACCGTCGAAGATCGCCGCCCGCCAATCGCCTTCGCGTGATATCGCCTCGATCATCCGCTGCTCGAGTCGCTGCACGAACAAATCCGACTGGCTCTGCGCGAAACTCTCCAGCGCCGCGATCCGGGTGGCGATCGCCTCGGCCAGCAGCTCGCAGACCGCCCGGGTCTCGAAATGGATGAAGCGCGGCTGATAATGGTGACAGGCGATCAGCCCCCACAATTTCCCGCCGACCACGAGCGACACCACCAGCGTCGCGCAGACGCCCATGTTCTTCAAATATTGCAGGTGAATCGGCGACATGCTGCGCAGGAAGCACAGCGACATATCGAGATCGCGCCCGGTCAGCGGCGACAGCCGCGGTTCGAGCGGCACCGGCTCATAGGCGACATTGACCAGAACCCGGACCCGGGTGCGTTCGTAAAGCCGCCGCGCCATTTGCGGGATGTCGGTCGCCGGATAACGATTGCCCAGAAAGGCCTCGAGTTCGGGTCTGCGGCGCTCGGAGAACACCTCGCCGTGCCCCTCTTCGTCAAACCGGTACACCATCACACGATCGTAGCCGGCGCGAGCCTGGAACAGCGCCGCGGCCTCGTCGCACAACGCGCGCAGCGAGTTCGCGGTGCGGATTTTTTCCAGCGCGTCGTCGACCTGGGTCGATGACAGATCGATCGATGGTCCGGCCCGTTCGAGCTCGATGATCAAGCCGCCCTCGGGCGGGCGATGCAGCAAGCCGTCGAATTCGGCACTCGGATTGCCGATCCGGCATCGCACCGCGATCGGCAGACCTTCCGAGGTGGGATCGAGATGCGGCAGGATGCGCATCAGCAGGTCGCCGTCGATTTCGGCAAGCAGCATGCCGATCACCTTGTCGAGGTTCAGGAACGCGGCGGCGTTGGCGCTGGCCTGGATGACGCGATGTTCGGGCTCGTTGATGACGAGCAGGGTCCCATGCGGCTGAATCGAGCCGGCAAGGTGAATCTCTTCCCGTTCGCAGTTCGAAAGGTCGGCTTTTCCGAACGCCGGGGTCGGTTGGACAGATATTGCCAACTCAATCCTCAGAGCCGTCCTGGGATTCCGGCTCCCGGTCTTCGAGGCCGTACCGGTTCAGCTTGGCATAAAGACTCTGCCGGCTAAGTCCCAACAACTCCGCTGTCGCGGTCCGGTTGCCGCGGGACGCCTCGAGGGCTTCTTTGACGTAATGTTGCTCGACGATGCTCACCGTATTCTTGACCAGCTTGCGCAGCGACGAGCGTCCGAGCTGTTCGCTGATCGGTCCAAGCGCAGCCCGCAATGAATCGCCCTCGCCCGTCGAGGACAGCCGGCGCGAAATATTCCGCATCAGCACCCCGATATAATTCTGGTCGCCGCCATCGCCGGCGACAGCGGAAATCTCGACCTCGGTCTCGCTGCCGAGTTCGCCGTGGATCACCGTCGAGAACAGCCGCACGGTCTTGTAGCGCTGCAGATTCGACAACAGCACGCTCAGATCCGCGCCGGGTTGCGACAACCAGCGCGCCAATGTCTCGCCGATCACCGAACCTTTGGAGCCGATCTGCACGATGTCCAGGAACGCCTGGTTGGCGTGACGGATGATGCCCGCGGCGTCCAGCGCCACGAAACCATCGGGGACACGATCGATCAGGCCCTTGAGGGTCGCCTGCTCGTCATGATCGCCGCCCCGCGCGGCAACCGCCGCCGCCGTGAACTGCAGCAAGAACACCTGCCCGGATTCGGACGACATCAACGAACCGCGCAGCATCCACGGTTTGGCGTCCTGGCCAAGATGCACGAGAATACTCAGCGCCTTGCCGCGCGCGCGGACGCGGGCCAGCATCTCGCGGACCACCTCGCGGTCCTGCAACGCCACGTCCTGGAGTATTTCGCGCCCGGCCAAATCTTCATTTCGTCGCTCGGACGCGCTGAGCGCCTCCACGGCGGCGCGATTGGCCTCGACGATCCGCAGGTCGGATGCGGAGACGATCACCACCGCTTCGTTGGAGGCGTCAAAGACAAGCCGGTAGCGGGTCTCGATTTCACGAAGCCGCCAATAATCGCGCTCCATGGTCTGCTGGGCGGCGATCAGGCGCGCGTGCAGTTCGGTCACGGCCTGAAGATTCTTGCCAACCGCGAGCATGCCGGCGCGATCGCCCAGCAACATCGTGGTGAATTCCATCGGAATTTCGACGCCGCTTGGAAAGCGCTGATTGATCTGGCGGAAGGCAGAAATGCCGCTCGACCTCGCATCCTCAACCATGCGCCGAACCTTATCGCCGCCGCTGTCTCCAGCAACGTCGGTCCAGGCCCGGCCGAGCCAACCATCCACGCTTTCGTTGGCCATGGCGGAGGACAATGTCGCGTCACGGATCACCCCGTCCATATCCAAAAGGAGGGTGATGTCCGGCTGAACTGGTTTCGCAGCCATTGTTCCGCTCTTGCTTGTAAGCTCGTGCTCCATCGACGATGAAGCGACCATAGCACGACTGTCAGGCAAATATGCAGACGTTATGCCAATTGCAAGTGACACAATTCGGCGAAGAATCCGGTCTGACACGCAATAATTGCGCCAAATCAATGCTATAAGTCAAGAAAACTATCTCTTTCCAAGCCCGCGCCGTGTCAGTAACGCTTTACAGGTCGTATCGGAACGGGTTTTGATGCGTCCTGTTGACTACGGGCTTCCGGCCTGCGTCGATCGGGGCGCAAACGACATCAAGGAGAGACAAGTGGTTCGTAAATTTCTCACATTTATGGCTTTGACGGCCGCCGGCGCTTTGTCGATTGGCACGGCTTCGGCCCAGGATCCTTCCGCAGGTGGCGATGCCGCCAAGGGTGCGATCGTGTTCAAGCAGTGCATGACCTGCCACCGCATCGGTCCCGATGCCAAGAACTTGGTCGGCCCGGCTTTGACCGGCGTGATCGGCCGGCAGTCCGGAACCGCACCGGGCTTCAACTATTCCGAGCTCAACAAGCATGCCGGCGAGGCCGGGCTGGTTTGGACCAATGCGCTGGTCTACGAGTACCTGCCCGATCCCAACGCCTTCCTGAAGAAGTTCCTGACCGACAAGGGTCACGCGGATGAGGCCAAGGGCTCGACCAAGATGACCTTCAAGCTCGCCGACGAGCAGAAGCGCAAGGACGTCATCGCCTATCTCGACACGTTCTCGAAGAAGTAAGTCCGACTCCATCAAGCCAGTCTGACTTTTCTGACTTTGCGGCGCCAACGCCGCGCCGATCTCAGCCGACGCTAGCTCCGCCAGCGTCGGCTGACGTCTATCAGATGGGCTATACCGGCAGCCCCGAGACAGAGCGTGGGCACCAGCCAGCCGCCGCCCGCCAATGTGACGCGCAGCGCCAGCAGCATCAAGGCTCCCGAACACAGGCCCGGCAAAAACTCGGCGGGCCGAATGCCGCGCCGGGTCCTGCGCCAATAGCCGACCACGGCGATCGCCTCGACCACAAGGAAGAGCAGAACCAGATCGACGAAGTGTCCGCTCGCGAAAAACCCGGTCATTGTCGCCATCGCGGATACTTTCGATCTGGAGCCTTCATCCCAGGTCGAACGGCGCGTTCAGCTGCACCACGGTCCAGTTGAGATAGGCGGCGAAGGTCACCCACAGGAGATAGGGCAGAAGATAGTAGCTCGCGGCGCGCGACATCCGCCAGAACGCCGCGATCGCAATCAGGATCGACAGCCACAGCAACGGCACTTCGACCAAGGCCCAATCCGGCCGCCGCGCCGCGAAGAACAACGTGCTCCAGACGATGTTCAGAAAGCCGTTGAGGGCGAACAGGCCGATCACCCATTCGCGCTGGCTCGTGGTCCGGGTGCCACGCCAGGCATAGATCGCCGACATCGCCGCCAGCGCGAAGATCAACGTCCAGGCCGGACCGAACAACCAGTCCGGCGGCTGCCACCATGGCTTCTGCAGCCGCTGATACCATGGCCCGGTGTCGGTCAGGGTCGCGCCGAGCGCGCCCACAAAGGTCGCCGCCGCCGCCGCGATCACGACGGGCTTCCAAAAACTCTTGCTTGCAACAACCATCAGACCGATGCCAACCCCGTCATATGCGCGAGGTTTTTAAAGAAGATTCGCACATGGGCAATGGGCTTGGCGCGCACCAGCTTCTTGTTCATGTAAGCGTCCCACGTCAGTTTCTGCACGTCGCGATCGCGGCAGATATTGACGAATTGTTCGCGGCGCTTGTCGTTGGAATACCAGTACCACTGCATCAGTCCGAGAATCCGGAACACCGAGCCGTTGGCCCGCATGAAGCGCTTGCGGGCAAGCTTCAGCGCCTTTGCATCCGCGGTTGCGAGGAACTCATCGACAGCCTCCGCCGCCAGACGCCCACCCAGCATCGCATAATAGATGCCCTCGCCCGACGCCGGCGCCACCACGCCAGCGGCATCGCCAGCCAGCAGCACGCTGTGTCCGTCGTCCCATCGCGGCAACGGATGCAATGGGATCGGCGCGCCTTCCTTGCGGATGGTCTCGACCTCGTCGAGACCGGCGGCCTTGCGCAATTCGCCGACCGAATCGCGCAGCGAGAAGCCCTTCATCATCGAGCCGGTGCCGACGCTGACGGTGTCACCATGCGGAAACACCCAGCCGTAGAAATCCGGCGACACCGTGCCCTGATAGTAAACGTCGCAGCGCTGGCTGTCATATTTGACCGTCGGGGATTGTTGCGGCGCGCGGATGATCTCGTGATAGGCGAACACATAGGGCACCCGATCGTCGCCGGGCAGGAACTGCCGAGCCACCGCGGAGACCGCGCCATCGGCGCCGATCAGCGCGCGGGTCCGCACGCTGGCCTCACGCATCGTGCCGTCGGCCGCGCGCTCGTCATAATGCACTGTGTTGACGCCGCTCTCGTCGCGCTCATAGCGCTTGAACAGCCCGGTGCGCCGCTCGGCGCCGGCTTCCGCGGCGCGGCTGCGCAGCCATTCGTCGAAGAATTCGCGGTCGACCATGCCGACATAGCCGCCATCGATCGGCATATCGACTTCGACATCGGACGGCGACACCATCCGCGCCGCCTTGATCTTGGCGACGATCATATGATCGGGAATCGCGAAATCGCGGATCGCGCGCGGCGGGATTGCGCCGCCGCACGGCTTGATGCGCCCGGCCCGATCGAGCAGAACGACTCGGCGGCCGGATTCGGCCAGGTCGTGCGCCGCGGTTGCACCCGCAGGGCCGCCGCCGATAATGACTGTATCGTAAATGTCGGATTTCTCGGTCATCTCAACCTCCGGCAACAGCTGCTGTGGATAAATTGACGGTGTCAGCTTGATGTCGTCGGTCCTTGACCTGGGCCCGATGAACCCAGACCGCCATGACCGCCGACACCAGGAACAGCCCCGCTTCGCTGGCGAACACCACCGCGTAGGACAGCGTCGGCGACGACAGGATCTGCCGGGCGACATCGCTGGCGAGGGTGCCGACGAAGCCGCCGATGCCGAAGGCGATCGCCTGTGCGGCGCCCCACAATCCCATCCGCACGCCTTCTCGTTTCTCGCCGCCGGCGCTGACCAGCGCCATCATCGATCCGATCGCCGCCACCGCATAGGCGCCGTTGGTGACGCCGAGCATGAACACAGTTTGGCGCAGCGGCCAGGACGGGCCGATCAGCGCCGCGGCCGCCAGGCAGAGCAGCGCGATCGCCGAGGCGACGCAGCCGCCGACGGTCCAGATCGGCAGATTGCCGCGTGATTTCGGAAACACCGCGCCGATCAGCGGCACCAGCGCCATGCCCAGCAAGGTGCCGCCATGCTGGATGCCGGAGAGCTTGGTGGTTTCGCCGGGCG
Organism: Rhodopseudomonas sp. BAL398; assembly: GCF_033001325.1. Taxonomy (NCBI): domain Bacteria; kingdom Pseudomonadati; phylum Pseudomonadota; class Alphaproteobacteria; order Hyphomicrobiales; family Nitrobacteraceae; genus Rhodopseudomonas; species Rhodopseudomonas sp. BAL398. The sequence goes on from NZ_CP133111.1 coordinate 2,760,320, forward strand.
TAAAGCCGAACACCGCGCCGGCGAAGGGCTCCAGGATCAGATCCTGCGCGCTATAGGCCAGCATCGACACGAACACGAAGATCGCGAAGCGCCGCGCCTGCGGCTCGGCCCAGACTTCCGCGAAAGCGGCCCGGAACGAGGATTTTTGCCCGGGCTGCGGCGGCTCCGGGGCAGCGGAGGTCACCGCAACGCCGCGGCCCTCGATGCCCCAGACGCCGATGACGGTCAGAACCATCGCGACCAGCGACACGCATCCCGAAACCACGACCAGCCGGGTCGGCGAGAACGGATCGAGCAATTGACCGGCGACGCCGGTGGTGACGATGAATCCGGCGATCATCATCACCCAGACGATGGTCGCCGCTGCCGCGCGCCGCTTGTCGTCGGTACGTTTGGCCAGCAGCACCAGCAGCGAGGTGCCGGCGGCGCCGACGCCGACGCCGATCAGGCCGAACGCGGCGATCGCCAGCGTAATTCCGAACAAGGGCTGCGTGGTCATCCACGCGGTCGCCACCGCTGCCAGAAATCCACCGATCGCCAGCACCGCCATGCCGCCGACGATCCACGGGGTTCGTCGCGCGCCGAGATCGGAGCCATGCCCCCAGGCCGGACGAAACACCTGGAGTGCGTAGTGGATCGCCACCAAGGCGCCGGGCAGCATTGCCGGCAGCGCCAGTTCGACCACCATCACCCGGTTCAGGGTCGAGGTGGTGAGGACGACGATGGCGCCGAGGCCGGTCTGCACCAGCCCCATCCGCACGATGCCAAGCCAGGAGAGCGGCTTCACCGCTGTCGGGTTCATGCTGGGACTCCGAAGGATGAGACGGCAACCGCGCTCGCCATCATGCCGATGACATAGAGCGCAACGCCGAGGCCCGAGAACCACGTCGCCCGCTCGACCGGCGCCCGCAGGAACCGCACCATCAAGACGAGTTGCACCGCCAGCACCAGGCCGACGATGCCGCCCTGGATCGGACGTTGCCATGCCAGCAGAAGTGCAATCACGATCAGCTGCGGGATCGCCATCACCGCGCAGGTGACGCGCGCGGCGTTGTCGACCCCGAGCTTGACCGGCAGCGAGCCGACGCCGGTCTTGATGTCGCCCTCGATCGACTTGAAGTCGTTGAGGGTCATGATGCCGTGCGCGCCGGCGCTGTAGAGCAGCGCGAGCGTCACGATCCACCAGGCCGGCAGGCCGCCGATCATCACGGCCGCGCCGGTAAACCAGGCAAAGCCCTCATAGCTGATGGCGCAGGCGCCGTTGCCGAGCCAGCCATTCTGCTTCAGCCGCAGCGGCGGCATCGAATAGAACCAGGCCAGCACCAGGCCGAGCACGGCCGCGCCGAACACCCAGGCGCCGAGTTGGCTGGCGAGCAGCAGCGACGCGCCGGTCCACAGGAAAGAGAGATACAACCCCCAGCGGCCGGGAATGCGACCTGAGGGAATCGGCCGGTTCGGCTCGTTGATGGCGTCGACATGGCGATCGAACCAGTCGTTGACGACCTGGCTGGTGGCCACCAGCAGCGGCCCGCACAGCACGATGCCGGCGATCACTTCCGGCCAGCGCTGCGAGATCGGCACGCCGGACGAGACCACGCCGCAGGCGAACGCCCACATCGGCGGAAACCAGGTGATCGGGTGCAGCACCTCGAGCACCGCGGAGGGGGCCGGCCGCAGGGCCATGCTGTTACTCATCCGCCGCCTCTCCTTCTGGTGCATGTTCGGCAAGCCCATAGCGCCGCAATTTGACATAGAGGCTCTGACGGCTGAGGCCGAGCATATCGGCGGCCGACGCCCGATTGTCGCCGGTCAATTCCAACGCCGCCTCGATCGAGAGCTTCTCGATCACGTCGGTGGTCTCGCGCACCAGATCGCGCAGCGGCACGCGGCCGATCAATTCGGTGAGCTGCGCCACCGAGCGCGGCAATTCGCGCTTCGACGAGGTGGCGCTCGACAGTCGCTTCTCCACATTCCTGATCGCAAAGCCGAAGCATGGCTTGTCGTCGCTGTCCGCCACCGCCACGGCCGAGACCTCGACCTCGGCGATCGCGCCATACTCCCCGCGCATGACGGTCGAGAACAGCTTGATCGATCCGTTCTGCCGCAGATTCGCCAAGGCAACGCTGAGGTCGACGCCGGTTCGGCCGAGCCAGCGGTCGAGCGGTTCGCCGCGCGACTGTTCCGCGCTGCCCAGTTGGGCCATTTCCAAAAAAGCCAGATTCGCCCTCACCACGCGGCCATCGAACTGGGTGATCACGAGCCCATCCGCTGCTGCCTCGAAATATCTCACCAGCACCGACGTCGCCTTCGCGAAGGCACCTTCCGGCAATGAATCAGACGACGCCAGCCGGACCAGGAACAGTGCGGCATTCTCCTGGCGGAACAACGACGCCGACAGATCGCATCCGCGCCCCTCATTGGCGAGGCGGACACGGGCGCGGCCGTCGCGGCCGCTCGAGCGGACATCGGCCAGCAGATTCAGCACCGCCTGCTGATCGGCCGCAGCAAAATGGCTCGCCATCGAAGAGTTCAGCATCTGCGGCGCACTGACGTCGAACAGAGCAAGCGTCGCCGGATTGGCATCGACGACCAGTTCGCTTGCCGCATCGACGATCATCACCGCTTCCGCCGACACCTGAAACAGCAGACGATAGCGGGTTTCGGCGTGGCGCAGCCGGATATAGTCCCGCTCCATTGATTGCTGCGCATTGATCAAACGCTGCTGCATCGCCGCGAGCTGGCGCAAATCGCGCCCGACCACGACGAGGTGATCTTGGCGGTCGATATTGATCGCCGAATACATGATCGGAATGTCCTCGCCCCGCGGCGAGGGATGATTGACCTGACGCCAGTTCGAAGCATCCTTGGAGGTTGCCTCGTGCAACAGCTCACGGACCTTCGGTTGGGTGTCCGACGTCACGATTTCCACGAATCGCGAGCCGAGCCAACGGCCCTGCCCGTCCAGTTCGAGAGACAGCTCGTCCTTGTTAAACGCCACGTCCCGGATCACGCCCTGTCCGTCGACCACCAGCGCGACATCGGTCGCCGCGGCAATCAGCTTGGCAGCGGACAGAGCACCGAGATCCCCCAGCGACTCCTTCGGAGATTTGAACACTTGCACCAGGGCAAATATCCTCCAGCAAAAAGGGGGCCTCCACCCCGGCGTCCACGCCCCTTAACCGAGCAGACTTCTTAACCTTGGCTTAACATTGCCGCCCCGGGAGACTGTCGTTCGCACGCGCAGGCAACTCGGTAAGCATTTGGATAAAGCAGCGTGGTCGGCTGCTGATAGAGATCTTGGCGGCGGCGTATCTGCAAGCAACTCTTCAACAGGTTGACCTAGCTTGTCGTCGAACTGCTTCGATCGTCGTTCGGTTGTCCGGTCGCGCTCTACCCGTTGCCCATTCGGCGTAACCCATGGGCTGGTCGAAAACGATCGGGGAAAGCACTTGCGCGCGCCAGACCGGCGAAATGCAGATCGGACGCGCGCATACTGTTCGGGTCGTCGTGCGCTCTCTTATCGCATCGGGGCCAGCCCGTGCTTGACGCCCCAGTCGAACCAATTATCCACGACCGGACCGGTCAGGATGATTCCGATGCCGCCGGTGAGCGGGACCAGCACGGCGAACCACCACGCCCAGCGGTGAATCGATTCCGCCGTTGCGTTGAAGCCCATCGTCCAGCGCCAGAACAGAGCAGCGCGTTCAAGTGCGGTACCGCGGTCAACCATCTGCTCGATTTCCCGCTCGCCGCCGTAGCGGCTGACGGAAAGGATGGTCGCGCCGTGCATGGCGAACAGCAATGCCGAGCCGTACAGGAACGCGATCGAGAGGCAGTGGAAGGGGTTGTAGTAGAGGTTGCCGTACTTGATCGAGAAGTTATTGGTCCAGTCAAGATGCGGGAAGATGCCGAACGGGGGTGCCTCGCTCCAGGACCCCATCAGCAGCGGCTGAATGAAGCCGATCGACAGATAGAGAAAGATCGCAGAGGCGAAGGCCCACGAAACATGGGTCCCCATGCCAAGCGCCCGCGCGCGACGATAGGTGCGAACCCACCACAGGACGATCGACGTGGTGAGGAAGAACCCGGTCATCAACCACCAGCCGCCTTCCTTCAGCGGCGGAATGCTCAGGCCGTATTCGGGCTTTGGTGGCTCGAGGGCGAGCCAACAGAAGTTCTTGAGAAAGGCGATCGGGCTCCAGTCCACCTGCGCCAGCATGTTGAGACCGATGATCTCAAACGCGACGAGAAAGCACAGCGCCGAAGCCACGCCGGTGAAGCCGAGATAGACCGGTCCCACCTGCGCGTCACCGATCTTTCCGAGCCAGTACATAAACGTGGTCTGGGTTTCTCGGGGCGAACTGCCGGGGCGTAACGCGACCCCGGCATAGGCAGGCCCTTCGACCTGAACCTGGGAGAAGATATTTTGATACTGGGCCATGAGAAGATTCTTTCTTGTGACCGGGTTAAATTACGAAGACCAGACCGGAAGCCGACGCCACCATTCCCACCACTCGGGCCAGGAACCGCCCTCGGACAGCACGGGGCCGCTGAGCAGCATGCAGACCGCGCTGAAGAACACCGCGGACAGAGCGATGAACAGACCAACACGATGAATGCCCAAGGTCCCGACCGAGTAACCGACGAGATCGCGGAACACGGTGTTTTCGTGCTCGGGTGACTTCACGGGTTCGCCACGGTCCGGATTCAGCGACGACAGAACCAGGCCGCCATGGAGCGCCAGCGCCAGACACGTCGTGAAGAAGAAGCTGATCGCGATCATGTGCGCGGGATTGTAGTGAAACTGGCCGTACATATAGCCGGTATTCGAGACCCAATCGAGATGGGTGAAGATGCCGTAGGGGAATCCGTAGCTCCACGAGCCCATCAGAACCGGACGGATCACCACCAGGGTGACATAGGCAAAGATGGCGAAGGCGAAGGCGAAGGGAACATGAAATCCGATGCCGAGCTTGCGGCAGATTTCAACTTCACGCAGCGCCCATGAACAGAACGCGCCGACCGCGCAAATCGACACCCACTGCCAGATTCCGCCTTCGGCCAGCGGCGCAAATCCCAATCCGTATTTCACGTCGGGCGGATTCACGCTGATCTGCCAAATATTCCAGGTGGGCCCCATTGAGGCGCTCAACATGATCAACGCGATGCCGACGACCGCGAAGAACACAGTCGTGACTCCAAAAAGCCCGACGTAGAACGGGCCGACCCAGAAATCGAGCAGGTCGCCCCCGATTAGCGTTCCGCCGCGAACGCGGTATTTTTTCTCAAAGCTGAGCATTGCCATCGATCGTTCCTCCGCGTGCGAGCCAGGGAATATCCATCGTCGTGATCCATTCAAATTCGCGTAGCTACCGGAAGCGGACGAGCCCGGCAGGCGGGTCCGTTTCTCGTCCGTTCCGGTGAGCAATACGTCATGCCATTAAGTGAGCATGCTGACAGTGATCTCGGCGGTCTTCTTCGCACCATCAAGCCAGTTGAACCGGCTGGTGCTCAGCAGGATGAAGTGGATGATGATTGCCAGACCGAACAAGAACGTGAACAGCAGGACCAGCGCACGGCGCGGATCAAACAGAAGCCAAATTCGCCACATGATTGCCTCCCTTTACGACAGATACGTTGCAAGATGCTGGATGCTATCCAGCGCGGTCTTGTAACCGCCAATGGGCGCTAGCCAGGGACGCCACATCCAAGCAAGAATGTGGGCAACCACCGCGACAACGATGAAGAGGAAGAAGCTCGTCACGAAGATCGAGTGGAATTCCTTGGCTTCCGCTTCGGAAAGTCCCGAGATGGAACCGTCACTCATTTGGTACACCTCCTAGTGATGGCCTTATCGGCCGCTCGCCGCCCGAGCGCGGGCGACAACGAATGCCGCATCGTTTCCGAAACGACAGCGATTTACCGTTTCGTTTCCGAGACGGCACGGTTTCGTCCGGCACCGCCAGACGAAATTCGAGAATTACAACCCCATGAACGACGACGTCACCGATACGCTCGCCGCATTATGCGCCTCGCTGAAAACCGACTCCCGGCTTGCTGATTTCCTGCGCCACGGCATCACCCGCGTCACGATCGCACGCAGCAGAAACAATGCGTAGCAGCCGCCGAACATCACGCGCGATTCCACCGCGGCGCTTTCCGGAAGCACCTTGGAACGACGGCCGGTGTAGACATAGTCGGACATCGATCATCTCCTCACTGTTGCATTGCGCATAAGACGTCGCGAAAACGTGATCCGCATTGCGCTGGCTCAAATCACATTCATACTAACTGCCCATCCATCAGCGCAGCCCGCGCCTTGGTGACAGATTCGGTCGTAACAAGATCTTCCCCTGCCCGCCGCGCGCTGCTTTCGGCGGCATCGCGCAACCGTTTCGCGGCGGAAATGCGGACCAGCACCGGATGCGCCTCGAGTACTTCGTCGAGCAGCGCCTTGGCCTCGTCGCTCCAGAGAATTTCTTCGTGGCGGCGCGCCGGCGTCGGATCGACGCGGTCGAGATCACCGGCCAGCGGCAGAATGTTGAACAGCGCGTCGAACAGCGCGTTGCAGACTTCCTGCACCAGATAGGTCGCGCCGGAATAGCCCATGAACGGCGTGCCGATATGGCGGCGAATCACCGCGCCGGGGAACGAGGCCGGGATGTAGATCGCCCGCCCGCCGGCCTCGGCCAGGTACATCCGCTCATTGTAGCTGCCGAACAGGATCAGCGGCGGCTTCTCGCGCACCGCGGCGCGGATCGCGTCGTTATCGGTCTTCTTTCCGGACAGCCGGGAGACCGAGAAGGTGCAGGGCAGCCCCATTTCGGTCTCGAGAAAATTGCGCACCCCGCGCGCATAGGTCTCGTTGGCGACGATCGCAAAGCTCGCTGTGCCGAAGAAATCCTGGGTCACCGAGCGCCACAGATCCCACAACGGCTTGATCGTGGTGTTCTTCTCGCGCTCGATGAAGGGCTCCGGATCGAGCCCGAGCAATTCGCCGAGCTTGCGCAGGAATTTGGTGGTCGAGTGCAATCCGATCGGCGCCTGTAGATAGGGCCGCTCCAGCGCCTCGCACAGCATCCGGCCGAATTCGCGGTACATGCAGACATTGACGTCGGCATTTACCAGCTTCGGAATGTCGGCCAGATGGCTGCCGAGCGGAAACACCATATTGACGTCGGCGCCGATGCCCTCGATCAGCCGGCGAATTTCATGCAGATCCGACGGCATATTGAAGGTGCCGTAGATCGGACCGATGATATTGACCCGCGGCTTGACGTCCGGCGACAGCGGCTTGCGCGCCGGGATCTTCTTCGGGCCGTATTCCTTCCACAGCCAGACGATGGCGCGGTCGGCAGCCTGCCATTGATCCTCGTCGATGGTGCGCGGCAGGAAGCGCTTGATATTGGTGCCTTCGGGGGTGACGCCACCGCCGATCATCTCGGCGATCGAGCCGGTCACCACAACGGCCGGCAGATAGGGATCGAGCACACGATGAGCGCGCTTCATCGCGCCTTCGGTGCCGGTCTGGCCGAGTTCTTCCTCGCCGAGCCCGGTGACGACGATCGGCAGTTCGTGCGGCGGCAGCGCGTCGGTGTAGTGCAGCACCGAGGTCACCGGCAGGTTTTCACAACCGACCGGGCCATCGATGATCACCTGCAAGCCCTTCACGGCGGTAAAGGCGTAGACCGCGCCCCAATAGCCGCCCGCGCGATCGTGATCGAGCACCAGCATCAGATCATCTCCTCCGACTTGCGCTTCTTCGCCAGGGCTTCGATCTGCTTCTTGTATTTCTCGCGGAAGGGGATGTTGTCCTTCGGGGTGTCTTCCCAGACACCGGCCGCGTAGCCCTGGCCGACATCGCCGAAGAACTCTTTCATCTCGTCGAAGCGCGACTGGTTGGCGAGCGCGGCATTGACCACCTGCGCCAGCGAGCCGGCGCCGGCGACGCCGAACAGTGGCCGCGCCGAGATCAGATTGGTGAAGTACAGCGCCGGGATCGCCAGTTGCTTGGCTTTCTGCACCACCGGGGTGGTGCCGATCGCCAGCTGCGGCTTGAACTCGTCGATCGCGGCGAGATCCATTTCCAGCGATGCGCGATACTGCACCCGCACGCCCTTGGCCTCGAGCCATTCGCGGTCGGGATCCGACCATTGGGTGCGCGGCGCCGCGGTGCCGACATAGGGCACCTCCGCGCCGCTTTCGATCAGCAGCCGCGCCACCAGCAATTCCGAGCCCTCATAGCCCGACACGGTGATCCGGGCATCGATTGGCTTGGCGGCAAGCGCGGCCTTGATCGCCGGCAGGAATCGGTTCTTCGCGGCGTCGATCTTGTCGCGCGCCACGTTGCAGGCGGTGCCGATGGCCTCGAGCCAGGCCTCGGTGCCGTCATGGCCGACCGGCGCGGAGCCGACGACCTTGCGGCCGGCGATGTCGAATTGCCGAATGCAGGCGGTGTAGAATGGGTGAATTGCCGCGACTACCGAGCAATCCAGCGCCGCATAGAGTTCGCGCCATTCGCGAGTCGGCACTACCGGGCCGGCGGCCAGGCCGAGCGGCTCCAGCATCATGTTGATGCCGACCGGATCGGCCGGAAACATCTCGCCGAGCAGCGTCACGGTGGGCCGCTCGCTGCGTCCGCCGCGCGGCGCCTGCACCGGCCCCTGCTCGGCCTCCTTGCGAGCATATTCCAGCATCGCCGCCGACAGCACGTCCTTGGCCTCGGCGTGGGTCGGCACGCCGAATCCCGGCACGTCGATGCCGATGATGCGCACGCCGTTGATTTCGTTCGGCAGCAGATCAAGCGGCACGCCCGACGCGGTCGGCACGCACAGATTGGTGATGATGATGGTGTCGTACAGCGCCGGATCGGCCAGCTTGAACACCGCCTCGCGGATGTCCTCGAACAGCTTGCCGGTGACCAGGGTTTCGGAATTGAACGGCACATAGCCGACGGTGCGGCGCGCGCCGTAGAAATGCGAGGTGAAGGTCAGGCCATAGACGCAGCACGCCGATCCGGAGAGAATCGTCGCAGTGCGACGCATCCGCAGACCGACCCGCAACGAGCCGAATGCCGGGCACATGCTTTGCGGCTGATCGTGCGGACCCTTGGGATAATCGGCGGCATAGCGGTCGAGAATGTCGCTCTTGCCGGCGGCGTTAGCCGCAGCCTTCATCTCGTCGGCGCCGGCATGACAGCCAAGACCGTCGGTCTTGGTCGCCGCCGCATTGATCGCGGGCTGCGCATTGACCGCAGGCTGCGCGGTGGCCGCGACATCGACCTCGGGCTCGACTGGATCATTGACGACCGAGTCAGCAATCGGGCCGGAATATCGGGACATCGCGTTCATGTCGAACTCCGCATCATGATCGTCATCAGACCGCGTCGTAGACGACTTCGAGCGACGGCTTGTCCAGCACCGAGGCGCCGCACATGTCTTCCAGCGTCGCGGGCTCCAGCACCACATCGCGGCCGGTGACGTCGCTGGCGAACAGCCCCAGCAGACCGTCCTGGCTCAGCGGCGTCGGCCGAACCGGCGGCGCGGCGCCGACATTGGTTGCGAGCTCTTCGAACAGCGAACCCCACTCGCCGCCCGGCAGACCGATGATTTCGTAGTTCGCGCTCTTCTTGCGGATGCCGTCATCGGCCGGGATCGCCGCGAGCACGGGAATGCCGACCGCCTCGGCAAAGGCCTGCGCCTCGCCGGTCTGGTCGTCCTTGTTGATCACCATGCCGGCGACGCCGACATTGCCGCCGAGCTTGCGGAAATACTCCACCGCGGAGCAGACATTGTTCGCCACGTAAAGCGACTGCAGGTCGTTGGAGCCGACCACGATCACCTTCTGGCACATGTCGCGCGCGATCGGCAGACCGAAGCCGCCGCACACCACGTCGCCGAGGAAGTCGAGCAGCACGTAGTCGAAGCCCCATTCGTGGAAGCCGAGCTTCTCCAGCAATTCGAAGCCGTGAATAATGCCGCGACCGCCGCAGCCGCGGCCGACTTCCGGGCCACCGAGCTCCATCGCGTAGACGCCGTCGCGCTTGAAGCAGACGTCGCCGATCTTCACTTCCTCGCCGGCGAGCTTCTTCTTCGACGACGTCTCCAGAATGGTCGGACAGGCCTTGCCGCCGAACAGCAGCGAGGTGGTGTCGCTCTTCGGATCGCAGCCGATCAGCAGCACTTTCTTCCCCTGCTGCGCCATCATGTAGGACAGGTTGGCGAGCGTGAAGCTCTTGCCGATGCCACCCTTGCCATAAATCGCGATGATCTGGGTTTCCTTGGTGACCGGAGTGGTCACCGGCGCGTCGGGCTCGATCGAGGCCTCAGCCCGGAGTGCGTCTGTCATGGCGATTGGAGTCGCAACGTTCATCAGCTCAATCTCCAGTTAAGGACCATTTTCAGGCAGGCGGGGTCTTCAAAGGCGATGCGATAAGCGTCGGCGGGCGCGGCCTTGGCATCGTGGTGATGCGTGATCAGCCCATCGAGCGACAATTTGCCGGCCTCGATCAGCGCCTTGGTGGCCGCTATATCCGGCGGTTGCCATTCGGCGGCGATGCGGATGCGGGCCTCGCGCATGAAGGCCGGCGGGAAATTGAACGACAGCGGCTGGTGATAGAAACCGGCCAGCACGATCTCGCCACGCGGCGCGAGCCGGCCGATCAGCGTATCGAGCAGTTGGGCGTCGCCACTGACGTCGTAGATGCTGGCGTAGTCGCGGCGCGGGTCGGCTTCGGGGTCGATCACCTGATAGTCCGTGGCGCCGCTGACACGGATCGGGTTCTTCTCCCACACTATCGGCGGCGGATTGCCGAGCGCGATCGCGATCCGGGCAAGCAGGCGGCCGAGCACGCCGTGACCGACGATGCAGGCCGGCGCCACCGCGCCGGGGGCCGCGATCGCATGATAAGCGGTTGCCGCCAGCGCCAGCAGAATGCCACGCTCGCCGAGCTGCTGGTCGAGCGGCACCACGCGCTTGCCGGGCACGACAAGCCGCGAGGCCGAGGCGCCGAACAGGCCGCGGACTTCGCCGAAGCATTTGGCGCCGGGTACGAAAACCAGCTGTCCGGGGCGCAGATCGGAGCCCGGACCGGCCTCGACGACCTCGCCGACCGACTCGTAGCCGGGAACCAGCGGATAGCCCATGCCGGGGAATTGCGGCATCTGGCCGGACCACAGCAGCCGCTCGGTGCCGGTGCTGACGCCGCTCCAGGCCACATCCACCACGACATCGTCAGCCGTCGGCGCCGTCAGGGCCAGCCGGCTCAGCTCGACATGTTGTGGCTGTGTGAGAACGACCGCGATGGTTTCCATCGCCTACTCCAAATTCCGAGGGACGGAGACACCGCCGCCGCGACTGTCATGCTAAACTGACGTAGAATAGTGTCAAGCCAGATTAACACACTTCCTGGCGTTTGACGGCGGTAATTATGGAGGCGACCAGCGGCATCGGCCCCGCACCCAGCTGGATGTCGCCAAACCCGGCGGCCTCAAGAAGGTGTTTCAGCTGCGCGAAGGTCCTCGCCTTACCGCTGCCCATCGCTTTCAAATAAAAGGCGAAATAGGCATCGCCGATGGCCTCGGCGCCGCGGACCCCGGCGATCGGCTCGGCCACCAGCAATTGACCGCCCGCCGGCAGCGCGCGGTGGATCGCCCGCAGCAGCGTCATCACCTCGGCGTCGTCGTGGTCATGGATGACTCGGACCAGGGAAACGATATCGGCGCCGTCGGGCAGTGCGTCGGTGAGGAAGCTGCCGCCGATCGCGGTGGCGCGGGACGACAATCCGGTGGCCTCGAATCGCGCGGCGGCGCGGGCGGCGACTGCCGGAAGGTCGAACAGGATGCAGCGCAGCTGCGGCGCGCGCGCCGCGACCGCGGCCAGGAAGGCGCCGTCACCGCCGCCGACGTCGAGCAGGCAGCTGCGATCGCGGAACGAGACGGCATGCAGCACTTCATTGGCGATCATCGGCTGCGATGCCGCCATCAGTTCGGTGTAGGGCGCGATCGAATCGCCGGACAGGTCGGCGGCGTTGCGGTCGCGCGCATAGGCCCAATAGGCCGCGAGCTCACCGCCACCGCCGCCGTCGCGCAGCAGCGCCACGGGGTCGGACAGATCGCGATACAGAATGGCGTGATGGGCGACCAAGGCAGTGACGCTGGGATTGCCGCGCAGTTCGGCGCCGAGCGGACCGAGGCCGTAGCGCGACCGGCTGCGGTGTTGCACCAGATCGAGCGCCACCGCGGCGTCGAGCAGCAGCCGCATCGAATCCAGCGGCAATGACAAGCGCGCGGCGAGGTCCTCGGCGCTGACCGGGCCGGCGGCGAGGCGATCGAACAGTTTGAGCTGCACGCAGGCGAGCAGCACCTGCGAATAGACGAAGCCGGCGATCAGATCGAACATCACCCCGGCGCGGCGCCGCGCCACCCGCCGGGTCAGCGGAAAAGCCGCTGCAAAGCGCTGAAATCGCGCGCTCGAGCGCAGCGCATCACGCAGGCCGAGCAGCCGATCGCGAAGACTCAAAGGGATCATCGTCGTCCTACCACCGGCCCGGCTGGACGGCCAGACCGTGGTCATCCTGGCTACGCCGCCGACTGCGCGAGCTTGGCCGGCACCAGACGCTTGGCTTCGGACATGATCAGCGAGCGCAGTTCGTTGCCATTGGCGCAAGGCGGCATCGCCTCGATCGCGCCGCGCACCAGCGACTGCAGATGGAACACGGCGCCGTCGATACCCATCTGCGTCACCGCGCTGGGGCGGTTATGCGCCACGTCCTGACCGACCGGCTTGCCGATCTCGTCCTCATCGGCGGCGGCGTCGCGCAGATCGTCGGCGACCTGATAGGCCTCGCCGATCTTCTCGCCGACCATCCGCCACGGTGCCGGATCGGCGCCGGCCGAGGCCGCGCCCGCCGCGGTGGCGGCGACAAACAGCGCGCCGGTCTTGGAGCGGTGATAATGTGCGAGGTTGATTTCCTGTTCGCATTCCCAGGCCTGACCGGCGACGATGCCGAACGGCACGCCGACCGCCTGCCCGATCGTCATGGTCAGCGCCGCGAGTCGATCCGGCGCGCAGGTGACGCGCGCGATGGTCTGGAACGCTAGCACGATCAGTGCGTCACCGGTCAGCACCGCCAGCGGTTCGCCGAAGGCGACATGCACCGAGGGCCGGCCGCGCCGTGTCGCAGCGCCGTCGAAACACGGCAGATCGTCATGGACCAGGGAGGCGCAATGCATCAATTCCAGAGCCGCGCCAGCGGCTTCGGTGGCGGCGGGGTTGTCCTCGCCACATGCTGCGGCAACGCTGTGACAAAGCCGTGGCCGAACCCGGGCACCGCGCGGGAACACGGCGTAGCGCATGGCCGCCGCCAGTCGCGGCGGGCACCCTGTCACATCGGCCTGATTCAAGGCATCTGTTAGAGCCCGCTCGATCCGATTGGTGACATCCATGGCCGGCTCCCGTGCTTTGAAAGCAAGTGTCAATTTGACTTGTCACGATCGAGTGTAAATGTTTATGGACACCTGTCAATGATGACGCGCAATGACAATGCCAATGTCGCCCGGGGAGTCGGCTCCTGATGTTGCAACAGCGAATCGTCAAGGATCGGGTCGTGGTGGTCGGCGCCGGGATGGCCGGGCTGGCGGCGGCGCTGGCGCTGTCGGCGCGTGGGCTCGACGTCACCGTGCTGGAGCGCGGCGCGGCACCGGGCGGCAAGCTGCGCCAGGTCGGAATCGGGCCGGCGCGGATCGACAGCGGCCCGACGGTGTTCACGATGCGCTGGGTGTTCGAGGAATTGTTCGCCGCCGCCGGCCGGACTTTCACCGACCACGTCCGGCTGCGCCCGCTGCAGGTGCTGGCGCGCCATGCCTGGGACGCGCAGACAAGACTCGATCTGTTCGCCGACGAGGCGCGCTCGGCCGATGCGATCGGCGACTTCGCCGGCAGCGCCGAGGCCAAACGCTATCGGCGGTTCTGCGCCGACAGCCGGCGGATCTATCAGATCCTCGAAACCCCGTTCTTGCGCGCCACCTCGCCGAGCCTGCCGGGACTGCTCGGCGCCAACGGGCTGCGCGGCATGATGGAGCTGCATCACATCCGCCCCTTCACCACGATGTGGAAGGCGCTCGGCGATTACTTCCACGATCCGCGGCTGCATCAATTGTTCGGACGCTACGCCACCTATTGCGGCTCCTCGCCCTATCAGGCGCCCGCGACGCTGATGCTGGTCGCCCATGTCGAGCAGCAGGGCGTCTGGATCGTCGATGGCGGCATGCATGCGCTGGCCCAGGCGCTGGCCGACTGCGCCACCGCGCAAGGCGCCAGCATCCAATATGAGCAGAAGGTCAGTGAGGTGATGACCGCCTCCGGCCGGGCCTGTGGGGTGCGGCTGACAAGCGGCGAGACGATCGCGGCCGATGCGGTGATCGTCAATGGCGATGTCGGCGCGGTAGCGAACGGCCTGTTCGGCGCCACGATCGCCGGCGCCGCGGCGCCGATTGCGCGCTCATCGCGATCGCTGTCGGCGATCACCTGGAGCATGGTGGCGAAGGCCGACGGCTTTCCGCTGAGCCGGCATTCGGTGTTCTTCTCGCGCGACTATGCCAGGGAATTCACCGATATTTTCGGCCGCGGCGAGGTGCCGGATGAGCCCACGGTCTATGTCTGCGGCCAGCATCGCATCGATAATGAAGACAGGATCGGCCCGGACGGCGAGGAGGAACTGTTCGTGCTGATCAATGCGCCGCCGATCGGCGACAAAAAGACCTTCGACGACGCCGAGATCGCGCGCTATGCCGAGCGCGCCTTCGGTGTACTGGCGCGTTGCGGCTTGCGGATCGCGCGGCGCAGCGAGGCGACCACGGTGACCACGCCGAGCGATTTCGAACGGATGTTTCCCGCCACCGGCGGCGCGCTGTATGGTCGGGCCTCGCATGGCTGGACCTCGTCCTTCGCCCGGCCCGGCGCGCGGACCAAGATTCCGGGCCTGTATCTGGCCGGCGGCAGCACCCATCCGGGCCCCGGCGTGCCGATGGCGGCGCTGTCAGGCCGCGCTGCGGCGGCGAGCTTGCTGGCCGATATCGAGCGCGACCTGCAACGGGCCGGCCCCGCGGCGTCGCGCCGCGACTGATCGACTGACTGGATAGATGCATGATCCCCTGGCCCAACGAGACCGACGAACGACGCGCCGGATTCAACCTGGATGTGCCGCGCAACGGCTATGCCTGGTGGTACATCGACGCGCTGAGCGATGACGGCCGCGAGGGCCTCACCATCATCGCCTTTGTGGGCAGCGTGTTCTCGCCCTATTACGCCTTCGCGCGGCGCAAGGGCGCGGCCGATCCGATGAATCATTGCGCGCTCAACGTCGCGCTGTATCGGCCCGGCGGCAATCGCTGGACCATGACCGAGCGCGCGCGCGGCCGCGTTGCGCGCACCGTCAACGCGCTGTTGGTCGGTCCCAGCGATCTGTCGTGGGACGGCACCGCGCTGACCATCAATATCAACGAGGTCAGCGCCCCGGTGCCGGGCCGGATCCGCGGCCGGGTCCGGGTGTTGCCCAGCGCGATCAACAGCCAGTGCTTTGTCCTCAATGCCGATGGGAATCATCGCTGGTGGCCGATCGCGCCCTGCGCGCGGGTCGAGGTCGAGATGGCGCAGCCGTCGCTGCGCTGGCAGGGCGAAGGCTATCTCGACACCAATGCGGGCGACGCGCCGATCGAGACCGGGTTTCGCGACTGGGAATGGTCGCGCGGCGCGCTGCGCGACGGCACCGCGATCCTCTACGAGGCCGAGCGCCGCGACGGCAGCCGCTTCGATCTCGCCGTCACCTTCGACGCCAAGGGCAACATGCAGCCCTTCGAGCGCCCGCAACTGGTGCCGCTGGCCCGCTCCGGCTGGCGCGTCAATCGCAACGCCCGCAGCGACAATGGCGCGCGCGTGGTGAAGACGCTGGAAGACGCCCCGTTCTACACCCGCTCGGTGGTGGCCACCACGCTGCTCGGCGAGAAGGTGACCTTGATGCATGAATCGCTGTCGCTCGATCGCTTCAAGCTGCCGGTGGTGCAGGCGATGCTGCCGTTCAGGATGCCAAGGCGGAGGTAGTCGCGCGGGGGCTACGGTTTCGCGAGGCCGGCCCATCAAAGCCTTTCAGCGCCGCTGTTCGCGTTCCACCCATCGCCTCACGTGCCCCGGACGCAGCGCAACGCGCCGCGCAGCGGCGTGGTGCGCTGCTGAGCCGGGGCCCCGCTTTGGGAGTTGAAGCGCTTGGCCCGGCAGCTAGAGCAGTTTTGTTTTTGATGGAATCGGGACTGCGCTTTGGAGCGCTCACAACAGGCACCGCCTCATGGTGAGGAGGCGCGAAGCGCCGTCTCGAACCATGGGCCGCAGACCATGCGGCTCCTCATCCTTCGAGACGCCCGGCTTCGCCGGGCTCCTCAGGATGAGGACTTAGTACCCATGGGAACGACCAAATCCGCTTCTATCAATCGATGAACCGCTCTAAGCGGGGTCCCGGTTCTGCGGAGCAGCACTACGTGCTGCACCGCGCCCGGGACACGGGCATAGTTGTTAGTTCCAATAAAAATACAAGCAGCACCGTGCCCCGGACGCAGCGCAGCGCGCCGCGCAGCGGCGTGGTGCGCTGCTGAGCCGGGGCCCCGCTTTGGTAGCACTGAAGCGCCGGCCCGGCAGCTAAGCGGGGTCCCGGTTCTGCGAAGCGGCACTGCGTGCCGCATCGCGCCCGGGACACCGGTTGGTTAGATTCATCAAAACAAACCGGAGCGGCACGGAGCCTGCATTCGGGCCGCTCGGAGCGCGGACCCGGGTGTGCCGCATCGCACCCGGGACACGGGCCTCGCTGATGCCCGTTGACTTCCCGCCTTCCCTGCGGATTGATCGCCGCAATGATAATTCGGCCGGGAACCGGCCATGCTGGGAGGACGGTTTTGGCTCAGACGACGAAGACCGGCGCTGCCGTGACCACCGTCAAATCGGCGACGCTGGCGCTGCTGAGGGCGTTCGGGATCGACAAAGTATTCGGCAATCCGGGCTCCACCGAATTGCCGTTTCTGAGCGACTGGCCGGATGACATCGACTATGTGCTCGGCCTGCAGGAGGCCAGCGTGATCGCGATGGCGGATGGCTATGCGCAGGCGACGCGCAATGCCGGCTTCGTCAATCTGCATTCGGCGGCCGGGGTCGGCAATGCGCTCGGCAATATCTACACCGCCTATCGCAACCAGACCCCGCTGGTGATCACCGCCGGGCAGCAGGCGCGCAGCCTGCTGCCGCTGCAGCCGTTTCTCGGCGCCGAACGCGCCGCCGAATTTCCGCTGCCTTATGTCAAATACAGCGTCGAGCCGGCGCGCGCCGAGGACGTGCCCGCCGCGATCGCGCGGGCCTATTATGTGGCGATGCAGCCGCCCTGTGGGCCGACCTTCGTGTCGGTGCCGATCGACGACTGGGCGCGGCCGGCCGCAAAGGTCGCGCCGCGCCGCATCAGCCGCGAGCTCGGCCCGGATCCGGAGGCGATGCGGGCGCTGGCCGCGGCGCTGGGCAAGAGCAAGAACCCGGCTTTCGTGGTCGGCCCGGCGATCGATCGGGAGCGCGCGGTCGATCTGATGGTGCGGCTGGCCGAGCGCGCCAAGGCGCCGGTCTGGGTCAGCCCGTTTTCGCATCGCTGCAGCTTTCCGGAGCGCCATCCGCTGTTCGCCGGCTTCCTGCACGCCGCGCCGGGGCAATTGTCCCACACTTTGCGCTGCCATGATCTGGTGGTGGTGATCGGCGCGCCGATCTTCACCTTCCATGTCGAGGGCCACGCGGCGATTCTCGACGGCGCCATCCCGCTGTTCCAGATCATCGACGATCCGGCCGCCGCCGCCGTCAGCCCGGTCGGCACCAGCATCATCGCGACGATGAAGCCGGCGCTGACCATGCTGCTCGAGCTGCTGCACGCCACCACCCGCGCCGCGCCCGTCGGCCACCGCGCGCCGTCGCGGCCCGTGGCCGCCGATCCGATCCATGCCGAATTCCTGATGCATGCGCTGGCCGGCGCGATGCCGGGCGACGCGATGCTGGTCGAGGAAGCGCCGTCGCATCGGCCGGCGATGCAGAAATTCCTGCCGATGCGCGGCCAGGACAGTTTCTGCACCATGGCCAGCGGCGGGCTCGGCTTTTCGCTGCCGGCCTCGGTCGGCATCGCGCTGGCGCAGCCGGGGCGCCGCATCGTCTGCCTGATCGGCGACGGCTCGGCGATGTATTCGATCCAGGCGCTGTGGACCGCGGCGCAGCGCAAGCTGCCGTTGACCGTGGTGGTGATCAATAATCGCGGCTATGGCGCGATGCGCTCGTTCAGCCAGGTGATGCAGGTGCGCGACGTGCCGGGGCTGGATCTGCCCGGGATCGATTTCGTCGGCCTCGCCCAGGCGATGGGCTGCGACGCCGCGCGGGTCGAACGCTGCGCCGACCTGACGCCGGTGCTGATCCGCGCGCTGAGCCATGAGGGCGTCAGCCTGGTCGAGGTGATGGTCGATGCCGCGGTGCCGCTGCTCTATGCGGCGAAGGAGTAAGCGGACGGCTGCATCAGGATGATGGGGGGACATCATCTTGATCGCCATGGTCGATTATCGGATCGCGGCGACCGCGCCGGTGCCGCAAGGGCACCGAGGCGACCGCTGATTTTTCGGCCGACTTATACCAACCGACTTTGCCGTTGACTCATCAATTTGGTCATGGCCGGGCTTGTCCCGGCCATCCACGTCTTTGATCCGGCATTGCTTTCAAGGCGTGGATGCCCGGCACAAGGCCGGGCATGACGAACGAGAGGCAACGACTGTTGGTATTACCTGCCGGTCTACTAACCGCGACCGGCTACAGCGACAATTCGTGACGACCGACCACCATCCAGTGCACCTCGTCGGGACCGTCGGCGAAGCGCAGATGGCGGACGTCGGTATACATCTCGGCCAGCGGCGTCCATTGCGAGATGCCGGTGGCGCCGTGCATCTGGATCGCCTGGTCGATGATGTCGCAGGCGCGCTTGGGCACCATCGCCTTGACCATGCTGACCCAGATCCGGGCTTCCTTGTTGCCCATCACGTCCATCGCCTTGGCGGCCTTCAGCACCATCAGCCGCATCGCCTCGATCTCGCAACGCGCTTGCGCGATGATCTGCAGATTGCCGCCGAGCATCGCGATCGGCCGGCCGAACGCCTCGCGCGTCAGCCCGCGCGCCACCATCATGTCGAGCGCCTTCTCGGCCTTGCCGATGGTGCGCATGCAATGATGGATGCGGCCGGGGCCGAGCCGCAGCTGCGAAATCTCGAAGCCGCGGCCTTCGCCGAGCAGGATGTTGTCCCGCGGTACGCGGACGTCGTTGAAGCGCACATGCATGTGGCCGCGCGGCGCGTGGTCGTGGCCGAACACATGCATCGGGCCGACGATCTCGACGCCTTGGGTGTCGACAGGCACCAGGATCTGCGACTGCTGCTGGCTGGGACCAGCGTCGGGGCTGGTCTTGACCATCACGATCATGATCTTGCAGCGCGGATCACCAAGGCCGGAGATGTAGTATTTCTCGCCATTGATGACCCACTCGTCGCCGACCAGCACCGCGCGGGTCGAAATGTTCTTGGCATCCGACGAGGCCACGTTCGGCTCGGTCATCGCATAGGCCGAGCGGATCTCGCCGGCCAGCAGCGGCTTCAGCCACTTTTCCTTCTGCGCCGGCGTGCCGACCCGCTCCAGCACTTCCATATTGCCGGTGTCGGGGGCGGCGCAGTTCATCACCTCCGAGGCCAGCGGATTCTTGCCGAGCTCGGCGGCGATATAGGCGTAATCGAGATTGTTGAGGCCTTCGCCGGTCTCGGCATCGGGCAGGAAGAAGTTCCACAGGCCGGCCTCTTTGGCCTTGGTCTTGGCCTGGTCGAGAATCTCGAGCTGCTCCGGCGTGAACGACCAGCGATCGGTCTTGCTCTTGCCGGCGCGCTCGAACTCGACCGACATCGGCACCACCGTGCTGGCGATGAAGTTGCGGACCTGATCGTAAAGCGGCCGGACCTTTTCGGACATCCGCAGGTCATTGAGGGCGTCTTCGGGCGCCAGCGTATAGGGCGTCTGGCGGGCTACATAAGCCGTCTTCATTGGTGTCGTTCTCCCTGGGCTTTTCTTGGCATCGTTGGCGAACCATCCCGCGCGGATGCTGCGCAGGGTTTATAGACACGAACGGCAGCGATTGTCTTGGCCGAACCTGGGATTGAGCCGGCGCATGGCCGTAATCCCGCAGCACGGAACACGAGGGGTTTGCCGCAGTCCCGCCCCCCTGTTGACGACGGCTCGCCGAGAATTCTGAAGCTGCAACCGTGCCCCGGACGCAGCGCAACGCGCCGCTCTTGCGGCGTGGTGCGCTGCTGAGCCGGGGCCCCGCTTGATGGCACTCAACCGCTCGGCCCGGCAGCATAGCGGGGTCCCGGTTCTGCGAAACGGCACTGCGTGCCGCATCGCGCCCGGGACACGGGGGCATCGTTGTTAGTTCAACCACAAAATACAAAGCAACACCGTGCTCCGGATGCTGCGCAACGCGCCGCGCTTGCGGCGTGGTGCGCTGCTAAGCCGGGGCCCCGCTTTGGGCACTGAGACGCTTGGCCCGGCAGCGAAGCGGGGTCCCGGTTCTGCGGAGCAGCACTACGTGCTGCACCGCGCCCGGGACATGGGGGCATGGTTGTTAGTTCCACCACAAAATACAAAGCAACACCGTGCCCCGGATGCTGCGCAGCGCGCCGCGCTTGCGGCGTGGTGCGCTGCTAAGCCGGGGCCCCGCTTCGGTGGAACTGAAGCGCTTGCCCGGTAGCATAGCGGGGTCCCGGTTCTGCGAAGCGGCACTGCGTGCCGCATCGCGCCCGGGACACGGGGGCATGGTTGTTAGTTCCACCACAAAATACAAAGCAACACCGTGCCCCGGATGCTGCGCAGCGCGCCGCTCTTGCGGCGTGGTGCGCTGCTAAGCCGGGGCCCCGCTTTGGGCACTGAGACGCTTGGCCCGGCAGCGAAGCGGGGTCCCGGTTCTGCGGAGCAGCACTACGTGCTGCACCGCGCCCGGGACACGGACTCGCGGCTGCGCGCCTGCCCAGCGCAGCGCGCGCCGACTATGCCGGTAGCAGGCCGGCTTCGCGATAGCTGGCGATCAGGGCGTCATAGAGCGTGATATCCTGGCGGCTCCGGGCCATCAATTGCGCGCCGGCGACGGCGGCGAAGATGGCGCGGGCCCGCGCTTCGCTCTCCTGCGCACCGACCAGGGCGGCCGCGGCCAGAGTTTTGCTCAGCCATGCGACATTGATATCCGCGAAGGTCCGGACCTCCTGGCTCACCGCAGCCGGCAGATCGTCGACTTCGGCGGCCATGAAGCTGCACAGGCAGATGCGGTTGTCGGTCGCGAGCGCCTTGCGAAACGTCTCGGGATATTGCCTTAGCGCGCTGAGCGGATCCGGCGCTTCAGTGGCCAGGGCCGCAAGCGCGGCTTCCGTATCCTGCCAATAGCGCTTGGCTATCGCGGCGCCGAGATCGGCCTTGCTCGGGAAATAGTGATAGATGCTGGCGGCCTTGATGCCGACTTCGGCCGCGAGATCGCGGAAATTCAAGCCACTATAGCCATGCGCCTGCGCGGTCCGTCTGGCCGCCGCCATGATGGCTTCCCGGGTGTTCGAGCTCATGTCGGCCTCTTGGGAGGTTCTCGGCGGGCAGGCAAACCCCCGTCGTTGCAGCCGCAAGGGCGGTGCCTACCAAGCGATAGATAGGGGTTGACGCCGATAAATCAAAGGTTCTAGCTTTGCCTACCAACCGGCAGATAGACAAAATGAACCAGACCAACCCGGCGCAGCCGCGCATGAAGATCCACGACTGGCCGACCGGGCCCTATCCGGCCCGCGTGCGCATCGCCCTGGCCGAGAAAAACATGCGCTCGCGCGTCGAATTCGTGACGGTCGATCTGTGGAAAGGCGAGCACAAGCGGCCCGACTTCCTCGCCAAGAACTATTCGGGCACGCTGCCCGTGCTCGAGCTCGACGACGGCACCTTCATCGGCGAATGCACCGCCATTACCGAATATCTGGACGCGCTGGATGGCGCCCCCACCCTCACCGGCACGACGCCGCGCGACAAGGGCCTGATCCACATGATGAGCAAGCGCGCCGAGCTCGAACTGCTCGACGCCGTCAGCGTCTATTTCCACCACGCCACGCCGGGGCTCGGCCCCGATGTCGAGATCTATCAGAACCCCGAATGGGGCCTGCGGCAGCGCGACAAGGCCCTGAACGGCATGCGCTACTTCGATGGCGTTCTGCAAAGCCAGCGCTTCGTCGCCGGCGAGGCGTTCTCGATGGCCGACATCACCTTGGTCGGCGGGATGATCTTCGCCGGCCTGCTGAAACTGCCGGTGCCGGCGGATTGCGGCGCGCTGCAGGAATGGTACGCCCGCATGCAGCAACGCCCCAGCGTCAGGGACCGGGTGACGATGTCGGAGCCGGCGCGATGCCTTGACGGCGATTGACTGCCGTCCTATTCTAGCTAGATAATCTAGCCAGAAAGCTCCACCCGATGGCCGAGCGCAGTTGGTCGGTGCAGGACGCCAAGAACCGCTTCAGCGAGGTCGTCGAGGCCGCGCGGCGCAGCCCGCAAACCGTGACCAAGCACGGCAAGCCTGCCGTGGTCGTGGTCGACGTGGCCGAATACGAACGTCTGCAACATTTCGAACGCGCGACCGCGCCGTCCTTCGCCGACGTGCTGCTGGCGATGCCGCAGGACGATGGCGAATTTTCCCGCGGCGACGTGCGCCTGCGCGATCTCGATCTGTGATGTTTCTGATCGACACCGTCACGCTGTCCGAACTACGCAAGCGGCAACGCGACAAGCGGGTCGTGGCCTGGTTCGAGCGGCAGCGAACCGCCG
Source organism: Rhodopseudomonas sp. BAL398 (assembly GCF_033001325.1). Classification (NCBI taxonomy): domain Bacteria; kingdom Pseudomonadati; phylum Pseudomonadota; class Alphaproteobacteria; order Hyphomicrobiales; family Nitrobacteraceae; genus Rhodopseudomonas; species Rhodopseudomonas sp. BAL398. Next base: position 2,783,255 of record NZ_CP133111.1, read on the forward strand.
ACCTGTTCCTCAGCGTCATCAGCATCGGCGAAATCGAGCGCGGGATCGCGCGGCAGCGCGCGACCGATCCGGACTTCGCACGCGCGCTCGCCGCCTGGCTGGACAAGGTCCTGACCGTCTATGGCGAGCGGATCGTCCCGTTCGATCTACGGTCGGCCCGACGCTGGGGCACGCTGAGCGCCGCGCTCGGCAATGACAGCGCCGACCTGATGATCGCCGCCACCGCGCTGGAACATGGCCTGACCGTGGTGACGCGCAACGTCTCGGATTTTGCGCCGACCGGCGCTGCGGTCGTCGATCCGTTCAAGCCATAGGGCGGGTTGGCCGGAGGCCTAACCCGCCGAACAGTAGGGCTCGACGCAATCGCGGATGACGCTGCGCTTTCCCGCTCTACGGGCTTCACTCGCCCTACGCTTGCTTCGGACCAAGCTGGCCGTTCAGACGGGGATGACGCTGGTGAACGCCAGGTCGGCGTTTCGAGCCGCCCCTCCGCGGCCTCACAAACTCGTGACCTCTCTCCCGGGAATATCCGCTCTGCGGTGACGTCTCTCACAAGGATCCACCCACCTGAAGGAGAACACATGATCCGCACGCTCACACTCGCATCCGCTCTCGTGCTCGCCGCCACCGCGGCGTTCGCGCAGGCCGCAGCACCCGCTCACATCGCCGACACCGGCAAGGGCAAGGCGCTGGTCGACGCCAAGAATATGACTCTCTACACTTTCGACAAGGACACCGGCGGCAAGTCGGCCTGCAACGGCCCGTGCGCGACCAACTGGCCGCCGCTGATGGCCGCGGCGAGCGCGCAAGCCTCCGGCGACTGGTCCATCGTCGCCCGCGACGACGGCGCCAAGCAGTGGGCCTACAAGGGCAAGCCATTATATGCCTGGACCAAGGACACCAAGCCGGGCGACACCACCGGCGACGGCTTCCTCAACGGCGCCTGGCACATCGCCAAGCCCTGATCCGACGAGACCGCTTTGGACGAGATCGCCGCCGAGATCGAGCCGCTGATTCCGAGCCTGCGCCGCTACGCGCGGGCGCTGCTGCACGATCGCGACGCCGCGGACGATCTCGTCCAGGCCACGCTGGAGCGGGCGCTGACGCGCTGGCGGTTGCGGCGGCCGGGCGGCGATTTGCGCGCCTGGCTGTTCACGATCGAACGCAATCTCTATCTCGACCAGCGCCGCCGCGCGATCCGTCGCGGCCACGCGGTCGAGATCGACGCACGCAGCCCGCTTGCCGACGGCGCCGCCGGTCCCGAGCGCAACCTGATCGCCCGCGACGCGCTGGCGCGCCTCGACGATCTGCCGGAAGATCAGCGCTCGCTGCTGCTGCTGATCGGCGTGGAGGAATTGAGCTATGAGCAGGCCGCGCGGATTTTCGACGTGCCGGTCGGCACCATCATGTCGCGGCTCAGCCGCGCCCGCGAGGCGCTGCGCTCCAGCGTCGAGACCGGCCGGGCCACAGTGTTGAGGAGAGTGAAATGACCCGTCGCCCCCTCAGCGACGACGATTTGCAGGCCTATGTGGACGGCCGGCTCGATGCCGCGCGGCGCGCGGAGGTCGAGACCTATCTGGAGTCCGACACCGAGGCCGCCGATCGCATCGCCGGCCAGATCGCCGACCGCGACGATCTGCGCGCCCGGCTTGCGGCGGTCGGCGCCGAGCCGATCCCGGCGCGGCTGCGGATCACGCATCTGCGGGCGGCGCGCCGCGCCTGGTTCGGGCAGCGGCTCGGCGCAATCGCGGCGGCGCTGGCTCTGCTGTTGATCGGCGGCGCCGGTGGCTGGCTCGCCTCCGAACGCTGGCACGGCGCGCCGGCCGTCGTCGCCGAGGCGCCGGTCGCCGACGCCGCGATCGCAGCGTGGCGGACTTACGCGGTCGAGGTCGCGCACCCGGTCGAGGTCTCGGCCGACCAGGAGACGCATCTGGTGCAATGGCTGTCGCGCCGGCTCGGCCGCCGCCTGACCGCGCCGAAGCTCGACGCGCTCGGGCTGAAGCTGATCGGCGGCCGGCTGCTGCCGGCGGCGGACAGCCCGGCGGCGCAATTCATGTACGAGGACGCGGACGGCCGCCGCGTAACCGTCTATGTGCGTCCGGGCGGAGACGCCGAGCCGAGCGCGTTCCGCTTCGAACGCGCCGGCAGCCTGTCGGCCTTCTCCTGGATCGACGCCAAACTGTCCTACGCCGTGGTCGCCCAGACCGACCGCGACCGCCTGCTCGGCGTCGCCCGCGCGATCTACCAGCAATACGAGGCGCTGTAGCGCGGGGCGCGAGATCGGTGGCAAGCGCAGCCCGGATGGAGCGCAGCGCAATCCGGGTCTTCGATTGAACGATGCAGCTCCCGGATTTCGTCCCCACCGGCGCCGCGGTCGTCGATCCGTTCAGCCAGCCGTAGCAAGGCCCCATCTCACCCGGCGCTTGCGCGCCTTCGCGTCAATGACTATTTTGCTATCATTGACTAATGGAGGCTGGCATGGCGGTGATGACGATCCGGAACATCGACGATGCCATCAAGAAACGGCTCCGCGTGCGCGCCGCCATCAATGGGCGCTCGATGGAGGATGAGGCGCGCGACATTTTGCGTGCGGCGCTCTCGACCGATGCACCTCGCACACGCAATCTCGCGCAAGTCATCCACAAGCGTTTCGCGGCGCTCGGCGGGGTCGACCTGCCCGGCACGCGGCGCGAGGCGATCCGGCAGCCGCCGGATTTCGGCGAATGATCATTCTCGACAGCAATGTCATTTCCGAGTTGATGCGGCCCGCGCCGGATGCCGCCGTAATGGCGTGGATCGGTGAGCAACCGATTGCCGGCGTGTTCACCACGACGCTCACGCAGGCGGAGATTTTCTACGGCCTCGCCCTGCTGCCGGAAGGGCGCCGCCGGGACGAACTAACCGCCGCCGCGCGACCGATCTTCACGGTCGATCTGGCCGGTCGTGTGCTGCCGTTCGACACCGACGCCGCAGACGCCTATCCGGTCATCGCGGCGAGCCGGCGACAAAGCGGGCGACCGATCAGTCAGATCGACGCCCAGATCGCCGCCATCGTCCGTTCCCGCGGCGCCCGGCTGGCAACGCGCAACATCTCGGACTTCGCCGACTGCGGGATCACCGTCGTCGATCCGTGGGCGGGGACGTCTTCGTAGGCGGGGCAGCCGAAGGCGGCGTAAGCCGCCGAAAAGCGGGGCTTGTTTCGGCGCAATGGCGGATTACGCTGAGCTAATCCGCCCTACGGGCTCAGATTGGCCTTGGAAACTGGGAATTTCGTGATGCCGAAAGATCAGTCGAATTCCCCTGCTCCTGGCTCTCTAGTTGAGAAGGTAAGCAAGTGGCTCGAAACTGAAGGCTACCCCCTCGAATTTCGAGCCGCCAACGTCCTTTGGAGGAACGGCTTTCACTCCCGTCAAGGTGTCTATGTCCAAGAGGAAGATGGCAGGCCGAAGAGAGAAATAGACGTACTCGCAACAATGACGCATGAGTTGCGCGACGCTGGCCTTCTCCGCGTGGCCATGATCATTGAATGCAAGTGGTCCGGCGACAAGCCTTGGGTCGTATTTACTAGTCCAACGACAAGCCTTGGTCCTGCTGCGTGCGTCTCCCAAACTATCTCATCGCTCCTCGGAGAATCAATTATCTGGATGGTAGCTGGCGATGAGCAACTCCATGACCTTCAAATCTTCTCGACGCCGGAGGAAGGTGGGTTTGGTGGGCGGCAGGCGTTCTGCAAAGGAAACGATCTTTTTTATTCGGCTGTTCAGGGCGCGATTGGGAATTGCAAGGCATACGTGGACGAATACGATCTACGACACAAGGAGGGGGCGATACCGCGGTTCGGGGTGCTGGCTTTTCCAGTCGTTCTCATTGAGGGAGAACTCATTCGCGCATACTACGATGCCGATGCGGATAATGTTCTGCTAGAGCCAGTGCCTTACGTTCGCTGTCACTGGAAAGGGTCCCCCCAATGGAACCATTTCGCCACATTAGACGTGGTTTCTATGAATGCGTTCCCAATTTTTGCAGAAAGGCGCGCTCAAGAATGCAAGTTGTTGCTCGACAAGTTGGCGGAGCCATTCCGTCAAATATTAAAGTTCAACGAAAGCGGGAATCCCGCCGATCTGATCGTGACCAAGGGCTCGAGGGGTGTAACGGGATTGCCAAGGCTGCTCCACAGAATCAAAGAATCGCAAAAAGTGAAACCTTGAATTTACTCAAGGGGTCAAATTCAGCCTCAAGAGATTTCGCGATACTTCAGTGAACCTCACTGCTTCGGCGCGGCCGCACGCGGCAGCAGTGGCGTGCCGTAATAGGGGCCGGCGACGCGGGAGCGCAGGCCGAAGGTCGGCAATACCAGTTCGTCCACAGGATCGCGCATCTGAGCGGAGATCGGGGGGCGGGTTAGCCGAAGGCGCAACCCGCCGGATGCTGGGACGGCGCCTTCGGAGAGTGGATTACGCTGCGCTAATCCGCCCAACGTCCCAGCCCTATGTCACTACCCGCGCCCGGAATGATGGTCGGAGGCTGCGGTGTCCGTCGATCAGCTCCGCGCAGCAAAAAGCCCCGGATCGCTCCGGGGCTTCTTTGTTATCTGATGGATCGCCGGGTCAAGCCCGGCGATGACGGCATGAGCCGGTAGCAGCGCGCGCGGATGACTCCGCGCCGCCCTCCCCGATCAATACCGGTAATGAGCCGCCTTGAACGGGCCTTCTTCCTTGACGCCGATGTACTTCGCCTGCTCGGGGCTGAGCTTGGAGAGCTTCACGCCGATCTTGGCCAGATGCAGCATGGCGACCTTTTCGTCGAGCGCCTTGGGCAGAACGTAGACTTCCTTCTTGTACTTGCCATCCTTGTTGTTGGCGTAGAGTTCGATCTGCGCCAGCGTCTGGTTGGTGAAGGAGGCCGACATCACGAAGGACGGGTGGCCGGTGGCGTTGCCGAGGTTCACCAGGCGGCCTTCCGACAGCAGGATCATCCGCTTGCCGTCCGGAAAGGTGATCTCGTCGACCTGCGGCTTGATATTGTCCCACTTCAGATTCTTCAGATGCGCGATCTGAATCTCGTTGTCGAAATGGCCGATGTTGCAGACGATGGCGCGATCCTTCATCGCGCGCATGTGCTCGATGGTGATGATGTCCTTGTTGCCGGTGGCGGTCACGAAGATGTCGGCGCGCGGTGCGGCGTCTTCCATGGTCACGACCTCATAGCCTTCCATCGCCGCCTGCAGCGCGCAGATCGGATCGATCTCGGAGACCATGACGCGGCAGCCGGCATGGCGCAGCGAGGCGGCCGAGCCCTTGCCGACATCGCCGAAGCCGGCGACCATCGCGACCTTGCCGGACATCATCACGTCGGTGCCGCGGCGGATGCCGTCGACCAGCGATTCACGGCAGCCATAGAGGTTGTCGAATTTCGACTTGGTGACCGAATCGTTGACGTTGATGGCGGGCCACAGCAGCGTGCCGGCCTTCTGCATGTCGTAAAGACGATGCACGCCCGTGGTGGTCTCTTCGGAGACGCCCATGATGTTCTTGGCGATCTCGGCGAAATAGCCCTTCGGCTTTTCCTTCAGCTGCTTCTTGAGCAGCGCGAAGAACACCACCTCCTCATCGGAGCCGGGCTTGTCGAGGAAAGCGGTGTCGCCGTTCTCGGCGCGCAGGCCGAGATGGACATACATGGTGGCGTCGCCGCCGTCGTCGAGGATCAGGTTCGGGGTGCCGCCGCCATGCCAGTCGAACATCCGGGCGGTGTAGGCCCAGTAATCCTCCAGGCTCTCGCCCTTGATGGCGAACACCGGAATGCCGGCGGCGGCGATCGCCGCGGCGGCGTGGTCCTGGGTCGAATAGATGTTGCACGACACCCAGCGCACGTCGGCGCCGAGCGCGACCAGCGTCTCGATCAGCACGGCGGTCTGGATCGTCATGTGCAGCGAGCCGGCGATCCGCGCGCCCTTGAGGATCTGCTTCGGGCCGTATTCCTCGCGGGTCGCCATCAGGCCGGGCATCTCGGTCTCGGCGATCGAGATTTCCTTGCGGCCATAGGCGGCGAGCCCGATGTCCTTGACGATGTAATCGGTGAAGGTCGATTTCTTTGCGGTGGCGGTCATGTGTGTTTTCCTAACGGAGTAATTTCGGACAATTGATTACGAAACGAAGTCGGACAGTTTATGGCCGCTGCACTTCTCCCTCCCCCTTGTGGGGAGGGTGGCCCGGCGGAGCGCAGCGAAGTCGGGTCGGGCTTGCCACGGGCGCGGTGCTTGCGGCACCCCCACCCCGGCCTCCGCTTCGCCGACGCTGCTGCGCATCGCCGGCGCCGCTCGGCCGACCCTCCCCGCAAGGGGGAGGGAGAATTCGGCCGCCGCGTGGAACAAGTCTTCTTTAGATCGCGCTCTTGAGCGCATCGGCAAGATCGGTCTTTTCCCAGGAGAAGCCGCCATCGGCGTCCGGGATCCGGCCGAAATGGCCATAGGCCGAGGTCCGGGCAAAGATCGGCTTGTTGAGGTCGAGATGCTTGCGGATGCCGCGCGGGGTCAGGTCCATCGCCTTGGCGACCGCCTTCTCCAGCTCGGCCTCGGCGACCTTGCCGGTGCCGTGGGTGTCGATATAGATCGACAGCGGCCGCGCCACGCCGATGGCGTAGGCCAGCTGCAGGGTGCAGCGGTCGGCCATGCCGGCGGCGACGATGTTCTTGGCGAGGTAGCGCGCCGCATAGGCGGCCGAGCGATCGACCTTGGTGGAATCCTTGCCGGAGAACGCGCCGCCGCCATGGGGCGCCGCGCCGCCGTAAGTGTCGACGATGATCTTGCGGCCGGTCAGGCCGGCGTCGCCGTCGGGACCGCCGATGTGGAATTTTCCGGTCGGGTTGATGTGCCAGATCGTCTTGTCGGTGATCCAGCCGTCAGGAATCGCCTTACGCACATAGGGCTCGACCCGCTCGCGCACCTGGTTCGAGGTCATGTCCTCGACCAGATGCTGATGCGACACCACGATCTCGCGCACGCCGACCGGCTTGCCGTTTTCGTATTGCACCGTGACCTGGCTCTTGGAATCGGGGCCGAGGACTTTTTCGACGCCGGAATGGCGAGCCTGGGAAATCAGCTGCAGGATCTTGTGGGCGTAGTGGATCGGCGCCGGCATCAGCACGTCGGTTTCGTTGCTGGCATAGCCGAACATGATGCCCTGGTCGCCGGCGCCTTCTTCCTGGTTGGTACCGGGCTGCAGCGCGTCGACGCCCTGGGCGATGTCGGCCGACTGCGGATGCAGCAGGATTTCGATATCGCAGTTCTCCCAGTGGAAGCCCTCCTGCTCGTAGCCGATATCCTTGATGGCGGCGCGGACCACGGCTTCGATGTGATCGTTGGTGACCGAGGCGGGGCCGCGGGTCTCGCCGGCGATCACTACCTTGTTGGTGGTGGCCAGGGTCTCGCAGGCGGCGCGGATCGCCCAGGGGTCGATGCCGGCCTTCGGTCCTTCACGGAAGAACAGATCGACGATTTCGTCGGAAATCCGGTCGCAGACCTTGTCGGGATGGCCTTCGGAAACCGACTCGCTTGTGAACATATAGGATGCGCGCATCAACTACCCCTTTGCACCGGAACCCGGCGGCATGTCATGAAAATTGTCCCTGAGAAGTCAGTCGCGGCGACGCGAGATGACGTAGGATTCGTCGTAAAACCAAAGACCGCTGTGCTTGCGCAAAACCTCTCTGGTAGCATCGAGATAGGTGCCGCTCCGAGTCATTTCCGTTAAACGGTCATCCTCGATTTGAGCGACATATACCGCTGCATTCCAAGCCGCAAACGCCGTCGAACTGCCGATCGATCCGGTGACCTCATTGGGCAGCGCCTCCATATCATAACGGAAGATCGAACGGCTATCCGCATAAGCATTAAAATTGAGATCTCGGCCGGCCGCGCCGAGTTCGTATTTGACCGCGCGTAGCAGCTCGTGGCGGCTGACCGCGAAAGGATTTTCCTCCGGCCAGACCGCCTGCACGATCTCGAGCCCAGGATCCTGGCCGTGGGAGTGAATTCCGATCAAGCGGCCGCCGGCGCGTAGTGCCCGCGCCAATGGTGCGATGATCCGCTTGGCGCGGAAATTCACCGAGGATTTCGCGCGGTACGGCTGCGAGGCGATGATCAGGTCGAAATTGGCCTCGCTGCGCCCGGCCCGCGGAATGATCGAATCCAGCAGGAAGCGGTGATCTTCGCGATACAGCACGATCGCCACCGGACGTTCATAGGTCGGCATGCCGGAGCTGGTGCTGACATTGGCCCGCCAGTTCTCCTCGAGAAACGGCGCCAGTTCGGAGATCTGGGTCTCGAAATCGCCCGTCGAATTGCCGCGCAGCGCCACCTCGTGCCAGATCATCCCGGCGGCGGCCGCGGGCGACGCCGGGGTCAGCCATGGCGCCTCGGCGTAATGCATATTGGTGAGAACGAACACGGTGGCGGGATGCTCGAACAGCCGGTCCGGCACCTTGTCGAGAGTGAGCCGGACATCCTCGACGCTGAGCTCCTTGCCGGCGATGTAGAACGGCATATGCGGAAACCGGCCATGCATCGAGCGCAGCACTCGCGCCAGCACGGTGCCGTCGCCGCAGCCGGCGTCGAAGACCCGCAGCGCCGGCGGGCGCGGATGGATCGAGCCCAATTCCAGCACCACGCGGTCGGCGATCACCCGCTTTTCGCTGCAGGTATGCACGAACAGCAGATATTTCTGCCGATTTTCGAAAAACCGGAAATTGCTCTGCGGATCGCGCCGCTCCGGCGGCACCACCAAGCCGCGCGGCGGCGGCGCCAGGCCGGAACCGGCGGCGACGAATTCCTGAATCCGCTCCAGCGTGTCGATGGTGATCTTCTTGCCCTCGCGCAGCCGGTGCACCAGCTTGCCGTCATTGACTGCGCGGCGACCAAAGGTGGACTCCGCCATCGCGGTCTGGCGGCAATAATCCGAAATTTGGCTGAGCAGCTGGTCGTTCTTCATACAGGCCTGGATTGGTGGGCAATTCGAGATTGCCGCCAGTCTCTAACATCGCCTGCCCACCAAGTAAACGGCAATATTGGGCAGCAGCCCAGCGCACAGAACGGCGCAAAACCCCCCGCTTGCGCGGCCGAAGTCATTGGGAGATCACATCCGATCTGCTAAGAGGCCGCGCAATGACGCTCTCCGTGCTCCAGCCAAAACCAGGTATGCCATGCGAATTGCCATGATCGGAACCGGCTATGTTGGGCTGGTATCAGGGGCCTGTTTTGCCGATTTCGGCCATCGCGTCACCTGCGTCGACCTCGCCGCCGACAAGATCGCGGCATTGCAGCGCGGCGAGATCCCGATCTTCGAGCCGGGGCTCGACGAGCTCGTCGCGTCCAATGTGAAGGCCGGGCGGCTGGATTTCACCACGGAGATCGGCCCCGCGGTCGGCCAGGCCGATGCGGTGTTCATCGCGGTGGGCACGCCGTCGCGGCGCGGCGACGGCCATGCCGATCTGAGCTATGTCTATACCGCCGCGCGCGACATCGCCGCCGCCCTGCAAGGCTTTACCGTGGTGGTGACCAAATCGACCGTGCCGGTCGGCACCGGCGACGAGGTCGAGCGGCTGATCCGCGAGACCAATCCGGGCGCCGACGTCGCGGTGGCGTCCAATCCGGAATTCTTGCGCGAGGGCGCGGCGATCCGCGACTTCAAATTCCCCGACCGCATCGTGGTCGGCACCTCGGACGAACGCGCCCGCAAGGTGCTGGGCGAGATCTATCGGCCGCTATCGCTGAATCAGGCGCCGCTGATGTTCACCGCGCGCCGCACCGCCGAATTGATCAAATACGCCGCCAACGCCTTCCTCGCCACCAAGATCACCTTCATCAACGAGATCGCGGATCTCGCCGAGAAGGTCGGCGCCGACGTCCAGGAAGTGGCGCGCGGCATCGGCATGGACAACCGCATCGGCTCGAAATTCCTGCATGCCGGCCCGGGCTTCGGCGGCTCGTGCTTTCCCAAGGACACCCGCGCGCTGGTCAAGATCGCGCTCGACCACGAGGTGCCGCTGCGCATCGTCGAGGCGGTGCTGGCGGTCAATGACAACCGCAAGCGGGCGATGGCCCGCAAGGTCTATCACGCGCTCGGCGATCAGCTGCGCGGCAAGACCGTCGCCGTGCTCGGCCTCACCTTCAAGCCCGACACCGACGACATGCGCGAGGCGCCGTCGATTCCGCTGGTCACCGGCCTCTTGGACATGGGCGCCAAGGTCCGCGCCTTCGATCCGGTCGGCATGGAGCAGGCCAGGCAGGAATTGCCAGACATCACCTATTGCGAGGACGCCTATGCCTGCGCCAAGGACGCCGACGCGCTGGTGATCGTCACCGAATGGGTCCAGTTCCGCGCGCTCGATCTGGCCCGGCTGAAGCGCGAGATGAGGCAGGCGATCGTGGTCGATCTGCGCAACGTCTATCGGCCGGAAGAAATGGCCGAGCACGGCTTCGCGTATCATAGCGTGGGGCGGCCGGGATAGCGCGAAGGCCGCTGGCGTTGCACCGGATCGGGCATCGCCGCGACGACGACGCCGGTATCGGGCGCGACCCGCTGCGCCGCCGATCCAGCTTCCGGCGGAGGCATTCGGCCTGCGCCGATCAGGCTGCGGCGGGAAGCGGCGACCGACGCGCGGCGCGGCCCGCTTCCAAAGCGGTGGCGCGGTGCGTGTACAGATAGCCAGACAACAGCGTCCACAATGACAACATCGCGGCCGGTACGGCGTAGTACGGCGTATAGATCGTGTGACTGAGGTAAAATAGAAGGTTGATCAACAGATTGCAGCCCACAAGGACTCCAATCGCCCGCATTGGCGGCCGAGCAAAGCCGGCCGCCGCCAGGACTCCGACGATCGCTGTCGTCAACAGCACGCCCTGCGTTCCATGCAGGTATTGCACCAATTGACCCGTCAACTGCGCGATCGAAAAATTCGGCGGTGACGCATCCCTGGCGGGATAGGTCGTGGTGAAAGGACTGCCGGCATTGACGGCATTCGCAATCAGCGTCGGAATCAGCCCGATGACGAACGAGACGGCAAATATGGCTCCTTCGGCGAATTCCCGCCATTTGCGCTGGGCGAGGAACTGGATCGCGAAGAACCCACAATAGCCGGCTGCCAAAAGCGCATTGGCCAGCCTCACATCGACGCTCAATCCGAACAACAGGCCGAGGCTGGCCACCGAGGCAAGCCGCAGCTTCGGCGATATCACGACAAACAGCACCACAGTCAGAAATCCGGCCAACGCACAAATCACCATGGTCGGCGGCAGCGAATAGCTGGATTTGACGGGATTATTCATCAGATACATGCTGACCCCGCCAGCCACCGTTGCCACCGCAAGGCTCATCGGCGTCGCCGCATAGGCGATGCTCGCCAGCACCATCAGAAACAGCAAGCCGGTGGCGACCGCGTAAAGCGGGGCGACCTGAAATCCGGCCGGGAAGATCGCCAGGGCAAATCCGGTACCGGGCGGATATTGCATCACGATGCGGCCGGTGCCGGGCATCAGATTGTGGCACGGCGCCAGCGGGTCGTCCGGATTGGGATAGCCGATCTCTCTGAGCTTGGTTGCGAGATAGCCATCCGTTTCCAACGCGATGTCGGTATTGATGCCACTCAGACCGAATTTCTGGAACAGATGAGCCTGCCTCAAATAGCAGATATCGTCATGAACCCCGCGGCTCTCGTTCCAGCCCAAGAACGTTCGTGTCATGCTGGCAAATACGATTGCCACCACCAGAACGCAAAGGATCTTGGCAATCTTCATCGGGACTCAAATCAGTGGGAGGATGGGAAATCCAGGCTATGATTTTCCCATCGCGCCCATCGAGGTGTCAAGCGCCAGACCCGCGGCCATGCGCGCCGTCGAGACGCGCATGGCCGCGGCTGCGTTACTTGCCCCAGACCTCGCGCGCCACTTCGACCGCGAGCTGCAGCTTGTCCCATTGCTCCTGCTCGGACAGGATGTTGCCCTCCTCGGTCGAGGCGAAGCCGCATTGCGGCGACACCGCGAGCTGCTCGAGCGGCACGAATTTCGCCGCTTCCATCAGCCGGGCCTTGATGTGATCTTTCTTTTCGAGCTCGCCGACCTTCGAGGTGATGACCCCGACCACCACGATCTTGTTGCCCTTGGGCAGGAAGCGCAGCGGCTCGAAGCCGCCGGCGCGGTCGGAATCATATTCCAGGAAGTAGCCGTCGTAATTGGTGCCGGCCAGCAGCGTCTGCGCCACCGGCTCGTAGCCGCCGGACGAGATCCAGGTCGAGCGGAAATTGCCGCGGCAGACATGGGTGGTGATCACCATGTCGTCGGGTCGCTCGGCGATCGCGTAATTGATCATCCGGGCATAGATCTGCTGCAGATTGTCGGCATCCTCGCCGCGGTCGCGCACCTTCTGCAACTCGACTTCCGAACACAGATAGGCCCACACGGTGTCGTCGAACTGCAGATAGCGGCAGCCGGCGTCGTAGAACGCCTTGACGGCCTTGCGGTAAGTCTTGGCGAGGTCCTCGTAGAAGCTCTCGATGTCCGGATAGACCTCCTTGGAGATCGCCTTGCGGCCGCCGCGGAAATGCAGCACCGAGGGCGACGGGATCGTCATCTTCGCCGTGACATGGGCGACATCGGCGTGCTTCTTCAAAAATCTGAAGTGGTCGAGCATCGGATGATCGTCGGGGAAATCCAGCTTGCCGATGACACGAATCGAATCATTGCGGGTCTGCACGCCGGCGAACTGGATGCCGTGGTCGGGATGATAGAGTTCGCAGCCGGTGAGATGGCTGAGGAAATCGAAATGCCACCAGGAGCGACGGAATTCGCCGTCGGTGGCGAGCTTGAGCCCGAGCGCCGACTGTTTGTGGACGATCTTTTCGATCTCGATGTCCTCGATCTTGCGCAGATCGTCGGCGCTGATCTCGCCCTTTTCGAGCTTGGCGCGGGCGTCCTTGATCTTCTGCGGCCGCAGCAGGCTGCCGACTTCGTCGGCGCGGAACGGGGCTCTGGTTCGCTGCATCACTTCACTCCCTGGGACGGCATTTGATCCGATAAAACAACTTCATTAATCCAACGCAAATCGATCGATTACACTTTGGCGGCGACGCCGAGAAAACGCTCCAGCGTCGCCGGATCAGACTTGAGCGCAGCACTTGCGGCGTCGTGAACGATCGCGCCGCGCTCCAATATCACGGCGCGATCGGCCAGCCCGAGGATTTTCTGCGCGTTCTGCTCGACGATGATCGCGCAGATCCCGCCGGCGCGGGTGATGGCGCCGAGCGCCGCCAGCAATTCCTCGACGATGATCGGCGCCAGCCCCTCGGTCGGCTCGTCGAGCAGCAGCACTTTGGGGTTGAGCGTCAGCGCCCGGCCGATCGCCAGCATCTGCTGCTCGCCGCCGGACAGCTGATTGCCGAAATTGCCGCGGCGCTCCTTCAGCCGTGGAAACATCTGGTAGATCTTCTCGACGCTCCAGGGGCCGGGCTGCGCCACCGCGGTCATGTTCTCCTCGACGGTGAGCGAGCGGAAGATGTTGCGCTCCTGCGGCACCCAGCCGATCCCGGCCCGCGCCCGCTGGTCCGGCCGCAGCGACGTGATGTCGTCGCCGCCGAGCCGGATGCGGCCGCCGAACCGCCGGGTGACGCCGACGATCGAATTGATCAGCGTGGTCTTGCCGGTGCCGTTGCGGCCGAGCAGCGCCAGCACTTCGCCATCCTTCAGGCCGAGCGAAAGATCCGGCAGCACCACCGCCTCGCCATAGCCGGCGCGCAGATTGTCGATCGCCAGAAAATCAGCCATCGACGCCATCGCCGAGATAGACCGCCTTGACCCGGGGATCGCGCGCCACCGCGTCGGGGGCGCCCTCGACCAGCAGCGCGCCGGCCACCAGCACCGAGATCCGGTCGGCGAAGGCGAACACCAGATCCATGTCGTGCTCGATCAGCAGCACGGTGACGTCGCGCGGCAGATTGGCCACCGCCGACAGGATGTCGTGGCGCTCGCTTTCCGGCACGCCGGCGGCGGGCTCGTCGAGCAGCAGCATGCGCGGCTTCGTCGCGATCGCGACCGCGATTTCCAGCAGCCGCTGCTTGCCGTAAGCCAGCGTCCCGGTCGGCTCGTTCATGACGTCGAGCAGATGGAAGCGCGCCAGATTGTCGGCGATCTCGGCATTGACGTCGGCGCGGGTGCCCATCCGCCGCCACCAGTCGCCGCCATGGCCGAGCCGTTCGGACACAGCCAGGCCAATGGTCTCCAGCGGCGTCAGATCGGCATAGAGCTGGTTGATCTGGAAGGTGCGCGACAGCCCGCGCAGCACCCGCTGATGCACCGGCATGTCGGTGATGTCGTGGCCCTGCAGCAGGATGCGGCCGGCATCGGGGCTCAGCACGCCGGTCAACAGATTGATCACCGTGGTCTTGCCGGCGCCGTTGGGGCCGATCAGCGCGTGGCGGGCGCCTTCGGCGATCTGCAGCGACAGCTCGCTGGTGACCTTGAGGCCGCCGAAATGCTTTTCCAGCCCGATGGTCTGCAGCGCCAGCGTCATGACGCGCCTCCGGGCCTGTGCCGCGCGAGCTGAAGGGCGATCCACCGCGGCGCCCACAGCGCGGCATTGTGCATCCGCTCGCGGCCGATCAGCACGATCACCACCAGCACCAGCCCGATCCAGAACTGCCAATATTGCGGCGTCAGCAGCGCGAACCAGTCCTGCAGCAGCTTGAACGCCAGCGCGCCGATCAGCCCGCCATAGAGATAGCCGGTGCCGCCCAGCACCAGTACCAGCATCAGATCGGCCGAGCGTTCGAAGGAGAAGGCGTCGAGCGAGGCCAGCTGCGTGGTCTGGGTGAACAGCGCGCCGGCGATCCCGGCATACAGCGCCGACAGCGTGTAGACCGCGATCAATCGGCTATTCACCGGAATGCCGATCGCCGAGGCCCGCAGCGGATTGTTGCGGATCGCCCGCAGGCTGAGCCCGAACGGCGAATGCACGATGCGCCGCGCCAGCAGGAACAGCACCGCCAGCACGGCGAGGCAGTACCAGAAGCCGACCTGGCCGAACATGTCGAATTCGAACAGGCCGAGCACCGGCTGCATCACGATGCCCTGCAAGCCGTCGGTGCCGCCGGTGATGTTGGAGAAGCGTTCCGCCAGCGCCTCGAGCAGCAGCGCGATGCCGAGCGTCACCATCAGCCGGGTGAGGTCGACGCCGCGGATCACCAGAAAGCTGGTGGCAAAGCCGAGGATGGCGGCGGCCGTGCCCGCGACCAGCAGCGCCAGCACCGGCTCGCCGACGATGCCGTGCAGCGCCAAGAGGCCGGCGCTGTAGGCGCCGACGCCGAAGAACGCCGCATGGCCGAGCGAGACGATGCCCGCATAGCCCAGGATCAGGTCCAGCGACAGCGCGAACAGGCCGAGCCGGACGATCTCGGTCATGATCAGATAGCGCGACGGAAACAGCAGGCCGCAGCCGACCAGCACGATCCAGAACGCGAATTCGACCGGGTGCCAGCGCGCCCGGCGCTGCACATGCATGCCGATGTCGGGGGGCGTCGCCATGGCGGTCAACGCGCCGCGGCGCGGCCGAACAGGCCGTTCGGGCGCCAGATCAGGATCACGATCATCAAAGTGTAGATCACGAAGGGGCCGAGCTTGGGCAGATAATATTTGCCGGCGACGTCGCCGATGCCGAGCAGCAGCGAGGCCAGGAACGGCCCGGTGATGCTGGAGGAGCCGCCGACCGTCACCACGATCAGAAAGTAGATCATGAATTTCAGCGGGAAATACGGATCGAGCCCGAGGATCTCGGCGCTCAGCGCGCCGCCGAGCCCGGCAAGGCCACAGCCGAACGCGAAGGTCAGCGCGAACACCTGCGGCACATTGATGCCGAGGCCGGATGCGGCGCGCGGATCGTCGACCGCGGCGCGCAAGCGGCTGCCGAAGCGGGTTTTGGCCAGCACCAATTGCAGCGCCAGCGTCAGCAACCCGCAGATCACGATGATCATCAGCCGGTAGCGGCCGATGCCGACGCCGTAGAAATCGAACTGGCCGCGCAGCGCGTCAGGCAGCGTGATGAACACCCGCGACGAGCCCATGATGTAGTCGACCGCCGCCACCGCCATGAACACCAGCCCGATGCTGAACAGCACCTGGTCGAGATGCGGCCGCGCATAAAGATGGCGGTACAGCGCGCGCTCCAGCACCGCGCCGATCAGCGCCGAGGCGACGAAGGCCATCGGCAATGCGGCGAAGAACGGCCAGCCGCTCTGGTTGACCAGCACGGCGCAGACATAGCCGCCGGCCATCGCGAAGGCGCCATGGGCGAGATTGACGAAATTCATCAGCCCCAGCGTCACCGCCAGCCCGCATGCCAGCACGAACAGCAACATGCCGTAAGCGACGCCGTCGAACAGGATGGTGAGCAGGGTCATCTCAGGAAACGCACTTTCTGACTTATCCCTCCCCCTTGTGGGGAGGGTGGATCGCCGAAGGCGAGCCGGGTGGGGGCCGCGAGCACGGCGGTTGTGGCCTCCCCCACCCGACCCGGCTTCGCTGCGCTCCGCCGGGCCACCCTCCCCACAAGGGGGAGGGATCAGGAGCCGGAGCGACCGCGTGTTTCAGATACGAATGCCTTCCCTGCTAGGGGGAGGGAGGCCCTCGGCGATATCGCTAACTCACTTCTTGGTCTTGCCGGGGTCCTTGACGGCTTCGACGGTGGCGAATTCGATGTTGTAGAGTTGGCCGTCCTTCTTCTCGACCTTGCGGATGTAGATGTTCTGCACGATGTCGCGGGTGTCGGGATCGATCGAGATCGGGCCGCGCGGGCTTTCCCATTCCATGCCCTTCATCGCGGCGATGAGCGAATCGCCGTCGGCCTTGCCGCCGGTCTTGTTCAGCGCCTCGTAGATCAGATGGATGCCGTCATAGCCGCCCACCGCCATGAAGCCGGGGCGCGATCCATAGGCCTTCTCATAGGCGGCGACGAACTCCTTGTTCTTCTCCGAAGGATGCGCGGCGGAATACATATGCGCGGTGACGGCGCCGATCGCGGCGTCGCCCATGCCGTCGAGCAGATCGTCGTCCATCACGTCGCCGGGGCCGATCACCTTGATGCCGCTCTTGTCGAGGCCGCGCTCGGCATATTGCTTCATGAAGCTGCCGCCCTGCCCGGCCGGCACGAATACGAACACCGCGTCCGGCTTGGAATCCTTCATCCGCTGCAGGAACGGCGCGAAGTCGGGATTGGCCAGCGGCGTCTTGACCTCCTCGACGATCTCGCCGCCGCCGGCGATGAAGTGCTCCTTGAAATATTTCAGCGCGTCATTGCCGGGCGCATAATCGGTGGTCAGCGTCGCCACCTTCTTGATGCCGTTCTTGGCGGCCCAGTCGCCGATCACCGTGGAGGATTGCGCCAGCGTGAAGCTGGTGCGCACGATATAGGGCGAGCGTTCGGTGATGCTCGAGGTGCCGGCGGCCATCACCACCTCAGGCACCTTGGCCTGGGTCGCCAAAGGCGCCGCGGCGAAGGCCGCCGGCGTGATGCCGAAGCCGGCGATGATCTTGACCTTGTCGTTGACGATCAACTCCTGCGCCATCCGCTTGGTGTGATCCGGCATGGTGGAATCATCGCGCAGCAGGATCTCGATTTTCTTGCCGGCGACCTCGTCACCATGCTGCTGCATGTAGAGCTTGATGGCATTGTCGATCTGCTTGCCGGTCGAGGCCTGGCCGCCGGTCATCGGCAGGATCAGGCCGATCTTGACGGTGTCTTCGGCCTGCGCCGAAGCCATCAGGGCCACGCTCGCCAGTGCGATGCAGGCGGCTTGCCAAAGCGGTCTTGTCCCAGTCAACATGAGTGCCCCCATCCCTATTCCCCAAACCGAGTGCCCGGTTTTTTGGGGTGATCAACGTCGTTTCAGCGTCGCAGTGCCGTGACAGGCCACCCCAGCCACGGCGAATTGTCAATCGCAACTAACGATCTTCGCCCGCGGCAACGAATTGCCAAGCTTCGGGCGTTACTCTAAACGGCGAGGCAATCGCTTGCCCATCGCCGGCTCGATCGCGGCCGACCGGAACCCGGCCATATGGTTGCCATGGAAACCCGGAAGATGGGTGCGATATCAGGTATAAAAATATCAGATATCCGGACCAGGACACCGCAAAGCTGGGCACCGCAAGAGCTGGACACGGCAAGCGATGCCCGGGTCAATCACGGCCGGCAGCCGCCATCTGGGTGCCGGGCCGCAATCAAGGCATGTTGTAGGTATGCAAATTCGTCCGCTCCGCGTCCTGTCCGTCCTGAGTGCCGCGCTATTGGCCGCGAGCCTGGCCGGCTGCGGCACCATCAATGAGAAGCTGACCATCGGCATGGCCGATTATGTGCCGCAATGGGCCGGCGGCCTGCCCGCCGATGCGCCGCCGCGCCCCGGCACCGCGCGCTACGACGCCTATATGAAGGAACAAGCGCGGCTGCGCGCGATGCCCGCGGCCGAACGGCCGAAGCCGGCCACCGCCGCCGCCCCGGCGCGATAACCCCGTCGCGCGCGGCGCAACGCCGCCCGCCGCTCAATCCATGAACACCACGGTCTTGCGACCGTTCAGGATCACCCGGTCCTCGAGGTGATAGCGCATCGCGCGGCTCAGCACCCGGCGCTCGATGTCGCGGCCCTTGCGCACCAAGTCCTCGGGCGCATCGCGATGGCTGATGCGTTCGACGTCCTGATCGATGATCGGGCCTTCGTCGAGCGCGCTGGTGACGTAATGCGCGGTGGCGCCGATCAGCTTGACGCCGCGATCGAAGGCCTGGTGGTAGGGCTTGGCGCCCTTGAAGCCCGGCAGGAACGAGTGATGAATATTGATGCAGTGTCCCGATAGCCGTCCCGCCATCTCGTCGGACAGGATCTGCATGTAGCGCGCCAGCACCACCAGATCGGTCTTGGTCTTGGCGATCAAAGCGGTGATCGCGGCTTCCTGCGCCCGCTTGGTCTCCTTGGTGACCGGCAGGTGGTAGAACGGGATCTCGCCGAAATCGAAGCCGCTGAAGGTCTCGCGCGGATGGTTGGAGACGATCGCGGTGGGGATCATCTGCAATTCGTCGGTGCGCCAGCGATACAGGATGTCGGCGAGGCAATGGTCGGATTGCGACACCAGCAGCATCACCCGGCGCCGCGTGGCGCGGTCGCGCAGATGCCAGCCCATGTTGAATTTGGCCGCGACTTGGCCGAATCCGGCGCGCAGCACCTCCAGCGGCACCGCGGCCTGACTGCGGTTGAACACCACCCGCATGAAGAAATTGTCGCTCTCGACATCGTTGAATTGCTGGGCGTCGAGGATGTTCTGGCCGCTGTCGAACAGAAAGGTGGTGACCGCGGCGACAATGCCCGCGCGATCCGGACAGGACAAGGTCAGCACGAATTGATGATGGGGCATGGGCCGGCTTGGTTGCAGCGGGAAATGCGATTGCGCGGCCCTGCTCTAGCATCCGCGACGGCGCTGCGCCAATCCCCGATCGGACCGTCAGATGGCTGATCAGCGCACCGTGATCGCGGCCATCGGCGAGGCCCGCGCGACGCAACACGCTTGACGACCGCGCCGGCGTCGCCAAGATGCAGGCAACAAGAACAAGGCGGGTGGAAATGCCGGGGATGCCGCTATCGGAATTACGCGTCGTGGAAATCGGATCCGGCGACGCGCTGGGCTACTGCGGCAAATTATTCGCCGATTTCGGCGCCGAGGTGATCAAGATCGAGCCGCCTGGCGGCGATCCGGTGCGGCAGATCGGACCATTGGTCGATACGGGCGATGGCCGGCACGAAAGCGGCACCTTCGCCTGGCTCAACACCAACAAGCGTAGCGTCACCGCCGACCTCGACCAGCCCGCCGATGTCGCAAGGGTCCGCGCCCTGCTGAGCAGCGCCGACCTGTTGCTCGACGCCCGTCACCCGACGACGATCGCCGCGTCAGCGCTGTCGCATGACGAGCTGCGCCGCGCCGAGCCCGGCCTCGCCATCACGGCGATCTCCTGGTTCGGCGAGCACGGGCCATATCGCGACCATCTCACCACCGAATCGGTGTGCCGCAGCCTGGCCGGGCTGGTGAAACTGGTCGGCCCGGTCGCCGGCCCGCCGGTGCTGTCGCCCGACGGCCAGCTCGGTGTCGTCACCGGACTGACCGCCTTCATCCCGACGCTGGCCGGGCTGTTTGCCGGTGCCGATCAGGGCGCGCGCCGCTTCGCCGTCAATGGCTTCGAGTCGCTGCTGCAGGTCACCGAATTCGACATCGCGCTGGCGCTGGAGGCCGGCTTCACCCGGCCGCGGATCGGGCTGAACCGGTTCGGCCGCGGCTTTCCGGTCGGCAATTACGCCACCAAGGACGGCTGGCTCGGCGTCACCGTGGTCACGCCGGCGCAATGGCTGGGGTTCTGCGAGATGCTGGGGCTGCCCGAGCTTGGCCCACGCTATTCGGTCACCGCCGACCGCTTCGTGCATGCGCAGCAATTGATCGAGATCATCCAGCCGGCGCTGCTGCGCAAGACCACCAGCGAATGGTTCGAACGCGGCATCGCGTTGCGCCTGCCGCTGGCCGTGGTGCCCGACATGGCGCAATTGCTGACCCAGCAGGTGTTTCGCGATCGCGGCAGCTTCGCCAAAGTGGCGATCGGCTCAGCCACATTCGAGGCCCCGGTGCTGCCGCAGCATCTGACCGGCTCGCCGCCGAAGCCGAATGGACGAGCGCCACTCGCCGGCGCCGACACCGCCGACACCCTGCCTACCCATCGGCGTCGCGCCCAACGCGCCGCGACCGCGGGCGACACATTGCCGCTGCAGGGCTTGCGGATCATCGACCTGACGATGGGCTGGGCCGGCCCTTCCGCCGTCCGCCAGCTTGGCGATCTCGGCGCCGACGCCATCAAGGTGGAATCCTGCCAATATCCGGACTGGTTCCGCGGCACCGATACGCGCGGGCCGTATTTCCCCGAGCGCACCTATGAGAAGACCTATTGGTTCCAGACCATGAACCGCAACAAGCGCGGCATCACGCTGGATCTGACCACCGACGCCGGACTGACGCTGCTCAAGCGCCTGCTCGCCGAGGCCGACGCGGTGATCGACAATTACGCCGCCGACGTGCTGCCGCGGCTCGGCCTCGACGTCGCGGCGATGCGGGCGATCAATCCGCGGCTGGTGGTGGTGACGATGCCGGCCTTCGGCGTCAGCGGGCCATGGCGCAACGTTCGCGCCTATGGCTCGACGCTGGAACAGGCCTCCGGCCTGCCCTCGATCACCGGCCGCGACGGCGATCCGCCGACCATGGTACATGCCGCGCTCGGCGATCCGATCGGCGGCATCAATGCGGCGGCCGCGCTGATGCTCGGGCTGATGCACCAGAAGACCACCGGCGAGGGTCAGCACATCGATCTGGCGCAGGTCGAATGCATGCTGCCGCTGCTGGCGCCCGCGCTCATCGAACAGGCCACGACCGGCGCGACCGCGCCGCGGATCGGCAACCGCCATCCGCGCTTCGTGCCGCATGGCTGTTTCCCCTGCCTCGGCGAAGATCAATGGGTGACGCTGGCGGTGCAGAGCGACGCGCAATGGCAGGCTCTGTGCGACGTGATGCACCGGCCCGACTTCGCCGCTGATCCGGCGCTCGCCAGCGCCGAGGGCCGTCGCGCCGATGAAGACCGCGTCGAGGGCGCGGTGCGACAATGGACCGCGACGGTGCGGCCCGACCTCGCAATGGTGACGCTGCAGCAGGCCGGCATCGCCGCGGGCGTGGCGCGGCTGCCGACCGATCTGCCGGGCGATCCGCATCTGATGGCGATCGGTCACTGGCAGCCGGTGGTGCGGCCTTTCATGGGGCCCCATCTGCTGCCGTCGGTGTCCTATCGGGAGGGCGACGCCACGACGCCTTACGCGATCGAACGGCTGGCGCCGACGCTGGGCCAGCACAATGCCGAGATTCTGGGCGGCCTGCTCGGCCTCGACGATCACTCGATCGCAAAGTTGCGCGAGGACAACGTGATCGGCGACACCGCGCTTTCCAAGACCGGAAAGCCGGCCCGCGCCGGCTAGGTTCTCGTCCCGTCGTCGCAGCGATGATCCGCAGCCCCGACTTACGAAATACTTTCGGAACTCCGTTTCGCCAGGCGGAATTCGTCATGGCGTGGCGTCGGTCGGCCGGCGACGTTTACCATGGCGCGATCGAACGCGACTCGACCTTGCTGATCGCGCTTCATTAAATCACTATGATAATCGAGCGTCTGCACGGTTGGTGGGTTGAACAGACCTACCGATCTGGTCTAACAACGCCGCCAACGATAAAACTTTCTAAAAAACAGAGGGAGAACGACATGAGAAGACTTCTTATCGCGACCGCACTGGCATTGCCGCTGCTCGGCACCGCTGCGATGGCGGAAGACACCGTCAAGATCGGCTATATCGATCCGTTGTCCGGCGGCGGCGCCAGCGTCGGCGAGGGCGGCCTCAAGACCTTCCAGTATCTGGCCGATGAACTCAACGCCAAGGGCGGCATTCTCGGCAAGAAGGTCGAGATCGTTCCGCTCGACAACAAGACCAATCCGCAGGAAAGCCTGATCCAGGCCCAGAAGGCGATCGACTCCGGGGTCCATTACATCACCCAGGGCAACGGTTCCTCGGTCGCCGGCGCGCTGTCGGACTTCATCACCAAGTTCAACGACCGCAACCCCGGCAAGGAAGTGCTGTACTACAACTACGCGGCGGTCGACCCGGTGCTGACCAACGACAAGTGCAGCTTCTGGCACTTCCGCTGGGACGCCAATTCCGACATCAAGATGGAAGCGCTGACCAACTACATCAAGGATCAGCCCTCCATCAAGAAGGTCTATCTGATCAACCAGGACTATTCGTTCGGCCAGTCGGTGCGTTCCACCGCCAAGGCGATGCTGGCAAAGAAGCGTCCCGACATCCAGATCGTCGGCGACGAGCTGCATCCGCTGCTGAAGATCACCGACTTCGCGCCCTACATCGCCAAGATCCAGGCGTCGGGCGCCGACACCGTCATCACCGGCAATTGGGGCCAGGACATCGCGCTGCTGCTGAAGGCCGCCGCCGACGCCGGGCTGCAGGCCAACTGGTACACCTATTACGCCGGCGGCAGCGGCGGCCCGACTGCGATCAAGCAGACCGGCCTCGACCACAAGGTGTTCCAGATCACCGAAGGCTTCGCCAACGTCGAGCACAAGACCTCGCAGGACTACGAAAAGGCGTTCCGCGCCAAGGTCGGCCTGAGCCTGTGGTATCCGCGCGCCGTCAACGAAATGCGGATGTTCAAGGCCGCCGCCGAGAAGGCCAAGTCGCTCGATCCGGTCAAGGTCGCAAAGGCCCTGGAAGGCATGAAGTTCGAAGTGTTCGACGGCGGCGAAGGCTTCATGCGCGCCGAGGATCACCAGTTCTTCCAGCCGATCTACATCTCCTCGTTCGGCACCATCCCGCAGGGCCAGTTCGACGAAGAGAACACCGGTTGGGGCTGGAAGCTGGCCGCCAGGATCGACACCGACAAGACCATCGTTCCGACCACCTGCAAGATGGAACGGCCGAACTAGGCCGCCCATAAAACACTGCAAGAAAAGCTGCAAGAAAAGCTGAAAGCGATCCGCCTCTCCCCGCCCGGGGGGAGGCGGCATCAGCCTCCCCTCACCTTCGCAGGCAAATCGTGCTCGAACTGATCGTCATCTCCACGCTGAACGGCGTCCTCTACGGCATGCTGCTGTTTTTGATGGCGAGCGGCCTCACCGTGATTTTCAGCATGCTCGGCGTGCTGAACTTCGCCCATGCCAGCTTCTACATGCTGGGCGCATTTTTCGGTTTCCAGATCAGCCACTGGTTCGGGTTCTGGCCGGCGCTGCTGATCGCTCCGTTGCTGGTCGGCGCAATCGGCGCCGCGGTCGAACGCTATGGCCTGCGCCAGGTGCACAAGAACGGCCACGTCGCCGAATTGCTGTTCACCTTCGGCCTCGCCTTTGCGATCGAGGAAGTCGTGCAGATCATCTGGGGCAAGAGCCCGGTCGATTTCCGCGTCCCCGAGGCGCTGGACTTTCCCGCCTTCACGATTTTCTCCACCAATTATCCCGCCTTCAAGATGTTCATGCTGGCGGTGTCGATCTTGATCTTCATCGCCCTGTTGGTGGTGCTGAAGAAGACCCGCTACGGGCTGATCGTGCAGGCCGCGCTGACCCATCCCAACATGGTCGGCCATCTCGGCCACAATGTCGGACGCATCTTCATGCTGGTGTTCGGCGTCGGCACTGCATTGGCCGCCGTCGCCGGCGTGATCGCCGGACCGGCGCTGGTGACGCAATCGAACATGGCCGGGCTGCTCGGCCCGATCCTGTTCGTGGTGGTGGTGGTCGGCGGGCTCGGCTCGCTGCCGGGCGCGTTCCTGGCCTCGCTGCTGATCGGTCTGGTGCAGACCTTTGCGGTGTCGATGAACGGCTCGCTGGCCGAACTGTTCGGCCCGCTCAGTCCCGATCTGGCGGCGAGCTGGCTCAGCGACATCTGGAACGTCACCATCGCGCAGATCGCGCCGATCATGCCCTATCTGCTGCTGGTGCTGATCCTGATCTTCCGTCCGATGGGTCTGTTGGGGACCCGTGAATCATGAGAGACGCAACCGTCATGACCTCCAGCGTCGCCCCCCCGCACCCGACGCTGACCGACCGGCTGAAATTCTACGCCATGTGGCTCGCCGCGATCGTGGCGCTGCTGCTGCTGCCGCGGATCTTCCCGTCGGGCAGCTCGCTGACGACCTTCAGCCTGATCGGCATCTCGATCATCTTCGCACTGTCGTACAACATCCTGCTCGGCCAGACCGGCATGCTGTCGTTCGGCCATGCGGTGTATTACGGCCTCGGCGGCTTTCTGGCGATCCACACCATCAACGCCATCGGCGCCCACAAATGGCCGATCCCGCTGCCGGCGGTGCCGCTGGTCGGCGGATTGACCGGGCTGGTGTCGGCGGCGCTGATCGGCTGGGTCTCGACGCGGCGCTCCGGCACCGCCTTCGCGATGATCTCGCTCGGGCTCGCCGAATTGATCGCCTCCTCGGCGCTGATCCTGCGCAGCTTCTTCGGCGGCGAGGCCGGGGTCTCGGCCAACCGCACCAAGGTGCTGCGCCTGTTCGACTGGAGCTTCGGCCCGCAGATCCAGATCTATTATCTGGTCGCGGCCTGGACCCTACTCGCCGTGATCGCGATGTATGCGCTGACCCGGACTCCGCTGGGCCGGATGTCCAATGCGGTGCGCGACAATCCCGAGCGGGTGCAGTTCGTCGGCTACGATCCGCATATGGTCCGCTATCTGGCGTTCTGCTTTTCCGGGCTGTTCGCCGGAATCGCCGGCGCGCTGGCGGCGATCAATTTCGAGATCGCCAATTCGGCCTATCTCGGCGCGGTGCAGTCCGGAACCGTGCTGTTCTCGACCTATATCGGCGGCATCGGCTTCTTCATCGGCCCGATCGTCGGGGCGATCTTCGTCACCTTCATCTCGCTCGGCCTCAGCGATCTGACGCCGGTGTGGCAGCTGTATTTCGGTCTGTTCTTCATCGCGGTGGTGATGTACGCCCCCGGCGGCCTCACCGGCCTGGCGATGATGCATCGCCCGCTGATCAAGGCCGGAACGCTGGGCAAGGTGCTGCCGAGCTACGCGATCGCGGTGCTGCCGACCCTGGCGCTACTGGTCGGGCTGATCATCGGGATCGAGACCATCGTCCACTACACCGTCAACCCGAACCAGGATCCCCATATCGAGCCGTTCGGCATCCCGTTCAATGCCGCGAGCCCGATCAGCTGGGTCGTGTCGGTGGTGCTGATCATCGTCGGCTTCGTGCTGGCGCGGATGAGCTGGGCCCGGGTGGCGCACGCCTGGGACGACGCGCTGACCGCGGCGCGCCAGAAAGGCATCCTCGCATGAGCACGGCCATTGAATTGCGCGGCGTCGAGAAGAGTTTCGGCGTCACCAAAGTGATCCAGAACGTCGACCTCAAGATCGCGCAGGGCGAGCGCCATGCCTTGATCGGGCCGAACGGCGCCGGCAAGTCGACGCTGTTCAACCTGATCTCGGGCTATATGTCGCCGACCCGGGGTAGCATCCTGCTGCGCGACCAGGTGATCTCGGGGCTGCCGCCCTATCAGATCAACCGCCGCGGGCTGTCGCGCAGCTTCCAGGTCACCAATGTGTTCGCTAACATGACGGTGTGGGAGAACCTGCGCTGCGCCGTGCTGTGGGCCACCGGCCATCGCTATGCGTTCTGGAAGAATGTCGACCAGTTGCCCGAGGTGCGCGAGCGCACCGCCCGGGTCCTGGAAGACATCCATCTCACCGAGCGGCGCGACGTTCCGGCGGGGCTTTTGACCTATGCGGAGCAGCGCGCGCTGGAGATCGGCATCACCATCGCGGGCGGCGCCGACGTGATCCTGCTCGACGAGCCGACCGCCGGCATGAGCAATGCCGAGACCGAACGCGCGGTGGAATTGATCCGCCGCCTCACCGAGGGCCGCACCCTGCTGATCGTCGAGCATGACATGAGCGTGGTATTCGGCCTCGCCGACCGGATCTCGGTGCTGGTCTATGGCCAGATCATCGCCACCGGCACGCCGGAGGAGATCCGCGGCAGCGCCAAGGTCAAGGAAGCCTATCTGGGCGAGGAGGCGGCGTGATGCTCGAGGTCAAGGATCTGCACGCCTATTACGGCAAGAGCCACATTCTGCAGGGCGTCGATATGCGGATCGCCGCCGGCGAAGTGGTCAGCCTGCTCGGCCGCAACGGCGTCGGCCGCTCCACCACCGTCAAGGCGATCATGGGCGAGGTGCCGCCGGTGGGCAGCATCAGCTTCAAGGGCCAGAACATCGCCGGCCTGCCGAGCTACAAGATCGCCCATCTGGGACTCGGCTATGTGCCGGAACATCGCGACATCTTCCCCAGCCTGACGGTGCGGCAGAATCTGATGCTCGGGGTCAAGGATCCCAAGAATCCGGGCAAGTGGAAGCTCGACGACATGCTGGACATGTTCAGCAACCTCAAGCAGCGCGCCGACACCGCCGCGGGCGTGCTGTCCGGCGGCGAAAAGCAGATGCTGACGATCTGCCGCACGCTGATGGGCGACCCCGATCTGGTGATGATCGACGAGCCGACCGAGGGGCTGGCTCCGATCATCGTCCAGCAGGTCGGTGACCTGATCGCCGAGATCGCGCGGCGCGGCGTCGCCATCCTGCTGGTCGAGCAGAAGCTGTCGATCGCGCTGCGGATCTCGCACCGGGTCTATGTGATGGGCCACGGCCGCATCGTGTTCGAAGGCACCCCGGACGAATTGAAGGCCAACGACGCCGTGCGCAAGGAATGGCTCGAGGTCTGAGCCGCGAGCCGGCGGGTTCTCACGCCGATGCCGCAGCCGACCTGCTCGACCGCCCGGGGCCTTGCCGCAGGCGTCGATCGCCATTGCGATTCGATAGCTGAGGCATGCTGTCGGCGCGCCGCGTCGACCGCACCGGCGAGTTCCGGCATCGCCAGAAATATCATCGTTAACGCCGGATGAACCGCGTAGCGCCATGCTGGCACGCTGGTTTATCGAGCGTTTATCATTCTTTTCGATGGAATACGCCGACGGGAACGCTGCAACCTATTGGTACGTAATCCCGCACCATGATGGGTCGCGTAGATATTCAGCCACAGCAGCGAACGATGAGCATCAATCCCGATACCGATCAGCCTGACGGGGCGTTAGGCCGCCTGTTCGCCCCCGACGCCCAGGCGCGCGAGGAGGCCAGCGACCGGATCAAACGGGCGCTGCAGGCGGTGCGATCGCATCTCGGGCTGCAGGTGGCCTATGTGTCGCGGTTCGACGGCAACCTCTCGGTGTATCGCGAGGTCGACGCGCCGGGCCTGGAGCATATGATCAAGCCGGGCGACCGGTATTCGCTCGACGACGTCTATTGCCGCCACATCCTGGAGGGGCGATTGCCGGAGCTGATGCCTGACACCGCCGACGAGCCGCTGGCGGCGGCGATGCCGATCACCAAGACCGCGTCGATCGGATCGCATCTCAGCGTGCCGATCCGGCTGCCGGACGGGCGACCCTACGGCATGTTCTGCTGTCTCGGCTTCGCGCCGGACAAGTCGCTCAATGAGCGGGATCTGCAGATGATGAAGGCGTTCGCCGACATCGCCGCGTTCGAGATCAATCGCGAGATGGAAACCGAGCAGGCGATCGCCTCGGCCCGCGCCCGGATCGAAGGCGCGATCGCGCGCGACGAATTGTCGATCGTTTTTCAGCCGATCTGGAATATCGCGAACATGGTTCCGGTGGGGTTCGAATGCCTGTCGCGGTTCTCGGCCGCGCCCTATCGCTCGCCGGACCAGTGGTTCGCCGAGGCGGCCGAGGTCGATCTGGGCGTGGCGCTCGAACTCGAAGCGATCCGCCGGGCGCTGTCCGGCGTGAGGCATTTCCCCGCCCCGACCTATCTCACCTTCAACGCATCGCCGGCCGCGATCCTGGACCCGGATTTCGCCGCGGTGTGTCACGACGCGCCGCTGGACAAGTTGGTCGTCGAAATCACCGAGCATTCGACCGTCGGCAATTACGAGGATTTGCTCGCGGTGCTGGACCCGCTGCGGCGGCGCGGGCTGCGGCTGGCAGTCGACGACGCCGGCGCCGGCTACAGCAGCCTGCGCCATATCCTCAACATGCGGCCGGACTTCATCAAGCTCGACATCGGGCTGACCCAGAACATCGACCTCGATCCGGCCCGCAAGGCGCTGGCGCGGGCGCTGGTCGGGTTCGCGGCCGATACCGGCAGCCGAATCGTCGCCGAGGGCGTGGAGCGCCGCTCCGAACTCGAGGCGTTGCGATCGATCGGGGTGCGCAAGGTGCAAGGCTATTTGCTGGGCCGGCCGATGCCGCTGGAGCAGGCGCTGCGCCTGACCAGGGCCAAACCGGCCGACAAGGTCAACGTCGCCTAGAGTCCCGGTTCTGCTAGATCAGAACCGGGACTTTAGATTAGATTCATGTTTTGACGCGTTTTCTTTACGCGAACCGGTGCTCACTTCGCTTGAAACCGCTCTAATGGCCGCCAGCGCCCTGCCCGGCCAATTGTGGAGGTGGCGCGGAGACACCAATCGGCCTCAATCCGCCCCCAGTCATCGGGGCAATTCTATTGCAGGCCACCGAAATCGACCGGACACGGTCCGCCGATCCTGCTATCAGGCGGGCAAATCGAGAACCAAGGCCGCCTCATGACCCCGCTATTCCGCCGACTGCTCGACCTGTGGCACGCCAGGCCCTTGGCGTCGAAGATGGTCAGCTTTGCGGCGATCGGCGCCGGCAATACGGTGCTCGATTTCGGCATCTTCACCTTGGCCTTCAAGGTGCTGGAGCTGCCGCTGATCCCCTCCAATATCCTGGCCTGGCTGGTGGCGGTATCGCTGTCCTATGTGCTGAACACCATGATCACCTTCCGGGCCGAATCCGGGCGCGTGCTCAAGCGCAGGGATTATTTCAGCTTCGTGGCGTCCGGATCGGTCGGCGTGGTGGCCAACACCGCGACGCTGGTGGTGCTGTCGAACTTCATGCCGGTGCTGGGCGCCAAGCTGATCGCCATCCTGGTGTCATTCGCGATCAACTTCGCGATGTCGCATTTCGTGGTGTTTCGGCGCAAGCTGCCGTCCAACCCGTAGGCGCCGGTTCCATGCGGATCGGGGACGGCCGACCGTCTCAGGCTTGTTGCAGCCCGAGCTGGCGATCGAAATAAGCGATCGTTCTGCCCAGGCCTTCCTCCAGCGAGATCGTCGGCTCCCAGCCCAGCGTGTTACGCGCCAGCGTGATGTCGGGCCGGCGCTGCTGGGGATCGTCCTGCGGCAATGGCAGGTGCTCGATCGTCGAGGACGAATTCGTCAACCTGACGATGGTCTCGGCGAGCTCGAGCATGGTGAATTCGCCCGGATTGCCGATGTTGATGGGACCCGTCACATCGACGTCGGTCTTCATCAGGCCGAGCGCGCCGCCGATCAGATCGTCGACGTAGCAGAACGACCTGGTCTGGTTACCGCTGCCATAGATCGTGATCGGCCGGCCCTGCAGCGCCTGAACGATGAAGTTCGAGACCACCCGGCCGTCATTCTCGTGCATCCGCGGACCATAGGTATTGAAGATCCGCATCACCTTGATCGGAAGATTGTGCTGGCGGCGGTAGTCGAAGAACAGGGTCTCGGCGCAGCGCTTGCCTTCGTCGTAGCAGGCGCGCGGACCGATCGGGTTGACGTGGCCCCAATAGGTTTCCGGCTGCGGATGAATCTCGGGGTCGCCATAGACCTCGCTGGTCGAGGCCTGCAGGATCCGGCACTTCAGCCGCTTGGCGAGGCCCAGCATGTTGATCGAGCCGTGCACGATCGCCTTGGTGGTGGCGACCGGGTCGAGCTGGTAGTGGATCGGCGACGCCGGGCAAGCCAGGTTGAAGATCGCATCGACCTCGACGAACAGCGGCACCGTGATGTCGTGGCGCATCGCCTCGAACAGCGGATTGCCGAGAAGATGCGCGATGTTGCCGCGGCGGCCGGTGAAATAATTGTCGACGCACAGCACCTCGGCGCCGACATCGAGCAGCCGCTCGCACAGATGCGACCCGAGAAAGCCGGCGCCCCCGGTCACGAGGATGCGCTTGCCCCTGTATTGAAAAGTCATCGGCCCAACTCTTTCGGATTCCCGGCTCGGATCAACAATAGGCGCTGTCTATACACCCAACGGGTCTGCCGGCGCCATGGCGCAAAGCGTCGGCAACGCCGGGGCTGCGCCGACGACGGTCGCCTCGACCCCTGGATTGCAACCATACATCACGGAATTTCTGCATCGAGCCGATCGCCTCCGCATGGCCGCGCGAGAGCCGCTTTACTTGAGTCGTTTGCAGGCGGGCAGTTTCGAAAACGGCTTCGTCGACAAAGCAGCGGTTGTGCCACCATGCCGAATATACGATCGAAGCTGACGCAAGACGCGCAACTCGAGGTGGTCAAAGCTCAGCAATCCAACCGCGTTCGCAATGGCCACGCATAGGATGACAAAGACCAGCTCCGCGAAAGCGTTGTGGATGGGCTGACTGACGAAGATTCGTCCGAGCAACGACAACGTCAGAACGTGACTGAGATAGGTCGAATAGGACGCGTCGCCCAGTCGGGTCGCCCAGCGCTGGACTGGCAGCTTTCTGTTGAGCTCGAGCGCCACGACACCATAGACGATCGGAACGAAAGCAATGCCGAGATAGACCACGCGCGCCCAGCGATCATCCGAGATTTGCGGGCCGCGCCCATACAGCCACCATCCCCCGGCCAGCAACGCGACCCCGGCGCAAAGCGAGGTTGCGCCGAACCTCGCCGCTCCAGCGGTGACGACCAGTCCGACCGCCCCGCCCAGGATGAATTCCAGCGTCATCGGATGGAATATCACGGCGAACAGCGGTGATGATACATCGATCAGAAACGGCGCCGCCAAGACCATCACCAACCATGCCGGCAGCCCATAGCGGAGCGGTATCGCAAGCCCGACGAACACGGCTATCACGACGTAGAAATACATCTCGTGGATCAGCGTCCAGCCCACCGCCAGCAGCGGATCCACATCCTGCGGCCACAATAGATAGGATTGGAGTATTGACGGCGGATGCGCAAAGGATTGGTTGACCAAATCGGGCCTGATCACGAACACCACGAGAACCAACGAGGTGTAGAACCAATAGATCGGATAGATTCGGATCACGCGGGCACCGATGAAATCCCGCCAATTGGCATTTCGAGCCACCAGCGCCATCACAAATCCAGAGATGACGAAGAACAGGTTGACGCCGGCCGCCCCGCCATGCCCGACCCAGCCTGGCAGGATCGCGTGGCCGTGGGAATATTTCAGCTCGACCACCGTCAGGTGCGCGATCAGCACGGCGTTCGCCGCGATCGCGCGCAGCATCTGGATGCCTTTGAACGTCAATGCGATCTGGCCGAACGACCGGCGGAAACACCCGTCAGATTAAGCATCGGCGCGACTCAAACATTGGTCGGCTTCGGAGACAGCGCAGAGCACGTGATAAAATGTCGAGGCGGGAATGAAATCGACAAGGGATCGGCCGTCGCCATCGAACTGGTCGTGCCAACCGCCGGCCACCGGGTGCAGCAAGTAATGCCGATGCAGGCGAGCCAGCGCGTCAATCGCCTGCTGATGCGCGCCCTGTTCGCCGGCCGCGGCCTGCGCCAGCCAGGCCTTGGCGATTTCAGTCTGCGGCCAGCAGCGCCGGGTGAAATTCGTGATCCGTCCCTCGGCGTCGCCGGCGTCGACCAGGCAACCGGTCCCGTCGCGATAGCGCAGCGCCGATTGCAGCAATGCGGAGCGGAAGCGACCTGTCGGGCAGCCGGAGATGCGCTCAAATCCCTGCAGCAGCCAGACCCATTCGGCCTGGTGCCCGGGCTCGACGCATACCGGACGTATCATCGACCAGTCGTCCTCGAAATACTCGCCGAGAACTTGCTGGCGCTGATCATAAAGATTGGCGACGAACAACCCAAACAGCTCGCCGGCGCGCTCTTGAAATGTTGAATCCTTGGTCGCGTCGAACGCGGCGATCATCGCTTCGAACAGATGCATTTGCGGATTTTGCCGCCGTGGCATCGACGCCGGGACCCCTTCGACAAACCCACCATGCGGAGAGCGCAAATCCCGGTCGAGGAAGTCGAGCAACGCGTCCATCTCGGCGCGGACCTGGGCATCCTGGTCGAGTGCGTAAACGCTCGACAGCGCGAGCAGTACGAAGGCATGATCGTAACAGTCGCGCAGCGGGTCGAGCACCGCGCCGTCGGGCGCAAGCAGATGCACGAAGGCCGGACGGCCATCCGGACTCTTGGCCTTCGCCAGCAGATAATCCAGTCCCTTCAGCGCGATCGTGCGTCCTTCCGGGTACCAGCCCAGCCGCGCCGCCTTGGCAAAGCAATAGATCTGCCGGGCCTGGACCCGAACACGGCGCGGCGAATCGCGGTCCGCCTTGCCGTCCTTGTCGAGGCGTTCAACGAACCCGCCGCGTACCGCGTCCCACCCTTCGCCTGCCCAAAGCGGCAAAGAATGGTCGATCACCAAGGTCTTGAGGGTTCCGACGATCTCACGATCATCAAAACTGGGGAAGGACTGCAGCATCCGGATCCAAGGTGACATCTAGCGGAAAGGCATATTCGGCGACCTTGCGATCTTATCATGGCGCCGACGGACAGGGAAAGATGGCGTTTCAGCCCTTAACCGTACGCTTAATGTGGCTAATTTAACCCCTTTTTCCCAAAACGCGATGTGTTAACAAGGCGCAGCATATCAACCGAATATCCGCTCTTCCTGCCAATTCCGAGGAGCATGTCGGAGACTTCCATGGCGTCGCGAATCATTCCGGTTATCATGTGCGGCGGCGCCGGAACCCGGCTCTGGCCTGCTTCGCGTGAAAGCATGCCGAAACAATTCATCGCCATGTTTGCGGAGCGCTCGACGTTCCAAGATACCATGCTCCGCGTCGCCAACAACGACCTGTTCGACAAGCCGATCGTCGTCACCAGCGCGGAATTCCGCTTCGTTGTAGCCGACCAGCTCCAGCAAGTCGGCGTTTGCGCCGACATCGTGCTCGAGCCGTTCCGAAGGGATTCGGCGCTCGCGGTCGCGGTCGCCACCGTGCTCGGGTTCAGACGTTCGCCGGACGCGGTGCTGCTGGTGCTCGCGTCCGACCACGCCATCAAGAACGTCTCCGCTTTCCATGACGCCTGCTCCGACGCACTGCCAGCCGCCACCGAGGGATACATTGTTACGTTCGGCGTCATTCCTACCGAACCTGCCACGGGGTACGGCTATCTGAAGCCCGGCCTCGCCTTGAACAATGGCCCGGTGCGCAAGCTTGCCATGTTTGCCGAAAAGCCCACACGCGACATGGCCGAAACCTATATCGCCGACGGCTATCTCTGGAATAGTGGCAACTTCCTGTTCCAGGCCGACGTCATGATGAGGGAGATTACACGCTTTCAGCCAGAGATTGGGGCTGCCGCCGAAGCTGCTGTCGACGGCGCCGTGCAGGATCTCGATTTCACGCGGCTGGCGAAAGCGCCCTTCGAAGCCGCGCCGAAGATTTCGATCGACTACGCGGTGATGGAAAAGACTGAGCACAGCGCCGTTCTGCCGGTCGATTTCGGCTGGTCCGATCTTGGCAGCTGGGACGCGATCTGGGCGCATGCTGATCAGGACGCAGCCGGCAATGCCCTGTCCGGCCGATGCGAAGTCGTCGACGTCAACAACGCGATAATCCATAGCGACGATTCGATCCTGACGACCGTGATCGGCCTCAACGACATCGTGGTAATCGCCTCCGCCGACGCCGTCATGGTTGCGCCGCGCGGAATCACCGGCGAGATCAAGGTGCTGGTCGAGAAGCTGAAGGCGGCCGGCCGATCGGAGGCGACGCAGCACCGCCGCATCTACAGGCCGTGGGGCTACTACGAGACGCTGAACCTCGGCGGCCGGCATCAGGTCAAGCGCATCCTCGTCAAGCCGGGACAGCAATTATCACTGCAGAAGCACTTCCACCGTTCCGAACACTGGGTGGTGGTCCATGGAACCGGCGAGATCACCGTCGGCGACGAAGTGCGCATGCTCCACGAGAACGAATCAACCTATATCCCGATCGGCGCGATCCATCGCCTGGCCAACCCCGGACGGATTCCATTGGAACTGATCGAGGTCCAGGTCGGCTCCTATCTGGGCGAAAACGATATCGTCCGGTTGGAAGACGCCTACAATCGCGTCGAATAGCGGCTTCGATCAATCGAAATGTCTGAACTGATGCGCGTGCTTCACGCCTACAAAGTATATCGCCCGGACGCTGAGGGCGGTATTCCAGAAGTTATTTCGCAGCTCGCGGAATTGCGTAGCCTCGGCGACCATTGCGCGGTCCTGACGGCTCGTAGCCGCGGCTTTGGCCGCGAATTCGAACTCGCTGGCGTCGAGGTGCACGCGGTCGGCTCATTCGGGCAGCTGCTGTCGATGCCCATCGCGCCGCAGTTCCCGTTCAGGCTTCGACGCCGCGCGCGACGGGTCGACGTCTTGGCGCTGCACGCGCCGTTTCCTCTCAACGATCTCGGTGTCGCCCTCGGGATTCCCGAGGACGCCGCGCTGGTGGTGCATTGGCATGCCGAGATCCTCGGCCGCAAAACCGTGATGAAATTCCTGGCTCCGGTGATCCGCCATACGCTGGCCCGCGCAGACCGGATCATCGTTTCCGATCAGAGCATCATCGACGGCTCGACCTTCCTCGCTCCGCATGCAGCGAAGTGTCTTGTCGTCCCCTATGGCATCGAGCCCGACGAATGGTCGAGCCTCGACCAAGCGGAGCAGCAGCGCGCCGAGGTTCTGCGCGGCCAATATCCCCGTCTGGTCGTCTCGATGGGACGGCTGGTGCCCTATAAGGGATATCCGCAACTGCTGCATGCGCTGCAACGCACCGACGCGCATCTCGTCATCATCGGCGAAGGCAGCGAGAAAGCGGCGTTGTTGCAGCTCGCCGACGAACTCGGCGTGGCCGACCGCCTGACGCTGACCGGCTTCCTGCCACGGCCGGACATGAAAGTGTATCTGCACGCGGCGAACGCCTTCGTGCTGCCTTCGGTGACGGCGGCCGAGGCCTTTGGATTGGTCCAAATCGAAGCCATGGCGGCGGGGCTTCCGGTCGTTAATACTTGGCTTCCGACCGCGGTTCCGAAAATTGCGCGCGACGGCGTCGAGGGTTTGACCGTCGAACCGAACGACCCGGCGGCGCTGGCCAAGGCCATCAACCGGCTGCTCGACGACCGGCCCTTCGCTGCCCGGCTCGCCGCCGCTGGACGGCAGCGTGTCGCCGCAGAATATTCCAAATCGCTATTTCTGCGCCGAATCCGTTCGATCTACGCCGACGCGGTTGCGGATCGCCGCACCCCGGCGGCACCGAAACATCAAACTAAATCTTGACTTGAGCTGGGCGAACCGGCATTTGCCAAGCTTGGGCTAGTTCAGCCTCCCAGTATTTTGCAGGGTTCCTGCCTTCCGGATTTGCTCCCGGCGAGCACCACGTGATCGATCGGACCGACCTTTGATGACAGGCGAAACTTCGACCACGACGTTGAAGAGATCGCGCGCCCATCGTGGCTTCACGATGCGGCAATACGCCGATCTGATCATGACCTTGACTCAGAAAGAGGTGAAGGTTCGCTACAAGAACAACGTGCTTGGCTATCTTTGGTCGATCGCCAACCCGCTCGCGTCGGCAATGGTGTTCTATTTCGCGCTCCAGGTCATTATGGCCTCGAACGTCAAGAACTATGTCGTGTTCCTGATTATCGGCCTGTTCTCCTGGCAGTGGTTCAGCAACTACCTGATCGGCGCCTGCGGCGTCTTCCTCGCGAATGGCAGCCTGATCAAGAAGTCGGTATTCCCGCGGTTCGTGCTCCCGATTGCGCTCGATCTGCAGGACACATTCCACTACATCATGTCGATCCCGGTGACGCTGGTGTTTCTCTACTCCTACGGAATTCCGATGGGATGGAGCATTCCGGTCGGCATGCTGGTCATTCTGCCGGCGCAATTTCTGCTGCTGCTGGGACTCGGCATGGCGATTTCCGCGAGCAACCTGTTCTTTCGCGACATGGAGCGGATTCTTGCCATCGCGCTGAACATGATGTTCTATCTGTCGCCGGTGATCTATCCGATCGAACGCGTTCCCGCCGAATATGCCAAGCTGATCTACCTCAATCCGATGACGCCGTTGATCGAGGCGTGGCGCGGCATCTTCCTGAAGGGAACGGTGCAATGGGGCGATGTCGGGCTGGCCTATCTTTACGCGGCGATCGCGATGGCCTTCGGGATCTGGATCTACCGCGCCCTCGTCGATCGCTTCGCTGAAGTCATCTAGTCCAGGAGCGGCTTCGCCATGGGTTTAGCAATCAAGTTCGAGCATGTCCGCAAGACTTTTGCGGACCACACCTTTCTGACCGGCGGACTGAAAAATTTCGTCCTGAACGGGTTTCAGCTCTCGAAATACAGCGGCAGCCATCTGGTGCTCGACGACATTTCCTTCGAGGTCGCCCACGGATCGACCGTAGGCTTCGTCGGCCGCAACGGCGCCGGCAAGAGCACCTTGCTCGGACTGATCGCCGGGGTGATGAAGCCCGATAGCGGAAGCATTCAGGTCGACGGCCGTGTCTCGTCACTGCTCGAACTCGGTGCTGGGTTCCATCCCGACCTGTCCGGGCGCGAGAACATCGAACTGTACGGCGTGGTGCTGGGGTTCTCCCGCTCCGAAATCCGCCGCAGGCTCGACAGCATTGTCGACTTTGCGGAATTGGCCGAACACATCGATACGCCGATCCGCTTCTATTCCAGCGGCATGCTGGCGCGGCTCGGCTTCGCGGTGGTATCCCAGCTCGATCCCGAGATCCTGCTGGTTGACGAGGTTCTGGCGGTCGGCGACTATAAATTCCAGGCCAAGTGCAGCGAGGTGATCAAGCGCTTTCGGGCGGATGGCGGTACCATCGTGCTCGTGTCGCACGCCGCCTCTGACATCATCAACCTGTGCGATCACGCCTTCTTCATCAACGACCACCGCATTGCCGCCTCCGGTGATCCGACCGAGGTGATGGCGAAGTATCAGCCGCCGGCCGACTGAGGCCCGATGATCGCCAGCATCGCGTCCAGCCGCGCGTCGTAGGAATTAGCCCGCAGGATCGGATGGTCCAACGGCAACAGGTTCGCGGACGGCGATTGCAGCGCCTGCTCGATCGCAGCGATGAATTCCTCGGTACTCCGGGCGACCCGGTGCAGGGCGGCATATTCCGCCAACGCCGGCAGAGCCGTCGAGACCACCGGCAGGCCGGCGGCGAGATATTCGAAGAACTTCATCGGAAACATCGAGCGCGTGTAGTCGTTGATCAGCTGCGGCAACAGCGCCACGTCGGCGCCGCGCAGATAGACCGGCAATTCGGAGTAAGCGCGCCAGCCGAGGAAATGCGCGTTGGGGCGCCGCGCCAGTGGCTCGAGGTCCGGACTGTGCTGGCCTTCCCGCTCCGCCCCGATGAAGACGAAATGCCAGTCCGGCCGGCACTCGGCGATCGCCGCGATCATCTTGAAATCGAGCTTGAAATCGGACAATGCACCGACATAAATCAGACGTGGCCGGGAAATAGCGTCCAATTCCGCAGGAATCGGACCGGCCTCGCGTGCGGTGCCGAAGTGATCGATATCGGCCACGTTGTTGAAATAGTGGGTCCGGGGGCCAGCGATCGTCACGCAATGCTCGAACAGCGCGCGACTGGTCACGAAAACATGGCTGGCACCGGCCAGCAAGCGCGCCTCCGCCGCGTAATATGCCGCGTGGTCGACGCCCGGCACCGAGCCGAGGTCATCCACCGAATGATAGACCAGCGTGCTCGGATCGATATCCGCCGCCGCATCGAGCATATAAGGATGGTACGTCCAGATTATCGGTCGCAACGCGCTGCGGCCGCGTAGCCAGCGCTTGATCCGGGAGCGCAATTGCCAGCGATTGAACCAGCCGACCACGCCGAAACGATGTCCGAACGGGATCGTGAGCGGCGACAGGACCCAGATATTCTCGCTCACTTCCCGCACCGGTCGCAAGCCGTCCTGCAGCCGGGTTGCGATCCTGCGAAGATCCAGCGCATTAATGCCGGGCCGACGAATACCGACGCTCTCGACATAGAGCACGCGATAGCCGCGCGCCGCGAGCCCGGCGGCGGTATGCTGCTTGTTGGTCCAGTACCGATCTTTCCAGTCCGCCGTTGAAAACATCACAACGGTTTGGCGCGAATTGTCCATGAAAGTCCCAACACGGTGCTGGCACCGAACCACGCTCGGCCAATTTCAACACCTGCCCCATTTGCGGCATCGGTTCAACTTGCGTCAATCGCATGCGCAGGACTGGCGCAACTCCTTGCCCGCCAGCACCGTCGCATCGAACGCGCGGCAACAATTGCGCCCCGGTCTGACCCGATTCTCCCCTTTTATCCATGCGGCAAAAGATGCTAAATTTGGAAGGCCAGCGAACTGAGAGTTTCATGATCAAAACCATCTTCAATGTTCATCCCTACGCCATGGAATTGCCTGGTGGGGGTGAAATGCAAATCATGAAATACGTCCAGTATATGCCCGGCGAGTGCGAGGTTATTCTTCACGACATCTGGCGTCCCCGATTGCGCGAAGCCCGGATTTTTCACCATTTTCACATGGTCTCGGGCGCCGAGGGGTTTCTGGCTTACGTCAAGTCACTGCATTCCAAAGTCGTGCTCAGCCCCAATCTCTGGATCAACGCGACCAACAGCGAAAATTTGGACTTGGCCCAAATTCGCCAATACTACGAGATTGCGGACATGATCGTCTGCAATTCGAGGGTCGAAATCGACAACCTCAGCGAGTTTACCGATATTCCGCGAGAGAAGGCCCGCGTGGTGCCCAACGGCGTCGATCTGTCGTTTGTGACGCCCGTTTCCGATTCCGACTTCCGGAGCTGGGCCGACATCCGTGGTCCCTATCTTCTCTCGGTCGGCAATATCGAGCGGCGCAAGAACCAGCTGGCTTCAATCCGCGCCGCTCGGTCGTTGGGTCTGCCGCTGATCTGCATCGGACGAATCCGGGAAAAGGAGTATTTCGACGCCTGCGTTCGCGATGGCCCCGGTGACACGTTCCGCTTCGTCGGCCATCTCGACCAGGACGACCCGCGGCTGGCAGCGGCCTATCAGAACTGCGAGGCCTTCTTGTTTCCCGGCCAGCTCGAAACCCCTGGCATCGCGGCGCTCGAAGCGGCTGCGGCCGGCGCGCCGGTGATCATCACCAAGGAGGGCAGCGCCAGGGAATATTTTTCGGATCTGGTCGAATACGTCGATCCCAACGATCAGGACGCGATCAACGCCGCGTTGGCGCGCACCCTATCGCGCCCCCGGACCAATGATTTGCGGCACCATATCGTGAGCAATTACTCATGGCCGCATGTGGTTATGCATTTGCTCGGGCATTATCTCGAGCTGGGCTTCAACAAGTAAGCGATCGCGACGACGGACGAGTAACCCGCGCCACCTGACCAGAGCAATTCCGGTTCTGATAGTTCAGTACCGGAGCTCTGGATTCTCGTTTTCACGCGTCTTCTTCACACGAACCAGTACCCACTTCGCCGGAAAACACTCTAGATCTGCAGCAGCGTCAGATCTGCAGCAGCGTCGACTTTTTGGTTTTGTAAAGATTGCCGAGATTTGCAACCTGGCCGCAACTCCCCTTCAGCCAATCGTCGTTCGATGAAGCCAGGATGACCGTCTTGCCCTCGGCCGCGAGCAGCGCCGCGCGGCCGCAGATCTTCTCGAGCATCTCGCGATTGAACAACAGCGACATCTCATCGAGCAGGAAGATGTCCGCCTCACCAAACAGGCATGCGGCAACCGCCAGCTTGGCGCGGTCCACTTCGGAGATATCACCGATGCTCACATAGGCCAGATCGAGCAACCCGGCGAACAGAAATGCGGCCTCCAGGCGCCGCTTCGCAGCGTCCGCGCCGCCGGCGCCGATCAGCAGCGCTGCCATCAATGCATTTGACACCGAAAGCGCCGGCGCCAGCTCGGTCCGAATTTGGGATGCCGACGACACTTTGCCGCTGACTTCGACCGTGCCCGTGGCGGGCGTTTCGCGACCCTCGATGCTGGCGAAAAGCTTGCTTCGCAAAAGCGCGTGCGACACCGCCAGGCCGAACACGACGCCCGGGAGAATCTGCAGATTGACCGGTCCGATCCGCAGCCGCGCCGGCCGCTTCGGTTGTTCGCGCCGGCCAAACCTCAGCCTATCAACGAAACCATCGATCACCGACGGTCGATGCATCTTGATGTCGTAATGAACATCGACAATTCGAACTGCGACAGTTTCCGTCATTGACTAACTTGCAGATCCAGATTCCCGTGCATCATCACCTTGTCATTCAATGAATGAAAGGTGCTGACCCGGCTCGTTTCAAAAACATTACCAGAAACCAAGCCCTTGCCTACCCGATCGAGCCCGAAAACTCCATAGCTATGAGTTGGCCCATATCCGGAATAGGCCCCTATTGTATTACTCCGGATCGCAACGACATCGCATTTCTCGATATAGATACCCGAGGCCTCAGGATTGAGACGGGCATTCCCGGCGATCGACGAGCCGTCGATCGAAATGTGGCTGCCGCCATTGATGATCATACCATGTTCGCCATTGTTGTAGATCCGCGCGCCGTGAAACGCGATGTCGTGGATCGACCGATCCGGATCGGTCACCAGGATGCCGGCCCCCCGATTCGAACTCGACCAATCGCCGGTCGACTGAACCCTGCGCACCATTCCGGAGGGCGCTGAGTCGATCTGGAATCCGCTGCCGGTGCAATTGTCGGCCGCGTTCTGCGCAAGAAAGACGTGCTCAAGCCAACGACCGGCGGTCGCGACCAGGTGGATGCCAATTCCGCAATGATAGGCGCCGCACGAATTGATCCAGATGCCCTGGGAATTTGCAATTCGGAAGCCGGCATCGCATGGCATCGACGCGCCGGGGCACTGCACGAAGACCCGGGTCAGGTACTGATCGTTGTGGATCCGGTCACCATGTACCAGCACGCCGACGCCCTCCCCAGCCCGGGGATCAATGATTTCCAGATCGGTCAGGTAGACGAAACTCGAATCCAGCACCTCAACGCCGCAGTTCATGTTGGCGACCAGGCATCGCCACATCTGCACGTCATAGGCGCCGTTGAACTGCACACCCGCGCCCGACACCGGCCCCTGCCGGGTATTGACCGTCAAGTCGGAGATTGAAATCCGGGAGACCCGCGCTTGAGAATTGCCCACCACCATTGCGCAACCCATGTCGTTGTCGACCATCAGACACGTCACCTCGCGGCCGGCACCGACGATTGAGACATTGTTGCGCTGGATCTGCAGCGGCTCTTCGAGCCGATAGTGACCACGATCGAGGAAAATGGTGCCGCCCTCGGCCGGCATTTCGCGAATCGCGCGATTCAACAAGGCACCGCATTCGGTGTAACCATCTGCAATTATATTGTATTTTCCGATATCGAATTGGCCGGCCATTATCAGTACCTTTGGAGATCCACTACCCAGCGCGACGTGTCGCTAGACATCCACCACATATCGGAACTTCTGTTGGCGGCCGACCCGAATGAATTGAGAGCGCGAACCGAACACAAGCTTGACGGCACCCTCGCCCAACACCTGTGCGACCTGGGAACGAACGGCTGCTTCATCACGCGGATTGTGAAGTGCGACGCGTAACTCGAGCGCTTCGCCCGGACCGCGCACAAACTGAAAATCTGTCACCAGCGTACCGCGAGATAGCACATCCTGCACAAAGCTCGTCGAATAACGAATGCTTCTGATCACGACGACGTCGTGCACGCGGCCCTCGATGCCTTCGAGATAGACGCCGGCACGTCCCTTGATCACGCGGCTTTCATCGCCCGTCGCATAACGAATGAGCGGGGCGGCATAGTTGACCAGCGACGTCACCACCAGCGGCCCGCTGACGCCAGGGCTCGCCGGCAAGGTCTCAACCCAGACGCACGGATCGAATATCTGAAGGTAGTGCCTCGCCGTCGCCTCGGCCGGCGTGATGTCACTCTCGGTGCCGGTTTCATCCGGCGGCGGCAGGAATCGTTCATGCGCGACGATGCCGAATTCGGCATTGCCATAACGATTGGCGACACGGCAGCCGAACACCTCCTCAATCATCTCGCGCTGGGTGTCGCCGAGCCGTTCACCGGTCGAGACAAACACTTTGAACTTGCCGCGACTCGATGGGTATCGCTCCTTGACGAATCCGGCGAGGTGAAACAGCGTCGATGGATGGCCCTGCACCAGGAACGGAGCGTGACGCTGGATCGCCTGCCACACCGCATCCAGATTTTCGTCCGACCACGACGCGCATTCAACGCTTATTCTGTTTGTTGCTGCCCGGCGCCACCATTCCTCGCGCAGCGCTTCGCGCGGCACCTCACCCGGCAATTCCGAGGAAATATGCAGTTGCAGATCGTCGTCGCCGAATCCCAACCATTGCTGGCTGATCCGGGTGACTGCCGCGGATTCGTCCTTCGCGGCGGGGCTGAAATACACCGGCAGCGACGCCCCGGTCGAACCGTTGGTCCGGCTGGTCTGCATCGACAGATAAGCCAACGCATCGGGGTGGACCACGCGGTCGCCAGCCTCGAGCAGGTCGGCCTTGGTCAGCACGGGAATATTGTTAAGGTACCTGATGTCGTCGACTAATTTCGGCGGATCGAACTTCAGTTGCGCGAACAAGTCGCGATAGAACGGAATTTCGTGTTTCGCCCACTGGATCACCTCGGCCAGGCGCATCCGGTTGCGGCGCTGCCGCTCGACCCACGGCATTGCAAGTTCGCCATTGATCGCGCGGACACGGCTTCTCACGTCACGCGCGGACAGCTTTTCGGCGATCGGAAATACAACGCGGGACCTGATTTGGGGCAGCAGCATGGCTTTCGCCTATCGCTTCTCGTTACGGCAACACGCCTGGGTCCGGCTATCGGACGATTTTGTCAATGAGCCCGAACTTCTCGAACATCTGCCGCGGCGACAGTTCGTCGACCACCACCCGATCGTTCAAGTAGGCCCGCGAATAGACGTCGAACAGGTCCGGAAGCTGCTCTTGGAACCTCGGGATATGCTTGCAACGCTCTAACAGCCTTGCCATCGAAAACATAGGAGCGAGGTCGGCGTCGGCCCCGAAATAGACGTGTCGTGCCCAAGTCGGGGTGTCGGCGCTGTGGCTGTTGCGGTACGGCGCGACCCGCTCCGCCGAAACGCCTTGGCTTTCGGCAAGGTCGAACAGGTCCGGCATGCGTTCCAGATGCCAGATCAATGCCCAGCGCAACCAGGACACGTTCATATTGACGATCACATATGGATCGCCAATCCAATAGCCCGGCCGGTTGATCATGTGCCTGAGCACGTAATCGGAGGTCGGGATGCACGACAGCAAGCTGGAGAACGGCGGAGCGGAGGTGTCCTGGGTATAGGCCGCGACCGCGTGGTCTTTGCGGAATACGCAGGCATAGATCGCGGTGAACAGGTTCTCGTTCAAGCCCGCAAACGAACGGATCTCGTTGGAAAAATGGCTTGGCGTCGACGGCGAAATCGGGATGGATTTCACCACGATCTCGTCGATGTTCGACAGCTGCTCCGGCTTGTCGAAATGCGTGTAGGAATAGTTCAGATAGATCAGTTCGGAGCCCGGGTGCGAATTGATCACATCCATGATCCGCGACACCACGCCGGACCGGACCAAATCGTCGTCGCCGAGAATCCAGACATAGTCGCCACGCGCGAGCTTCGCCGTCACCGCAAGATTACCGAGCATGCCGACATTCTCGGCGTTGCGGTGAAATCTGAAGTTCGGATTTTCCAGATATGGCTCGACGATCTGCGGGGTGTGGTCAGCCGAGGTATTGTCGACGACGAGGATCTCGACGCTGTCCGGAAACGGGCTGGCGCTGGCCAACAGCAGCGGCAGGCTGTGCCGCAGCCATTCGGCGCGATTGTAAGTCGATATGCAGACCGACAACCTGATCGGGTTGGTCGAAAGCGCGACCGCTTGGGGGCGTAGCGCCGGTAGATGGCGCTCGAAGGCATTCGGAA
The DNA here is from genome assembly GCF_033001325.1 of Rhodopseudomonas sp. BAL398. Taxonomy (NCBI): domain Bacteria; kingdom Pseudomonadati; phylum Pseudomonadota; class Alphaproteobacteria; order Hyphomicrobiales; family Nitrobacteraceae; genus Rhodopseudomonas; species Rhodopseudomonas sp. BAL398. Next base: position 2,828,012 of record NZ_CP133111.1, read on the forward strand.
ATGTCGGCGTGCGATCGTGCAGAATCCACGTCATCTGACGCGCGTAGTCTTCCCATGTCGGCAGAACGCGCTCGACCGCCTTCTTCGCAAGCAGCCAACGAGCCTCATTGTCTTCCGCAAGCCAGGCGATTTTCTCGCCGAGCAGATCGCCGTCGTGCGGGTCGATCAGCACACAACCTCCGCCGTCGGCGATTTCGGCCACGGCACCGTTGTTGCTGCAAATACAAGGTCTGCCATGCCACAGGCTTTCGACGACCGGCAATCCGAACCCTTCCAGCTGCGAGGGAAAGACGGTGAAATCGCAGGCCATATAGTGTTCGGACAATTCAAGATCGCCGGGAAGGTCAACGATGGTGATGTTCTTCTCCGCGGCGACTTCCTTGACCAGATCGCGGGAGTAATCCTGGTAATCCTTCATCGAACCGACCAGCTTCAGCTGAAGGTCGATCGGCGAGTTTTTCGCCGCGAGAATCTTTTGCGCGCGACGAAAGCCATGAATGGCGGGAAGGTGGTTCTTGCGCGGCTCGAAGGTGCCGACCATCAAGACAACGATCCGGGGGCCGGCATTGCGGTTGATCGTTGTGTTGCGCTGAAGTGGCCTCATCTCCGCGGCCAGCGGCAGTGGAACGATGCGTGACTTAATCGTCGTCAGCCGCGGCAGCCGCGAGCAATAATAGGCCCACAGGTCCTCGCCCATCGTCCGGGAAATCGGCAGGATGAGGTCGGCTTCCTTCATCACCTCGAAGTAGTAATGGTATCCCTGCTGCGCGGGGAGCGGATACAAATCGGTTAGGGTGACGGGGATCAGGTCATAGAAGATGACCGCGATCTTCATCTTGAGCGCTCGGGCGGCGAGGATGACCTGCATCAGGTTGGGATCGGGAAGCACCAACTCGGGAATGATCAGCCATGAATCCTCGAGATCCCTGGGGAGCGGGTCGCCGTAGCGCGGGACCGGCGGGCCGTGCCATCGGCTGAAATGCTCGGCCTCGGCGGGTTCGATGCCAACGAAGCCCTGCCGGGTCCGATCCCATTTGACGAAATCGAGATCGACCCGCAAACGTTCCAGCGCAGCGGCAAGCTGGCGCGCCACCCGTTGAACGCCGGAATTGCCGTGATAGCTGACGGTGGAATTGACCCAATAGTAAGCGTGGGAGATGCCGGGCGACGTGGACAACATTCCAAGAAAGTCCCGCGCATAGTCGGCCCAGCCCGGAAGGCTCCGCGCGCGCGCATCGCGGCGTAAGCCGTCGCGCAGGTCGGAATCCGCCGCCAGCTGTTCCAGCGTTGCGGACAGAACCGCTTCGTCGGTGGTATCGATCACGACCGCGCCGCCACCCTCGGCGACCTCGTTCATCGAGCCGAAATTTGCGCAGAGACACGGCACGCCGAGCCAAAGGCTTTCGGCGATTGGCAGACCATACCCCTCCTCGACCGAGGGAAACACCGTGAACAGGGCCTCCTCATAGAGGGCATGGAGATCCGACTCCGGAACGAAGTTGGCAATTTCCACACCGGCGATTTCGCCGCAGAGCGCATCGACCTCGGCGCGCACCAGCGGATGTACATTGCCGACGATCTTTAACCGCAACGGCAGTTCCGGCCGACGTTCCCTGACTTTGCCGAATGCCCTGATCAGGGCGGACTGGTTCTTGCGTGGTTCGACAGTCCCGACCGAAAGAATTAGGTCAGCGCCCTGTTTCTCGGGAAAGGCGGAACGCCCGATGCTCGAAAGTTCATAGGGCAGCTTCAGAGCACCAATTAAAGGCGCGCGACCGGACAATTCGGGCGCGGAATTCCTGTAGAAATGATCAAGGTCCTTGGCGACGCTCGTGCTGATGGGGATCAGCAAATCGGCAAAGAACAAATGCTGAAGATATGCGGAGTGAGTTTCCTTGATATCGGCAAATTCCGGCCGCTTGATCGGTATCAGGTCATAGATCACTGCGGCGGTGCGCAGCCCAAATCGTCGCGCATACATTAGGACCGGCAGCGTCGGCGGCTTGTCCTGAAAAGTCAGGTGGGTGACTTCCGGAATGATCAACCAGTTGCCGGCGAGATCGGCGGCATGGGGCGACAGCTGCAGCGGCACATTCGGTGCAGTCGGCTCTCGCAATTCCGGGCCGTGATACTTGGCAAGATGAGCTTGACGCTCCACATCCAGTTCGATCAGGGCCCCGTCTTCGCCCGACCAGCCGACCAGAACGACCTCGACCGGAAGCTTGCGCAGAGCGCTAGCCAGCCCTCGCACGACCCGCTGCACTCCCGAGTTTGCCTCACTGAGTGACGTGTGATCGGCAAAAACAAAGATTTTCTGAGGCATAGTGTGAACACGATTCGCTAACGAGGGAGATGAGGATCGAACTGAAGCCGACAGGGTCATGCAGGTCCCGATTTAGCTGAAATCCAGGGACCGGAGAGACGATCCGACCCCGTGTCCGGAAAGCTCCTGGGAGCTCCTATTTCCAGTGAGGCCAAAGGGTGGTTCCTTATTCAGCCGCAACCTGCCCGATTCATCTCTGTGCCAAAGTCGACTGGCTCTACACCGCCCTAGTGGAACTCAATCCGCCGGGACGGCTGTTTCTAACTTGGTTTGGCGGTCTCACGCCAGTAATTAAGCACATTCGACAGCGTCTCTTCCCAGGCCCAACGCGGCTCCCAATCCAGCAACCGCTTCGCAAGATCAGCATTGCCGACGATCAGGGGCGTATCGTTCAGCCTGACCCTGGCGGGATCGGAGCGCACCTCGATCCGAACCGAGGATTGCGCCAGCATGAGATCGAGCACGCTACGAATCGATCGCGCCGTTCCGGACGCAATATTGATCGCGCAGCCCTGCGGCAGCCGGTCGAAGTTCAGCAGCGCCTTGACGTAGGCATCCACGACATCCCGGACGTCCAGAAAGTCCCGCTTATTCTCGGTATCGCCGACATAAATGATCGGCTCCTGTTCGCCCCGCTCGATCCGCGCGATCTGCGCCGCGAACGCCGGAACGACGAATTTCTCGCTTTGCCGCGGTCCGGTATGGTTGAAGGGACGCAGCCGGATCGCCCGCAATCGCAGCCGCGCCATCTGACCCAGCATGATATCGGCCGCCGCTTTCGCCGCACCGTAGGCATTGGTCGGGTCGAGCATCGCCGCTTCATCTACCGGCAGCCCCTTGTTGAAGGTGGCGCCGTAAACCTCTGCGCTGCTGCAATGGACGATTCGGCAGTCCTTGCAAAACTCGCTGATCGCGAAGGCGATATTGAACGTTCCGCCGAAATTGACCGCCCAGGCAGCCTTCATATCGCGCGAGGCGTCTGTCACCGCAGAAATCGCAGCAAGGTGCAGGACGTGGGTCGGACGCTCGCGCCGGAACAGATCGTTGACGGCCTCGACATCGGTGACGTCGAGTGCGATCGATCGCGCGCCGTCGATTTCGACGGCCGACCGTTCCCGATCCGCGACCACAATCTCACCGTTGGACGGCAGCGCCTGCTTCAGCGCATCAACAACGTAGTGACCAACGAATCCGCTTCCGCCGGTGATCAGAACTCGGATTCCATCGACTTGTGACAACGGCTTCTTCCGCTATGTTCGCACGTTGCGGAGTCGCGCCAGATCCGCGTCGACCATCTCTTGGATCATTTCCTCGAGCGTAATCTTCGCGGACCAGCCAAGCTTTTCCTTGGCCTTTGCCGGATTTCCGAACAGCACGTCGACCTCGGCCGGACGGAACAACGCCGGATCGATCTTCAGGTAGGCGTCGAGGTCGAGATCGACATAGGAGAACGCGATCCGACACATATCGCGGACCGTTGTGGTACGGCCTGTGGCGATCACGTAGTCATCGGCCTTGTCCTGCTGCAGCATCAGCCACATGGCCTGGACGTATTCTTTCGAATGCCCCCAATCGCGCTTGGCGTCGATATTGCCCAGCAGCAATTCGTTCGCCAGCCCGAGCTTGATCCGCGCCACCCCATCGGTGACCTTGCGGGTCACGAACTCGATGCCGCGCAACGGCGATTCGTGGTTGAACAGAATGCCGCTGCTGGCGTGCATCCCATAACTTTCCCGGTAGTTCACCGTCATCCAGTGCGCATAGAGCTTGGCAGCCGCATAGGGCGAGCGCGGATAAAACGGCGTCTTCTCGCTTTGCATCGCCTCCTGAATGAGGCCAAACATTTCGGATGAGGAAGCTTGATAGAATCTGGCCTCTGGACGCTCCAGGCGGATCGCCTCGAGCACGTTCGTGGCGCCAAGGCCGGTGACCGCTCCGGTGAGCAGCGGCTGATTCCAGGACGCCTTGACGAAGGATTGCGCACCGAGGTTGTAAACTTCATCGGGCTTGACCTCACGCATGACGCGGATCAGCGACGAAACATCGGTCAAATTGCCGTCGACTTCGCGAATTTCCTTGTGAATGCCCAGCCAGCGCAGCTTGGCATCGACGACGTCCGCCGCGCTGCTTCGGCGCAAAAGGCCATAAACCTCGTACCCTTTCGACAATAAGAATTGCGCCAGATAGGCACCATCCTGCCCGGTGACGCCCGTAATAAGTGCACGTTTCATTGATTTTACCTGCAAAAGCTCGCGACGCGCGCCTACAAAATTTCGATTTCGGGGAACGGAAATATGATCTTGCCGCCGCTATTCAGGAAGGCCTGTTCGCGCGCGACAATGCCTTCCTTGAAATGCCAAGGCAGCACCAGGAAGTAGTCGGGCTTCATTGCCTTGGCTTCGGCTTCCGAAATGATCGGAATATGCGATCCCGGAGTGAACGACCCGAACTTGTCCGGATTGACCTCGGCGATCGCGACAACTTCCTTATTGGTGATCCCGCAAAACTGCAGAACAACATTGCCCTTCGTGGAAGCGCCATAGCCGACGATCTTCTTGCCGTCGGCGACCAGCGAGCGCAGCAAGCGAGTGAGGTCCGACCGGTGCCGGTACACCCTCTCCTCGAATTCGCGGAATGGACGGGGCGTTCCCAGTCCCATCCGCTCCTCCTGACCGAGCAGCCACTCGATCACCGCCTGGTTGCTCCGCATCGGATTGCTGCGCTTGGCCGCCGTGACCGCAAAGCTGCCGCCATTGACGGCATTCATCTGCACATCGATGATTTTCATGTCCGCGGCTTCGACGATCTGCTTCACGACCCCGAGCGAATAATATTCGAGGTGCTCGTGGCAGATCGTATCGTAGCTGCTCATCCGCAGCATCGACGGCATATAGCTCTGTTCGAAATGCCACACGCCGTCGTCGGCGAGACTTTCCGAAACCTGGCGCGCGAACTCGATCGGCGCATCGAGATCATAGAACATCGCAATCGAGGTAATGATCCGCGCCGGCTTGGTGCCGGCCGAACGAAACGCCTTGGCCGAAAAGAAATCCGGCACCAAAACCATATCGTCCTTGTAGAATTGGCGAAATTTCTGACCTGTGGGATCGATGCCGACCCGCTTCAGGGATGGCGTGGTATAGGCCGACAGCGAGGTGGCGTCGTTCGATCCGATGTCGACCACGACGTCACCCGGCGACAGGCCGACCATCTTCTCCAGACCGTGAATTTTCTGCACCAGATGCCGAACCATTGACTGATTCAATCCGGAGCGATAGCCGTAATTCTCGCCGTACATTTCGCCGGCATCATAGGAATGCGCGAGCTGCAGGAGCCCACTGTCCGGACACCAGACCAATTCAAGCGGACCCGCCGTGATGTTCTCGTCGATGGTTTTCGGAAACACCCCGGTTAGCACCTGCTTGCCGAGGTTGAGAACGGAAACGAGATTTTCACTCCCCGAAATTCGGCACTTCTCGATCTTTCGATAACTCACCTTCACGTCAAACGCCTCCTGCAAAAGCAGATCTTCAAATCGAAGAACTAATCGATTGTGCCGCCGGGATCGGATGGGGGGGATTGATATAGCTTCTCTGCGCGCGTTACAAGCCTCTCGGCCAGCCATAAATCTATCTGTTTTTCAAATACTTATGTGGAAAGTCGGGGCGCCCGAGCCGGCCCATGACACCAAGAACCGATTGTTCCACAAGTCGTACACAGAATGCCAAGCCGGCGCCGAGGACGATGTTGCCAACGCGACCGAAATAGAATTCACTGCCAGCGCCAGATTTCCAAAACATCGAACAACGGCAAAGATCCAGTAAGCTGATCATGATCCATTGCCTGTTTAGCCCCACGACGGCGTTCGAGGGGGAAATCATTTCAAGGGCCATGGGCCGCAGCTTCACCCGCGGCCAGGTTCAGGCCTGGTTTCGCGATTGGCCGGACCTCGCTCCCCGCAGCATCGTTGTGGCGGTCTCGCCGAGCGACGACAAGGCCGACTACTTTGGCGCCCTGCTGGATCGCGGAGCCAAGCTGATCTTGCTTGGTTCGCTCGGTCCGGAGCTTGCGAAACTGGCGGGGATTTCTCTCTCTGCGGCCGATGCCGAGATGATCGCCGCCGCGGCCTGTGCCCCTGCCCTTCCCAACGCCGGCAGCGAGAGCCTTGGTGCGATCCGATACATGGACAAAGGTCTTGGCGCAGCCTCGCCGCTGCGGCAGCGTCGGCTGTGCCGGTTCGATTTCGCCGAGGAGTGGAATAATCTCGGTTATGGTCGAATTGGGGTCGGGGTCGACCCTTGGTCGATCGCAATGACGGCGCAACCGCTGTCGGCGATCACCGTTGCCGAACTCGACTGCGGCAAACCGCTTGCAACTGGCGCGGTTGCAACGCTGCGCGATCTACCGTCCTCGGCGATCCTTTGGCATGCTCGCCCGGTCGGGCCGGTTGATGGCGCGGACTGGCAGATCATCGAAGCGTTCGTCTCGCATTATCGTCATGCCGATCTGCCGTGCCGTCCCCATCTGCGCGACGTGCCGCATGGCGTCGGTGCCGCCGTCACCATGCGGCTCGATTGCGACGAGGATATTGCTTCGGCGCGTCCGCTGTTCGACCTGTACCGACAGCAAGGGCTGCCGCTTTCGCTGGCGATCAAGACCGACCAGCCGGAGCGCCCCGAACACCTCGCTCTGCTGGAGGATCTGCGCCGGGCCGGCGGCTCGATTCTGTCGCATTCGGTCAGCCACGCGCCGCGCTGGGGCGGCACGCCCGAAGCCGCGGAAGCCGAGGCCACAGGCTCGAAAGACTGGCTGGAATCCCAGCTCCCCGGTCTTACGGTACGCTACGCAGTATCGCCGTTTCACCAGAATCCGAGCTATGTGCCCGATGCGCTGGCGCGGGCCGGCTATGACGGCTTCATCGGCGGCATTATTGCCAATGATCCCGAATACCTGATGGCGCGCGGCGGCGAGGTTCCGCACGGCCCCGTCGGTTTCATCTCGCACAGCCAGGCCTGCATGCTGCACGGCGACTGCATGCTCGATGGCGGCGATCGGCTGCGGATCTACAAAGAGGCGTTTCGCATCGCCAAGGCCGGATCGCAGTTCTTCGGGTTTCTCGACCATCCGTTCTCCGAGCGTTACGCCTATGGCTGGCGCAGCGAAGCCGATCGCCTGGCCGCCCACGCCGAATTCCTCTCCAGCATCGCCGACGAATGCGCCCGGAGCGGCGAGACGTTGCTGTTTGTGAACGAAGAGACCTGTCTCGACTTCATGCGCGACAAAGCCGATGCGCAGATCACATTCGACGAAACATCGCGGACTTTCGCCGTCTCCCGACGCCAGGCGGCGAACCTGCCGCTGTCGCTCGGCTATCGCGGCAGCAATCAGGCGGCATAAATGTCCAAGAAGATTCTGGTGCTGTTCGGAACGCGTCCGGAATGCATCAAGCTTGCGCCGATCGTCGCCGAGTTGCGCCGCCGCCCCGAGCAGTTCAGCACCTTCGTCTGCGCATCGGGACAGCACCGTGAAATGCTGGCGCAGACGCTCGCCGCGTTCGATCTCGTGCCCGACGAGGATCTGGCGGTGATGCGCCACGACCAGGGCCTGGCGGAATTGACGGCGCAGCTGATCACCAAACTGACCCAGACGATCCGCGCGGTGCAGCCCGACCTGGTTCTCGTGCAGGGAGATACCGCCACGGCCTTCGCCGGCGCGCTGGCGGCGTTCTATCAGCGTATCGCCGTCGGCCACGTCGAGGCCGGGCTGCGCTCCTATCAGCGTTACAATCCGTTTCCGGAAGAAGGCAATCGCAAGCTGATCGGCGCGCTGGCGGATCTGCACTTCGCGCCGACGCAACGCGCGGTCGATGCGTTGCGTCGCGAGGCCATCGATCCGGCAGCAATCCATCTAACCGGTAATACCGTGGTGGATGCCTTGCTGGCGCTCAGGGCACGGCTCGATACCCCGGCCGGGGCCGGGCTGGTGTCGGCGACGATCCGCAACATTGCTGCCGACGCCGGCAGGATCGTGCTGATCACCTGCCATCGCCGCGAAAGCTTCGGCGACGACCTCGCCGCGATCTGCCGCGCCATCCGCCGGATCGCGCTGGCGCATCCGCAGCTGCAATTCGTATTCCCGGTGCATCTCAATCCGAATGTGCGCGCTCAGGTGATGCCGCTGCTCGGCGATATCGGCAACGTTTCGCTGCTCGACCCGCTCGGTTATGTCGACTTCATCTATCTGTTGTCGCGATCGGTGCTGGCGTTGTCGGATTCGGGCGGCATCCAGGAAGAAGCGCCGAGTTTCGGCGTGCCGGTTCTGGTGCTGCGCTCGACCACCGAGCGGCAAGAAGGAATCGACGCCGGCTTCGCCGAACTGGTCGGCGCCGACGAAGAGCTGATCGTCGCCCGCGCCGCGCACCTGTTGCAGGGCGCGACCGCGGGTCTCTCCGGCAAGGCTAACCCCTATGGCGACGGCACCGCGAGCCGCCGGATCGTGGATGTGATCGGGGGGTGAGTCGAAACGGACAAGTCCCCCGACAGGCAAGTGAAGCGCAAGATTCGTAAAAGCCCAAACTCAAGAGTAGTCTGGTCGATCACAAGGCGATCGCCTTGCCTGCATTTGGCGGATATGTTAGTAATTTCAAATGAAATTCGGCAACTATTTTTGCGTCACCCTCGCGAATTTCATTGACGCAGCGAACGTCTGGGCGATGGCATCAGACATTGGAACGAGCCCCCGATGAAACCAGTCAGCATTTCGTCCACCGAAATCTCCCTACGCTCAGGCTGGTTCCCTATGGAACATTCTGAGGGTGGCTCATTTTCATGGATGTCAACTGCGGCAACCGTGGAAATTTCCGGACTCGACGCCAGCGAAACCATCGTACTGGAATACTCTTATCCCGAAGAAGCGTTTCCGGTTCCGGATCTAGTAATCGGCACACGGCAGTTCCCGCTTTCAGGGGGGCACAACAGTCTTTTGATTTCTAGTTCCGATCTGATTAAGGAGGAACAGACCATCTCCCTTGAGCTGTCGATCGACCGACTACCGCTGTTTCACGAAGATCACCGAGCGCTCGGTCTCAAAGTTCATAAGTTTTATGTGGAACGCGACCCGGTCATCGTTAATTTCAAAAGAACCCAGAACGCCATCAACACCCGTCCTGAGTTCTGCGATAATAACCCAATCGTCTATATGATCGGCGTCACAGACAGATGTAATCTGCGTTGTGTGATCTGCTTGAAACACCATGATCAGGATGGCGACAACAACAAGGACCTGATCGATCTCCCTGACGATTCGCTGATGAAGCTATTGCCACTTGCCTATACGGCACAGATGGTTCTGCTGCTCGGATACGGAGAACCATTGCTCAATAAACGCTTGCCCGAGATTATCGATGACATTTCGGCCAAAGCGTCAAACAGCATCGACCTGATAACGAATGGCTTGCTGCTCTCTCCCCAGTGGATCGACAAGATATTGAGTCGAAACGTCCGTGTGCTGAGCGTCTCAATGGACGCTGCGACGCCAGCTGGTTACGAGCGAATGCGCGGCGGGGCTTACGAAAAGGTCATCCGTAACGTTCAGGCTCTGGTCGCCGCTCGGGCAAAGTGCAAGAACGCCAGCCTCGAAATCCGCATGAACATGGCTGTGACGCGCGCCAACATTTCCGAAGTGCCGTTGCTGGTCGAACTGGCCGCAGACCTCGGCGTCGACACCGTCGAGTTCCGCCACCTCCACGAAAATCCCATCCACGCTTGGAAAGTCGAGAAGCCCGATTTCATTTTCGACTACAACGACGCCTTGATTGAAAACGACCCGGAAGAATGTCGATTGGCCCTTAACGACGCTATACGGCGCGCAAAGCGACGCAACATCCGTTATATTCTGGACGCTCCGTTCGTCGGGCTGGTAGATCCGGATTTCGTCATAGCTGAGGATGTGGATGTCGGTGAGTACAAAGATTGTCCTCACCCATGGCGATGGCTGATGGTGACGGCGGCTGGTGACGCCTACACCTGTTGTTGGGCGCCCCCGTTGGCGAAGCTGTCGGACTACGCATCGGCGGGGGAGCTATGGAATGGCGAGGAGTATCAACGGCTCCGCAGAAACATCAAGGCTGGCGTGGTTGATCAGATCTGCGCCGGCGTGACATGCCCGTTCCAATCGGCCCTTCCCGAGAACACTGACCGCCGGGCAGAAAAACTTGCGCCGTCAATTTAGGTTATCCCCAGCGGTTATCTAAAAGTTGTTGCTAAAGTCGAAACCTGATCCGCAATGCCCAACGTCCACAGCATGGCGACTACTGACCAATACCGAAGATGAATGGGTTTGTTAGGTGGGCGGTAGCGGAATCCGATTAAACGTGCCGCTTTCTGGCCGCTGTCGGATGCTGCTCCTCAGTTGCGTCAACGTGCTCGGACTTTGAGTTCATCGGAGCGTTATTTTGAGAGTCTGACGGCGACCGTTTACCCGCGGCCGCGGTATCGCGTTTGTTGCGATCGGCGAATTCCTGCTGCGCCATCGTCTCCTTCATCACATATCTGCAGCTGGCGCCAACGCAAATCGGATCGATCCGGTTGTCCTTGATGTTCTGCCTCAGGCGTTGCATCGCCCGGCCATTCCAGATCTCAAGCGCGCTCGACGCCTTCAAATTGGCGATCGGTTTGGAGGCCATACAGCATGGCTTGACGTCGGCGTTCGCCTCAAACGCCAGCCGATGCCACGGTGCGCGACACGGAGTATTCTGGCAACTTCTCCGTGAGTTCACCTGAAATCGCGGATCGACGAACAGGTAAAGTCCGAGCCCCGCGGCCGGCGCGCTTGAATTGATGCGCGTGAGTGTAGCGCCCGACCGTGATGGCGGCGCGCTTGGCCAGATCGACCAGCTCTTCGATCACCCGGTGGGTGAGCCGGGCCCCGGTCGGATGAACGATCGCCTTCTCCTGCAGGTGGTGTCGACCACCACCCATTCCAGGCCCTTGGTCTGCGGTGCGCCGGTTCGATGTGCCACCGCCAGACTCTCCCGCAGCAGCGCTGTCAATTCCTCCTCGCCCAATCGTTTGCGCCAGCGGCTCAGCAAGGAGCGGTCGAACGGCAGATCGTGGCGGAACACCACCTCGCCGCAGAAGAACTGGCAATGTCGGTTCTCCACCCAGCGCGCGCACAAACCTCGTCGGACAGATTGGGCATGTGCTTGAGCATCAACAGCCCGGCGATCAGTCAGGTTCGGCAATGGCGGCTGCCCCGGCCCGGGCCGACAGACGGCGCCGAACCGCGTCGCCAAAAACCCCGATCGAGCTCGGCGGTCAGCCGCCCCAGCGCATGCCCCGGATCGATGACCTGCTTCAGCGCCGGCCCAAACAACTCATCCTGACGATCGTCGCGTGGCTTGCTCATCGTCTCCCTCCCGCCAGCAAAACGCCGGCCCGAAGGAATCCCGAAACGCCCAAATGAGAATCCCAAAACGCAGGAAAACCGCGCTCAGGACGCCGCTTGCCTGTAGAATTGAATATTTCTCGAATAGAATCTAACTCGGAAAACAGCAACTTCCGAATTGTTCACGGACGGCTCTGATACCGCTCCTCGGTTGCGCCAGCGTGCTCGGATTTTGAGTTCATCGGAGCGTTATTTTTAGATTCTGACAGCGCCCGCTTACCCGCGACCGCGGTATCGCGTTTGTTGCGATCGGCGAGTTCCTGCCGCGCCATCGCCTCCTTCATCACATATCTGCAGCTGGCGCCAACGCAAATCGGATCGATCCGGTTGTCCTTGATGTTCTGCCTCAGGCGTTGCATCGCCCGGCCATTCCAGATCTCGAGCGCGCTCGACGCCTTCAAATTGGCGATCGGTTTGGCGGCCATACAGCATGGCTTGACGTCGGCGTTCGCCTCAAACGCCATCCAATGCCACGGCGCGCGGCACTCGGAATATTCTGGCAACTTCTCCGTGAGTTCGTTTGCCCTGCCGTACAAGGTCACCTGAAATCGCGGATCGACGAACAGGTAAAGCCCGAGCCCCGCGGCGATCGCGATCGCCTCTTCGATGAAGGGCCGGATCAGTTCCGGATTGTTCTCGGGAAGGTTGTCGCGATAATCGAATACCTTGCCATTCTTCGCGACACTCCAGTCGAACGCCTCTCCGGAATTGAGATGATACAGCTCGACGCCATCGACGCCGATCTCGTGCGCGAGGCGCACCAGCTTGGGAGCGTCTGCGACGTTGGCTTTGGTCACCGTCATGTTGAACAGGATGCGAATCGGATTGGCCGACGTCGCGCGCTGCCGCACCAATTCCTTCATGTTCGCAAGCAGCCTTGCAAAATCACCCCCGCGGATATCCGCGTAGGTCTCGGGGGTGGCGGCGTCGAATGAAACGCTGATGTGATCGACGTTATGCTTCAGCAGCCGCTCGATGTTCTTCGAACTGAAGGTCAGGCCGTTGGTGTTGAATTCGATCTTCGCGCCCGGATTTCCTTCCAGCAGCGTGAACCAATCCCAGAATTTTCGAGCCATCAGCGGCTCGCCGGCGCCGCCGTGAATTTGAATCCGCGCCGCCCCCATGGCGGCGTCTCTGATTTTCGGGATCAGCTCCGGCGGGAAATCCTCAAGGCCCGCATTGTTGTCGCCCTCCTGACCATGGTGAGCGTAGCAGGTGACGCAGCGCAGATTGCACTTGTCAGTCACTGCGATGGTCATCTCGCTTGGCGTGTAGTCGGCGACAAGCGGCAATTCGCGCAATCCAACTTCCCGCTTGTGATAATTCATCGCATGGTCGGACGGTGCTTCGACACCGAAGACCATCAGCCCGAGGTCGCGCGGGCCGCCCTCCGGCCGGAACGGCCGTGATAGATCGAGGCTGATCAGATCCCCCGATCGGGCACCCAATCCAGCAAGATCAATCGTCACCTTCCCGCGACCCAGAACAATGGGAACCGACGAATATCCGGCATCGCTTACCACCCGGCAATCGGTCTCACCGAACTGCTCAGGCCTGGCATAGTCAATCAACAAATACCGTCCCGCACCTGGCGGAACTACCAGGCGAGATACCTTTCCCGACCACCTCCAAGACAAATCCGAAAGCTTCTCAATGGGATGCCATCCGTCGAGAAAGATATTATCATTCAGGATGTTCATGTCTGCTCGCAATCTTCGCTCGGGGACTCTTGGTCCTTGCAGCTACTCTCGAAGACCAAAGCCGCGGAGCACGATAGATCAATATGATCATTTATCGCAGAGCGGGATAAATATGCAAGGGTGTAGCTGACGAACTACGCACCACCGGCTGTGAGTTCCACCGGCTCCAAGGCCTGTTGGCGCCGCCGGCTGGTGGATACCGTGCTACCATCGAGCTCTCAACACCGAAGGAACCATCGACCGCCCCGGGGGCACCGTTTTCGGCAGCGAATCGGCGCTCTACGGGAGCCACTGTTGAGAAAAGAGCGGTTCCCTGTTCCCTCCGTCCGAGGATAATCTTCCCGACGGGAACACGAACAGTGAGTTCCCGGCACAAACTTCTACCCCCGCAGTTCCACGGCAAAGGCCAGCCGAGAAAAGAGCGTACCACGATGCGGATATTGTACTATTCAAGTCATGAAGTTCTGGAATATGACGAATTGCGAATGCTGATAGCGGAAGGTCACCGTGTCTTCAGCATCGGCCACCACTTCGATCCTTTCGCCTTGAGCGGCGACCTCAGGCCGTTGCTGCCGGGCGCTCTTGACCATCAACTATTCAATGAGTTTCACCTGACAGGGTGTGACTTAGCGCAAAAGAAGATCACCAAGGCTTTCATTCGTCATTTTGACATCGTGGTGATCATGCATGATCCAATCCTGCTGCTTCGAAACCTTGACGCATTCGGCGACATTCCGATCGTCATCAGGACGATCGGTCAATCCGACCTCTCGCTTGAGGACACCTACAGGAGGCTTGGAAATCGCATCAAGATCGTACGCTATTCCGATCGCGAGACAGCGCTCGCCGGATTCGCCAAGACCGATGCTGTGATCTATTTCGGGAAATATGGCACCGACTTCCTGCCGTGGAATGGCGGAAATGCCGGGATCACGTTTCACAATTCCTATGATTTTCGGGATCACAGTACGGTTCCCGCTCTTGAGATGTGGAAGCAGTTCGGCGCCGCGACCGGTTCCGAATTGTGGGGTGTCGGCAATGGCCGCGTCGCCGCGTCGCGGGGCAAGGCGGCGACGGACCAGATGCGGACGCTCTTGTCCAAGGCCTCCTGGTATTTCTACATCTACACGTTTCCGCCGTCCTACACGCTGAGCCTGATAGAAGCGATGCTCGCCGGCGTGCCGGTAATCGCGCCTTCATTACCTTTGGTCGAGAGCATCTATCCCGACACAATGTATGGGTCGCTACGGGCCTGGTCGTCACCCCGATATGAGGTGGAGGAGATCGTCGGCGACGGCGGCCTCTTCTACAATTCGATCGAACAAGCCATCGAGATCGCGGGCCTTCTCAGATCCGATCCGGAGTATGGACGCTCACTATCGAATGCAGCCCGGGCCAATGCCCTCGCGCGCTTCGACGCGGAAACGATCGCGCCGCGTTGGAGCCGATTTCTCAATTCCATTCTTTAACTGGGAACGCCCGCAGCGGCGGCCTGACATCAAGGTTTCGGCGCGATGGGCCCGCTGTGCCTGACACGAGAGGTCGTGGCAGCGCCGACCGCAGCTGATCAGGCGGACCAACACGATCCGAGCGGAACCGCCCGACCGCCCGCCAACGGCGTTGGCTTCTCTATTCCTCATCGCTCGATGTCAACGCATCAATTGCCGACCGCCATCGCTATCCCCGTCACATCCATTCCCGAAGCTGAATGTGACCGCTGGGGCGAATAATTATGACGTGACGCTCGCGAACTATAGTATTGGACTGATTTCGGGCGAATGTTTTGAGATTATATTGGAGTGTTCAATGCAGAATTTTTTAGGATTATCGGAATCTGTCGTCCGTTATACGATATGGCCGCTTGTCCCAGAGGCAGCCAAGCGTGCATTACGTCCATCGATTATGCGAATTCGGGGAGACGTCATCGCAGCGCCACCGCTTACCGATGATCAACTTCAGGATATTACGAATGTAGATCCTGAGGTGGCGCTGATCGCCCAACGCTATCATGATATCATTGGCGGGGCCGCCAATCGAATAGGAGACGGCGGAACCAATGCGGGCACCCCACTGACGTCTCCTGCAGCCATCGACGCTTTGGTTGGTTACGGCCACCACGCGGCTGTTCACTCCCATGACGCGATGTTGCGACTGATCCATAGCTTTCATTATCGTTTCCCGGAGACACCGAACGACCCGCATTCTGACGAATACAAGAAATTCTGGCTCGAACAGTACCGGCAGGTGGCCCAACGGGACTATGCTTTCAGTAATGAATCTCATGATTTCGACGTTCGCTTCGAGACCGACGTATATCCCTATAATACGCGGAATCCTCAGGTGATTGCCGCACATATCATGGCCATCGGAGCGATCATTGAATCTATCCCGATGCCGCCGCCGTCGCGGGTTCTTGAAATGGGAGTTGGGTGGGGAAACGTTGCGTTACAGATCGGCTTGGCCGGCTATGACGTGACTGTGCTCGACATCGAACGCAAATATCTCGAAATCGTCGAGCGACGTTTCAAGAAAGACGGATTGAAAGTCAGCTGCGTCCTGGGCGAGTTTTTCGAAGCAGAGCGCATCGAAGGGACATTCGATGTTATTCTGTTTTATGAATGCTTCCACCATTGCCTGGAGCACGCCTCGCTGCTGAAGATGCTGAAGCGTAAGCTTTCGCAAAATGGCGTGATTATCTTCGCAGGAGAAACGATTGACGACAGTCTGCCGTTCGCATGGGGTCTGAATCCTTCGGGGCAGGGAGTGTGGTCAATCCGTCATCGCGGCTGGATGGAATTGTCATTCACTGAGCGGTATTTCCTCGATCTCCTCGACCACGCAGGATTTGTCGTGACCAAGAATCGAAATCCGCATAGCGCTCACAGTACGGTTTATACGGCGCGCGTTCGATAGCCACCGCTGGGGGGCCGCGACGATCAAGACATTACCAATTGTAGCGGTCGCCGTTCGTGCAAGTTCTTACATCGGGCCCAGGAATCAAAACCTCTTGGGCGCAAGGCAATCCCGTCGGGGGGCATCCCACGCCCACGGCACGGTCAACTTGATTGCTGGCCGTGCCGGGCGGAGGCGGACCGATCGAAGCGCGGGCGGAACTCGCGCGGATTCCAACCGAAATCCCGGATCGCCGGACTTGCATCAAAAACCATGTCTTTTGCCATCCGACTTCCCATCGCCACATTGGCGTCGCGAACGAAGGGTTGCGCCAGCGCCAGCGCCGCTTTCCAGACCGCCATGGGAATCGCGACGACCCGACGACGCCGGTTGAGGCCGTCGAAGATCCGCCCCACCATTTCACGATAGCTGATGGTGTCGGTGCCGGGCACTGCATAGATCTTGTTGGCTGCAACCGCACTTGCGGCGGCGGCGACCGCGCCGGCCGCTAGGTCGCGCGCATGCACCGGCTGCCGCAAGCCGGCGCCGTTGCCGGCTAGCGGCATCACCCCGACCCGCTCGATCAAGCGCGACAACCGCGTGACATTGGCGTCACGGCCCTCATCATAGATCATGGTCGGCCTTAGCACGGTCCAGCTGATCCCCAACCGTTGGCAGGCCTCGATCAGTTCGCTTTCGGCCCTCGCCCATTCGCGCATACTCTCGCGCTCGGCGGCAACCTCGGAATTGATCTTGGTCACCAAGCTGGTCGATGTCAGCGCGACGACGCGCTGCAGCGATGCGCAGGCCAGGTCCGGCAGTGCCTTGGCCAGAAGTCCGGCATAGGCGGTACAATATAGCGTGGTGAACGGCGGCAGCTTCAACGCCGTGGGCGCGGCAAGATCGCCCGCGAACCAAGCCACCTCGGCGGTGTCGGGACGCGCGGCCCGGGACAGCGCCATCGGCCGTTCGCCGGCGCGGACCAGTTCATCGACAATATGGCCGCCGACCATGCCGGTTGCTCCGATCACCAGACTTGTCATGGCCCGACTCCGTTCCGCTGCCCGATGCTCACACAGGTAGAGGGATCAATGCCCCCGGAACACTTCCCGATCGGCTGAGGATGGCGTTGTAACGCCTTGCGAAAATCCGCGCAAATTGCCCGGCCGGAACTGACGTGCGCCGCATTTTGCCCCGCTCCGGCACCATTAACACTGATTGATCAGCGGCTTGTCGGCGTGCTAAGCAGCCGCGGAGAACCGGCGGCATGACGTTGCGTATTGTGCCATTGACCATGTCGGTCAACCCGGAAGGCCTTTCGTCGATTTAAGCCGCGATCGACAATACGACCAAGGATCTCGATTCTGTGGTGCTCGATCCCGCCAATATCGATCGGCTACTCCGTGATGGAGACAACCTCGGCGACGACGACAGCATCCGTCTTGACGACGACGATGGTCGCTCCTGCGCGAGCTCGTCTCAGCAATCCGACGCGCGAATCCAATTTTTTGCTTGATTGACAAGGCCATCCTCATGTTCCCCACGCCCAAGCCCGTGCTTTCCCCCAACACCTACGCTTACGAATCCGAGCCGATGGTGAAGCCGACCGGCTTTCGCGAATATGACGCGCGCTGGCTGTTCGGCCAGGAGATCAATCTGATGGGAGTGCAGGCGCTGGGCATGGGGCTTGGCGTGCTGATCGCCGAACTCGGCCAGAAGCAGGAGATCGTCACCGGGCATGATTTCCGCAGCTATTCGGCCTCGATCAAATACGCGCTGATCTCCGGGTTGATGGCGGCCGGCTGCAAGGTGCACGACATTGGCCTGTGCATGACGCCGATGGCGTATTTCGCGCAGTTCGAGCTCGATGTCCCCTGCGTCGCGATGGTCACCGCCTCGCATAACGACAATGGCTGGACCGGGGTCAAGATGGGCGCCAACCGGCCGCTGACCTTCGGGCCGGACGAGATGACGCGGCTGAAGGAGATCGTGCTCGGCGCGAAATTCGCCAACAAGGCCGGCGGCTCCTATGTGTTTCATGAAAACTTTCCGGCGCGCTACATCGCCGACCTCACCAAGCATCCGAAGCTGAAGCGCAAGCTCAAAGTGGTGGTGGCCTGCGGCAACGGCACCGCTGGCGCCTTTGCGCCACAGGTGATGGAGGCGATCGGCTGCGAGGTGGTGCGGCTCGATTGCGAGCTCGACCACTCCTTTCCGAAATACAATCCGAACCCGGAAGACATGGAGATGCTGCACGCGATCCGCGACGCGGTGCTGGAGCACAAGGCCGATGTCGGGCTCGGCTTCGACGGCGATGGCGACCGCTGCGGCGTGGTCGACAACACCGGCGAGGAAATCTTCGCCGACAAGGTCGGCGTGATGCTGGCGCGGGACATGTCGGCGATCACCAAGGACGCAACCTTCGTGGTCGACGTCAAATCAACCGGGCTGTTCGTCACCGATCCGGTGCTGCAGGCCCAGGGCGCCAAGACCACCTATTGGAAGACCGGCCATTCCTACATGAAGCGCCGCACCCATGAGACGAAGGCGCTGGCCGGCTTCGAGAAATCCGGACACTTCTTCTTCAACGCCCCGGTCGGCCGCGGCTATGATGACGGCTTGGTCTCGGCGATCGCGGTCTGCGAGATGCTCGACCGCGCCACCGGCAAGACCATGTCGGATCTGAAAAACGCGCTGCCCAAGACCTGGTCGTCGCCGACAATGTCGCCGCATTGCGCCGACGAGACCAAATATGGCGTGGTCGACGCCGTGGTGAAGCATTTCGAGGCCGCTCACGCCAAGGGCGACAAGGTCGCGGGGCAAAGCATCCGCGATCTCGTCACCGTCAACGGCGTGCGCGTCACCTGCGAGGACGGCAGCTGGGGCCTGGTGCGGGCGTCGTCGAACAAGCCGGAGCTGGTGGTCGTGGTCGAGAGCCCGGTGTCGGAGGCGCGGATGCACGAAATGTTCGAGGCGGTCAATGTCGTGCTGCGCACCCATCCTGAGGTCGGCGCCTATAATCAGACGATCTGACGGCCGCACTACACCGTTGATCGAACCGGCTCACGCCGGCGCCAAGTTGCCGAGCGGGATGCCGAGCCGGGCCGCCACGCGACGCGCGGTGGCTTCGCGCTGCGCGGTGATGTCGGCGACGGCTGCGCGGGCCTGCTGCAGGATCATCGGCGGCGCGGTCTCCGGCGTGCCGCTGTCGAACGGCGGCTCCGGCGCATAGACCATGTAAAGCTGGATGCCTTTGGCGACGTCGTCGCCACGCAGTTCCGCGGCAAGCCGCAATGCGCCGTCGATGCCGGCGGTGACGCCGGCGGCGAACACCCAGTCGCCGTCGACGACGACGCGCTCATTGACCGGGATAGCGCCGAAATACGGTAGCAGGTGAAACGAGGCCCAATGCGTGGTGGCGCGCCGCCCCATCAGCAGCCCGGCGGCGCCGCAGATCAAAGCGCCGGTGCAGACCGAAAAGATCCGCGCATGCGCCGCCTGGCGGCGGATCCAGTCGAGCACATTGGCGTCTTCCATCAAGGCTTGCTGGCCAAAACCCCCGGGCACATGGAGCACGTCAAGCTGCGGCGCATCGGCAATCGGGGCATCCGGCGTCAGCCGAAGCCCCCTGAGGTCGCGGACCGGATCGGCGGTCACGCCATAGACCCGATAGGTGGCGTTGGGAATCCGCGACAGCACTTCGAACGGCCCGGTAAGATCAATCTGATCCAGGCCCTCGAATAGCAGCGAACCGATCTGCAGATGCTGGTCTGACGGAATCATGGTGGTCTCCTTTGTGCCAAAACGCTGGACAGGCCCATCCTAATCCGGCAGGTTTTGGCGGAAATGCCAAAGAGCCCTCGGTTTCCGCCAAATTCCACGCCCGCGGCCTCGCGCTCGATCGAGCTGCTGGCGTTCGCCTCGGTGCAATTGCTGGACGTGTCTGGGCCGCTGCAGGTGTTCGCGACCACGAATGAATTGGCGCTCAAGGCCGGCGGGGTTGCGCCCTACGCGCTGCGGGTGGTGACGCGCGACGGCCAGCCTGTGACGGCATCGGCCGGACTCGAGCTTGCAACCTCGCCGCTGCCGTCGCTCAAAGCGCCTGTGGATACGCTGCTGATCGCCGGCGGGCCGGGCGTGCACGCCGCGGCGGCGGATGCCGTGGTCGTGGACTGGGTGCGCAACCGTGCCACCACGGCGCGCCGCACCGCGTCGGTGTGCAGCGGGGCCTTTGTGCTGGCCGCGGCCGGCGTGCTCGACGGCCGGCGCGCCACCAGTCACTGGGCGCATTGCGCCGAGCTCGCCCGGCGTTTCCCCA
Organism: Rhodopseudomonas sp. BAL398; assembly: GCF_033001325.1. Classification (NCBI taxonomy): domain Bacteria; kingdom Pseudomonadati; phylum Pseudomonadota; class Alphaproteobacteria; order Hyphomicrobiales; family Nitrobacteraceae; genus Rhodopseudomonas; species Rhodopseudomonas sp. BAL398. The sequence continues at coordinate 2,848,689 of NZ_CP133111.1, forward strand.
ACATCCGGGTCGAGGCCGATCCGATTTTCATCAATGACGGTGCGGTGTGGACCTCCGCCGGGGTCACCGCCGGGATCGACCTTGCGCTGGCGCTGGTCGAGCAGGATCTCGGCCGTGCTGCCGCCTTGGCGGTGGCGCGCCAGCTCGTGGTGTTTCTCAAGCGGCCGGGCGGCCAATCGCAATTCAGCGCGGCATTGTCGCTGCAGACCGCGGACGACCGCTTCGGTGCCCTGCACGACTGGATCGCCAAGCACCTTGTCGACGACATCTCGCTGGCGGTGCTGGCCGAGCGCGCCGGCATGAGCGAACGCAGCTTCAGCCGCCATTATGCCGAATCGACCGGGCTCACGCCCGCGCGCGCCGTCGAGCAATTGCGTGTCGAGGCGGCGCGGCGGCTGTTGTCGGAAACCAATCTGCCGATCAAGCGCATCTCGCAGCGTTGCGGCTTCGGCTCCGAGGAGACCATGCGCCGCAGCTTCGTCCGGCTATTGGCAGCGTCGCCGCAAGATTATCGCGCGCGGTTCAGCTCCTGACGCTGTCGACCGAGCTGGTGCAAGCCGGCCCCGGCTACCACCGGCATTGAATTCTCCCGCAAGGCCTCGGAAGATGCCGGGCGATCCAACCCGGATCGAATCTGGAGCCCCTCATGACCTTCCCGCGTGCCTCCGCGGCGCTTGCCCGCTTCACCGTGCTTGATCTGACCCGGGTGCGGTCGGGGCCGACCGCGGTCCGGCAATTCGCCGATTGGGGCGCCAATGTCATCAAGATCGACGCGCTGACCGAGGATGCCGGCGGCGAGCAGCCCGGCGGCCCGCGTCATGGCGCCGATTTCCAGAACCTGCATCGCAACAAGCGCGCGATCACGCTGAATCTGAAAGACCCGCAGGGCCTCGCGGTGTTTCGCCGCCTCGTCGCCAAGGCCGACGTCGTGGTCGAGAATTTCCGGCCCGACGTCAAGGCGCGGCTCGGCTTCGATTACGACAGCCTGCGCGCGATCAATCCGGCCATCGTGCTCGGCAGCATCTCCGGCTTCGGCCAGGATGGCCCCTATGCGGGGCGGCCCGGCTTCGACCAGATCGCGCAGGGCATGGGCGGGCTGATGTCGATCACCGGCGCGCCCGGCGAAGGCCCGATGCGGGCCGGCATTCCGGTCGCCGACCTCACCGCCGGGCTGTTCTGTGCGCTGGGCGTGATGACCGCGCTGCTGGAGCGCGAGGTCTCCGGCCAGGGCCAATGGGTGCAGACCTCGCTATTGCAGGCGCAGATCTTCATGCTGGATTTCCAGGCCGCGCGCTGGCTGATGGACCACGATGTGGCGCAGCAGGCCGGCAACAATCACCCGACCAGCATCCCGACCGGCGTATTCAAGACCGCCGACGGCTATCTCAACATCGCCACCACCGGCGGCAAGATCTGGCAGCGCTGCGCCGAGGCGATCGGCGCGCCGGAATTATACGACCATCCCGACTACGCCACCGCGCCGGCACGCTCGAAAAACCGCGACGCGCTGAACGCGGCGATCAGCGCCCGCCTTGCGACCAAACCGACCGAGATTTGGGTGCGCGAATTCAACGCCGCCGGCGTGCCGTGCGGACCGATCTATACGATCGACCAGATGTTCGACGACGAGCAGGTCCGGCATCTCGGCATCGCCCAGGAGGTGCCAAACGATGAGAACCGGCCGATCACTTTGGTGGCGCAGCCGGTGAGCCTGTCGCGGACGCCGAGCACGCTGGCGGCGCGGCCGCCGGAATTCGGCGAACAGACCGACGAGGTGCTGGCCGAATTCGGTTTCGGCGCCGAGGAGATCGCGGCGTTGCGGCGGGACAAGATCGTCTGATCAGACGAAGATCGTCTGAACCGGCGTCACAGCGCCTGATAGGTCTCGCTTGCGCACCAATGATCGTCGCCGACCCGTTCGCGCCGTCCGACCTTGCCGCGATAGATGTTGATCAGATAGGTCTGGTTTCCGATCCGCAACCCGGTCACGCCTTTCACATCGCCCCGAATGCAGCTGTCCCAGCCGCCATATTGCCCGGGGATCGGAAACGAGAACCGGACATTGCTGGGCAAGGACGTCTCGGTGAACACCGCGCTCATATTGCCGCGAAGGAAGGCGGCCACATCGGGCGGCTGTTCGATCTCGGGTTGCGCTTCGGTTTGTTTGAGAAAGCCAGGCACGTAGCTGATATGGCTGTCGACCGCGCATCCGCCCAGCGGGCCGAGCGTCAGGACAAGCGCGATCAGATGCGGGCGCAGCTTCATGGGCGGATATCTAGCTTGGACCGGGCGCGATGAGAACAGCAAAGGCCGCAGCAACCTCGGAACGATCGCTCATCAATCCTGTTTGCATTGCGCGGCAACGGCGCGGCCCGATGACGCAACTTGCGGGTGCAGCCAGGGATTCCTATCTGAACGACATGACCAGCGAACAGACTTTCCCCCGCAATGCGACGCGCCGCGCCAGCCGGCCGGCTTCGCGCGGCCCGATCATCGATCAGGACGGCCGGGAAATCCCGCCGGAATCACTGGGCCGCAAGCCGTTCGAGAGTGGGACATTTGATTTTCAGAGCTGGAGCGCCAGCTCCTTCGCGCCATTGTCACGCGAGCAGCGGCTGGCAAGGCTTGAGGCGATCGCCAAACTGCTCGACGTCGCCTTCATCCTGCCGGGCACCAATATCCGCTACGGCATCGACGGGCTGATCGGCCTGATCCCGGTGGTCGGCGACCTCATCACCACGGCGATCTCGCTTTGGCTGGTGCGTGAAGCGCGCAAGCTTGGCGCGCCGTGGCACGTGACCATGCGGATGCTGGGCAATGTCGCGCTCGATGGCGCGATCGGCATCGTGCCGCTGGCCGGCGACGCGTTCGACGTCATGTTCCGCGCCAATGTCCGCAATGTGCGGCTGTTGCGACGCTGGATCGACAAGCAGGGCTGAGCGCGCGAGGAATGGCGGCTTACGCCGCGTCCTGGTCGGCGTCGGCTTCTTCGCTGACGACGGGTTCTGGCACCGCGCGGCGCTCCAGCGGGAAAGCTTCGCTTTCATAAAGCGTGCGGATGCCGCTCTGGTCGAAGCGGGCCTCATCGACCTGCAGATAGGCGCCGTTCAGCGAATCCGCCGGCAGCTCCTCGATCGCAAACTGAACCGCGGCAGCGGCTGTGTTGAACCGCCGATAGGCGAAGCCAGCGCGCTTTTTCTTGCGGATCGCGGCGGGAAACAATTCGGCAGCGGTGTTGTAGCTGAATGCCATCGTCAGTGACCTTCTATGAATGCGCGATGGAAATGAGGAGCGGAAGACACGCGGTCAACCGTTCGGCGGCCGCCCGGGGCCATCATTTCAGGACAGACCTAGATATAAGCACGTTTTGGAGAAATGCGACACTCTCACTGCGTGCAGGCCGCCAGATTCCCGCTCCGCGGGACGCGCCTATGGCAATAAGCCATGCGATTTCAGCGCTGTGCCGGCTTTTCACATCTTGCCGAACAGCATCAGCACCAGCACCACAACCAGAATGACGCCGATCAGACCGGTCAGACCATGGCCCTGTCCGTAACCATAGCCACCGAAGCGCGGGCTGAGACCACCCAGCAGCAGGATGATCAACACAATGATGATAATCGTTCCGATCGTCATCCCAACCTCCCGGCTGGCCGCCGCACGGCCGAGCCTGAGCCACAAGCCTGAGTTGTCGGGAGTAAATCACGATCCGGGCTTCGGTTCCACGAGCCGGAACCAAAACGGCGCGGCGAGCTGCTGCCGCCGCGCCCGGCCCTCCTCGGGGATTATTTCGGCTGCAGCTTCAGCGCCGCCGAATTGATGCAATAGCGCAACCCGGTCGGTCCCGGACCGTCTTCGAACACATGGCCGAGATGGCCGCTGCACTTCGAACACAGCACTTCGGTGCGGATCATGCCGTGGCTGACGTCGCGCTCCTCGTCGACATGATCGGCGCTGGCCGGCGCGGTGAAGCTGGGCCAGCCGCAGCCGGATTCGAATTTGGCATCGGACTCGAACAGGGTCTGGCCGCAACCGGCGCAGACATAGGTGCCCTTGGTTTGCTCATGCTCATATTCGCCGGAGAACGGCCGCTCGGTCGCCTTCTCGCGCAGCACGGCATATTGCATCGGCGTCAATTCGCGGCGCCATTCGCTGTCGCTCTTCTGAATCTTGCCGCGATCCGTCTGTTGCATGGCCTTGGTGTCGGACATTCAGCCTCCTCATCAGTGTTTCGGGCCAACAGGCTGCCGCGCCAGACATCGACTTGCTCGGAGCCGCCTCAATTGGTGACCTTGGCATCGCTCACCAGCGTCGGCTTCTCGAGATAGTCCTGCGCGAACAGCTTCTTCAGGTTCTCGACCTTCGGCAGGTCGTTATACGCTATATAGGGCTGGTACGGGTGCAGCGTCAGGTAGTCCTGATGATAGGCTTCGGCGGCATAGAAGCCGTCCAGCGGACCGACCTTGGTGACGATCGGCTTGGGGAACACCTTGGCGGCATCGAGCTGGGCGATATAGGCCTCCGCCACCTTCTTCTGTTCGGCGCTGGTGGTGAAGATCGCCGAGCGATATTGCGTGCCGTGGTCCGGACCTTGCCGGTTGAGCTGGGTGGGATCATGCGCCACCGAGAAGAAGATCTGCAGGATCTTGCCATAGCTGATCCGCTTTGGATCATATTTGATTTCGACCGCCTCGGCATGACCGGTGGTGCCGGTCGAGACCACCGGATAGCTCGCGGTGATCTTGCTGCCGCCGGCATAGCCGGACACCGCGTTGAGCACGCCCGCGGTATGTTGGAACACGCCCTGCACGCCCCAGAAACAGCCGCCGGCGATCACCGCGGTCTGCATGCCATCGGCCGACTTGGCATCAACCGCTGGCGGCGGAATCACTACGGCGTCTTCGGCCGCCCGCAGCGGCGCAAACAGCGACGACAAAGCCAGCGCGCCCAGGGCGGCGGCACAGAGCGAAACAGTGTGGAGGCTACGGCGCATGGGTTCCTCGCATTGGTGAGAACGGCTGGCAGCGCAATGATCGGCAGACTGGCACAGCCATCCGACGCTGCCTCCCAAAGATACGGGACTGCGCCCAGCTTGTTACCGTCCGTCTCACACGTGTTCGTGAGCAGCCGGCGCCCCTGAGCGCCGGACGGGCGGAACGGGTCGCGCAATTAGGGTTACCCGAATTCATCTATGGATCACCGCCTCGTGATCCGTCAGGATGGCGATGGCCCGGTGGCGGAATGTCTACGCGGGGGCAGTGCATCGCTCCTTATCCTGGTTCAAATCCAGGCCGGGCCTCCAAATCGGCGGCAAATTTGCCGGTTGACGGAGGCCTTAAAAACCTTTCGCGGCTGCAAAATCTGGTCTAAAGACAGCCCGCGCGCAAGGGAAGCCTGGCGCTGAAGGTCAAGGGACGCGCGGCTGCGCGCCCTTTTTTTTGCCCGGATTTCTGCCCCGCCGTTAGCGAGATTTAATGCCGAAACGAACAGATATCTCCACCATCTTGATCATCGGCGCCGGCCCCATCGTGATCGGCCAGGCCTGTGAATTCGACTATTCCGGCACCCAGGCGGTCAAGACACTGAAGGACGAAGGCTACCGCATCGTCCTGGTCAATTCCAATCCGGCCACCATCATGACCGATCCGGAACTGGCCGACGCCACCTATATCGAGCCAATCACCCCGGAAATCGTCGCCAAGATCATCGAAAAAGAGCGCGGCGACCGCTCCCTCGGCTTTGCGCTGCTGCCCACCATGGGCGGCCAGACCGCGCTAAACTGCGCGCTGAGCCTGCGCAAGCAAGGCACACTGGAGAAGTTCGACGTCGAGATGATCGGCGCCACCGCCGACGCCATCGACAAGGCCGAGGACCGCCAGCGCTTCCGCGAGGCGATGACCAAGATCGGCCTCGAGACCCCACGTTCGGTGCAGGTCAAGACCCTGCCGGACGCCCTGCGGGCGCTGGAAGTGATCGACTTTCCGGCGCTGATCCGCCCCTCCTTCACAATGGGCGGCACCGGCGGCGGCATCGCCTACACCAAGGCCGAATTCATCGAGATCGTCGAGCGCGGCATCGACGCCTCGCCGACCTCTGAAGTCCTGATCGAGGAATCCGTGCTCGGCTGGAAAGAGTTCGAGATGGAGGTGGTGCGCGACAAGAAAGACAATTGCATCATCATCTGCTCGATCGAAAACCTCGATCCGATGGGCGTGCACACCGGTGATTCAATCACCGTGGCGCCGGCCCTGACGCTGACCGATAAAGAATATCAGATCATGCGCGACGCCTCATTGGCGGTGCTGCGCGAGATCGGCGTCGAGACCGGCGGCTCCAACGTGCAGTTCGGCGTCAATCCGGCCGACGGCCGCATGGTCGTGATCGAGATGAATCCGCGGGTGTCGCGCTCCTCGGCGCTGGCCTCCAAGGCCACCGGCTTTCCGATCGCCAAGGTCGCGGCGCAGCTCGCGGTCGGCTACACGCTGGATGAGATCGCCAACGACATCACCGGCGGCGCGACGCCGGCGTCGTTCGAGCCGACCATCGACTATGTGGTCACCAAGATTCCGCGCTTCGCCTTCGAGAAATTCCCCGGCGCCAGCCATACGCTGACCACCTCGATGAAATCGGTCGGCGAAGTGATGGCGATCGGCCGCACCTTCCAGGAGAGCCTGCAAAAGGCGCTGCGCGGGCTCGAAAGCGGCCTCACCGGGCTCGACGAGATCGAGATCGAGGGGCTCGGCCGCAGCGACGACAAGAACGCGGTGCGCGCCGCGCTCGGCACGCCGACGCCCGACCGCCTGTTGCAGGTGGCGCAGGCGATGCGGCTCGGCTGGAGCGACGACGACATCTTCACCTCCTGCAAGATCGATCCCTGGTTCCTGTCGGAAATTCGCGGCATCGTCGCGATGGAAGGCAAGGTCAAGGCCAGCGGCTTGCCGAATCATGCCTTCGGCATGCGCACGCTGAAGGCGATGGGCTTCTCCGACGCCCGCCTTGCGGTGCTCGCCGACACCACCGAAGCCGAGGTGACGGCGCAGCGCCACGCCCTCAAGGTTCGCCCGGTGTTCAAGCGGATCGACACCTGCGCGGCCGAATTCGCCTCGCCCACCGCCTATATGTATTCGACCTATGAGGCGCCGTTCGCCGGCGAAATGGCCGACGAAAGCCGGCCCACCGACAAGAGCAAGGTGATCATTCTGGGCGGCGGGCCGAACCGCATCGGCCAGGGCATCGAGTTCGATTATTGCTGCTGCCACGCCTGCTTCGCGCTGCACGACGCCGGCTATGAAACCATCATGATCAACTGCAATCCGGAAACGGTGTCGACCGACTACGACACCGCCGACCGGCTGTATTTCGAGCCGCTGACCGCCGAGGACGTGCTGGAGATCATCGACGTCGAGCGCCAGAACGGCACGCTGCACGGCGTCATCGTGCAATTCGGCGGCCAGACGCCGCTGAAGCTGGCGCGCGCGCTGGAGGCCGCCGACGTGCCGATCCTCGGCACCTCGCCCGACGCCATCGATCTGGCCGAGGACCGCGACCGCTTCAAGCGCGTGCTCGACAAGCTGCGGCTGAAGCAGCCGAAGAACGGCATCGCCTATTCGGTCGAGCAGGCCCGCCTGGTCGCCGCCGAACTCGGCCTGCCGCTGGTGGTGCGCCCGTCCTATGTGCTGGGCGGTCGCGCCATGCAGATCATTCGCGAGGAATCCCAGCTCGGCGATTACCTGCTCGGCACCCTGCCCGAGCTGGTGCCGGGCGACGTCAAATCGCGCTACCCGAACGACAAGACCGGCCAGATCAACACCGTGCTCGGCACCAATCCGCTGTTGTTCGACCGCTATCTGTCGGACGCCACCGAGATCGACGTCGATTGCCTGTGCGACGGCAAGGATACGTTCGTGGTCGGCATCATGGAGCATATCGAGGAAGCCGGCATTCACTCTGGCGACTCGGCCTGCTCGCTGCCGCCGCATTCGCTGGACGCCGCGATGATCGCCGAGCTGGAGCGCCAGACCCGCGAATTGGCGCTGGGGCTCGACGTCGTCGGGCTGATGAATGTGCAATACGCCATCAAGGACGGCGACGTGTATGTGCTCGAGGTCAATCCGCGGGCGTCGCGGACGGTGCCGTTCGTCGCCAAGGTGATGGGCATGCCGGTGGCCAAGCTGGCGGCGCGGATCATGGCCGGCGAGAAGCTGGCCGATCTGAAGCTGACCAAGCGCAAGCTCGGCCATGTCGGGGTCAAGGAATCGGTGTTTCCCTTCGCCCGCTTCCCCGGCGTCGACACCGTGCTCGGCCCCGAAATGCGCTCGACCGGCGAGGTGATGGGAATTGACCGCTCGTTCGAAGTCGCCTTTGCCAAGAGCCAGCTCGGTGGCGGAACCCGGGTGCCGCGCAAGGGCACGGTGTTCGTCTCAGTGCGCGAGGTCGACAAGACCCGGATTCTGGAAGCCGTGAGACTGCTGCATTCGCTCGGCTTCAAGGTGCTGGCGACCTCCGGAACCCAGCGCTTCCTGGCCGACAACGGCGTGCCGGCCGAGAAGGTCAACAAGGTGCTGGAAGGCCGGCCGCATATCGTCGACGCCATCATCAATGGCGAGATTCAGCTGGTGTTCAATACCACCGAGGGGCCCCAGGCGCTGGCTGATAGCCGTTCGTTGCGTCGCGCTGCCCTCTTGCATAAAGTTCCGTATTACACCACTCTTTCGGGCGCGGTCGCCGCCGCGCAGGGCATCCGGGCCTATCTTGGTGGGGACCTTGAGGTCCGTACCCTGCAGAGTTACTTTTCCGACACCTGATCACGGCCCGGACCTGTGTCCGGCAACTGACGGGCGAGAAAGCCGGCAGGCAGGGAACCCGCCAGCTGCGGGAATGTTCTATCCGGCGTTTTGCTGCCGTGCGCCCGGCAGTCTCGAAAATGCCGCGTCGCGGCCACCGCTCAGGCTGACAAGCGTTTCGTGTGAGCCACATCTCGTGACACGTGACGAACACGTTGAAGGATGAAGACAAGATGGTCGACAAGGTACCAATGACCGCAGGCGGTTTCGCCGCTCTCGAGGTCGAGTTGAAGCAGCGCCAATCGGTGGATCGTCCGCGAATCGTCGAGCAGATCGCCGAAGCGCGCTCGCATGGCGACCTTTCGGAAAACGCCGAATATCACGCGGCGAAGGAAGAGCAGTCCCACAACGAAGGCCGTATCGCCGAGCTCGAGGACAAGATCGGCCGCGCCGAAATCATCGATATCAGCAAGCTGTCCGGCGACACCATCATGTTCGGCGCTACCGTCACCTTGGTCGATGAAGACACCGAGAAGAAGGCGGTGTGGCAGATCGTCGGCGAGCCGGAAGCCGATGCCAAGAAGGGCCGGATTTCGATCACCTCGCCGCTGGCGCGGGCCCTGATCGGCAAGAAGCAGGGCACCTCCGTCGAAGTCGTGGCGCCCGGCGGGGCCAAGGCCTACGAAATCACCAAGGTCGAGTTTCGATAGCACCCCGTCGAATTGATGTGAGCAAGCTTGAAGGCCGCGTTTCGCGGCCTTTTTGCTGGGTGCGGCTTGCCGCGGAGGCCGGCTGATGTTGTCGCGACCGAAGGCCGGACTATCGGTCACGTATCCGTGTTCCATCGCCGAAGTGATGGACGCGATGCTGATGCAAGCCGTAAGCAACTACACATCGTTTCATCGCAACCGCACGGAGCCGGTATGAATTTCGACAGCCTTGCCGCCAAATGGCAACCGACGGCCTTGAGCCTGTTTCGCTTCATCACCGGGCTGCTGCTGTTTCAATACGGCGTCGCCAAGATCTTCAAATTTCCGGCGGTGCCGTATTTTGCCAAGGTCGAACTGTTCTCGCTGATCGGCGCCGCCGGCACGCTGGAATTGATCCTCGGCGCACTGCTGATGATCGGCCTGTTCACCCGGCCGGTGGCCTTCATCCTCTCCGGCGAAATGGCGTTCGCCTATTTCATCGGCCATTTTCCGAAGAGCTTCTACCCGCTGCTCAATAACGGCACCGCGGCGATCCTGTTCTGCTTCGCCTGCCTGTATCTTGCGACCGCAGGCGGCGGGCCGATCAGCCTCGACGCCACTTTGCGCCGCAAGACCTGACGCAGGGTGACATGATCCCGAGCCCCGGCGGGTGACGCCGAGCGGTCAGCCCTCGGACTCTTTCAATTCCAACGGCACCGCCGCGGCGTATTTGGAATTGCGCAGCACCAGCGAGGTGCGCACATTGCGCACATGTGGCGCGCCGGTCAGGTGCGCCACGAAATTCTGGAATGTCGCCATGTCGGGGGCGACGCATTTCAAGATAAAATCGGTCTCGCCCGACAGCATCCAACATTCCCGCACCAAGGGCTGGTTGCGGACGAAATCCTCGAAGCCGCGCAAATCGGCCTCGGCCTGGCTCGACAGATGAACAGACGCGAACACCGTGACGTCGAAGCCGAGCAGCGCCGGATCGAGCAGCCCGCGGTAGCCCTGAATGTAGCCCTCATCCTCCAGGGTCCTGACCCGGCGCAGGCAGGGCGGCGGCGAGATCCCCACCCGGCGCGCCAATTCGACATTGGTGATTCGGCCGTCGGCCTGGATTTCACTGAGAATTTTGAGATCGATCTCATCGAGGCTCTTCGGCACGCTTGGGTAATCCCGGCTGGCTGGAAACGAACGGACAAATCGGAAACACTCATAGCGCAGCTCGGCAAGTTTGCGAAATTTTATTTCGCGCGAGCAAGGATGAGTCCAAAATTGGGGGGAAATCTTGCAGATACGTATTGCAAATCTTGCATGGCTGCCCAGATGACATAGACTTGTGTCTAAACACCTCCCGCCCAACGGCGATGCCCTTGCCAGGCCCAATCCTGCTTCGCGCGCCCAGTTCCCTTGAGAGAAAGGGCATTCGTACCATGGCTGATCCAATTCATGCGAAAGTCGTCATCATCGGGTCGGGACCGGCCGGATACACCGCCGCAATCTATGCAGCTCGCGCGATGCTGGAGCCGATCCTGATCCAGGGCATGCAGCCCGGCGGCCAGCTCACCATCACCACCGATGTCGAAAACTATCCCGGCTTCGCCGACGTCATCCAGGGCCCCTGGCTGATGGAGCAGATGGAGAAGCAGGCGCATCATGTCGGCACCCGGATCTTCACCGATCTGGTCACCGACCTCGACCTCGGACAGCGCCCGTTCCGCCTCGCCTGCGACAGCGGCGACGTCTATCTGGCGGATGCCGTGATCCTGGCCACCGGCGCGCAGGCGCGCTGGCTCGGCATTCCCTCGGAAGAGGCCTTCAAGGGGTTCGGCGTATCGGCCTGCGCCACCTGCGACGGCTTCTTCTATCGCGACAAGCAGGTCGTGGTGGTCGGCGGCGGCAACACCGCGGTCGAGGAAGCACTGTTCCTGACCAATTTCGCTTCCAGCGTCACCGTGGTCCATCGCCGCGATCATTTCCGCGCCGAACGGATTTTGCAGGAGCGGCTGTTCAAGCATCCCAAGATCAAGGTGGTGTGGGACTGCGCCATCGACGAGATCTGCGGCAGCGACAATCCGACCAAGGTCACCCATGTCCGGCTGAAGAACGTCAAGACCGGCGATCTCACCGAGCTGCCGGCCGATGGCGTGTTCATCGCGATCGGCCATGCGCCGGCGACCGAATTGGTCAAGGACCAGATCAGGCTGAAGCCCTCGGGCTATGTCGAAGTGGCGCCGAATTCGACGGCGACCTCGATCCCCGGTGTATTCGCCGCCGGCGACGTCGCCGACGAGACCTATCGTCAGGCGGTAACCGCGGCCGGACTCGGCTGCATGGCCGCCCTGGAAGCCGAACGCTTTCTGGCGATGCGCGCCAGCGAACGCCAAGCGGCGGAATGATCATGAGTCGAACTCGCGACGGATTTACCGACATGGACTGGGACAAGCTGAAGGTTTTTCATGCCGCCGCAGAGGCTGGAAGCTTCACCCATGCCGGCGAACAACTCGGGCTGTCGCAATCGGCGGTGTCGCGCCAGGTCAGCGCGCTCGAGCAGGAATTGTCGGTGTCGCTGTTTCACCGCCACGCCCGCGGCTTGATCCTGACCGAACAGGGCGACCTCTTGTTCCGCACCGCGCACGACGTGTTCATGCAGCTGCAGGCGGCGCGCGCCAAGCTCACCGACAGCCGCGAGCGGCCGAGCGGCGACCTCAAGGTCACCACCACGCCCGGCCTCGGCATTCACTGGCTGGTACCGCGGCTCGGCGAATTCACCGCGCTGTATCCCGAGATCCGGATATCACTGATCGTCACCGACGAAGAGCTTGATTTGTCGATGCGCGAGGCCGACGTCGCGATCCGCACCCGCAAGCCGACGCAGCCGGATCTGATTCAGCGCAAGCTGTTCTCGATCGGCTTTCACGCCTATTGCTCGCCGGAATACATCAAGCATTTCGGCACGCCGCGCACGCTCGAGGAGCTGGACGGCCATCGCCTGATCATGCTCAGCGACAACCAGGTGCCGGCGCATCTGCAGAACCGCAGCTGGCTGGTCGAGGCCGGCCGCAATGGCTCCGGACCGCGCGAGGCCTATTTCAAGGTCAATAACATCCTGGGTCTGGTGCGGGCCTGCCAGCAGGGTCTCGGCATCGCCGCGCTGCCGGACTACCTGATCGAGGATACTAACCGGATGGTGCAATTGTTCGGTGAATCGGACTCGATCCAGCTCGACACCTACTTCGTCTATCCGGAAGAGTTGAAGTCGGTGGCGCGGGTCCAGGTCTTCCGCGACTTCGTGGTCAGCAAAGCCCAACGCTGGCCGAGTTGACGCAGCGGCGAAAGCCTCGATCGCCGCATGACTGACATGCGGCCCAGGCGCTTGCCGCTGCCTGCAAACGCGGATCAAATACCTTGAAGCTGAGCGGCCGCGTTACCAATGTCCCCCTCCTCCAGTGACGCGGAAACTCAGTTATCCCTCTTGGAAGGTGAATGTGTCGGCCAGACTTGGCCAATACCTCAAGCCGGGCTCCTTGTGAGCCCGGTTTTTTTTGCCGAACATTTACGCGATCGATGGTGGCAGCGCGCCGGGCCAATTATTCCCGACGATTTTTCCGCGACGTGGAATTTTACAACAAACACTTTTGACAGGCGCGCGGGGGTCGCTCCCCGGCAATCAGCGGAGCCGTCCTAAGCCGCCTGCTTGTGCATGCCGCTATTCGACGACGAAGCGCCGCGGATCGCCTTGACCGACCGCTCGATCGCTGCCCACAGCCGGCTGATCTCGGACGCTGCGCGGCCCTCGGCTGCGTATTCGCGGGCACCCTGGCCTTCGGCCAGCGCCATCAGCAGGTCGGCCCGGTTGGTGATCTGACCGCCCCACACCGGCGCCTTGAATTTCGCCAGCGCCTCGCGAGCTATCGACACGATGCGGCTCTCGACATCGTCGCGCAGCGCCGGGGCGCCGTTGAGGACGACCGCATAGGGTTTGCGGTTGGCGCGGCAGGTCAGGATCGTGTCCTGCACGGCGTTGACGTCGAACACGCCGGGCCGCGCCGGAATGATCACCATGGTGGCGTTGCGGATGGCATCGTCGACCACCGAGGAGACATTCGGCGGCGTGTCAATGAACACCCACTCGATGCCGTCGCGCTTGGCCGCGGCGACGATGTCACTCACCGAGCGCGTGGCAACCTTCAATGACGGTTCGTTGGTGCCGCGAAGCTTATGCCAGAGAGTCAACGATCCCTGCGGATCAGCATCGATCAGCAGGCAGGGCTTCGATGCCTTATGGACGTGCGCGGCTAGATGAGCAGCCAGGGTGCTCTTTCCCGAACCCCCTTTACGCGATGCGAAAACGATGACGTTCATTCGTTGGCCTCCCGATCCTAATATTGACCCAAGAAGCTGAAAGTGAATCAGGACGCTGATTCGTGAAAGATAAAATTGTAGGCGGCGATCAATACTACGGCGGATTGCCCCGTCAGGCTGTCTTTTGAGTCACACCTCGTTATGCAACGCACTCAAACCTTGCAACGCAGCGATTTCTCATTTTGTATTCTTGCGCCTGACTTACGAGTCAATGTGGAGTGACCGCGGCGCCGCCGCATTGTCGCTGCGCGCGTGCTCGACGACAGCCGGCGCCGCAGCGACTTTCTTGGCCTGTTGGCGCGCATGCCATTTGCGTTCGATCCAGCCAAGCGATTGCGCAGTTGGTTTTTCCAGCGCGGGGATATCCTGCGCGATCAGAATGAGGCCGAGCGGCAACATCCACACGCCGAGCACCGGCAGGAAGCTGAGCACGCCACCGCCGATCAGCAGCACCGCCAACGGCACCCGAACCGGCTTCGAAGACGGTTTACGGAGCCAGCTGACAAATTGCGCCGGACGCGCGGGCAGCTTGGCTTCGAACCATGTAAAATGCCGGTCGAGCTCGGCCCTGTGATCATTGCTCACTGTGTTCTCCTGTCCGAAGCAGATATGAGCCGGCGCGGTGGCGCCAACGTGGCAGCTTGTCGCGTCGCGCGCCGAATTCTGCCCGGCCAGGCTTCGCGGTGGTCGGTCGACGATCGGATCGCCACCACGACCCTTGCTCAGTGGATGCTCGATCAGGAACCCGGCGGCTGATGGCTGATGGATCACGATCGATCAGATAATCGCCGCATCAGGACTCGTTGGCCCCGACGCCGCGTTCGTCGAGCAATCGCTGTCCCTTGGCGGTTACTTTGTATGTTCGTCGGTCCGACAGCCCGGCCGGCAACTGCAGCGCCACCAATCCTTCGGAAATCAGGCGATCAAGCTCGAGGCGTTGTCCCGTGGTCAAGTCTGCGCCCGATGTTCGCGCAATTTCGACCAGCACCGAGATGCCCTGGTCCGTCAGATCCGGGTCGGTCATGAGATTCTCCGATGTTGATTGACGGGCCAACGCACGCTGCAGCGACCTGTTCCCCGGTCGGCGTTCGCCCCACGCGACGTGGTGATGTCGTGCGGCGATTCGGGACGAGGTGGAGCCGCTCTATAGCGACAAGTTCCGCTTGCGGCTTTGGTGGATCCGGCCGGCGCCACCTCCGACTCGATGACGCTGGCGACCGGGCACACCAATCAGAGGCGCCGAAGTCCGAGCTGTATGTCGACCCGCTGCCGAACCTCAATTCGCGAAGGACTGCCTGGTCGACAACCGGCGGCTGATCAATCAGCTTGCTCCGATCAAGCGGATTGCGCGATGCATCGGTACAGCGTGAGCGTTCGGAATGGGCGGTTTAACAGACCGATGACTCATGGATCGTTTGGTGCTGCGCAGGTTGCGGAAAGGCCAATGCAAGCGAGCATCGTAAAACTGTTCGTTCGGCGTCGGCCCATTGGGTGCGGCAGAAAAAGCGGTATTTGGGCGAGTTTGACGTTCCCCAAGCGGCCCTATGGGCCCCGGCTTCATTCTCAGCGACGAAATGTAGCTGGTACAGTTGGGTGGGCTCGAACCACCGACCTCCTGTTCCACAGACAGGTTAGCGCCCCCGCCGAGCGTACGCAATGGCCACCGCTCGTACGAAAAATCCTGTAATTTCAATGGCAGAACTCGCCATCGATCGCCATACCTGCGCTACAATTCGCCCTCTAGTGGTTGCTAGCTGGTAGCTAGGAGGAGGCGGGAAATGGCTGAACTGGGCATAACCCTTCGAACCGTGCAATCGCTTGGCCCCGGAGAAACGATTTGGGATGCAGGCCACAGGGAGGCAGTACGAGGCTTTGGCGTTCGACGCCAACGCGGCGCCCCAGTCTATGTCCTCAAGTACCGTGCACATGGTCGACAACGCTTCTTCACAATCGGTCCGCACGGATCCCCTTGGACGCCTGAAAGGGCCCGAAGAGAGGCAAAACGTTTGCTCGGCCTTGTGGCTGACGGCAAAGACCCCGCTGACAAACGCGCTGAAGCCGCACTTCAGGCTGCCGACACGCTCCTCAAGATTGCCGATCAATACCTCAAGCACGCGAAACAGAAGCAGCGTCCCAAAACCTACTCGGAAATAGAGCGGTATCTCTTGACCGCATGGAAGCCGCTTCATCCGGTTTCAGTGTTCCTTATCAAGCGCCGGCATGTCGCCATTCGCATTGCCGAGCTTGCGACCGGTCAAGGTGCGGTGACGGCAGCCCGCGCGCGCGCCGCGCTGTCGGCCATGTTCAATTGGGCCATTCGAGAAGGGCTCGACATTCCAGCCAACCCGGTGCTGGGCACAAATCGGCCGGCGGCGCCAAGGTCACGCGACCGTGTTTTAGCGGATGGCGAGCTTGCTGAGATTTGGGCAGCTTTGGGAGATGACGACTACGGACGGATTGTGAAGTTGCTTTTGCTGACGGCTCAGCGCCGAGAGGAGGTTGGCAGCATGCGTCGGACCGAATTGGACTTGGATAATTCCGTTTGGAAGATCCCCGGCAACCGGACCAAGAATCATCGTGAACACAAAGTTCCGCTTACCAAGGCAGCCATCGCACTGATCCCGCTCCCCCGGGGGAACCGGGAGTATGTGTTCGGAGACGGCCCTCGGCGGGAGGGCGATAACCATCGCGGTTATTCGGGTTGGTCGAAGTCGAAGGCTGGGCTTGATGCGCGCCTCCTCGCGGTTCGTCAGAAGGCTTTAGATGCCGGTGTGGCGGCGGAGCCCCTGCCCGATTGGCACTTGCATGACCTACGACGCACCGCCGCGACAGTCATGGCCGATCGACTCGGAGTGTTTCCCCATATCGTCGAAGCGGTTCTCAACCACGTCAGCGGTCATCGCGCGGGTGTCGCTGGCGTTTACAACCTTGCTCGATATGAGACCGATATGCGCGCCGCACTGAACGCTTGGGCCGACCACATCAAAGATATTGTGGCATCATAGTCGAACACGAGATTTCGACGAGAGCATCATGCTGCTTAATGGTTGTGAGAAGGTTGCGGGGGCCTGCAACCACTGCCGGCATACAACAGCCGGATCGTTGGCTCCCCTCGACATTAGCGAATTCAAGAATGCCCATAAGCTCGCCGCGTAGCTCGGCATGGACCTCGCCGCGCTTGGTGCCGGGGGTTAGCACGATTTCGCCGATGAGCGAACGGAGTGCCTCTGCCGCTTCCCTGCCACCATCGGGGTCATCCAGCGCCTCCGTGAACCGGACGACGTTCCTCCGGTAGATGTTGGCGACGTTTGGATGAACATCGGGAACATCGGAAGGAGCCTGGACAAGACGTTCGGTGATCTCCGCCTTCTGCCGTTCAAGCTCGTCCATCCGTGCCTTCATCGATGGCTGGTACATGCCATCCTCGATTGCGGCCATGATGCCGGCAATGGCACGCTCGATCTTCTGAAGCGCACGGTGATCGCTCTCGGCCTGCGCCCGACGATCGTGGTTCAGTCGGTTCATCTCCTGCGCATAGGCGCGCACGGCTTCCGCAACCGCCTCGGATGATACAAGACGATCCTGCAAACCCGTCAGTACCCGCGCCTCGATCTTCTCGCGCGTGATGGTGCGGTTGTTGCCGCAGGTCCCGCGACGATGATGATTGAGGCAGGCATAGCGGCCCGGTGTGATGATCCCGTATTTCCCGCCGCAGCCGCCGCAGGTCAGCAGGCCGGAAAGAAGGGAGACCGGCCGGCTGGCCAAATGCAGCCTCTTCGCCCTGCCCTCTCGTGTGTTCGCCGGATTGGGGCCGAAGAGTTCGGCGATCTGCTTCTGCCGCGATCGGGCGGCATTCCAGAGTTCATCGTCCACGATCCTGAGATGCGGCACCTCGGTCCTGATCCACTGGCTTTCGGGGTTGGGACGGGAGACCCGCCTGCCGGTCGCCGGGTCCTTGACGAACCGTTGCCGGTTCCAGACCAGCACCGCGGCATAAAGCTCGTTGTTGACGATACCGGTGCCGCGTGTGCGGTGCCCCCGGATTGAGGTATCCCCCCATGCGCGTCCAAGCGGACCGGGAATGCCTTCCCGGTTCAGGTCGACCGCGATGGCCTTCGGACTCTTGCCGGAAGCGAATTCGCGGAAGATGCGGCGAACAATGGCTGCTTCTTCCGGCACGATCTCCCTGTCGCCCCGAAGCGGCTCACCGTTCGCGTCGAGCTTCTTCACCACGCGATAGCCGTAGCAAAGGCCGCCTCCCGCCTTGCCCTTCTCCACCCTGCCCCGCAGACCGCGATGGGTCTTCATGGCAAGGTCCTTCAGGAAAAGAGCATTCATCGTGCCCTTGAGACCGACATGAAGCTCGGAGATTTCGCCCTCGGCCAGGGTGACGATGGTGACGCCGGCGAACTTCAGTTGCTTGTAGAGCGTCGCGACATCGGCCTGATCACGGCTGATCCTGTCCAGTGCCTCCGCCAGCAGGATGTTGAACTCGCCATGTTGGGCGTCCCGAGTGAGCCGCTGGATGCCCGGCCGCAGGATGGTGCTTGCACCGGAGATGGCCGCATCCTCATAGGAACCAACAATCTGCCACTTCTCATGCGCTGCATGTTCCCGGCACAGCCGGAACTGATCCTCGATCGAGGCCTCGTTCTGGTTGTCGGAGGAATAACGGGCATAAAGGGCTGCGTGGGTCATTGGTTCAATCCTCTCTCTTCATTCTTTGCGTCGTTCCAAACCTTCCGGCATGCCGATCGACCATTTACCTCGCGAGTGCGGATTGCACATCGGTCAGCGCGAAGTCGTCGCCAACATAGAGGAGAGAAGCCGAATGCTGTTTGGCCAGGGCATAGGCAAAGCAATCACCGAAGTTCAGACCGCCTCGCGTGCCAAATCCCTTGCCGTAGTCCACACGCGCCCTCATGGCGGTACGGGCGAGGTTGTCGTCCACAGGAGCGATCCCGATTCGGAAGTCGGACAGAAACCCATCCAGATCGGCAATCGCCTCGTGGCGGTCGCCGCTCTTGATCCGACCCGCCATCACAGTGCCGGCCTCGACATAGTTCACCGCCGATATGAGACGCGGCGTATCCCCCTGAAGAGCGGCCATGCAGTCGGGTGCTTCCGTCTCCTCGAACATGATCGCGATGATGGCGGACGCATCGACGATCATCATTGAGGGGGACCGAGTTCTTCGGGCGTGTCGCCGACTGCGTCATCCCATTCCTGCTTAGTGACCGGGCGGCGGTCGTAGCGGCTGGCACGATCGCGGACGAAAGCCTTCATGCGCGCGATATAATCGCCCTGTGCCTCCCGGTCGGCACGCAGCCGCTCCAGCCGCTCGCGCATGGCTTGGGTGATCGCGTCGGTCATGGTCTCACCGGTCAGCCGGGACAGTTCCCGCGCCAGCCTGTCTGCTTCGTCTGTCTTGATACTGAGGGCCATAGCGGTTTCCTTTCTAGATATACATTCTAGATAGCGAACCCATACTGCTTCTTCAATGGAAAAGTGTGGTGACTCGTCTGCTATTCGTCGTCATCGACACCGGAACGATCTTCTCTCTGACCCCTCCGGTCGGATGGCACCTTGTTGTCATTGGCAGCGCGCGCGGCCTTCCCGTAATCCTCTCGCGCCATCCGCCTGCCGATCATCCGCGCTATGGACAGCACGATCCTGTCGAGCTTCTCGCGCGGTGCAATGACGCCATCACGATCCGGGCCAGCATTGTCGTTCGCGGGAACGGCATCGCCCGTTGTTCCTTCCGTTTCCTTTGCCATGCGGTCGCTCCTCATTGTGGATCGACCTCATAAAGAATGGGCATAATCGTCTCTTGGGAAGAAGAAACTTCGGTGCGTAGTGGTCCCGGCGGCGGTAGCGTAAAAATTTCGGTTTTGGTCCGTCGCCGTTCTGGCAACATTGGCATTGAAACCGGCAGTGAAAGCCGAATCACCTTCCCCCGAGGAGCGCCAGCGCTCCCACCATCCCTTATCTGCTTCCTTGCGCATTGCCGGGCCTGAACCGGGCTGTCAAGGCTGGCGCGTTCCGCGCCACCGCGAAGCGGCTGCGGCCTTGACAGTCCGGTTCTGGTCCGGCCCCATGCAGGGAAGCAGAAAGGGATCTTTCCGAACCTGCCGGTTCCAAACTCCAGGAAAGGCATTCTGACACGCTCCGAGGATGGTGCTGCGTCCCTCCCGTGATCATCCATGCGATGAAAAGTCAGCAACATCGGATTCGTCCGTCGGTCGCCACGCCACGGGATTGGCGATCCATCGGTTAATGTCGGATTCTCGCCATCCCGTGCCGTTGATGCTGATCCTGATCCGCGGTGGGAACGTGCCTTCGGCGATCTTGCGGTAGATGGTTGACTTGGAGAGACCCGTCCGGGCAAGGACGGTTTTCATGCGGACGATACGGTCTGGCTCGCGCATCGTTCTTCTGCCTCCTGCTGATTGCTCATGACGGTCTCTGAGACCAGACAGAACGATGATTTATCGTCGTGCAAGAGATATTCGGTCGTCGTAGTACTGTGGCGTAGAAACGGCGGAAAATACTTGTGATCGGCGAAATTGATCCGTATCGCCCAACAGTGCGCGCAGCGATTTTCGGACGACGATATGCACCAAATCAGAGTCCGATCCCTCGTCCCCGGCCGAGCCCGTGACTGATGGCGAGGTCCCAAGCAAGGCCGTGGCCTAAGTCGAAGTCGATGCGGTTCCCTCAATCGGCTTTCCAGAATGGTACAGGACAGGCGTGTAGACCACCGACGCGCGGACGCCGTCTTCTCTCTGGCGGCAGCCCGCGCCGTCTAGAACGTCATCACCAGCATGGCAGCCACGACGACGGCCATCATCAGGGTCGCTAGCCAGCCGAGCCATTTCAACGGACCGATGACGACGAAGCGCCCCATAATGTTAGACCTCGCTGACAGAGACATCATCACGGCCATCACAGGGACGGCGACAACGCCGTTAATCACGGCGCTCCAGTACAACGCCCTGATCGGGTCAAGCGGCACGAAATTGATGATCATGCCGATCAGCGTGGCGATGACCAGTGTGGCGTAGAAGGCTTGCGCCTCCTTCGGACGCCGGGCAAGCCCCATGGGCCATTGTCGGGCTTCGCCGATCGCGTAGGCGGCCGATCCTGCCAGAACCGGAACGGCGGTGCCGATGATGCCGACCGCAAAGACAAGGAAGACGAAATTTCCGGCGATCGGCCGCAACGCCTCCGCCGCCTGGGCGGAGGTTTGAATATCGCTAATGCCGTGCACATTCAGGGTTGCCACCGCCGTTACGATGATGGCAAGCGCACCAGATTGGAAAGCGCCATGCCCACCATCGTATCGACCTCGATGCGATAAAGCGCGCCTTGGCCCTGAGCGGGTGCGTCGAACAGGTCGACACGCCGCGGATGCACATGCCTGTCCTCAACCTCTTCAGAGGCCTGCCAGAAGAACAGATACGGACTGATCGTGGTGCCGAAGATAGCCACCAGTGTCGTCAGATAGCCGCTGTCCCAGCGCAGGTGGGGCCAGATAAGCTGCCTGCCGAAAGCGAGCCAGGGCACGTGCACCACCGCCGCCACGCTGAATAGGCGAACAGCGCCAGGGTCAGCCGTTTCAGGACGGAGACATAGCGCGTGTATTGCAGGAAAAGCTGCATCGAGACGCAGATCGCGGCAAAGAGCAGCACATACAGCGCCCGCGGCGCCGGCAGCAGCAGGGAAAGCGCGCCGGCCATCGCACCAAGGTCGGTGCCGAGGTTGATGATATTGGGGGCCAGCAGGAGCAGAACGACATTCGTCAACAGCCATTGGGGATAATGCAGCCGCAGGACACCGGCGATGCCGCGTCCCGTCGTGCGGCCGATACGGGCGCTGATCATCTGCGCGGCCACCATCAGCGGCTAGGTGAACAGCATCGTCCATGACAGCGCGAAGGCGAACTGTGCGCCCGCCTGGGAATAGGTCGCGATGCCGCTCGGATCGTCATCCGAGGCCCCGGTGATCATCCGGCCCCCACACTTTCAGCAGGCGTGGCCGCGTCGGACCGACGACCGCGCTCGGGCTCGGCGCCTCCGGATCGTCGTCCGACATTTCAACCGGCTTCATGCAAGACTCCCGGGGAACGGTAACCTTTCGCTCCAATACCGCATGGCAGCTTCGTTCAATCCTCTCCGTTCTTCCCGTGACAATCCCTCAAAACGGGTCCGAAGGAACACTCATTCATTCAGCCGCCTCGTTCGCCTGCCCTGCCGTGAGGTGAACCCAGCTCGGCTTCTTGAAGGCGTGGATGACGAAGGGAGCGCCACCGAACACCACCAGTCCCAGGACCACCATGGTCGTGTAGAGCGTCGATGACCCTACAGGAATTTGCGTGGGTGGAAAGAAGGAGACGATCAGGGCGAACAGGACCGCTACAAATCCCGTTCCCGCGACAGCCCACATTCCGACCATTCCGCCGGGGATGCGGAAATGTCTCTCTCTGTCCGCCTGACTATGGTGCAGCTTGATCGCCGCGGCGTACATCAGGAGATACATGACGAGGTAAAGGGCGACAGTCATCGCACTCAGCAGGTAGAAGGCGACACTGGGATCGGGGAAAATCAGGTAGAAGCAGCCAAGAACAGAGACGATGACCGCCTGCAACACTAGGATATGCTTGGGCGCGCCTTTGGAATTCGTCGCCGAGAACATCGGCGGAATTTCTCCGTTTTCCGCCGTCTGGAGGAGTGCCCGGCTCGGCCCGCCGATCCAGGTGACGATCTGTCCCAGCGCCCCCACCGCAAGGAGTGCCGCAGCGACGGGAACGAGCCATCCGATGTGAAAGAGGTCGAGCGCCGCCTTGTATGCCTGCATGATTCCGGCAGTGAGGCTGAGCTCATGGATGGGGATAATCGTGGCGACCGCGAGGGAGCCGAAGGTGAACAGCAGGAAGACGATCATGGCGGCCAGGATCATCGCCTCGGGAAAATCGCGATTTGGCTTGTTCATCAGGTTAGCGCGCACGCCCTGCACCTCGACGCCGGCGAACAGCAACACCGTCCCGGCCAGGAAGGCTATGTCTCCCAGCCCCGAAATGTCGGGCAACCAGGGATGAACCTGATGGCCGGAAGCGGACGCGGCGGCGGCCACAGTGCTCGCCGGCTGGATCAGTTCGATCGGGTTCCCGAGGGCGATCCAGACGAGTGCCAGGACCATCAGGAACACACCTGGGATCACGGTGCCAATGACGAACAGATATTGCGACCAGCTTCCATAAGACTTTTCGCCGAACAGCGCGATGAACGTTGCCAGCCAATAGACAACCAGCACCACGGCGAAATTGAAGAAGTGGTTATTCGCAAGGTTGGGATCACCGATCAGATAAGCCAGCGCGGCAGCCGTAAAGCCCAGCACGACGGGATACCACACGACGTTCTGTATCCATTGCAGCCAAACGGCCGCCAGTCCCCAAGAGCTTCCGAAAGCGGCCTTCACCCAGGTGTAGATACCGCCCTTGTCGGTATTGAACATGCCGCCAAGCTCGGCGGACACGAACGCGCCGGGAATGAGGAAGAAGAGGGTGGCGAAGCCGATGTAGAACCACATGGTCAGCCCCTCCTTGGCCATCATGGGCAGACCGCGAAGGCTGATGACGGCGGCGGCCGTCATCAAGGCGACGGCCCAGATCGAAAAGCGGACGCCACGCGCGCCCTGCTTCGGCGCGGGCTCGGATGAAGTGGAAACTATTGTCATGGTCTTGTCCCTCCGTTCCCGATTACCGGCCAGCCGGCGTGTGGCGCGGCCGCGGTCTTTCCTGAACTGCGGCTGCGGCGTGGTCGTTGGCGACCTGCCCGGCCGGAAGCTTCTTCTTGGGAAGAGCGTGATGGGTGAAACGCGTGCCCTCCGCCGCGGTCAGTGCCTTGATCGGACGATGCTGCTGCAAATAGGCCACCGACCGCCTGATATCCTCGATCAGCATGTCTGCCATGTCGCGGCTGAAGCCGTGGCGGACGATGAAGCGAATGACGACCACGTCGGGGATGTTCGGCAGCATCGTATAGGCTGCCACCTGCCACCCGCGGGCACGCAGCCGGTCGGAGAGATCAAAGAGTGTATAACCCGGATCTTCTCCATTCCGGATGGTGAAGGAAACGGCGGGAATACCCTTGCGGCTATTGGCGTCGAAGAAGAGCTCGAAGGGTCCGGCCTTTGGAACCTCCCGGGCGAGGTGCTGGGCCACATCGTAGCAGTTCTGCTGGATGCGGCGGTAGCCCTCCCGCCCGAGCCTCAGGAAAAGATAGTATTGCGAGACGATCTGTCCGCCGGGCCGGGAGAAATTGAGTGCGAATGTCGGCATGTTGCCGCCGAGATAGTTGACGTAGAAGATCAGGTCCTCGGGCAGGTCTTCCTTCTCGCGCCAGACAACCCAGCCGACGCCGAGCGGCGCCAATCCATATTTATGGCCGGAAGCGTTGATCGAACGGATGCGGGGGATGCGGAAGTCCCAGAGGAGATCCGGCTCGATAAAGGGGGCGATGAAGCCGCCCGAAGCCGCGTCGACATGCATCGGGACATCCAGTCCCTTTTCCCGCGCAAGGCGATCCAGAGCCGCTGCGATTTCCTGCACGGGCTCGTACTGCCCCGTAAACGTCACGCCGAAAGTCGGCACCACGCCGATCGTGTTCTCGTCCACGCGCTTGAGTACTTCCTCCGGCGTCATGCTCAGCTGGTCGCGCTCAAGGGGGATCTCGCGCAGCTCGACGTCGAAATAGCGGGCGAATTTGTGCCAGCACACCTGGACAGGCCCGGTGATTATGTTCGGTTTGTCGGTCGGCTTCCCTGCCGCGCTCATCCGCTCGCGCCATTTCCATTTCAGCGCCAGCCCGCCGAGCATACAGGCCTCGCTCGATCCCGTGGTCGAGCAGCCGATCGTATTGGCAGCCTTCGGCGAATGCCACAGGTCTGCGAGCATGTGGACGCAACGGTTCTCGAGTTCGGCCGTCGCCGGATATTCATCCTTGTCGATCATGTTCTTGTCGATCGACAGATCCATAAGCTGGTGCACCTCCGAATCCAGCCAGGTCGAGCAGAATGTCGCGAGGTTCTGTTTGGCGTTTCCGTCAAGGAGGAGTTCGTCCTTCACCAGGGCGGTTGCTTCGTCGGGACGCAATTCGTGCTCGCCCAGCCGGTATTTCGGAACGGGAGTGTTGCTGACGACGCTTCCATAAATATCGTTCTCCAGTTCGGCGCGTATGGCTTCTCGGCTGTGAAGAGGCATTATCGAGTTCTCCCGTCGCAGGAATGGTCGAAGAAGCTGACAACACGGGCAGCCGCTTCCGGGCGTGAATCCCTAGCTACAATGGCTGTCGGAGCCGTCCATTGATCTCCATCAACTTCCGGAGCGAACAATCTGCAATTAATTTGCCGATGGGCGATTGCACGCGAACGCGCGCGTCCTTCCTCGCCGCCGCAAGACAGCGACAAATAGGAAGGTTTCAGAGCCCGATCCCTCGTCCCCGGCCGAGCCCGTGACTGATGGCGAGGTCCCGGGCAAGGCCGTGGCCCGAGTCGAAGTCGATGTCGATGCCGAGGTCCCGCTTGCGGCCCAGCAGCAGGGATTCCATCTGCGCATCGCGTTCGAGGCCCATCGCCATGTTGCCCATCTCCGCCCGCGCGGCCCTGTAGCCGGAATAGTCACCCGCCTCGTACTGACGCTGGCTGGCAAGGTCGAGTTTCTGAAAGCGTTCGACGAAGCGGTCGGCACGAAGCTGCGGATCGGTGCGCAGCTCGGTTTCCAGTTGCAGGGCACGGATGGCGCGAGCGGTGCGGCCCGACGCGGCCTCCATCGCAAGCTCGGGATTCTTCTTGTAGGCGGCTTCGGCATCGTGGGAACCGTAGGGCCGTACGTCCTCGAAGACCGCACGGGCCTCGTGCAATTCCTTCGCCTGTTCCGGGCTGGCCCTGCCGCCCATATCCTGCGCCTCGAATATAGCATCGACGGCGCGGGCATGGCGGATGAGGGCACGCGTGCGGGCCTTGCGCAGTGCGGCTTCCCGTTCCTCGGCGGCATCGCGTTCCGGCGCCGCGGCTTTGCGCTGGACTTCCTTGCCGGCGCTTTCCCTTTCCGGCTGCTCTCCGGTGCCTGCATCAGGCGCGCCGTCCGCGGACGGGCGCAGACCGTCGAACATGCCGCGCACCTTCTCGGGAACCTGCCTGGCGATCTCGACAACACGCACCATCCGTTCGCGAAATGTGATGCCGCGCCGCTCGGCATAGTCCTGCACCGGATCGTAATCCGACGCCATGTCCTTGGCCCGATCGCGCGACAGGGTACGGACAAGCTTGTTCTCGTCCGCGAAGTCGTCACGGCCATAGTGCAGGTCCATCCCGTCGCGGTGCCGGGACAGGGCGACATAGCTGCCGTGGCTATCCAGACCCGGCGTTGCCAGCACATGGGTGCGGTCCACCGTCATACCCTGCGCTTTGTGGATGGTCGCGGCATAGCCATGGTCGATGCGGTCGTAATCCTTTAGGTCGAATGAGACGGAACGGCCATTGTCCGTGTGGACCGACATGCTCTGCGTGCTGACCTGTTCGATGGTGCCCAGCGTGCCGTTCTTGACGCCCAGCCCGCGCTCGTTCCGCAGGAACATGACGCGATCGCCGACAGCAAAACTGCGCTCGCCGCGTTCAACGGTCAGGTGGACGTCCTCGCCCAGTTCTTCCGCGTCGCGCATCCGGCCGCGAGCTACCTCGTTGAGTTCCCGTACTTCGGCGTTGGTATGGGTGAGAATGATGCGGCCGGCATCCGGTGCTGCCTGCCGATCGCGGTCCCAGCGATCGATCAGGTCGTCGCGGGCCTCTTGCCGCGTTTGGGCTTCGTGCACCATGCCGCCTCTCGCGTAGGCATGGATGGCTTGGCCGGTCCTGCCGGTTGCCAGATCGCGCGTGGCGTCGCGTTGCCAGTCCTCCCGCTGCCTTCGCACTTCGCTGATCTCGACACCGCCGTGGCGCTCATGAATGGAGCGGAAGGCTGCCCCCGCCTCGATGGCTTGCAACTGCTGCGGATCGCCGACAAGCACGACCTTGGCACCGGCCTCTGCCGCATGAGAGAGCACACGCTCCATCTGGCGCGTGCCGACCATGCCCGCTTCGTCGATCACCAGAACATCGCGCGGGGTCAGCATGTCGCGGCCATGTTGCCAGCCATGTTCCATGCTGGCGATGGTGCGTGACGCAATGCCCGATCCGCTTTCGAGATTTTCGGCGGCAATGCCGGACAACGCCACACCGCGAACCTCGTAGCCCGTCGCTTCCCAGGCATCCCGCGCCACGCCGAGGATGGCGCTCTTTCCCGTTCCGGCATAACCGACCACGATGCCGAGGTCTCGCCCGTCCGTGACGTGCGCCAGCGCGTCGGCCTGCTTACTGGAAAGGACAAGATCGCGCTGCTCGGCACGGGTCAAAGCGGCTTCACGGTCCCTGTCGCTGACATCGTGACGTTTCTTCTCGGCCATCAGTTCGGCGGCGCGGTGCAGGCGCTGTTCGGCCTCGATCATCTCGCGCGTGGTGAAACGATCCGCGCCGCGTCCGTCCTTGCCGAGTTCGACCAGATCGGGCGCGCTCCGCACCGCGCCCATCACCTCGTTGAACTGGTCGATTCCGTCACTGTGCCGGTGTGCGAACATCGCCACGTCGCGCCGCGTGAAGGTCGATTGCTGATGCGTGATGGCATCCAGTGCGGTGGAAGGATCGGCGATGATCCGTTTGCCGTTGTTGCGGGCGATCTCGCGGTGCATCTCCGCCCGGTCGGCAGCGTCAATGCCTTCGCCCTCGATGCGCTGCGCGGGCGCCCCGATCTGGCTTTGCGGCTCCAGTCCGATGCCCTGCGCTTCGAGGCTGCGATGGTCGATGCGCGCGTCGATGTCGAGTTCGGCCAGCCGCTCGTTGGCAAGCTCTGCCCAGCGTTCCCGCCAGCCTTCGACCATCTCCGTGCGGTTCCAGTCGCGGACCTTCTTGCCGAAGCCGTTTTCGTCCACCGACCGCATCGTCAGCATCACATGGGCATGGGGTTTGGGCATGCCGTCTTCGGCCATATCCCAATGTACATTGAGATCGGCGACCATGCCCCGGTCCACGAACTCGGCCTGCGCGAAGTCGCGAGCAAGCTCGATGCCCTGGGCCTGCGTCATCTCGCGCGGAATGGCGAACTCCACCTCGCGGGCAAGCTGGGCGTCGCGCCTCGCCTCGAAGGCCTCGACATCGTTCCACAGCCGCTCACGATCGGACCACTGCTCCGGTGCATTCTCCGGCAACAGCACCTCGGAATGAACAACGCCCCGCTTGGCGGAAAAGTCCTGCACACGGTCGATGCGCTCGTCGCGCAGCCGCGAGGCGGAACGGTAGGCGGCGGATGCCACCGCACTGCTTCCGGCCTTGCGGGAAATGACCTTGACGTGAAGATGATAGATCGCCATCGCGACCGGAACATCAGCACAGCGAAGCGCACGTCGGAACGACGTATAAGCGCGCCCTCCCTCGAAAAAATCTCGGGATGGACCGGGCCGTGCCACACCGTCCCGACAACATTACTGCGTTCCACCGTCTGCGCAACTATCCTTGCCACATCAGTGACTTGCGACCGGGAAAGGACACGAGGATGCGGAAACCGAGGGACTATGACGCCGAACTGAAGGCGTTGGAAGACAAGGCGCGGGAACTCAAAACCCGCAAGGTGCAGCAGCTTGGTGAACTGGTCGTCGCCACCGGGGCCGATGGCCTCACCGCCGACGAATTGGCCGGTGCGCTCGTCGCGCTGGCCGAGACGAAGGATGCCGGGAAGAGGGAGGCATGGGCCAGGCGCGGCGCTGCGTTCTTTCAAGGCCGGTCGCGGCGAACTGCATCAGCGCCTGACCGCGATACTGGCGGCGCTCCAACGCAACCGGGCAGCGCGCAACCGGCATCAGGCGGCGCAGGCTCGGCATGATATGCGGACGTGGCAGGTCGAGCGCCGCAAGCGCACGCGGCATCTGATCGAACTCGGCGGTCTCGTCGTCAAGGCCGGAATCGTGGACCTGACCGGCGACGACCGCACCATGATCTACGGGGCGCTGCTCTGGATGGCCGAAAAGCTCAAGAGCGAAGACGCTGAGCGGGCGCGCGAACTATGGGCCGGAAAGGGGAAGGAAGCGTTCACAGAGGAACATCCAGAAGGCACGAATGACAGAACTCAACCGCCGCAGGATCGGGCGTGACCGATGGCGGGGCGGTGCGCCCCACATATCGCAGCGCCGCCACTATCGCGCGGCTAATTGTGCGAGACCAACTAAGGTCGCCGAGGTGCCGCAACATCAGGTTCAAGCATCTAGAACACCGGAAGAAAGGATGTTTTCCGCGACATGTTTCAAAGAAACCCGGTCAACTTTTGATGACAGGGCATCGAGTTCAAGCAGATCGCGAGTAAGATAAGCATGGTATTTTTCGAAAATGAGGTTTGTCTGATCATTGAATAACACACAATCTTCCCCGGCTGCGATCCTGCCGAGGGTGCAGGAAATATCCGGAGCACCATCCCTTGCGCGGATCGTCAGAAAGCCGTCATGAGACTCTACATCGAAACCTTTCCCCCGAAGAGCCAAAGCAAGCGTGTTAGTTTTGATGGTGCCGACCCTTGTGGCTATCGCAAAGCTGCTCTCACCCAGTTGAACAACCGAGGATGCGGTGAATCCGAGTTGCATATAATGCCGTCGAGCCTCATCGAGCAGAGCTCGGGCCTCCCGGTCCATATAAGCCCGTGTGGTGTCGCCCTGTAGAACGTTAAACATCCGCTCGATAACCACGTCGTGGATATCACCGGGATCACCACCGAAAACGGGTGGGGTTCCGCCTTTTGATGGAGTCACCATGATGACCTTGTCGCGATCATCAACCTCCTGAATAACCCATCGCCGACCTGAGAAGATCAGCATCATTCCCGGTGCCATTACGTTTACGATTGGCAGGGTTCCAAGCTCCTTTCCACCGAAGATCAGGCGATATTCCTCAGGTGTCTGGAAAACGGCATAGTAGCTATAGTGCTCGACCAGCTTTTCGCCGATACGCCCGAGCAGCAAGAGGCCGTCATCGCTCTGTTCAATCAGGCCGGTTTCCGGGTCGCCCAAGGCTCGGAGTACGTCCATGAAGACGGATGTTTCCACCTTCGTGAAAGGTCCTTCCTGGCACAGGGTGCGATTCAGACGACTTGCCGAGGCCCCACCACGTTCCGCGATAACCGAAAGAATTTGATGGACGAGGGTGGAAAGGTGCAGAGCCTGCGCTCGCGGTGGTTCGCACCATCCCTCCAGTAGGAGGTCGATCATGGCAACCGATCGGATCAGCCCCAATCGCAGCCGGTCAACATAGTTGCTGTCGGGTGTCAGACGCGCCTCGACCGCGTATTGGCGCAACACGGCGGGTTGGCCGGCCCTACGGCCCGAACGCCCGAGGCGTTGCCTGAGCGCCGCCACGCTGAAAGGCGCACCGATCTGGGCGACACATGTCACATCGCCGATGTCGATCCCCAACTCCAGCGTTGAGGTGCAGATCGCGGTGGTGGGTTTTGATCCGTCCTTCAGGCGGCGTTCGACGAAATCCCGATGGTCCCTGGAAAGGCTGGCATGATGGGGATAAAACTCCTGCGGAAGGCGCTCCTCCTCGCACAAGGTGCGCAAACGATCCGCATAGACCTCGACTGATTGCCGGGACCCGGCGAAGACCAGATTGTCGGTCCCGCGCAGGTTCCTGAAGAGATGTTCGGCAATCCGGTCGGCGGCGGATGCGGTCTCCTCGTCCTTGTCGCCCGAGACGTAGCCGCGCAGTTGCAGCATCAGCTCAGCATCGCTGCCCTCGGCCTTTAGCAAGTCGACCCCTGCCGGGTTATCAGGGCGCAGATAGGTGCGGGCCAGTTGCATGTCACCCAAAGTCGCCGAAAGGCCCACCCTGCGAACGCGGCGGCCGATAGCCAGCTCCATCCGGGTCAGTAGGGAGCGCATCTGCACCCCCCGCTCGCTGTCGAGTACGGTATGCAGTTCGTCGATGATGATCGACCGGGTCGCCCCGAACAGGCGCGGGATTTCCAGCCCGCGACGGATAAACAAAGCCTCAAGGGATTCCGGGGTGATCAGAAGAATACCCCGGGGTCCCTTTAGTGCTCGGCTTTTGACCGAGGCGGAAATGTCCCCGTGCCACGGGGTGATCGGCATTTCGACCTCGCGGCAGATCTCCTCAAGTCGGCCGGCCTGATCGGTGATCAGTGCTTTGAGTGGCCCGATATAGAGCAAGTCGAAGCCACTCGCCTGCGCCGGATCATCCAGAACCTGCGAGATCAGGGGAAGGAAGGCGGCCTCGGTCTTTCCGCCGGCGGTCGTGGCGGCGATAATCAAGTCTGCGCCGCCCCCCGTGATCGCATGTATGGCCTGAGACTGGATGTGACGTAGTTCACTCCAGCCCTGTCCTCTGATCCATTTTTGGATTGGGCGCGCCAGTTTCTCGAAGGCCGAGGTCATCCGCAAACCTCAGAGACGGAAGCTTGTCAGTTGGTCATTGTCACCGTCATCCGCCGGCCGCGCGCCGGCGGCCTCATCCAGGTCGGACATGTCATCGCCCTGATCCGGAGAGACTTCGATCTTCTCGATCAGGTCATGCCATTCGACGCCCCGGTTCTGCTCGAGCACCGAAAGCAGGTTCACGAAGGCCGTGACGGTATTGCGCGGCGTGCGAAAATAGGCTTCGCCGATCCGGTCCGAACAATGCGTCATGAAGGCCTCGAGCGCGGTATCAGGTACGGCACCCTCGCCGTCCTGCATGATCGCCCGGATGTTCGACAGTAGGACGAACATATCCTCCGGCGTAAGGCTGGCCAGTCGGACCACCGGGCCGGAAAGGTCCACCAGTCCATCCCGGGCAAAGCTGTTCTCGGCCAGCCGGGTCTGAAGCGCCTCATAGCTGTAGAGTCCCCGGCGGGTATTCATCAGGAATTCTGGGGTTCCTCCCATTAGGAAGCCCAGATGCTCGGCGCTGCCCTGAAGGACATCGTTCAGGATGCGCAAGATTTGCTCGTAATTCGCATTCCGCGCCTGCGACGATGACAGCTTGTAAAGGTTCACCATCTCGTCAAGGCCGACCAGAAGGCCCTTATAGCCCGCTTCGCGGACGAAGACCGACATGAGCTTGAGATGGTCGTAGACATTCGCATCATCGATGATGGTCCGCACGCCAAGCGCCTTTCGCGCATCGGTCCGGGTGGCATATTCGCCCCGAAGCCACCGCAGCGCCGCCGAGGACAATTCGTCATTGCCGGTTTCATGGCCTTCCCAGTAGCGGCGGATCACCTCGGAAAACTCAAAACCGCCCGTCAGTTCCTCGAAATGGCCAAGGCGGTCGCGGATTACGTTGCCCGTCGGTTTGCCTTCCGACTCGGCGTCGCGATGTGCTTGGGACACGAACCGCTCCACCACACTGGCCATCGCTCCGCCATCAGGTTTCGTGCGGGTTGATAGGTTGCGAGCCATTTCCGCGTAGAGACCACGCGCCTGCCCGCCGGTAGCATGGATGCGCCGGTCCGGCGCAAGGTCCGCGAACATCACCACCATGCCCTTTTCAAGGGCGATGAGGCGGATGAGGTTCATGAAGAAGGTCTTGCCCGACCCATATTCCCCAATGATGAACCGGATCGCGGCACCGCCATCGGCGATGCGGTCCATATCCTTGACCAACTCCTCGATCTCGCGCACGCGCCCGACCTGAATGTGCCGAAGGCCAAGCTTCGGCACCACACCCGCGCGTAGAGCCTGAACAATCGCGTCTCGTTCCCGTGGTTTCAGCCTAGACATCTCATCCCTCCTTCTCGAACACGCCCGCCAACTCTTCGGCGATATCGGGGGACACGTCGTAACCTTCATATTCGTCCAGCAGGGCTTGGTCATAAACCCCGAAGGACCATTCGTTGACCGTCTCAAGCGCCCCGGCCACCATCAGGTTGTGCCGCGCGACCAATCCGGCGAACTCCTCCTCGGTCCAGTGCGGCCGGGTGATCGCCTCGCGGATCAGAGCGGTGTGCTTCGCATCGAGGCCGGCAAGGGACGAGGAAGCAGTCGTATCCTCAGTCTCGTCTTCTCCCGTATCCGCCGCGAAAATATCGGCCAGAACCGCCGAGACGCGATCCGTGTCCTGCCGGATGCTCGCGATGCGCGCCGTATCCAGCGTCCGGCCAGTCGCCGCCGGTTCTGCCGGGATCGTCTCGCCCGGGGCGCCGGGACGAGCCTCGCGTACGCGCAAGGGCGCATCCGGAACCTCACCGGCATGCAGGTCCGAGTAAACAAGGTTCGGGTCGAGACCGAGCGCACGATAGACCCGTTCGATCTCCGCAACTTCCTCGGGCTTAATGATACCATCGGCATGGGCGGCGGCGACCAATGCTGCCCGAATCGCCGATTGCCGGTCCGCGCCGCCTTCTTTGAGCTTGCGCCGCAAAAGCGTCAGGTCGGGGGGAACCGCAAGAAACCAAACAAGATTGGCTGCTAGGCGCCTTCGTTCACGCTCGGACAGGCCCGCGACGGATCGGGCCTGATTTTCGAGCGCGCTTCTTTCCGGATCGGATATGACGCCATCTGCATGGGCGACAAAAGACGCCAGGGCGATCTCCACCAGCGCAATCTTGTATGATATCGAAACGTCTTCCAGTTGCTCGACAGGGCCGCCAAGATCGAACAGCACCACCGGTTCGTCGACCTTCGGTGATCGAAGGGCGAAGCGCGGATCGGGGGCCAGACCGAATCCGATACGAGCCAATGCGTCTGCAGCGCCGGTCAACTGGCGCTTGCCAGCCTTTTCAGAGCGTTCGCCTTCCAGGCGTTCCAACACATCGCCCACGACGACCAATCCGCCTGCCTGAACGATGTCGCTCACCCATGCTTTGATCTTCTCCAGGTCTTCAGATGGAAACATCTGGCGCAGCTCTCCCGGCAGAAGCGCATGCGCTTCGACGCTGCCGCGTCCGTCCGGATTGCGACCCAGATATCGGCTGAACTTGTCGAGATTATCCATCACCTCATCGGCGACCTCCTGTGCGATCTCGATGGGCTTGCACAGGCCGGAAATATCGGGGACCGGTTTGCCGTCTATGGACGGGTTCACCGTTCCTTCGAACTCGCGAGAGGCCGCCTGATACCTAGTTTGAAGGGATTTTCTGGGCTTGTTCACCTGCATCCCCGCCGGGAACCGCTGCTCAAACCGCAGCCGGAACAAAGCCAAAAACTCATCCCGGCACCGCTTGGCCGATGTACGAAGGTTCCTCTCGGGATGACACAGAAGCCAGCTCAACACCCAATCGGCATCCAAGGTCTCGCCTCTCTGGAGCCTCGCGCCGACAGCCAGCTTCACTGAAAAGGGCAAGTCCCATCCGGGATTATCGAATATGGGCGCAATGGAACCGATTTCGGTAGTCGAGACGATGGCAAATTCTATGAATTCCCCCAGATAGCGTTGTGCCGAGTGGTTGTCGGCATAGAGCTGAGCCAGCCGACGCGCCTCAAGCAGCAGGTCGCGTTTTTCCTCAATGCTTGGGTCGTCGACGAAGAACCGCCGCTCCAAGCCATAGAAATAGAGGAACATGTACCCCGGATTATACGATCCGTCCGTTGCACCGCCGGCGAGCCAGTCCAAATAGGTGGCCCGGCTTTCAGGCGGGATACTGGAATATCCCGGCCAATAAGACATGCCCTGTCCATCCTTGTCGTTGCCGTCTCGGGCGACGGGAAGGGACGGGTCGATATAGGCCCGGCATTTCTCGCCATAGCCATACTGGTTCATCGTTGGCGGTGTGCCGACATAGACCATCCCACCGATTTCACGCCCGCAGACCGAGATAGTCTGACCGTCGGGTACCCATCCTTGAATTCGGTCAGATCTTCCCGGTGCCGGGGCGGATTGTCCAACTGGAATGGGGGCCGCAGGCGATGCTGGCGAGCGCTGCGTTTCCCATGGCCGGGTTCTGGCCATCTTCTCTGCCTCTCTTTGGGCAGCAATGGCGGCCAGTTCCGGACCAGCTTTTCTTGCGGCCCTGATGAGGGCCGCGTTGTCCTGTTTCGGCGGTGTATGGCGTGGTTGAGATGAAGAGGTCGGCAAATCGTCACTCAATTTGCCCTGTGGCGGCGCGGGTTGTCCGACCGCATTGGTGACTGGAGGCGGCGACACAAGGGAGCCTGAGGATTTTCCGTGCCCTACAAGATTTGATGTCGTTTCTCGTTTTGCAGCCAGACTGCGTGCGCGCCGTTTCTCGTACCACCAGACGATTACTCCAGGGGCGAGAAAGGCGAACAGCACGAAAAGTCCACCGTTCAATTGCTGAAGGAACAACCCGCTAATGATCAGTGCAACAAAGAAGAATATGATGTAGAGAAATATAATTCGCAAAAACTTCAAAACGCCCCCCGCGCCGCAGATGATGTCACCAGATGTGACTATGCCCGCGACACCTCGGACTAAGCAAGTGAATCGAGCGACGAGGCGTGAGTGAGGATTGCGGCGCTTCCGGGCCAATCGATCGCAGGGCTTGCCGACTCTACGCTCGGTTCCGACCTGTGCGGAGTAGTGAAGCAAACGTCCATGGGAGCGTGTAGCCGCCGCCCTCGCGCTGCTTCTAAGGTAGAGCTAGATGCTAAGCCAGCAACAAGTGCTATCGTAGGGCTATGGCGAAAACATAGTGATCATCGTTATCGGTCGCGGAGGAGAAGGATTCAAACTGCTGCCGCCGGTGGCCAAACGGCGAGAGCCCCGGCGCTGGTGCATCCGGAGCTTTGTGTAGCTCGCCAGTCTCCATGTAAGCTATTGTTACACTTCGATTTCTAGCGAGTTATGACAAAAGTGGTTGCGGGGGCCTGCAACACCCGATCCTTGCGATTGGTTGAACAGACGGTTCCAAGACTAGCGGCATAGCCTATCAGGGTAGACCCTAGTTCGAATGCCTCGGCCCGCCATTTACCGCCGATGGCGCGATAATCCGCGAGATAGCAATCCGACCACCGCCGATTGCCGCATACGCCGCCATGAAAGCGAGTTCGGCTTCACCTGACAGACTATGTCGCTATTCGAATCGGGAGCGCTACAGCTCTTCCAATTTTGTGGGCGTTGGACGCCACGATCGAAGCGGCAAGTGCCGGCGAACGCGGCCGCCGCTTTGCTGCGGTCGTCTCTGAGGGCGCTACTATCATGCGCGAAGTGGGCAAACTCCTCGACCCGATGCATGCCGCAAATGCTGGGCGCAACGCGCATCCAGTAAAACTACCAGCGTTGAAATTAACGCGGCTGTAGGCGCTGCCGTCCTATGGCTGCTCGCAACCATCCGCGATCGCCTTGCGTGCGGCACTGGCCCAATTTGTCTCGCGAATTCTCTCGTTCCTCGGCATCATGGCGACCTTCCCGCCAATCGCACCGGCTCCAGATCAAGGATCTTGCCTCATGCTCGCCGCGCTTTCGATTCGCGCCAAAATAACGCTCGTCATCGGATTTCTGCTGTTCGTCGTGACCGGAATGGGGCTGCTTTCGGTCAGGAGCATGCAGGCAATCAACGCCAACGCTGTCGAGATCCAGGCCAATTGGCTGCCGAGCGTGCGCATCCTCGGCGATCTCTCTGACGGCGTCACGTCCTATCGAAGCATGATCCGCGCGCACATGTTGGCTGAAACCCTCGACGACAAGGCGGCTGTCGAAAAGCGACTGGAGAAGGGAGCCGAACTGGTAACGCGTATCCGGCAGACCTACGAGCGCTTGATCACCTCGGCGGAAGAGCGCGCGATCTCCGAAAGCTGGGCTGCGCAATGGGGGCGCTATCTAGCCGGCGCTCAGAACGTGATGGAGTTGTCGCGTAAGAGCGCCGGCGCGCTGCCGCGCGAGGCGTTGGCGTTGTACTCCGGCACGGTGCTTCCGCTCGCGATCAAGGGCGATGAAATTCTCAAGCAGGGCATCGATCTCAACAACAAGTACGCCGACGCCGCCGGCAAGGCGGCAACCGCGACCTACGAGTCGGCCTTCACGATCCAGGCGCTCCTGCTCGGCCTCGCGATTCTGGTCGGCGTCGGGGTCGGCGCCTATCTGATCCACGACGTCTCCAGCGGCATTGCCTCGATCGTGACGCCGATGCAGGCGCTGGGCAAGGGCGACCTGACGGCGGTGGTGCCTCACCGAGCCAACAGCAATGAAATCGGATCGATGGCGACGACGCTGCAGGTCTTTAAGGAGGCGCTGATCGCCAAGAAGGCCGCCGATGAGGCAGCGACGTTGGACGCCAGCGCCAAGATCGCACGCGCGCACCGCATCGACGACCTCACCCGGGCGTTCGAAACCCTGATCGGCGAACTCGTCGAGTCGCTGTCGTCGTCGTCGACCGAACTGGAATCCTCGGCCGGCAGCCTGACATCGACCGCAGTCCGCTCGCAGCAATTGGCGACGATGGTCGCCGCGGCGTCGGAAGAGGCGTCCACCAATGTGCAATCGGTGGCCTCGGCGACCGAGGAGATGTCGTCCTCGGTCAACGAGATCAGTCGCCAGGTGCAGGACTCCGCACGGATCGCCCATGAAGCGGTGGACCAGGCCAGAAACACCAATGACCGGGTCGCAGAATTGTCGCAGGCGGCCGGCCGGATCGGCGCCGTGGTCGAACTGATCAATACCATTGCCGGGCAGACCAATCTGTTGGCATTGAACGCCACCATCGAAGCCGCCCGCGCCGGCGAGGCTGGCCGCGGCTTTGCCGTCGTGGCCTCCGAAGTCAAGGCGCTGGCCGAGCAGACGGCGAAGGCGACAGGGGAGATCGGCCAACAGATCAGCGGGATTCAAGCGGCAACGCAGGGC
This sequence comes from Rhodopseudomonas sp. BAL398, assembly GCF_033001325.1. Taxonomy (NCBI): domain Bacteria; kingdom Pseudomonadati; phylum Pseudomonadota; class Alphaproteobacteria; order Hyphomicrobiales; family Nitrobacteraceae; genus Rhodopseudomonas; species Rhodopseudomonas sp. BAL398. The sequence continues at coordinate 2,886,397 of NZ_CP133111.1, forward strand.
TCGGTGTCGGCGATCAAGGAGATCAGCTCCACTATCGGACGGATGTCGGAGATCTCATCGACCATCGCCTCAGCGGTCGAAGAACAGGGTGCGGCGACACAGGAAATCTCCCGCAACGTGCAGCAGGCCGCCCAAGGCACCCAGCAGGTGAGCGCCAACATCGCCGATGTGCAGCGCGGCGCCAGCGAGACCGGGTCGGCCTCGGCGCAAGTCCACGCCGCAGCGCAGTCGCTGTCCCGCGACAGCAGCCGGCTGAAGGTCGAAGTCGGCAAGTTCCTGGATAACGTACGAGCGGCGTGAGTCAATTTGCCACCTGCGAAGTGATGCGCTGCACGATGTTCTGATATTTCGAAACGCTGGTCGAATTATATCTAAGTTTCCCTAGATTCGACCGACATGCGCCTACTACCTCATTATGTTCGATTGGCAGATCTTCTCTAGCGGGTGCAGTTCGGGCCGGCGCGACGACAGCAAGATTAGCATGATGTTGTTCGGTATGCCGGGGCTCGCCGCAGTGTGGCCCGGCGCGGTCCATTAACTGCACTGCCCACGCGCCCGCAGCGACTGACCGACACCTCGTTGAGATGCAGCTGTGAGATGCAACTGCATGGCTTTCGGTTGTGCCAGCGCAGCGCTTACGTCGTGCGCGAAACTTCAAGGGTACGAGTCCGCGCTCGCTTTCCCTCGATAGGGCCGCTCGACCGCCTGTCTCAAGATCACAATCTTCAGCGAAGAACCGTATTACGTCGTCCGAAAACTGCGGCCGTTTTCCCCGCCAATGCGGCATCCGTTCCGTTCGACCGCTCGCATTCGCCTGCGTCAATGTGGTGACCGTCAATATTGAATTAGCGCAGAAACTGCCTGAAGCGCACCCATGAGACCAGAAAGAGGGTGCCCCCGATCAGGGTCAGCGCGAACAATTGCGGCCACACAACGTCCAGTCCGGCGCCCCGAAACAGAATGGACTGCGCGAGGATCACGAAATGGGTGTTCGGAGCAGCAAGCATCAGGGTCTGAATGATTTCGGGCATGCTCTCGCGCGGCGTGAGGCTGCCTGACAGGGCCTGCAGCGGCATCAGGATCAGCATCAGCAGCAGCCCGAATTGCGGCATGGTGCCGGCCATGGTCGCCAGAAAGATCCCCATGCAGGTGGTGGCGAACAGGTGAAGGGCCGCGCCGAACAGGAACAGCGTCACCGAACCTCCGATCGGCACCGCAAGGATCCCCTGCACGATCACCAGCAGCGACACCGTAGACGCAAGCAAAACGATTACGCCCATCGACCAGATCTTGCTGGCCATGATCTCGACCGGCGTCACCGGCATCACCAGCAGATGCTCGAGGGTGCCGTGCTCGCGCTCTCGGATCAGCGCAGCGCCGGTCAGGATGATGGACAGCATGGTAATGGAATTTATGACCTCGTTGATCGCGCCGAACCAGCCCTTGTTAAGTTCAGGATTGAAACGGGCCCGCAGCGCAAGGTCGATGGGAACGGTGGCCGTGCCCCGATAGTGCTTCAGGAATTCGGCGACCTCGCTTGAGACGATGGACTGAATATAGGCGCCGCCGGTAAAGGCCTGGGACATGCGGGTCGCATCGACGTTGAGCTGCAGCGTGGGTGACTTGGCGCGCATGAGATCGCGCTGAAAATTTGGCGGAATATCGAGCGCGAAGGTGTCGAAACCCGAGTCCATGCGCGCGTCCATTTCGGGCTGTGTGATCAGCTTCGGGATTGCAAAATACGGCGGATTGAATGCTGCAATGATCCGCGACGACACCGGCGACTGATCCTCGTCAACCACCGAAATCGCCGCGCGGTTCAGCGTCTCGCGCAGCGCCGTCGATGCCGTGTAGATCTGAAATGTGAAAGCGTAGAGGATCAGGATCAGCATCATCGGATCGCTGACCAACCCCCGAAATTCCTTGATGCCAAGCTGAACAATGTTGGCCGAGCGCATGCTCAATTCGCCTGCTTCTTGAGGAGCATCGAACTCAGTCCCAGCAGCACCGGGATCATGATCAGCAGCGGCACAAACGAACCGGACAGGTCGCCGAAATCCAGCGCCTTTGAGAAAGTCCCGCGCGTGATGTTGACAAAATAGGTCGTGGGATAAATTCGCCCGATCAACGCGCCGGCGCCCTGCAGCGACGACACCGGGTCCATCAGCCCTGAATATTGCATCGCAGGAATCAAAGTAATGATAGCGGTTCCAAAAATCGCGGCGATCTGGCTGCTCATGAAAATCGAGATCATCAACCCCATTGCGGTCGTCGTCGTGACGTAGAGCAGTGCGCCGCTCGCAAGGGCCAGCAGGCCGCCGGTGAACGGAACGCGGAACACGAAAATGGCGAAGGCCGTCAACAACACGAAGTTCAGCATGCCGAGCGCGATATAGGGCAATTGCTTGCCGATCAAGAATTCGAGCCGCGTCACCGGCGTGGTGTAGAAATTGACGATTGATCCCAGTTCCTTCTCGCGAACCACGCTGAGCACAGCGAGCATGGCCGGTATCAACAGCAGCAGCAGCGGGATCACCGCCGGCGCCATCGCCACCAGACTCTTGACGTCCGGATTATAGCGGTAACGGATCTCCAGGTTGTAGCTGCCGGCGACGGCGGCGGCGCCATACTGCTCTGTCGCCTTCTGAGTCAGCCAGCTTGCATGCATCGCCTGAACATAACCGCGCGCGGTTTCCGCCCGCGTGGGCATCGCGCCGTCGATCCAGCCTCCGATCTCGACGTTCTTCCCGCGCGCCACGTCGCGGCCGAAGCCCGGCGGAATTTCGATCGCCAGGCTCAGCTCACCGCTGCGCATGCGTCGATCGAGATCGGCATAATCCGTGATCGGAGCCTTTTCCTTGAAGTAGCGCGACCCGGCGATTTGCAGGATATAGTCGCGGCTGATCGTGGTGTCGTCGCGGTCCAGCGCTGCGAATGTCAGATTCTCGATATCCATGTTGATGCCATAACCTAGCACGAACATCAGAATGACACTGCCGATGGTGGCCAGCGTGGCGCGAATCGGATCGCGGCGCAGTTCAAGGGCTTCGCGGCGGGTGTAGGCAAACATGCGCCGCGGATCGAACAACCGCTGCCACGCACCTGGCTTTGCGAACATGCCTGCTTCGGCTTTCTTCTCGGCGGCGGCGGCAATCGGCCCGATATCCGGTGCAACGCTTGCGGTTTGACCTATCGCGGCTTCCAGGCAGGCAATAAAGGCCGCTTCCAGCGAATCGGCGGAACGGCTTTCGACAATGTTTTTCGGCGAATCGCTGACCAGCACCTTGCCGGCATGCATCAGCGAGATCCGGTCGCAGCGCTCGGCCTCGTTCATGAAGTGGGTCGAGATGAAGATGGTGACGTTGTCCGTGCGCGACAGGTCGGACAGGATTCGCCAGAAGCCGTCGCGTGCGATCGGGTCGACGCCGGAGGTGGGCTCGTCGAGAATCAGGATGGCAGGAGAATGAATCACCGCGACGGCGAGGGAAAGCCGTTGGCGGATTCCCAAAGGCAGGGGATCCGGCAACGAGTCAATATAGTTTGCGAGATCGAAACGTTGCGCCATCTCGTCGATGCGGTACGCAATCTTTTCGACAGGCATGCCGAACAGCCGCGCATGAAGATCGAGATTCTGGCGGACGGTGAGTTCGGAATACAGCGAGAACGCTTGCGACATGTAACCGACGCGGTGCCGCACCGCCATGTCGTTCGGGTCGACTTCCTGTCCAAATAGCTTGGCCGTGCCTTCACTGGCGGGCAGCAGTCCGGTCAGCATCTTCATGGTCGTGGTCTTGCCGCAACCGTTCGAGCCGAGAAATCCGAAGATCTCGCCACGGCCGATCCGAAAACTCACGTCATCGACGGCGGTGAAATCATCGAACCGCATGGTGAGGTGCTCGGCTTCGATGGCAATGTCGTCGTCGACGCCAACGGGACGCGGCGGAATCACGACCTCGGCGTAGCCGCGGCGCTGCTGCTCCGGAAGCAGCGCGATGAAGGCGGCGTCGAGCGTGGCGGCGCCGGTCTGCCTCAGCAGTTCGGCCGGAGCGCCGGTGGCGAGAACCCGGCCAGCATCCATCGCCGCCAGCCAATCGAAGCGCGCGGCCTCTTCCATGTAGGCCGTCGCAACGATGACGCTCATGCCGGCGCGTTCGGCGCGAATTCTGTCGATGAGTTCCCAGAACTGGCGGCGTGACAGCGGGTCAACGCCGGTGGTGGGCTCGTCCAGGATCAGAAGATCGGGATCGTGGATCAAGGCGCAACACAGGCCCAGCTTCTGCTTCATGCCGCCCGAAAGCTTGCCCGCCGGGCGGTCTGCAAAAGCCGCCAGACCGGTGCTTTGCAGGAGTTCACGAATTCGACGCTCCCGCTCCTCCTTGCCCTGGCCGAACAACCGTCCGAAGAAATCGACATTGTCGAATACCGACAGCGTCGGATAGAGGTTCTTGCCGAGCCCCTGCGGCATGTAGGCGATCCGCGGACAAACCGAGCGACGATGGGCGGTATCGGCCATATCGCCGCCGAGCACCGCCACGGTTCCAGTCTGGATGGCGCGCGCGCCTGCGATCAGCGACAACAGGCTGGACTTTCCCACGCCATCGGGGCCAATCAAGCCGACCATGCAACCGGCGGGCACGTCGAGCGTGATGCCCTGAAGCGCGTGGTTGCCGCCATAGGCAAGATCGACCGCGGCAAGACGCACGACGGGTTGAGTCGATCCGACCAGCCCGGCGGCGGACGTTTGAACGGTCATTGGGCAAGCGTTCCGTTGAGATTGGCCGGCCATTCCGCCTTCGGATCAAACTTGACATAGGCCATGCCGGGAAGACCAGTTTTGACCTGCTGGATGTACTTCTTCAACAGCGCCGGCGAGATGTGCGCCTTCACCCTGAACATCAGCTTCTGCCGCTCTTCTTCGGTCTCGACGGTCTTCGGCGTGAACTGGGCGACGTCCGCCACGAAGGTCGCCTTGGCAGGAATGACGACTTGCGGGACGGCATCAAGCACGAGCCGGACCTCGGCTCCGATCGGTATCCGTCCGACCTGCGCGGTCGGCAGGAAGAACGTCATGTAGACATCGCCGAGATCAACCAGATTGAGCACCCGCCCGCCGGCGGACAGCACTTCACCCGGCTGCACGACCCGGTATTGCACGCGACCGTCGCGAGGCGATTTCAGAATCGCATCGTTGATGTCGACGGTGATGCTTTCGACCGCCGCCTGGGTCGCATCGACGGATGCTCCGGCATCGATCACCTGCGCATTGGCGGCGCTGATGGCGGCCTCGGCCGCCGCGAGTTGCGCCTGAGCCGCTGCGACGGCAGCCTTCGCACCCTCGGCGTTCGCCCGATCGTCATCGAGAACCTGCTGCGACACTGCACTGGTGGTGATCAGCCGCTCCGAGCGCCCGAGCTTTCTCTGGATCGAATCGAGCTGCGCCTCACGCTGGGCGATGACTGCGATGGCGGCGGTGCGTTCGGCAGCTCTTTGCGCGACGAGGCTCTTGGCCGTGTCAACACTGACGATCGCCCGATGATGCTGGGCGATCGCCTGTCGGCGCTGCGCTTCCAGTTGATCGGTGTCCATGCGGGCGAGCACCTGGCCGGCCGTCACGAAATCACCTTCGTTGACCAGGATTTCCCGGATCCGCCCCGGCGTCTTGGTGGCGATGTCGATCTCCGTCGCTTCGATACGGCCATTGCCGCTGGCAATGCCTTGCGGAAGACTGCTCCTGCCGAACTCTTTCCAGACAAAATAGCCACCGCCGCCGACCAGCACGACCAGCAACGCGGCGATCCACGGCCGTTTGAAATCCTTCATCGTCATCGATCGGCCTCTATGTCACGGTTTTCGGTCGTTGCTATTGCACTCACCGTGCGGCTGCAATTCGAGACGCGGAGGGCGCCTCGTTGTTATCGGCAGGAGGAGATTGCGACCAGACGTGGCCGCTTCGGGCTCTGTCGTAGCCGTATTGGAACAGCTCGCGCATGTAGTCGGTATCGAATCCGGCGGGCGACAACGGTCTGTCGCCTTCGACATAGGTCAGGTTGAATCCGAGTTTATTCCGCCGCGCGAAGGCGTAAGTGTCGTAAAGGATCGATCGCATCTGCGTCTTCAACATGGTCGAGGACGATCGTGCGGCAATCGCGACGGTGCTGTTGGTAACGAGCTGGAATTCCCGCTCAACCTTGTTGTTGATCAGGATGAACAGCTGCAAATTTTCCGGTTTGGCCGGAGTCGCGTTACGGAGCAGGAAAGCCTCGGGGAGGGTCAGGACGGGCGCGGTGACGCCACCATCGATATGCATCTCCTGAAATTGGCTGCCGTTCGCTGCGGCAGTGATCAGCATCGGCTCAAACACCACCGGCACACTTGCCGAAGCGGCGACGACGTCCTGGAACAGACGCAACGAGGCCGGCGTCCCAAGCGAAGCGATACGCCCCATGTCCCAAATCACGGTGCGCTGGGAGTCGATATTCGTCGTCACGATCGCAAGTTGCCGGCCTTTGGCGTATTCAACGGCGACTGCAGCGACGACGTTGGCATCGTAGTATTTGGCGGCCAGGTCGCGCATTCTCGCGTTTCCGAACAGACCCGAACCGAAAATAGCCTTCAACGGGTTGGGGTCTTCGAGCAGACTTGCGGCAATGCCGCTGGTGTAGATTTCGCGCAGCGTTGCGTCGTATTCAGAACCGAGAAACGCGAATGGCGCGATCAATGCGCCGGTGCTGACGCCAGACACGACTGAGAATGACGGGCGCGTGCCCGCCTCCGACCAGCCGTTTAGGACGCCAGCGCCATAGGCGCCATCCGCTCCGCCGCCCGATAGCGCCAGGTAGGTCCGCGGGCCACGCAGCACCGCCTGGTGATTGGTCTGCATGAATTTGCCGGCCGGCTCATCGGCATTGCGACGCAGGTCGACAAGATCAAGGACCCGCGCAGAGGAAGCATCCGCGACGCTATATGGCGTCCTGGGCAGAGACGAGCATCCGGCGACGAGAAGGCCGAGCGTCGCAACGAGAACCGGCAGGGCGGTGGATCGAAGACGAGGATGATGCATGGCGGGCCTTTTTTGTTAACCGCTTCAGGGCAGGACGGCGTGCTACGACGCCACGCAGTGGCGCAAACCCCGTTGTTTGCCGGATTTAACGATGCTCCGATATGACATTGCGTCCTCGGCCTGCGGTCGACGGTCACTGCGCATGGCAAGGCTCGCCTGACTTCAACCCAGAGCGTCTTTCGTCAGACCGCAGGCCTGACTGAGCTTGGCGGAGCGTGCCTCGGCGTTGGCTTTGACGATACTCTGATTGCTTGCACGCTCGTCGGGAGCAAGCGTCACAGCATCGACAGGCGTTTCGCCTGGCTTGTCGGCGTCTTGCGGCGCCCGGACGTATTCGGCGTTGAGCTGCTCGATGTTCGCGATCTGGCGACCGGTCAGCTTGGCAATCTCGTCGCCCTCGGAGTAGCCGTTGCAGCTCCGCAGCACTTGGCCGCCGAGCGCGTGCATCTGAGTGTTAAGAGGGCCCAACCGATCTTCAGAAATCTCAGCCACGATGGCGGTCGCGCCGGGCTTGAGCGCGTCGGCGGCCTCTTGGCAAAAACTGTCCAAGACGCCCGCATCCGACAGACCGCCATGGCCGCCCACCGGGACTCCAATCAAACGGCTCGCCAAACCGCTGACCGCAGATCCAACGGCGCCGCCCGATGCAGGGGCCATCAGGGAGACAGTTCCAGCAAGATCCTTGGCAATGACAGCTTGGCTGAACAGCACCAAGCTGTTGTCGGCTTGCAGCTCGGTGAGAACGCGCGACGCTTCATTTGCCTTCGCTTGGTCCCCGAAAATGATAACGGCAAACTTGCTCATCGAGGTCCCTCCCAGGGACAGATGCGAGTTGCGGATTGTCGACCACGGGGCGAAAAGGTGTGAGACAAACATCAGCACCAATTCAACTATCGTTGATTAAAAGCAATGCGTGAAAATGTCAATGTGGCGGCCCTTGCCGCATCGGCCGAGGAGATTCACAGAATGGCGGCGAAGGTGGCTGTGAAGCGTCGGGGACGCCCACGAAAAACGGAACAGCCGAAATCGGTGGCGATCCTGCAAGCTGCGCTCGCGGCGTTCGCGGGCCACGGCTTCGATGGCACCAACCTTCGGCAGATTGCGACGGAGGCCGAGATCGACGTGGCGCTCATCCCGCATCAGTTCGGCTCAAAGCTAGGGTTGTGGCGTGCGGTCGTCGACGACATCGCCGAGCGCACCCTACCCGATTTCCGCTCGATCATCGAACGGGGGGCCCCAGAAACATCCGCCGGCGAAACGCTTCAACTGGCGATGGCGCGCATGATCGATCATCTCTGCGATACGCCACAGTTGGCGATGTTCGTGGTGAACGAAGTCGGCGAACAGGGTGAACGGTTCGAATATGTGTATGACCGCCTGGTGCGGCCCATGCATGATCTACTCTTGCCGCCGATTCGCGCGGCTCACGCCTCCGGTGCCATCAAGGACGTCAACCCCGACTTTTTCTTTGCCACGTTCACGGCCGCCATCTCTATGACGGTCGTGATGCGCCCGTTCATCGCCCGGTTTTCCAGTCATGCGAAAAAGGAACAAGCGTTTCGTCGCGAGTTGAAACGGGCGTTGTTGGCGGTCGGGTTCGCTTAGGGTACCCTACGCCCGGGTCCGCAATCCACCAGAACAGGTCAAAGCCCCGCCGGGCCTTGACCTTCGATGAGTTTGCGTCATCAGTCACCGACTGATTGCGCGGCCGCGAGCAGCTCTGCTGCCTAGCCGAGCTTGGCAAAGCTGTCCGTGATCGCTTTCCAGGTGCGCTGCTGGACCGCATGCGCCTCGGCGATCGCGCTTTGGATAGCCTTCCAGGATTCGTCTCCCGCGTTGGAGGCCTGCCCGAATTTGGCCTCCACCTTCGCGGCCGCTTCACTCAGCCGAGCGGCGGCGGCGTCGGCTTCGATCCGGGCCCGCTCGACCGTTTCAGATGCGGCAGCCTGGATCGTGGCGAGCGATTTCTGCCATGTCACACGTTGCGCAGCCGCGCGTGCTGCAAAGGCGTTCTTCACGGTGTCGGCCTGCGACGCCGCGGCGGCCAAATAGGTCTGAAGCCCAAGCTCCACCTCGGTCCACTTGGCCAACAGCGCTGCGTAGGTTTCTTCGCCGGCGTCCGCTGTCTGCGCACGCAGCACATCGGCGTTCCTGCTGAACTCGTTTCGCGCCGTCGCGATCCGTGCCAACGCGCGCTCCGCCTCGATGCGGGCGGCGCTGCTCAGGCTCTTTGCGGATTCTTCGAGCGAAGCAAGCGTCGCATCGATCTCGTCGAGCTTCTGCTTGGTCCACTCCAATTGCTCATGGGCAAGGCTGGTTTTCAACATGTCATTAATCCTCCAGGGGCGGGTCGGATATTATTCATCATATGTTGATTAGATGTGACAGCTAGTTCCGCAATCAAGAGGGCGAACGTCGACCTTCAAAAAGAAAGACGGAAAGGTATATCAGCGCCCTCAGCGCGGAGCCGTTGCAGAACCTCGTCAATTTTACCGTTGCCATTCTACCGTGATCTCATGACCGTCGTGAGGACGCCTCAACCAACATCAGATAGTCTTTGTGGAGTGCGACCGGCGTGCGCGAACGATCGAGTTGAATGCGCACCACACTGGGATAGCGGCTTAGTCCCACTACGGTGCCGCGTTGCTCCGCGTATCTTGGATGCCGCTCGGCTCCAAGCGGACTCATACAAACCCGGTCGCCCATTGCGAAGCGCTCTTCCAGCTCTTGCTTGATGCCCGCTTTGGCTGAGGCCTTCGTCCGCGAAATCGTCATGCTGCCGTTTCTCCCCCATTATCATTGTCGGCATTCGCTGCCTTGGCGGCAGCTCTGAATTGCCAACCGCAGCAACACCGCAGTGTGATCAATCAGTGGGCGATCAGCATCGGAATGGTCGCCAATTTGAGTAGCGATCGCGTCACGCCGCCGAACACCGCCTCGCGAACCCGGGCATGACTGTAGGCACCAAGTACAATGAGATCGAAGCCGCCATGCACGGCGTGTTGCAAGATCACGTCGGCGATCGGGGATCCGTTGGAATCGATCTGCTCGGTCGTGACATGCGCGCCATGTCTGCTGAGATAGACCGCAACGTCGGCGCCGGGATTCTCGCCATGCAGACGATTCTTGGCAGAATCGATTACGACAATCGAAACCGACTGCGCCGCCGACAGCAGGGGCAACGAATCCGTAATCGCGCGCCTCGCCTCACGGCTGGCATTCCACGCCAACAGCACCCGCTGCGCAACGGCTCCCGACGGCCAACCGTCGGGCACGATCAGAAACGGAATTCCGGTGGCGAGCAACAGGCCTTCGGCCGACGAATAGAGCGGCAGCCCGCCGGGCCGCGGATGACCGACGATCACCAGATCGGCGTGCAGGCAATGCAACTTGGTATCGTCGGACTCGATCTCGCGGATGATCCTGAATTCGTAGGTGATGTCGGCGCTATTGGTCGCGGTGTTGAAGTTTCGGCTCGCGACACTGGTGGTCTCAATGGCGTTGGCGTCGTGCAGTTCGATCAGCCGACGCATCGCGTCGCGGCCGCGGACATAGGCATTTGCCGGGATCGGCCCGTCGGAGGACGCCACGAAAATGCCGATTAGATGCGCGCCATGACGCCGCGCCAACTCGACAGCGTAGCGGGCCCGCGTGGCGCCGGCGTTCGATGGCTCCACGAAGACCACAATGTTCTTAAGCCCCATCGACAGTTCCTCTATCCACGTCGTTCACGTCGTTCGGTTACCGGTTGGGCGGATGCGGCGCGACCGCGGTGGTCTCGCCCGGCTTGCGCCGGAAGCGCGCCGCCCGTTCGCGCAGCGTCTGAAAGGTCACGTAGAGCATCGGAATGACGAAGATGCCGAGCAGGCTCGCCGCCAGCATCCCGGCGAACACCGGCGTCGAGACGCTACGACGCGCGATCTTTGCGGCACCGTCGGCCCAGACCAGCGGCGCAAGACCGGCGATGAAGGCGATCGACGTCATCATCACCGCGCGAAACCGCAGCTTCGCCCCGGTCTCGGCCGCCTCGATGATGCTGGCTCCGGCTTCGCGCTGCTCCTTGGCGAATTCGACGATCAGGATGCCGTTTTTCGCGGCCATCGCGATCAGCACCACCAGCCCGATCTGGGCATAGAGATCGAGCGCCAGCCCACTGACCAGAAGACCGAAAAACGCGCCAAGCACGCCGACCGTGACCGACAGCAGCACCGGGATCGGAATGACCCAGCTTTCGTACAGCGCGACCAGAAACAGGTAGGCGAACAGCACCGCAAGCGCCAAAATCACCGGGGTCTGGCCGCCCACCTTCTGCTCCTGGAAAGAGGTCCCGGTCCATTCGAAGGCGTATCCGGACGGCAGCGTATTGGCTGCGACCTTCTCCATCGCCGCCATCGCGTCGCCGGACGAAACTCCCGGCGCGGTGGATCCCATCACGGTGACCGAGCGATAATTGTTGTAGCGCGTGATCACCGCCGGTCCGACCACGGTACGTACCGAGGCCACCGCTTGCAAGGGGACCATGGTGCCCTTGGCGTTGCGGACATAGATGCTCCAAAGCGCCGACAGATCGCGTCGGTCCTCGGACTCCGCCTGGATGTTGACCTGCCAGGTCCGACCATAGAGATTGAAGTTGTTGACGTAGTAACCGCCGAGCGTCGCCTGTAGCGACGTGAAGATGTCGTTGATACCGAGCCCGAGCGCCTCGGCCTTTTCCCGATCGATATCGAGATAGATCGACGGCGAACTCGCCGCGTAGGTCGAGAACACCCGCGCGAGCTTCGGATCCTGATTGGCGGCGGCCAGCAGTCCCAGCGTGACATTGCCCATGGTGGCGAAGTCGCCGCCCGCAAGATTCTCGAGCTGTATTTCGAATCCGCCGCTGGTCGAAAGTCCGATCACCGGCGGCAGATTGAACGGGATGACGGTCGCGGCCTTGATCTGCGTCGCCGCACCGAAGGTCTTGGCGATCAGCGCCTGCGCCGAGTCCATCGCGCCGCGGCGATTCTCGAACGGCTTCAGGGTGACGATCACCAGGGCACTGTTGGACGCGCCGTATTGGTCGAGAATGGAGAATCCCACCACCGCGATGGTATCCTTGACCTGGGGCATCTTGCCCAGAATATCCTCGAGCTGCGCCACCGCCCTGCTGGTGCGTTCCACCGAGGCGCTTTCCGGAAGCTGGATGTTGATGAAGAAAGCGCCCTGGTCTTCCTCGGGCAGGAAGCCGGTCGGAGTGATGCGCGACAACAAGCCGGACCCGAGCGCGCAGCCGCCGACCAAAAGCAGCGAGATCGCCGCCATCCGCAGCGACTTGTGCACCACGAAGGCGTAGCCGTTGCGCACCTTGTCGATGCCGTGACCGATCCGCGCTAGCGCGCCGCGATGCGGCGAATGCCTCAGGAACACCGCGCACAGCGCCGGCGACAGCGTCAGCGCGTTGATTGCGGAAACAAACATTGCCGCGCTGATCGTCACGGCGAACTGCCGGAATAATTCGCCGGAAATCCCCGGGATGAATCCAATCGGCACGAACACCGAGAACAGCACCATGGTAATCGCGATGATCGGCCCGGTGACCTGCCGCATCGCCTTCTTGGTGGCGTCGGCGGCGGAAATCTCCGGCTCCTCCTCCATGATTCGCTCGACGTTTTCCACCACCACGATGGCGTCGTCGACGACGATGCCGATGGCGAGAACCAGCGCCAGCAGCGAAATCGTATTGATCGAATAGCCGAGCACCAGCAGGACGGCGTAGGAGGCAATGATGCTGACCGGCACCGCGATCACCGGCACGATGGTGGCGCGCAAATTGCCGAGGAAGACGAACACCACGATCGCGACCAGGATGAACGCCTCGACCAGCGTCTTCAACACCTCATCCACGGTCTCGTTGACGATGGTAGTGGCGTCGTAGATCGACCGAACCTTCAATCCCGCCGGAACCCGGCCGCGGATTTTGTCGAGCGTGGCATTGACCGCGGTCGACGCGTTGAGCGCATTGGCCCCCGGCGCCAGGTAGATGCCGATCGCGACCGACGGCGAAGTGTTGAGGCGGGCCTCGACGTCCTCGTTCTGCGCCCCCATCTCGACCCGAGCGACGTCGCCGACCCGCAACACCGAGCCGTCCGGATTGGCGCGGATCACGACGTTCTTGAACTGCTCGGGCGAGGACAGCCGGCCCTGGGTCTGCACATTAATCTGAAGCTGCTGATTCGAGCTCACCGGGCGGGCGCCGATGCGGCCGACCGGCGCTTGAATGTTCTGGCTCTGGATCGCCTTGACCACGTCTGACGGCACCAGCCCGAGGCTGGTGAGCCGGATGGTGTCGAACCAGATCCGCATCGAATAATTCAGACGGCCGAACAGCGACGCCGATCCGACGCCCGGGGTCCGCGCCAGTTCGTCGAGCACGTTGATGGTGGCGAAGTTGGTCATGAACAGTGGATCGTACTTGCCGTCGCTGGACAGCATCACGACCTGCAGAATCGACGACGACTTCTTCTTGACGGTGACGCCCTGCAGCTGCACCTCGGCGGGCAATTGCGACAGCGAGGTCTGCACGCGGTTGTTGACGTTGACCGTGTTGATGTCGGGGTTGCTGCCGAGTTCGAACGAGACCGTCAGCGTGTAGCTGCCGTCGTTGCCGCTCGACGACTTCATGTAGATCATCTTGTCGACGCCGATGATCTGCGCTTCGAGCGGCTGCGCCACGGTCGACTCCAGCACCTCCGCCGAGGCGCCGGGATACAGCGTGGTGACCTGGACCTGCGGCGGCACGATGTCGGGAAGCTGGGCGACCGGGATGCGGGTCAGCGCCAACAGTCCGACGATCGTCATCAGGATGGCGATGACGATGGCAAAGCGCGGTCGATCGACGAAAATAGCGGAGAACATCGACCTAACCCGGGGTCTGGTGCGCGCCGGCATCGCCGGATGAGACTGGATCCGGCTTCACCGGCGTGTCGGCGCGAACCCGTTGCACGCCTTCGACGACTACCTGCTCGCCCGCGCTCAGCCCCTGCTCGACCGACGCCCATTCCGGCGTCGAAGGACCGAGCTGCAGATCGCGGCGCCGCGCCACGTTGCCTGCATCGATCACATAGGCGTAGCTGCCACGCTGGTCCGACAGCACCGCTTGCCGAGGCACCGCGACGACTTGCACCGGCTCGGCGTCCTCCAGCAAGACGGTGACCAGCGCGCCGTTGATCAGTTCGCGAGGAAATTTTCCATCTTTCTGCTCGCCCAGCGGCGGATTGGGGATCGTCGCCCGCAACAGGATGGTGTCAGTGTCCTGCGCAACATTGATGTCGATGAAGGTGACTTCACCGTCGCGGTCGTAGAGTCGTCCGTCCGGCAGCCTCAGCCGGACCTTCAAGGCGGCGAAGCCGTCCTTGATCAGCTTTGAGCGAAGCGTCATCACCCGCCGCGTCGCAACCGGAAACACGACGTACATTGGATCCTGGCTGACGATCGTCGTCAGCGGCCCGCTGGTGGGGCCGACCAGATTGCCTACCTTGGTCCCGGCGCGGCCGATCCGACCGTCGATCGGCGAGCGGATTTCGGTGTAGTCGAGGTTGATCTCGGCCTGGCGCAATTGCGCTTCGGCGGCGCGCAACTGCCCGGCGGCGGTGAGCTTGTTGGCCCGCGCGGTATCGACCGAGCTTTGCATCCCGGCCGGTCCCTCCAGCAGCTTCTGCGAGCGGGCCAGGGTGATGCCGGCGTTTTCCAGCTGGGCTTTGGCCTGATCGATCGCGGCGTGGGCGGTCTCAACCGCGGCTTCGTAGGTCCCGCGCTCGAGCCGGTACAACAGCTGACCGGCCTTGACCTCGGCCCCTTCGGTGAACAGTCGCTGTTCAAGGAAGCCCGAGACCCGAGCCACGATCTCGACGCGCTCAGCCGCTTCGACCCGCCCGGTGATCTGCTCTTTTTGCGCCACCGGGCGTAACGCTGCGGGCGCAACGCCGACCGCTGGCGGGCCGGATGGCCCCATTTGCGCCGACGCGACCATCGGGGCAGCCCCGACAACCAGAACGAAAGCAGCCCACACCAGAGCGGGGCGCAATGCGATATTCATATGGCCTCTCGATCCCGCTGCCGGCAGCGGAAATGACTTGAATGGGCTTTACATACGTTTAGTATGTATGTCAATGGATGAGGTAAAGACGCCATGCGGCGGACGAAACTGGAAGCAGAAACAACGCGCGAGACCATACTCGCGGTGGCCGAGCGGCTGTTCCTCGAAAGCGGCGTCACCGAGGTGTCGCTGGAGCAGATCGCCGTGGCGGCCGGGTTCACCCGGGGGGCGGTGCATTGGCATTTCCAGAACAAGCAGGGGCTGCTGCTAGCGTTGCTGGACCGGATGGGCCTTCCGCTCGAACAACTCGCCGGTCAGCTCGAGATCGACGATACCCTCGACCCGATGGACGAACTGGTCCGCGACATGACCGGGCGGCTCTGCGAGCTGGAGATGGATCCGAAACGCAAGCGGCTCTCCACCTACCTGGTCAATTTCGCCGCGGTCGAAGCGCCCGAGCGCCAGCGCAACTTCGACCGCAAATTCAGATCCTCGGTCACCATCATTTTTCGTTTGGCCGAGAAACGCGGCCGGCTGGCGCCGCACTGGCGGCCGGAGATCGCCGCGCTAGCCTTCTGCGGCATGGTGATGGGCCTGATCAATCAATGGCTGAACGGCGAGACCGAGTTCGACATGCGCAATGACGTCACCGCGGCTGTGCGGGCTTTTTCGTCCTCGCTGCGGGCGCAGCCCGACGATCCAAAAAGACCAGGAGCTTAGGGACATCAGAAGCCGAATTCGGCGGATGCAATAAATCGCCGATCCTTGCGTCATCCAACCAACTGCATTGCCACGCAGCGGCGTTGCGCATCGCGCGCCGAACCGCCTGCATGCGGCACCGCTCGCCGCTGCGTCGGCGGCGCGCATTTGAAAGGGATTTCGTGATGTCGCTTGGCCGGCTTCTTCTGATCATCCAACATGTCGCGTTGGGACTGGCTGTCGCCGTCGTATTCGGCCTGCTGTTCGGCTGGGTGGTGATGGTGGCGTGGAACGCCGTCGTTCCCGACCTGCTGGCGATGCCTGCCCTCACCTACTGGCAAGCGTTCGCGATGCTGGTGTTGACCCGCGTTCTGGTCGGCAGCTTCAACCATGGATCGCATGGCCACAAGACGCGACCGTGCACGCCGTCGCGGTCTTCATCCGCTTCCGATGCGACGCTGTATGCCGCGTGGTGGGAAAAAGAGGGCAAGCCCGCGTTCGAAGCCTACGCGGCTCGCCACCTCGCCGGCGATGGGGGCGCGGGTGACGCCGAGTGACAACCGACTCGCCGACGCTGCGCCCGACGTCGACAGGATTCGGCATCAGGTCGCGGACGTCGTGCGCCGCGATCGCGGCCGCCTGCTCCGCTTCGTGCATGCGAAGCTGTCTGGCGCCTCCGATCTGGATGCCGAGGATGTCGTTGCGGACACCGTGCTGCGGTTGATCGAGCGGGCCGATCTGCTCACCGAGGTCGAGAACGTGACGGCCTATCTGTTCCGGGCGCTGGCGAATGGCGTGATCGACCGGATTCGCCGCCGTCGCGAGCTGACACCAGTGCCCGAGGAGTTTGAAGATCCCGCACTCGGGCCGGAACAGACGCTGGAACAGACGCAGCTTCGACGCCGGCTGCGCGCCGCGCTGGACCGGTTGCCGCCAGCGCAGCGGGCGGTTTGGATCGCCGTCGAGATCGAGGGCGTGCCGTTCCGCGAACTCGCCGCGCAATGGAATGAACCGATCGGCACGCTGCTGTCGCGCAAGAACCGGGCAACCAAGTCGTTGCGGCAATGGCTGGCGGAGGACGCGACGTGATCACCGACGCGGACCGTTCAATCCGTCAATCAGGAGAACCCAAGATGTTCGATGCTGACAGTGTGGCCATCCACCAATTCAACTTCACGCGCTGGCTCCGCCGCTTGGATATCGAACTCGACCAGATCACCGGCGGCATCGGCCTGACCCGTAACGACTTCGCCGACTGGCGCTACGCCGTGGCCTTCACGAATGGCATAGCCCCGCGGCAGGCCGCAATCGACATGCTGGCCGAGGACCACAACGGCCACGGCTATCTGCGACACGCCGACATCGACATCATCTGAAGCTTTAGAGAAAGGACGACCATGAACACCACCAAAGCCTTCATCTTCACCAGCCGCCTATTTGGAATTCTCGCGCTGTGCGTCGGCATCGCCTATTGGCTAGGCTACGACGTTCCGCTGGAATTGCACATGGGGCTCGGCGTGCTGCTGGTTATCGCCGTGTGGGGACTTGCCGCGCTCGCGCGTGAACAGGCCACGCAGCTGGCGCTGATCGCCGCGCTATGGGCCGCTATCGTTCCGGTGCTCGGCTTGTTGCAGGTGCATCTGCCGCTCGGGGAAACATCCTGGTTGCTGCGCGTGCTCCACGTTGTGGCAGGCGTCGGCGCAATCGGTCTCGCCGAGGTCCTCAACAAGCGGATCAAGAGGATCGCCATCACCGGCTGAACCGCAACCGTGCCGGTGCTGCTGCGACGTCGGCCGCACCGGATGCGGTGGCAACCAAATGGCGCGACTTATTATATTGCACACAATTTTATTGTACGATATTTAACTGCGGCAATTCAAAACGGGAGACCCATCATGAGTGCACTCTATTCCACGAAGGTCACGGCGATCGGCGGTCGCGCCGGCAGCGTTCGCAGCGACGATGGTTTGCTGTCGCTTTCACTGGCTCTTCCGAAGGCGCTGGGCGGCAAGGGCGACGCGACCAACCCCGAGCAGCTGTTCGCCGCCGGCTACGCCGCCTGTTTCGAAAACGCCGTCATCCACGTGGCACGCGCCAAGAGCGTCAAGGTCGCCGACGCCGATATCGAAGTCGTGGCCGAGGTCGGCCTCGCGCCGAACGGCAGCGGCGGATTCGTGCTGTCCGTGACGCTGAACGTCACCATCGCAGGCCTCGAACAATCGGTCGCCGAAGCGATCGTGGCGGCGGCGCATGCTACGTGCCCATATTCGAATGCGGTGCGCGGCAATATCGACGTCGTGATCACGGTGACGACACGCTGAATGCAACCCGTCGCTTCGCCCGCGCTCCGAAGGAGTACCGATGGCAAAACAGTCGGACCATCCGCTGCGCCTCGACCGCCAGGTCTGCTTTCTGCTCTATGCCTCATCCAACCTGGTGACCCGCCTCTATCGACCGGTGCTCGCCAAACTCGGTCTGAGCTATCCACAATATCTCGTCATGCTGGTGCTCTGGGACTCACCGTCGCAGAGCGTCGGTGACCTCGGGGCGAAGCTGTATCTCGACAGCGGCACGTTGACGCCGCTGCTGAAGCGGATGGAAACCGCCGGGCTGCTGACCCGGCGGCGCGACGCGGACGATGAACGCCGGGTTCTCGTTGAACTGACCGATGCCGGCCGCGCGCTACGCAAGCGTGCCAGCGTGGTGCCGCAGTCGCTCGCCCAGGGCCTGGATTTCGACCCCACCGCAGTCGAGACGCTTCGGGAAACCCTGCAGGACATCATCGCAATGCTGGCAAACCGTCCGCCCTCCCTGGAGAAATGACTCATGCTGACCGTCCACCATCTCGGACTATCGCAATCCGAGCGCATCGTCTGGCTGTGCGAAGAACTGGACATTCCCTATCGCCTTGAAGTCTATCAACGCGATCCGCAAACCCGCATGGCGCCCCCCGAATACAAGGCGCTGCATCCGATGCAGATCTCGCCGGTCATCGCCGACGGCGATCTCGTGCTGGCGGAATCCGGCGCGATCATCGAATACATCCTGGCCAAATACGGACACGGGCGGCTGAAGGTTGCCCCGGACGATCCGGCATTTGCCGACTATCTGTTCTGGTTCCATTTCGTCAACGGCACATTGATGCCCAGCGAGTCGATCGAGATGCTGGGAGCCGGTATCAGCGGCGCCGATCAGCTCGGAGTCGGAATCGGTTCGGACCATCCGTTTGTCGCGGTCTACACCGCGCGAACCGACCGCGGCTTTGCGATGATCGAACAGCGGCTCGGCAAGGTGCCCTATTTGGCCGGCGCGGACTTCTCTGCGGCTGACATCATCATGTTGTTTGCCTTGACGACGATGCGTGCGTTCACCGGACGCCGTCTTGACGATTATCCCAATATCCGCGGCTATCTTGCACGCATCGGTGGACGTCCGGCGTATCAACGTGCGATGACAAAGGGAGATCCCGAGCTCTCGCCGATGCTGAGTTGATGGATCCCGGCGGCACAATGTGACGTTGACGCCCACGAGAGAACGCTCGGCTAAACGACCGAACGTTCAATGCTATATTGGCACGCTGGCTGGCTTCGAAACGCAGGAGCTCCGAGGACGCTCTTGCGCTTTGGCTAGAAAGCTCTCGACGAGGGAGGCGAGCGCCGGCTTTTCTCAGCTGGATCGACCGATATCTCCTTCAAAGCGCCGTCGGAGACGACGACCACGAGGAAGATCAGCCGACCGTCGGCGCGGCTCAATCCAGCGCCGACAGCTTTTCCCGCGCCGTATTTTTCCGCAACGGCGACCGCCTCGGCCAAATCAAACCGAGCGCGCTTTAGATCGGCAATATTGCTCCTGTCCTCGGCGTCCAGCTGCGAAGCCGGTAGCGAGCCGTCGCTGACAATTGTCCGGGTCGAGGCATCGATCGCGCCATTCCAGATTTCGCCGTTGCGATAGGCCTTGACGTGATAGATCGGCCTCTTCGCCTGCCCGTCGAAGCTGATATCGACGACCTTCGCGCCTGCCAGATACCGCTCAACGGCCGCAATGCCGTCTCGTGCCGAGACGCTCACTTGATCGAAGGCTTCCAGTTCGCTCTGCACCGACAATGTCTGCCCTTGCTCGGACTCCGACGACGAGTCTGCACGCTCAGCCGCGCTATGGGCGGTCGCCGAGATCGGACCCAGCGCAAGCGTCAGAACAAGGAGCAACTGGCCGGTCATTTTCATGAAATCATCTCGAGATTTGACCACGGCAGGCCCCGCTTGGAGCCGCCAGGCGGATCCGGCATATAATCAACTAATGTTGATTAATATGGACGCTTGTGATTTTGAGTCAAGGCGCAAGCCGGATAATTCGGGCAACTGCGGCGACGAGGTTAAACGCCACGCCGGGAAACGCGAAAGCTCGAACCTAGCTCTCGCTTCGCAACGCCCGGCAATTTTTCTTATCTTCCCATACAGCGGCGACGCCGGCTCTTGTTCGATTATGGAACTATCAACGGTCGGGGGCGTCATAAAGGCCTCGCTTGAAATAGATGCGGCATGATGTAAACGATACTGTACCGTTTTTGGAAAGGTTGGAAATGGCGTCGGAGCTGGCTGACCGGAACCCGCCCGCCAGGAAATCTGGCTCCCACGACCAGGAGCAGGCTCCCCCACCAACCGACCACGACGATACGCAGGGTAAGTCGGAACCCTCGATGCTGTCGAATCCCTGGTTACGTTGGGGATTGATCACCGCTGCGATCCTGCTGCTACTCGGCGGCACCGGCTATGGCTGGTATTGGTGGACCACGGGTAGCTATTTTCAAAGCACCAATGACGCGTATCTCAAGGCGGATCAGGTCTCGATTGCGCCGAACGTCTCGGGCTATCTGGTTGGGGTACCGGTGGTCCAAAACCAGACGATCGCGGCTGGCGATCAACTGGCGAAGATCGACGACCGTTCCTACCGTGTTCGAGTTGAGCAGGCCAAGGCCCAACTCGATCAGGCAAGGGCCGGCAAAGCCCGCGCGGAAGCCGAGTTGAACCGACAATACGCCCAGATCGAACAGGCGAATGCTCAGCTTGGGCAATCGGAGGTGAGCCTGGCTTTTGCCGAGAACCAGGTCGCGCGTTATCGGCCGTTGGCAGCGAGCGGCGCCGAAGCGACCGAGCGTTACGACCAGATCCGAAACCAGCGCGATCAGGCACGCGCCCAGGTCGCCCTGAACAACGCGCAGGTCGAGTCGGCGCGTCGGATGGTCCCGTCGACCGAAGCGCAAATTGCCGAAGCGCAAGCCGCGATCGAGCAGGCCGAGGCCCAGCTTCATCAGATGCAAATCGATCTGGACAACACGGTGGTGGTCAGCCCGATCGCGGGCCGCGTCGGCGACCTGACTGCGCGCATCGGCCAGTTCGTACAGCCGGGGATGCGGATGATGACGGTCGTGCCGCTCCATGATCTTTACCTTGAGGCGAATTATAAGGAGACCCAGATCGGCCTGATGCGGGTCGGCCAGCCGGCGACCATCGAAGTCGATGCCCTGCCCAACGAGAAACTCCACGGCGAAGTGCTGAGCTTCTCACCCGGCACAGGTTCGGAATTCTCGTTGCTGCCGCCGCAGAATGCGACCGGCAATTTCACCAAGGTGGTGCAGCGCGTGCCCGTGCGAATCCGGATTGATGCCGGCCCGGAGGCGCGCAAGGTGCTGGTGCCCGGACTGTCGATCGTGGTGGACGTCGATACCCGCAACGCCAAGGCCGACATCAACCGCCAAAGGGGAGAACTGCAGGACAGCCGGAAGGGCGCGCAATGACCGGTCCGGCCGAAGCCAGTTCAACGCCGCAGCGCGCCGATCTCACCGCATGGCTGGCCGTCGGAGCCGGGACGATCGGCGCGTTGATGGCGACGCTCGACATCTCGATCGTCAACGCGTCGCTACCACAAATCCAGGGTGAGGTCGGGGCCAGCGAATCCGAAGGCACTTGGATCTCGACCGCTTATCTGGTCGCCGAAATCATCATGATTCCGCTGGCCGGCTGGTTCGAGCGTCTGCTCTCGCTGCGGATCTTCCTGCTCGTCGTCACGGTGGGTTTCGTGCTGTCCTCGATGCTGTGCGGGACCTCGACAACACTCGTTTCGATGATCACCGGCCGCATCGGCCAGGGCTTTGCCGGCGGCGCGATGATCCCCACGGCGCTCACCATCGTGGCAAAACGTCTGCCGCCGGACCAGCGCCCGATCGGCATCGCCTTGTTCGGATTGACCGCGGTGCTCGGTCCGGTGCTAGGTCCGATCATCGGTGGCTGGCTGACGGAAAACGTCAGCTGGCACTACGCATTCTTCCTCAACCTGCCGGTCGGCATCGGACTGGTTGGACTGCTGTTGTTGGGGCTTCCCTTCGAACGCATGCATTGGCGCGAGGTCGCGCAAGCGGATTGGCTTGGCATCATCGGCATGGCCATCGGCTTGGGCTGCCTCACCGTTGTGCTCGAGGAAGGCCAGCGCGAGCGTTGGTTCGAGTCGAACTTCATCATACTGTTAAGTCTGGCCTCCCTGCTCGGCTTCGGTCTGTTGACGGCGGGTCAATTGGTGAGCCGCAATCCGGTCATCGACCTTCGCATCATTTTCCAGCGAAGCTTCGGCGGGGTGTTCCTGATGAGCCTCGTGGTCGGCGGAGCGCTCTACGGCATCCTGTATCTGATCCCGCAATTCCTTAGCAAGATCGCCGGGTACAACGCCGAACAAGCCGGCTACGTCGCGCTGCTCAGCGGCATTCCGACGCTATTGATGATGCCGCTATTTCCATTTCTGGTGCGGCGGCTCGACGTGCGGATCGCGATTGGATTCGGGCTTTTTCTCTACGGCATCAGCTGCCTGTTAAACGCCGGCCTGTCACCTGAATCCTCGGGCATCGACTTCCTATTTGCGCAGATCCTGCGCGGCTTTGCGCAGTTCTTTACGCTGGTCTTCCTCAATCAAGCGGCGACCAGCTCCGTCAGCCAGGACAAGGTCGAGGACGCGTCGGGCCTGTTCAATGCAGCGCGCAACCTCGGCGGTTCGATGGCGCTGGCGATGATCTCGACCCTGCAGGAGCGCCGGACCACCCTGCATGTCGATCGGATTTCCGAAGCGCTGAGCGGCAATTCCGTCAGAGTGCAGGAGCTGATCGCCGGCTTCGGCGCGCGCGTCGAGGACGTGCAACGCGGCATGCAGGCCCTCGGCCAGGCGATCCGCCTGCAGGCAACGGTCATCACATTCTCCGATCAGTTCTTCGTCTTGGGCGTCATCCTGCTTGTGACCATTCCGCTGGTCGTGTTGCTGCGGCCGTTGCCGAAGGATGCCGGCGTTTCGGTAGGGTGAGGTAAGTATGGTCAAAGCTTTTGTTCGCAGCATTGCGTTTCTCCCGCTGGCCGCCTCGCTCGGCGGATGCCTGGTCGGTCCTGACTATGCCGGGCCGCCGCTTGCTGCGCCTCTGGCCGAGATCGGCCAGGGCTTTCGACGTCTCGGCTCCAGCGCCCGCGCCCTGGAGCCGTCGGCGGACTGGTGGCGGGCGATCCGCGATCCCCTGCTGACCGAACTGATCGAACGCGCGCTTGCCGACAGCCCCTCGATCCAGATCGTCGAGGCCAGGGTGCGTCAGGCACGGGCGAGTGCCAGGGAACAATACGCCAATCTGCTGCCGAGCGGATCGGTGGCGGGCGCCTATCTGCATAATCGGATTCCGCTCGGAGACGCCCGCCGCGGTCTCGAAAATGTTGCCGGTGGCCAAGCCATCGCTGGCCAGATTCCCGATGGCACCAACCTTGATCTCTACGATGCGAATTTCGATGCAAGCTGGGAGATCGATATCTTCGGCGGTCGCCAACGGGCTGCCGAACAGGCCGTCGCGCAGGCCGACGCCGCGGTCGCGCGGTTTGCCGATGCCCATGTCCAACTCGCGGCGCAGGTGGCCCAGAGCTATGTCGGTTTGCGCGACGCGCAGCATCGGCTTGATCTGACCTTGCAGTCGGTCAAGCTGCAACAGGAAGCCATCGATCTGACCGCTCAGCGCTTGGGCGGCGGCACCACCTCCGACCTTGATCTGGAGCGCCTGCGCACGCAGTTGGCCAGTACGGAGGCGATGGCAGACCCGCTGCGCGCAACTATCGACCAGAACCGCGGGCAGCTCGCGGTGCTGGTTGGGCTGGAGCCAGGCACGCTCGACTCCCAGCTGCGCCGGCCCAGGCCCGTTCCAGTCCCGCCACGCCCCCTCCGCATCGGCGACCCCGCCGGGATGCTGCGGCGGCGACCCGATATCCGCGAAGCCGAACGAAATCTTGCCGCCACCAATGCCCAGATCGGACAGGCGGTAGCCGGCTATTTCCCCCGCGTCACGCTGCTCGGGAATGTCGGCTCATTATCGACCTCCACCGCCGTGTTTGGGACTGCGGGCTCCTTGATCGGCAATGTCGGACCGACGCTGCAGTGGAATGTGCTCGACTTCGGACGGACGCTCGCGCGTATTCGGCAGGCCGAAGCAGGCTCCGACGCCGCTATCGCGCAGTATCAAAACACGGTCCTCACCGCGCTGCAGGACGCTGAATCATCCTTGTCACGATTCGGTCACCAGCGAAACCAGGTGACAAAACTGGCGCGCGCCAGCGCGTCGGCCGACAAAGCCGCCGACTTGATGCGGCAGCGGAACCGCGCCGGTACCGTCAGCGTGATCGATCTGCTTGACGTCGAACGGCAACGGCTCCAGACAGTTCAAAGCCTCGCACAGGCGCAGGCTCAACTTATGAACGATTACATTGCGCTGCAAAAGAGCTTGGGATTGGGATGGTCGGACGCCCCCGTGCTCGAAGTCGCCTCGTCGAAAGTTCCAGATCAATAATTGTCCATGGAAGGACCTCATGAGCCATCCGCCGAAATCGCCCCTTCCAGTTCGGAAGAGTCACGGTGGACGCCCCTCCCTCGAAGCATCTGCCCGTCTCACCGAGCACATCGTCGACAAGGCCACCACGCTTTTTCTTCGCGCCGGCTTCGAGGCGGTCAGCATCGACACCATCGCAGCCGAAGCGGCGATTTCAAAGCGGACGTTTTATACCCGGTTCAGCGGCAAGCCGGATTTATTCACGGCCGTGGTCGTTCGCTTTGTCGAAAAACGCATGGCCAAGATGGACGCCATTTCTGCCGTGGTGGGCCCGCTGCGGCATCAACTCGAAGCGATCGCCTGTGAAATACTTCGGATCGCTTGCGAACCGGACGCCATCGCCCTCGACCGGATCGTCACCGCCGAAGTTGAGCGATTTCCGGAACTTGGCCGCATTCTGTATGATTTCGCGGTGCCACGCGCGGTCGGCACGATAGAGAAAATTCTCAATCAAGCCTGCGCGGACGGCACGCTCGACCGGATCGATACGCATCATGCAGCCGAGCATTTTCTCTACGCGGTGATCGTCGGGCCGATGCGCATGGTGGCGCTCGGCGTAGAAGGCCGCCGCCTGTCAGGCGGCCGGCTCAAGCGATTGCAACAGTCGATCGATCTATTTCTCAACGGCGTTCGCTCGCGCTCCGACTAGTCCAGCCCCCCCATGAGCGCGCGAGCTGACGTCAGCTTGACGCGTTCCTCTCCATACACGTGAAGCAAACTGGTGGGCTCACTCTCAAAGGAACGATTCAACGCCTCGCGCATTTTTGATACGATACCGTACCGTTTCTTATTGGAGATTGCGATGGCAATTGCGACACGCTGCATCCTGATGATCTGTCTGATCGCACCGACCTGGGCCCACGCCGGCTCCACCGAAGCGGAGAAAGAGATTGCCTGCAAAGACGACGCCATGAGGCTTTGCTCCGAGTTCGTTCCGGATCGAGACAAGATCACGCTATGCATGCAAAGACGAATCCCACAACTCACCCCCGCCTGCCGCGCGATCTTTGATGAGGATAAACCGAAGTCAAAATAATCGCGGCGACCTCCGCCGCTTCTATCGGTGCCCGGATTTAAGGTCAGGCAAGAGATGGGCCGGACTTGTGCTTGGGATCGCAGCCACGGTAATCGGAATGACTTGCCGCACCTACAAGTCTCAAGCACCCCCGAAGGCTTGGTAGTCGCATCGCGGGTGCGCCCCCTCTCCGAAATCGTTGGAAAGCCACACAGCATGTTTGTCGAACCGACCGTTTGAGACGGCGCTGGCTACCGCGAGTTCTGGGCTTCGCTGAACTGGGGGAGTTTCGATCCGCCGAATATGGGAGGATCAGTAAGGGAGGCAATGAGGTCCGCTTCAGGCATCATATAATCGATGTTAGATCACAGCCGCAAGTCGATTAAGGTCGTGAAATTCGCCTCCGATGTCATCGCCCAGAGCTGCGCACCACGGAGCCGAAGCCGCCGCGATTGGGGTCAAAGAGTACGTAAGGTCCGAGGCCCTCCGAGCCAGACCGCCTATATCGGTTTCGCTGTCATCGCATGCGACATCAGCGACGAGAGGCTCTCGCAAACACGCGCGCGACTGGCCACGCCTCTCGGCCCGGAAGAGGGCAAGCTCCAGCGACAATGGCTAGCCCGGCATCGCGTCCGGCGAAGGCTTCTACAGCTACAGGCACATCGACTGCCCCATCACAACTCAACAAAGAAGGAGTTCGCCATGCACTATAGCAGCGGAAACTATGAAGCGTTTGTCCGCCCCCGAGAACCGGAGGGCGCGGACAGGAAGACAGCGTGGTTCGTCGGCTCGGGTCTTGCGGGACTTGCTGGCGCGGCCTTCCTCATCCGCGACGGTGGAGTGGCCGGTGAACGCATCACCATCCTCGAAGAGCTGGACATTCCCGGCGGCGCGCTCGATGGCCTCGATGTGCCCGAAAAGGGTTTCGTTATCCGCGGTGGCCGCGAGATGGAGGAGCATTTCGAATGCCTCTGGGATCTCTATCGCTCGATCCCCTCGCTCGAGGTCGAGGATGCGAGTGTGCTGGACGAATTCTACCGGCTCAACAAGGACGATCCGAATTTCTCACTGCAACGCGCGACCCAGAACCAGGGTCAGGACGCACCGGACAAGACGCTGCTGACGCTGAACGACAGGGCGCAAAAGGACCTCCTCTCCGTCTTTCTTGCGACTCGTGAGGAGATGGAGAACAAGCGGATCAACGAGGTCTTCAGCGAGGATTTTCTCAAGAGCAATTTCTGGCTCTACTGGCGAACCATGTTCGCCTTCGAGGAGTGGCATTCCGCGCTAGAGATGAAGCTCTATCTCCACCGCTTCATCCATCATATCGGAAGTCTCGCCGACTTCTCCTCCCTCAAGTTTAATCGCTACAACCAGTATGAATCGATGGTCCTGCCGTTGGTGAAGTGGTTGCAGGATCACGGCGTCCATTTCCGCTACGGCGTCGAGGTTACCGATGTCGATTTCGACATCCAGGCGGAGCGCAAACAAGGTACGCATCCGACCAGGACCCCAGGTAGGCGCGTTCTACCGCCGATGGCTTCTCAGGCGGCAGCGCTGCTCTGCTGTTGGTTGGCCTTCCAATTCCACGGCAGCAGGTCGGCGACCTTGCTGGCGGGATGATCCGGCAGCCGGGCTAGGACATCGGCGAGCCAGGCTTGCGGATCGACGTCGTTCATCTTGCAAGTTTCGATCAGCGCGTAGACGGCAGCAGCGCGGTGACCGCCCGCATCCGAGCCGGCGAAGGTCCAATTTCGTCTTCCGACCGCAACGCCACGCAGAGCTCTTTCGGCAGCATTGTTGGTGAGACAAACGCGGCCATCGTCGAGGAAGCGGGTGAACGCTGCCCAGCGGTTGAGCAGGTAATTGATCGCCTTGGTGGTGTCATTGTTGGACGAGAGCAAAGTGCGCTGCTGGCGCATCCAGATTTCGAGGTCGGTGACGATCGGCGCGGATTTCTCCTGGCGCATGGCAAGCCGTTGCTCCGGTGCTTTGCCGTTGATGGTGCGCTCGATCGCGAACAGTTCGTCGATCCGTCGCACCGCCTCGGCTGCGATCGGCGCCTCTCCGGTTTTCGCCAGGTCGAAGAACTTTCGGCGACCGTGGCTCCAGCACGCCGCTTCCAGAATCGGCGCCGGCTTGCGGCCCGCTTTGTAGAGCTGGTTGTATCCATCAAAGGCATCGGCCTGCATGAGGCCGACATAGCCGGCCAGATGGCGTTGCGGATGTTCGCCAGCCCGGTTGCGTGAGTAATAGAACAAGGCCGCCGGCGGATCGCTGCCGCCAAACGGTCGGTCATCCCGGACGTAGGTCCAAATCCGGCCGGTGACCGTCTTCATTTTCGCCAGCACCGGGACCGTGGTGTCGTCGGCGTGGATGCGTTCCGCGCTCATGACATGGGTCCGGATCGCGTCAATCAGCGGCGCGAGCGCCACCACGCAGGCGCCGACCCGGTCGGCCAGCGTCGAGACATCGATCTCGATCCCTTCGCGGGCAAAAGTCTTGCTCTGACGGTTCAATGGCTGATGCAGCAGGAACTTGTTGACCAGTACCATCGCCAGCAGGCTCGGCCCGGCAAAGCCGCGCGGGATCGGGTGCGAGGGCGCCGGCGCCTCGGTGATCGCCTCGCAGTCCCGGCAGGAGAACTTTTCGCGGACGTGCTCGATGATCTTCCAGCGCCGCGGCTCGCATTCGAGGGTTTTCGACACCACCTCGCCGAGCTTGTGCAGCCGGGCGCTGCCGCACTTGCCGCAGGCACAGGGCGCGGGCTCGACGATCCGTTCGACCGGCAGATTGTCCGGCAGCGGGCGTCGGGGCGGGCGTGGAGCCTGTGCACGCTTCTCCTTGGCGGCCTCTGGCGCGGCAATCTCAGCCTTGGTCGCCTGTTCGGCCTGCGTCTCTTCGAGGTCCTCGATCGCAAGCTCAAGCTGCTCGATCAGCAGCTTGCCGCGTTCAGAGGATTGCCCGAACTGCTCGCGCCGCGCCTTGGCCAGCATCAGCTTCAGCCGCTCGATCTCCAACCGGCCGACGGTGACTTCGCTCTTGGCTAATGTCAGTTGCTCGCGCTGCGCAAGGATCATCGCATGCGCGGCGGCGAGATCATCGGGAAGTGGTTCGAGCTGCGTCGTCACAACGGCAATTCAACCACAGCCGCTTTTGGAAGTCGCGCCCGTTCCACCCCTTGAGTCAAATAGTCACAGCTAACTACCCAGTTGCTTGTGGACGCCAGGTTTCCCGCGGCATCCGCCAATCGATCCCCGACAACAAATACGACAGCTGCGCAACGCTGATCGTGACCACGCCATCTGACAGCGACGGCCACAGAAAACGGCCGCGCTCCAGCCGCTTCGTGAACAGACACGCGCCCTGGCCATCATGCCAAATGATTTTGATCAGATCGCCGCGGCGGCCTCTAAAAACGTAAAGATCGCCAACATGCGGATCACGTTGCAGGCTTTCCTGAACAAGCCGCGCAAGGCTCGGGAATCCGCGCCGCATGTCGGTGTGGCCAGTCGCGAGCCACACCCGGACGTTGCCAGGGATCGCAATCATCGGCGCTCCAGCACGTCGAGAACCCGCGCCAGCGCCTCTGGGTCGACCTGCGCATCGACCCGAACCCGTCGCCGGTTGCCAAGATCGATCTCGATCATTCCGTGCCTGGCTGGCGGCACCGGCCTCATCCGGCGATCGTCTTCGGATGGCGGCTTCGTATTGTCCTCGCCCGTCACCGTAGCGGCGATCTGCACCGGTGCAAAGCAGGGACCGACGCGCTCGGTTGTGCGTGCCTGCCGGCGCCAGGTGAACACCACGCTGGCCGCAACGCCATTGCGCCGCGCAACCTCCGTCACCTTCGCCCCTGGCGCAAGCGTCTCTTCGACGATCCGCGCCTTGTCATCCGGTGACCACCGCCGCCGCCGTTCCAACCCGCCCAAAACCTCGACCCGCATCGCTTGATGACCTTAAAGCTAGACTTAAGGTCACACGCTTCGCGAATTACCCTGCGTCAGGCAAGGCGGCGCTCGTCGGATGCGTACCAAACAAGCGACGCGGATTCACTGGACCGAAAAGGGCATCGAAGGAGGCGTCGATCTTGGCCGCGACGATCTCGTATTCATCACCATCGGATCGCTGACCGAGAATTCTGACAATGGCGATCACCATACCCCGGCAAAACTCAGGGATGGCCCCGCACCGGCCTGGGATCTGTGGCGCCGCATCGCCGCCAAGGATCCCGCCTTCGGCCGCCCCGATGTGTTCGGCGCCCATATCGCGGAAACCAAATGGGCGTCGGCGACCATCACCGCACTCGACCAGCGCATTCCGCAGTACGTCGAGAAAATTGCGAAACGCAATCCGTTTACGGGCAAGATCGTCACCGGCGGTATCGTCACGGTGAAGGACTCAAGCTGGCTCATGAGTTGGGCGGTCCATCGCCAGCCGCATTTTAAGAAGCAGCCGAAGGACCAGATGATTGCCTGGCTCTATGCGCTGTTCGTCGACGGGCCCGGTGACTATGTTAAGAAGCCGATGCAGGACTGCACCGGAGAGGAGATCACCCAGGAGTGGCTCTATCACCTCGGCGTGCCGGTCGAGGATATCCCTGAACTCGCCGCGGCGGGCGCGAACACCGTGCCGGTGATGATGCCCTATATCACCGCCTTCTTCATGCCGCGCCAGGCGGGCGACCGGCCGGACGTGGTTCCTGAGGGCACCGTCAACTTCGCCTTCATCGGCCAGTTCGCCGAGTCGAAGCAGCGCGACTGCATCTTCACGACGGAATACTCGGTGCGCACGCCGATGGAGGCGGTCTACGCGCTCATGAATGTCGAACGCGGCGTACCGGAAGTGTTCAACTCGACCTACGACATCCGCACACTGCTGGCGGCGATCGGACCGCTCAGGGATGGCAAGGGCATCGATCTTCCCGGACCGTCCTTCCTGCACAAACTGCTGATGAAGAAGCTCGAGGGGACAGAGATCGCGGAACTGCTCAAGGAGTTTCACCTGATCTCGGAATGAGAAAAGAGCCAACAAGCCGCTGGTGCAGCGGAAGGTGATGGATGGCCGACAACGATAAGAAGAGCAGACCCGCCGCTGGAGACACGGGGGCATGGCCATCATCACCCATCGGCTGGAAGGCGAAGCGCCATCGAGCCCCCACACTCGCGATCCGGTTTGCGGCATCATGGGTCGCGACTTACGCCGGCTCTGCAGTCCGGAGACATTTGAGCCGCCCAGCGAGAAGAGGCCGCCGCGGCGAAAAGGCTCCTTTCCGAACGGGCCGTCGTCTATGTCGTCCGGCCGCATCGATCGCAGATCGCACGTCGCTATCTCAACCAGGTCACCCGCGCCAAGAGGCACCGCCCCAACGACCCGCCTCGCCTCGGTGCGGTTCTTCCAGCGGACGTCATAGACCCGCTCAGGTCTCGAACGGAGCACCTGCACGAGTTCAATACGGATCAAGACCGCCGCGCCGTCGATGATCTCGATCCGACCCGGTTCCCAGCCTATAGCAACTGCGGTCAGATCCGCGATACGGATGGCGCGATCGGTGCAATGACGCAGGCGGTTGAGCGCAGCGACTCGGGAGGATAGGAAGGAGGCGTGGCTGCCTTCGATCTCGTTAGCGGGTCATACACCAGTCCCCTCCGGAACCAGCTATTCGAAAAGCATCATTAACCAGCCTCCTCCAAAGATATGAAGGGCTCATTCCGAGCCTACAATTTACCTGGGTGACACCGTGCGGGAACATATGAGTCTATTTCTCACGGCCCAGCTCGATTTCATCTTCTTCTTCTATGGCCTTGCTCTTATTCTGCTCGGTACAGTGTGCTTTTCGGTTGCCCGGGGCGCCGAAGCCAGGACTAACAGGATCGATCTGCTGGGATGGTTCGGCGTGTTCCACGGTGGCAGCGAATGGCTCGATCTGAGCGCGCTGGTCATCGACGACGCTCCCAGTTTTCAGGCGCTGCGTACCGCGGCAATGACGGTCTCATACCTGTTTCTGCTGGAGTTTTCGCGCCTCGCAGCAATCCGGCTGGGCGCCAAGTTACCGGGCCGTTCGGTCTATATCCCATTTCTGACGACGATTGCAGTTATTGGCGTTGTCCATGGCCAGGTCAGTGCCAATATCGCAGCGCGGTATGCGATGGGATTCGTTGGGGCAATCGGCACCTGTGCCGTCCTGACAATCCACGCGCGAACACTCAAAATCGTATCGCGGCCGCTGGTGTTGTGCGCCGCATTATGCTTCGGCCTCTATGGTATTGCGGCCGGACTCATCGTTCCAGCGGGAGACTTCTGGCCCGCAAGCGCGCTCAACCAGATCTGGTTCATGAAGTTGACCGGCGTGCCGATTCAGTTGGTGCGGGGACTTTTGGCGGCCGCATTGGCCGTGACATTGTGGTCGGTCTGGGGCCGATTGCTCGCTGTCACCGTCGACTCGATGTTTTACACTACCTATCTGCGCCGGCATTTTTTCACGACGCTGGCGGCGCTGGCAGTGGTCTTCGTCGGCGGCTGGGCGCTTACGGACTTCCTGGGCAGGATCTACAAGGACAACATTGAAGCTGAGGCACAAGGGGATCTCAACCTACTTCTCGCCAGGCTCAGCGGCGAGACTGCCACGGTGGAGGCAATGGTGAAGGCACTGTCGGGCTCCCATGCCGTGCTGTCATTGCTCACCGACGACAGTCGCGCCGTTCGAGCCCAGACCGTGCTCGGCCGCAATGTCGATGCCTCGGGCGCCACGCTCGGACAGATCCTGGACGCGTCGGGATCAGTCGTTGCGTCGTCCGATGACCGCGAACTGAAATCATTGGGTGCGCCGAATGCGGCCGCCGCATCGTATTTCCAAGCCGCCATAGCCGGCGGGGAAGGTCGTCAGTTTGTGAAGGACGCGGAGACCGGTCTGGCGGGCTATGTGGCAAGTTATCCGATCCGCCGAGAGAATGGTGAGGTTATCGGCGTCGCAATGCTGAAGAAGTCGTTCGACAAGCTGAATGCCAGCTTGCAGAGCTTCGATCGGCCGTTCTTTTTCGTCGATGGCGATGGCGCGGTGATGTTGAGCAACCGCCCGAATACCCTGGACCGCTCGCTGTGGCCGGTCCGTACCCGCGTGACGCTTGCCGAGCAATTCGGAGCTTCTGGCGGACCGCCAATGCTCGCGAGTGAGATCACGACGGCCGCCTGGACCACGTTCGACGGCCGCCGCGGCTATGTGTTGCGGGGCGCTATCCCACAGAGTGACTGGTCGATGCTGATCGTCAGTCCGCTGGCCGGCATGTTTGCAAGCCGTTTCCTTGGCATCGTTATCACTTTGCAATTGGCGCTCAGCACATTGTTCCACTTCCTTGGCAAGCAACACGGTGTTCGAGAGAGTTTGCAGATGCAACGCCGCGCAGACTTGCAGGTGCTTGCCGACAATCTTGAGGTCAAGGCTACTACCGACCCGCTCACCGGGCTGTTCAACCGCGCAAAATTCGATCTTGTCCTCGGTCATGAGTTAATCCGGGCGGAGCGCTACGGGACCCAGCTCGCGCTGATCGTCTATGACATTGATCACTTCAAGGAGGTTAATGATGTCCACGGCCATCAGGCCGGCGATCGTGTTCTTGTCCAGTTGTCTGAGATTGTCTCATGCGAGATTCGCAAGACAGACCTCCTCGCTCGTTGGGGTGGAGAGGAATTCGTCGTTGTGCTGCCCGCCACCGATGGCATGACGGCCTGTCTCGTAGCCGACAAGCTGGGTCGTGCGATTGCACAGGCAACCTTCGACCTCGTCGGGACCATCACCTGTAGCTTCGGCGTCAGCGACTTTGTTGTTGGCGACTCAGTGGAGACCCTCCTAGCTCGAACGGACAACGCGCTGTACCGCGCCAAGATAAATGGTCGCAACCGGGTCGAGTTTGCCCCTGCGTCTTCGAATCTGGCGCCGACGCTTGAGCTGCGATGAAGATGAGCCGTAGCCCGCAATGAGAGCCGTTGAATGATTCCAGAGATCATTCAGATCTCTGCCGCACCTCGAGCCGTGCAGGGGCCCTTCGATCCAACGCTGCAGCAATTTGGACTTGATCGGGCATTCGAGCAGCGTCAGGATCGTATCGGCACGCGCGCAGACTACACACTCGCTTGAGAATATCAGGTCGCAACCAGACGACTGTCTCTGACGGCCGCTAACGGTCGCGAACGGCTCCGGATCCCCCCAAGATCGCCGCGCCAGCTCCGTACAGCCGTTCAAATCACTATGGCTGGAATCGATGGCATGGCGACGCAAGCGCGCGGACGGACGCCTAATGCGGTGCGGATGGGAATGCCGGTGGCGAGGATCGGCAGTCCTCGTTCTGTTCCGCCACAAGCAATCGAAGGAGCACCAAGAGGACCCGGCGCTGCTCCTCGTCGGTGCTCTCTGACAGGAGACGCCGATAGAGCTTCATATTCTCGTCACGGATCAAATCTTCCACGATCCGATCTCCCTCGCGGGTGTCGTCGATCATCGCGCACAGACTTTCGCCCTATTCGAATACCTTGTCGATATCAAAAGTTCACGGAGCCACAAGAGCATCCCCGCAGCCTGCTGACCTATTGTTAATTTTTTGGAGAGTGAGCTGTTTGAGACATCTTTTGGGGAAGTTGGCGATCCAATACTGTTCCATCGTCAGCCGGCCATTGGCATCAACTGGCGATGGAAGCTCGAACCTTCCGCCTCGTCAAGAGGATTTAAAAATGCTTCAAACGCTTGCGTCCGTCAAAGCGGATGACATTCAGTTTGTTGTCGTCCACTATTGTCCAAACTGCGAAGCTCCGAGAGTGATGGGACTCAACAAAATCCGGACGGCCATATTCGGCCGGCAGGATGTCCTCACCTTCAAGTGCGAAACCTGTGGAACTGAACTGATCGACCGAATAAGTTCAACTTCCGTGGACTTGATCAAGGGACCCTACAACGTCACCGACGAGGAATGGCTGAGCCATTGCCGATTTGCGCTCGCTACAGAACCTCAGCGAGGAATCGGAACCTGAAAAGCGGCTTGCCGCTCTCGTCGGTCACTTCGAGTTTCCACTCCGGCTTGGCGTCTGTGAAGATGTCACGACTTAGATCGCGACAGAGGAAACACGCTTCCCTCCACGCAGCTCGTTCGTCGGGAAGATCAATCTCCTGCCCCAACGAGTCTGTATCTTCGTCATGGAATATGCGGAAGCGATAGACGGACATTGAAGCACCTATGACAATGGCGTGGCGTCTGTCTGTCTGTCGGAATTCCGACTTAAGAATCCTCTACGCCGACTTCTGACAGACGTAGCCATTCCGCCACCATTTCTCGCAGAATGACGCGCGACTCCCGATCGGTAGATTCCTTCGCCAATTTCAAACAATGCTCGGCGTAGTCCACATACTCATCATTATTGACTGATTGAGTGTCCACGGTGTCGATGGTGGCCATAGCCGATTCTCTAGAGCGATCACTGACCAGATGGCCAAACTTACGATGCGTCGTTGACCAAGATAAAAAGGATACAAATAGCCGGTAGAACTACCGGCGAAGTTATTGAAGGATGACGCCACTGAAATGACTCGCTATCGCGCCATCCGCTGAATAGTCTGCTCCGTCACCACGCGTGCCCTTGGCTGTTATCGGTGACAGAGAGCATGGTAGCGCCCTCGCCTCGACCAAGGTTCTGCTCGTGTCGAACTCCCCAACTGATCGCCCGAACTGCTCGGTCTGCAATTCACTATTGGAGCTGGTTCGCATCGAGTCAGCTAAGCGAGGATTTGATGTCTGGACCTTTGATTGCCAGAAGTGCGGCAACAGCGAGCAATTCATAGCTGCCAGCGGCATCACCTCGCCTTGGGATCACGAGAGGGACTGATGCGGTGGAACTACTCAGAACAGCGACCAGTCCCCGTTGCAAGAAGTGCGAAGCCGAGATGGTTTTTGTCGGTAAGCTTGCCGCTATTCGGAATTGCCCCGAAATCCGGGTTTACCGTTGCTACACTTGCAACGTGGTCCTCTCCGAAGAGATTTGAGCGGGCCGGCACTGGCGACGATATGAGAGCAGGAAGCTTCGCTAAGAAATCGGAAGAAGATCGAAGAGCATGAGCAACGGTCTCGCAGCAGGGCAACTGACAATCAGCTTTGCAATGCATACCGGGGATAGAGTAGACTGCGGATCGCGTCCGCGGATGCCACGTCAGGGGCGAAAGCCCGTAGGGTGAAGACCAGCAAAGCGGGCTTCAGTGGAGCGGACGGCCCGGCCCGGCCCGGAGGGCGACGCCCAGCGGCTTCAGATCGGAAGGGTCACGCCATCAAACTTCCGCATTTCTGAACTTGCTCCGCCGCCGCAAATATGACGGTCATTGCCCTGTCGTGATCGATAGGCCGCTGGCAGAGAGCTTGCGGCGCAACTTGCCAATAAATCCAAGGCTCTCATTTCCGGGTCCTTTCCTCGGCACGATCATCGCACATCGTTCAGCATTTAGGCGACATATGCCTATCGATGACCGCGTATTAGCGCACACCGACGAGTACCTCGCTCTATTTGCTTGGCACAGGCAGGTTTCTTGTCCCGTGGCATGCATGATAATCTAAGTGGCACTGATTATTGTTGCTCCGCCTATCGCATGTATTACTCGCGTCTCAGTGGTTGCTGCAATTGTATTTGGTGATGTCCAGAAGGGGCGGGAGGTATGCGATCAAGGACGCAGGTCTTCTTTCCAACTCCACCGATCTTGCGAACACTCGAATCGCGTCGCAAGCGATTATCAACTGCCGGTGGTGTTCCGGCGCTTCGCGGACTTGAATCGATGGACGCAGGGCTTTGGCAGAAATCAGAACGCCCGCTGATCCTCGACCATGGGAGTTCAAATTGCTCTTCGCGCAGCTCGCACTAGGCTAACTATGCGCGGGGAAATATTGCAGTAAAAACGGTGCCGTCCTTCTCTGACGATGTGACCTTTATGGTTCCACCGTGCGCGCTGACAATCTCTTTTGTGATATAGAGTCCCAATCCTAAATTGTTCGACTGAAGGTGCGCTTGTTCACCCACCGCACTCCGTACCAGAGCGTCGAATATTCCCACCATTGCACCTGGAGAAATTGGTACCCCGTCGTTGTGAACCGAGACAATGACATCATCAGCTTCGCCTTTGATGGCGACGTTGATTGGCAGATCCTTGAAACCGTACTGTACGGCGTTGCCCAGCAAATTCGAAAAGACCTGGCCGATTCGCGGTCTGTCCCATTGTCCTTCCGTATTGCCCGACGCGTTGACTGTGAATGCGCACTCCGGATGAGCAGCTCGCATTTCGTCCACGAGAAGCCGGGCAACGAACGCCATATCCATCTTCTTCCGAATTACTTTCAGGCCGGACCCGAGGCGGGCCCGCGTCAGGTCCAGCAGTTGATTGAGAATTTCCATGGCACGGGCCGAGCTTAAGGAAATCTGTGAGACCAGCATCGTCTGGCGTTCGCTGAGCGAGCCTATCCGCCCGATCAACTCGGCCGACATTGTCATTGCGCCAATCGGGTTGCGGAGATCGTGGCCCAGTATGCCTAGAAAGAGATTGCGTGAGTGCTCGACCTTCGAGGAGTAATAGCTAATGGACTCCGTCAACTCCTGGTCGATGGCCTCGTTGAACCGCGTCAAATCAACGATATCCTGCGGAGTTGTCTCGGAAGCCTCCGCGCCCCAAAGCTTTACAACGCTCGCGCGTAGCGCGCGGTACTCCGAGACCATCTGATCCATATTGAACCCGCCGGCCTGTCGGAGTGCGGCGTGAACTTCTGCAACGCTGTCCTTGGAATGCTTCGCCTTCTCGCCATGCGATTTCCTAATCTGCTCGGCCTCCGTCTGCGGGCTGTCGATGTCATCCGCAATGAACTCCAGAATGAAGTTGATGTGATTGCGAAGTGAAAGGGGGCTAGTCGCTTCTGAAGCCGGGTTCAGCGTCCCAGCAAAGGTCTCCCATTCGGCAATGATGGGTTCAGGGTTTTCTCGGATGAATTCGGACAGGCGCATGATCATCTCTCACAAGTTGCAGATCAGACGAGTTAGCTGCATCGTCTGGCGTCAGATTGGGCGATTGTTATGATTCAGCGCGGCAAGGATCGGAGTGCGACGCAACCTTTGCGATATATGTTTCGGATGAAGCGGCAAATGGGAGGGATGACATGGTGCACTCTGCGAAGGCGGGAGAACTACCCAACTCTCGGTCACCGCCAATGCCCCTAAGGAAGTCCGGGGATACAAATAAACACCCGGAGATGCGTCCGGTTCCGTTTATTACGAAGTGATGTGAAAGGTCCAGTGGATCAGGTGACCTCATTTGGGAATCCTTCGCATACAAGGGGATTGGGTCCCGTCGAAGATTAGCGCATCGCGGTGACGTTAGACCACGTTGCACGCAGCCGTTGGATCGTCGGCACGTCGAGGCTATCGACCACGACA
The DNA here is from genome assembly GCF_033001325.1 of Rhodopseudomonas sp. BAL398. Taxonomy (NCBI): domain Bacteria; kingdom Pseudomonadati; phylum Pseudomonadota; class Alphaproteobacteria; order Hyphomicrobiales; family Nitrobacteraceae; genus Rhodopseudomonas; species Rhodopseudomonas sp. BAL398. The sequence goes on from NZ_CP133111.1 coordinate 2,924,585, forward strand.
TTAAGAAGATCGCTCGGCATCAACGGTGGGCCTCGGCAATCACTGCGACTTTGTCGCCCCGCTCGTACCAGTCCTCGTTCGGTTCACGATCCAGACGACGTTAAGCATCACCGGGACCTCGATCAGCACATCGACGACAGGGGCAAGCGCAGCCCCCGAGTGGAAGCCGAACAGGCCGATGGCGGCGGCCACCGCCAACTCGAAAGAGACGCGCCGATCGGCGCCGAGGGGCCGGCGACGCAATGCTGCTCGCCTGCAATGCGATTGAGAATATAGGCCAGCCCGGCATTGATATAGACCTGGATCAGGATCGGCATGGCGAGAAGCGTGATCGCCAGCGATCGGATGGCCATGGTCTTGCCCGCTCGACGGTCGCCCGATTTGACTTGAACGGCGGGTCGGTCGGCTGATCCGCTTCCGTTCTGTCAGGCGCGGTCGCGTTGCCGTGCCGCGGCCCCGATCACCCGGTCAGCTCGCGCTCCCACCCGCTGAGCTTCCGGTCGGCTCCGGGTCGGCCACATCCGCCCCCAAGGTCGCGCCCCGGGAGAGCGAACGAACATCTAGACACCGCTGCGGCCCGCGAGACAATTCTAGGTTGCAAGCTTCATACGGACACATCGACCCGACTTTTCGATGTTTGAGCATTCTGACTGCGCGCCTGCTGAAGCGCCGAATCATACTTGCCGTCGCTGAACAGCGTGATCTTGCTGATGTCGGTCACGTAGGAGCCATCCGTCGTGGAACTCCACGTTCCTTCGGCATTGTGGATCGCCTGCACTTGCATGTTCACGACCGGATCGCCGCTATCGACGTTGGCAGGCTTCTGCCCGGCGCGAGCCTGAGCGAAGGCCGATTCGTAACCGGTCTGAGCGATGGCGCGATTGACGCGCCAATTGTCGCTGGCCTTTTCTTCCGGACTGGCAGCATCAAGGAAACGGACACCAGCGAGGTACTCCTTGGCAGGGTCGCTGTGATTAAATGGGTTAGCGAGTCCCATGGCATCAGACAGTTGCTGTGACATGATGCTCTGGGCTTGTTTCTGCTCATCCTGCGTGAACAAGCTGCTGTTGTTGCTGGCGATGGCATAGAGCGAGCGTCGGTCAAGTCCTGCGAATGCGTCATCGACATCCTGCTAGTTAGCCGTGCTGATATCATACGATCGACCATTCGCCTTCATCTTTGCGGCGTTGGCGCTCAGCGTCGCACGTGCATCGACAATCACATCCGCGAACCTCTTTGTCGTAGCACCGGAGGGCTTAGCGACCACAGAGACGTCTGTGGACAGTGATAGCACCGTTGCCGGCGCCGCAGCACTGCTAGACGACGCCGATGAACCAGGCGCCTGCGACGAGTTCGAATTGGTCGGTTTTGCATCACTCTTGGCCAGGGATACGTAACTGTTGAGTGAATTACCCATTGCGCCAATGCTGGACATCTTGTTAGTCTCGTTTGAAGTTCGCGCCCGTGCTGGTGATCCAAACACGGACTGAAGCACTGGCCGGGCGACAGTTGCGAACGGACGTGTTGTAGCTCAATGAATTTACTGCCGCTCGTGATCTACCACGTGATGTAGACGTCACCACGATCTGCCGTCCACGCAGCGATGGCAGTTCCTTGATCGATGGCGACCTTTGTAGCTCCAGTCGGATGCTGATCAGTTGCGACACCCCCGCCTTGTAGGCCGCCGGGAACTCCGCTGTAGGTCACGGTCGAATGAAAATTGAGGTCAGGAATATCGGAGGCTTTCTGGAATTTGAGAGTACCGGTGTTGACTGCGTCCCTCAAAGCCTGGCCGACTTCTGGCTGTAAACCCTGTTTGTCGTATGCATCTGCCTGCTGCAAGAACGAGCCTTTGAGTTCTGTCGTAAGATCGGCATCCGATATCGAGGCATCGCCATATTTCGAGCCAGCCTCCCACGTCGTCTTGTCAGACGTCTGCGGCTGCGCAATCAGCTTGTCGAAAAGCGAAGATCCATCGTCCGATTTCGGCTTCGAGGCGGGGTTCTTACTGCCGGAGCTCTGCAGGGATTGCACCAGATCGGAGAGCTTTCCGGCTGCGACCTGCTCCGTCTTGGCACGCGCTAACGTCTGCTTAGCGTGGTCGGAAAGATCGACGATATCGACCGGATTGCCGCTGGCCGATGACGTGGCCTGATCTGCCTTCGCTGCGCCTGCCGACGTGCCGCCAGCGATGGCGGCAGATGCCGCATTGCTCAAGAGCGAAGCCACGGCACTGGTTGCGGATGAATTCACAGCAGCGATGGCGCTCATGGTCATCTTCCTTTTCGGTCGCCGTCCAACGGTTGCAAAGCAGCCAACATTCAGCGTTCGGTTGAGACGAAGCTGCGCCGCTTGTGTGAGCAATTCGTTAAGTCGCTCGAAAGGAGTTCGCCAAATCGGACGTTCTAAGAGATCGCCCGTTGACCGTCGTGGTGCACAGCGTGTGCCGTACCGTTCGGTGAGATCGGCGGATTGTCCAGACAATTCGAGATCGCAGCCAGCTGGCCTGGCGCCCGCCCCGGGCGTCCGGATCGCCGGTACTAGGCAACCCGGCCCATTGTCTCACCTGGACGTTGCGCAACACTCAGGGGACAGCAAGGAGATCGAGAAGCAACATGGGAGCCCAAATCCGCGGACATTGCGCACCCATTGAAGTTCCGGCGCGTGGCTCCCGAAGACTCGTCATGATCGGGAGTCAGGTGTCCATCTTCGCCGTTCTCCCGGCGCAAGAATGCCGTCTATGGCAACGATATCAGGACGGGTCTGCAGACATGTCCTGCTATTTCGGAAGGTATGGTTGCACTCGCCAGGTCCGACGCAAGGACAATACCGACATGAAGTAATCGACCCACCCCAATCAAATTAGGAGATTTCTAGAAACTCCCGGTTGATTCCTACGCGCGGTGAAAGCTCTGCTTAATGCCGATTGAATTAGCTACTACGTAGTCTTTGAAAACGCTAATTCTCAACAGACTTTCGACACCGGACACGGACATTGTCAAATTTCCATCGGCAATGACCTACCGCGCCTCTCAATCGAAGTTGACGACGATCATGTAGCAGAAAGCCGAGCACCATGCGCAACGACAATTGGAAGTATTGCAATGCGGCGTCGCACTTCCTCGTTAGTTAAAGCTCGCCCAGCCGGCGCGGCAACCCAGCCTGCCTTGGGACTTCGCGTTCCGCTGGTGGCCTTGCTGCAGGCACTGTCGGTGGCCGAGCACTTGAACTTCCGTCACGCGGCCGATGCTTTAGGCGTCAGTCAGTCGTCCGTTAGCACGCGAATCAAACAGCTCGAACAGGAGCTTGGTGTTCAGCTGTTCGAGCGACGTCACCGCGGCGTCCGGTTGACGGAAGCCGGGCAGCATTTTCTCGAACACGTCGCTACTGGAATTGAGCACCTCGATCATGCTGTGAGGACGGCGGGTGCGATTGCCCGAGGAGAGCGGGGACGGCTGCGTATTGGTCTATACTCTTCAATTTTTGCGGGCTATCTCGCAGAGCTGCTGGGGCAGTTTCGCGGACATTATCCAACGGTCGATTTGCAGATCATGGAGGGGCGAGCGCGCGACACCATCCGGGCGGTCCGCGAAGCACGGCTCGACGTCGCCTTCGTCGTCGGTGTGCCACGGGTCGTCGATTGCCATTCAAGACCGCTATGGACCGAAGCCCTCTTCGTCGTACTGCCTGAGCAGCATGCTCTTGCCGAAGCGGAAGGGGTGACGTGGCCTGCACTTTCCGGCGAATCCTTCCTGGCTCGCTCCGGTGGTCCGGGGCCTCAGGTTCACGACCATATTGTGCTGCGCCTCGCCGGCCATTGGTGCCAACCTCGCATTCAGCGCTTTGATGTCGAACGGGACACGCTGATGTCGATGGTCGCACAAGGCTATGGCATTACCTTGACCAGCGAAGCGGCAGCGCAAGTACCGTTTCCCGGTGTTGCTTTCCGGCCCATTCTCGACGAAACGGAATTAATCACCTTCAGTGCGCTCTGGTCACCGCACAATCGCTGCCAAGCGTTGCTTCATCTTCTCGCGCTGGCTCAGCAGAAGTCCGAGGGCCGACTACTCGGCATTTGATGATGGATTTCGTCGTGTCTTTGCAAAGACTCGAATGACTACGCTCTCCGGATACGGCTCATTTTCGCACGGCATTCTTCCGACCGCGATTGGGCTAAGACCGCGGCGGCGGATAATGCCCGTAGAATCAATGCGCGCTGTTCGTTGAAGCGACACGGGCCCTTTCGTTAAGATAGGATGAAAAGGTGAAAGGATGTCGGATCAGCATAAGGTAGGGTGTTCCGTTATTGGAACCATCGAGCAGTCGGGGCATTCGAATTAGGCTGCCGAGATGGCAGCTGATGTCCACACACCGGCATGCATGTGCAGTTCGGCGGCGCCATCGAAGTCGTCACGATTTCGAAGGGCGCATCGCAATCTCTCAGCGGATTTAGAGTTATGTTCAGCGTTAAAGTCATTGCTATAGCTTTCCTCTTCGGGACGGCAGGAATCGCAGCAGCCAGGGCCGAATGCGAGATCGCCGCGGAACGTGTCAATGACATTGGAACACCCGTTGTCATTAGATTAGTGAGCAAACGGGTTCGGCTGCTAGCGGTTCTGGCTGTTTTTTCGGCGGATTGATCCAGGCCGCGGTCGGGAGAGCTGGCGGCTTTGGGGCGACGCCCTTGAAGCGGATGGAGTTGGCCACGAAGGCGGCCTCGAGTGTGATTGCGCGTTTTCTGGTCATCGCCGCGGCGGTGCCATCGTGAACGGTGGCTGGGGTCATCAGGCCGATTCCACCGTGGCGGTGTTCGTGATTGTACCATTGGAAGAAGCGTCGGCAGTGTGCGCGCGCGTCCTCAATGGAGCCGAAGCGTTGCGGGAAGTCGGGTCGGTATTTCAGGGTTTTGAATTGTGCCTCGGAGTACGGGTTGTCATCCGAGACGTGCGGGCGGCTGTGGGTCTTGGCGACATCGAGATCGATGAGCAACGCGGCGACGGCCTTTGATCGCATGCTGGTGCCGCGATCGGCATGGAGCGTCAGCGTTCCGGGCAAAATGTTTTGTTTCGCCACGGTATCGGCGATGAGTTGCTCGGCGAGCTCGGCCGACTCCCGATGAGCGATCAGCCAGCCAACGACATATCGGCTGTAGATATCGAGGATCACGTAGAGATGGAAGCATGTCCATTTCGCCGGCCCCTTCAGTTTGGTGATGTCCCAGGACCACACTTCGTTGGGCCGGACCGCCAGGAGCTCGGGCTTGGTGTAGGGCGGATGGACGCGCTGACGCCGGCGCTCACCGGTTTGACCGCGGGCCGCCAGCAGCCGATACATGGTGCGGATCGAGCCGTGATAGCAGCCCTCATCGAGCAGCGTGGCGTAGACCGCGGCTGGCGCCATGTCGGCGAAGCGCTCACTGTCGAGAACGGCCAGCAACAGATCCTGCTCGGCAATCGAGAGCGCCAACGGAGGCCGTGCCCGCGATACGCGCTGCGGCGTTGTTGCAGTGTGCCGGTTGCGATCGCGGTACACGAAGCCGCGGTTCAGCGCGAAGGCCTGACACGCATTCGTCAAACCGACAACGGAGGCGAGTTCAGCGACGGCTTGCATCACGCGTCCCCGCTGCGGTCGTCCGCCGTCGGCAGATCCAGGGCAACGCAAAGTTTTTTTTGGGCGTCGATGATCAATTCGGCGCGCTCGAGCTTGTGGCGCAGCCGAGCGTTGGCGCGCTCCAACTCTTGGATTTGTCGTGCCGATCCATCCGGCCTTGGCCCACGCTTCTTTGGCGCCAGCGCCGCGCGGTCGGCCCCACCAACCTTCTTGCGCCAAGTCGAGATCATCGAGGAGTAGATGCCCTCGCGCCGCAGGAATGCCCCCAGCGTACCGGCCTGCTTGCACCGCTCGGCCTCGGCGAGCAGCAGCCGCTTCTCACTCTCGGAGAACTTGCGCCGCCTGGCGATCGCCACGACCTCCGGGTCAAGACGCGCCGCTTCCGGCGAGACCGCCTCTCCAGTCGCCCTTCGGGCTCCTTCCGCGACGGTCTCGCCGGAAGAACCAGATAATCCATTCAAAGAAGACTTCAGCGATGCGGCCATGTTCATGTCCTACCTGTACTCTAAATTGCCCGAGACAGGTGTTCCACTTCTCATTGGCACGGGGGGCCGACGCCAGATTGGAAGAGGCCATTCAGCAGAACCCCCGCCTTCGAGGGCCGGCCAACAGTCAGTCCGTGCGGGACTTGCGGAGCTTGCGCGATGCCGCATTCACGCTCCGATCGTATGGGCGTCATGAGGATTGTGAGCGTCTCCTTGCGAACATCCGGGAGTTGATCGCCGGCCCGCCGATGGGCTCTCTGGGAGACAATGACGAAGAAGAGGCCGACAAGCAAAACAGCGCTCGCGAGCCAAAAGTCCATCGCGGGGCGACGCTGGGCAGTCGCGACAAGAAAGACGCCAAGCCGCTCCTGAGAATCGATGAACTTACGCCGGGCTTGAGGACCGACGAAATGATCGGAGCAGAAGTCCGGAGCTCAGACGACAAGATCGTGGGCGAGGTTAGAAACATCGTATTCGGCACGAAAGACGGTCGGGATTATGCCATCGTCGCTTCGGGTGGATTCTTCACGGCGGGCCAGGACAGTATCGTTGTGCCGATCAAATCTCTTATGGTTTCGCAAGATCGCTCGAGCTTCTTTCTGCCGATTTCCAAGGAGATGATGAAGGCCGTGCCGCTCATGCCGGACCGAGGCTATGCCTGGCTGTCTGATCAAAAATGGCGAACCCATAACGACACCCTGTTCGGGGCGCGCTGAGCACCACTCGGCGGCCCTCCTGGGGGCCGCCCGCCGCCTCTTACGGCGATATTCTAGAGCCCGCGGATAAACGCGGCGGCAAGAGCGGCGGCAACGTCCTGTGCATAGTCGTCAGGAAGTTGGCGTGGTAGGCTCGACAAAGCTCCCCGTATCGTCAACATGCCGGTAAAATCTAACCCTATCAGGTTGTCAAGTTTATGCCTTCCGAACCGAGACCCTCCCCCGGGGCCGACTATAATGAGTTCCGTCAGGATGAGCTTCCGTATCGTCGGCGCCAGCAGGCTATTCTTCGGGAGTTTGGAACCGTCGCGTTACAGACCCGAGACTTCCGACACATCCTTCAGCAGGCGACCGAACTAAGTGCCCGTGGTCTCGGATGTTCGTTCGCGAAAGTTTTGGAATATCTGCCGAATGAGCAGCGCTTGATCGTGCGTGCGGGCATCGGCTGGCCCGCGGGTACAGTGGACCACGTATCGCTCGGCGCGGATATTGAGTCTCCAGCCGGCTTTGCCTTTCAGACCGGCCAATCGGTCATATCCAATCATTTGCAGGAAGAAACCCGCTTCCGAACCCCTGCACTTTTGGCCGAACAAGGCATCAGACGCGCGATCAACGTCATCATCCGACGCGGTGGCGAGGGTAATACACCGTTCGGTGTCCTCGAGGCTGATAGTCCGGATTCTGGCCAATTCGACGACGCGGACGCGGATTTTCTGGCGGGTTTTGCTGGCCTGCTTGGCATTGCGATTGAGCGTCAGCATGCAGACGCCAAGCTGCAGGAAGCCCTCGATAAACTGCAGCAAGCCCTCGATCACGAGGCGCTATTGACGCGAGAGATGAGCCACCGCGTCAAGAACAGTTTGACCTCAGTCGTTGGACTTCTGCGAGTCCAGGCCCGCGGCTCAGATTCCGTCGATGTGAAGAACGCGTTGGAAAACGCGGCGATGCGTGTCGCGTCGATCGCGGAGGTTCATGACCATCTGTGGCGAGGTAGCAAGGTTGGATTTGTCGATCTCTCCGATTTTGTCGGGCACCTATGCAAAAATCTTCAGAATTCCGCACCGGAACACTCGATACAATGCTATTCCGATCCTATTATCATTTCAGCAGACAAGGCAATTCCGTTAGGACTGCTTGTCAACGAACTGGTGACGAACGCCGTCAAATATGCTTACGTCGATGGACCTGGTGTGATCAGGGTCGATGCGCGAGAAATTAACGGGCATCTGATTATTGAGATTTCCGACGAAGGCCTGGGCCTGCCTGATGGATTTGATATCAATCATCCACGGAAGACGCTTGGCTTCCGAGTTATCAATGGCTTGGTCCGGCAATTGGTTGGCGAACTAAACATCTCAAAAAACATACCAAGGGGATCGCTATTCACGATAAAATTCGCGCTCGATCCCCACTAGATTTCAACTTTGATGAGCGAGTTGAAACAAAACCCTCTGGCGTCAGTTAGCTTCATGAAATCTCATGAGGGTTATTTATGCATCCAACCGTGACGCCGGCCTGTATTCTCGTGGTCGAAGATGAAACGTTCATTCGCATGGATGCGGTTGAAATAATCCGGGCAGCCGGGTTTGACATTTTGGAGGCGACAAACGCCGACCAGGCCATTCGAATGCTCGAACTTCACTCCAGCATTCAGCTCATCTTCATTGACATGCCAGGATCCATGAATGGTTTGAGACTGGTGGCAGCGGTCAGAGACGGTTGGCCACCCGTCAAGATCATTGCGACTTCCGGATATTTCAAGGTCAAAGCTGGCGATCTTCCCTCGGACGCCCGTTTTATCTCCAAGCCCTACCAACCAGCCCAACTCATCAGCGCTATTCGCGAACTTACTGCCGCCGCGTGATGCCACTCGCGATCGCTCGGCAAAAATCCGAGGGCCGCTTACTCGGTATTTGACGACGGATTTCGTCGAGCCTTTGCGAAGACCCGATCGGTCGCCATGAATCGCTCGAGCATCGGCGCGATCAGTTTAACCGGTTCGATCGGTCCTGCGGTGCCGGTGGTTCGTGCCAACAACTCTCCATAGGCGACGAGATCGCGGTGAACCGATGCCGGCAATTCGACGCTGAGCTTGACCGGTCTGTCGTCGAGAAGCGAGCCCAGTTTGAGCTTGGTCATTTTGCGGCATCCTGATTGTATGGTGCCAGCACCAGGTCGCGGTTGACGATCACACGGACCGGGAATCCGGGACGGATCGTGAGCGTGGGTTGGATATCGAGGTTTCGACTGACGACGCGTTGCCCGACCTGATTAAAACTCTGTGAGCTGCCACGGCGGATTGCCTGGACGACATCGTCCTCGCTGCCGCTGGTGCCGACTTCGGAGCCGACGCTGAGCAGCGTCGAGAGCATCGCTGCCTTGAACAGCGCACCCCAATGGTTGTCGACCTCGTCCTCCAGTCCCGAATACCCGGCGGTGTCGGCGCCGGGCTGGCGCTCCAGTACGATCGATTTGCCGTTCGGCATGATCAGCCGGGTCCAGACCAAGAGGACGCGTGACTGACCGAAAGCGACCTGGCTGTCGTACTGGCCGATCAGCCGCGCTCCTTGTGGAATGAGAAGAAACTTGCCGCTCGGGCTGTCATAGACGTTTTCCGAGACCTGGGCGGTGATCAGGCCGGGCAAGTCCGAGCGGATGCCGGTGATCAGCGCGCCGGGAATGACGGTACCGGCCTGCACCACGTAAGGCGAGACCGGAGCTGCCAGCCGGTCGGGGCTCGTCGTCCGCCGATCGACCGAGGCGTTGATGAAGGCGAGTTTCCGGTCCTGGCCGTTCTGCGCGAAGGTCGAGTCGGCTGAAGTCTGCGTGTTGGGATTCAACACTGCGCTGGCTTCGGGTGGTGTTGCCGACGCCGGGGTTGGCACGATCGGAGGCAGTTCTCGGGTGTTGGTCGATGCAAACAACCGGCTCAACCGCGCCGCCTCGATCTCTTGGTCCCGCCGCTGCGCCTCCGGATCCGCCGCGGGTGCAGCTGGGATGACCGTGTTCGATGCCGCGCCGGCGTTGAGCATGGGCCGCCCGAGATCGCCGGGCAACGGCGGGCCGAGCGGCGTCGCTTGGCGCGGGATGCCGGCGTAATCCCGTGGCAGTCCGGACAATCCATCGGCCTTGGTGCGATGCTCTGTGCTGTAGAGTTCTTCCGGCGCATCGGCACGATGGCGATTGTTCTGCAGCGCCCAGAACACCGCGCCGGAGACAGCGACCAGCGCGATTGCCGTGCCGGCCATCAGCACCTTGCGCGAGAGCCGCGTCACCCGCGGTCGCTCGGGCCGGATTTGAAACGCCGCGACCGGATCGCTGGCCGGCCGAAACGCGTCGGAGGCGTCGTCCTGTCGCCGGTCGCGATTCATCAAAGCCTCCCGTCGGTGCGGGAGATACGGACCGTCTGCTGGTGGTCGCCCCCAAGCCGCAACTCGGCGGCGCCGAACAGCCGGTCGACGATATAATAGTTTTGCCGGACGCGATAATTGACGAGTTGACCGTCGCCTTCAGGTCCGATGACGAACAGCGGCGGCGCTTCGCCCTGCCCGATCCCGCGTGGCATCTCGATATAGACTTTTGAGCCGTCGTCGAAGGCGGACAATGGCCGCCAAGGCGGATTGTCGCCGGTGATCGCGTAACGGAAGCGCAGTTTGGAAACCTCGATGCCCTCATCGATCGGTGCCGCGGTCAAGGCGGCTGCGTTGTGGCGTCGCAGCGCAATGAGCTGGTCTTCGGGATACTGCCAGGACACCGAGGCCATGTAGGTCTTCTCGGTCGAACGCAGTTCAAGGAAATAGGTCCGCCGGTCGGTGTTGATGACGAGGTTGGTGACGAGATCGGGACGGGTCGGCTTGATCAGGATGTGGACCTTCTTGGAGGCGCCGGTCTCGCTCTCGGTGTCGCCGATGATCCAGCGCACGGTGTCGCCGGCAGCGACGGGCCCGGAGCCGGTCAGCTGCTCGCCAGCTTGGAGCGCCACATCGGTGATTTGGCCAGGCGCCGCGTAGACCTGATAGAGCGCGCCGCTGGTGAATGGATAGACCTGCACGGCGTTGATAAAGCCGTTGCGTGCCGGCTGGACCCGTGCGGCGGCATTGGCCTGATTGACGCGCACGGCCGGGTCCTTCGCCTCGGGCGTGGGTTTGCCGCGCGCCAATGGCTTCAACTGACCGGGTAGCGGCAGCGGTTTGGCGAGTTCGACGACTTGCACCGGCGCTGGCGGATCGCCGAGCAGCACGGCGGGTTCTGCCGGATCGTCGAGCGCGATTTCCGGCGGCTTTTGGAGATGCGAGCAGCCGGCAAGCATCGAAGCGGACATCAGCAGCAACGCCGACGCGGCCCTCACTGACGACGTCCGGGCGAGCGGGTGCGGAGCGGGCATAATGTTGTTCAGGAAACGCGAATTCATTGTCCAAGCTCCTTCGACCAGCTGATGGCGTTGACGTAAACTCCGAGTGGGTTCTTGCGCAGACGATCGGCGTCGTGCGGCGGTTGAATCACGACTGTCAGGATCGCGGTCCAGCGGTCGGTTGTGGCGAGCGAGCCATTCTCGTAGGCGCGCTGAATCCAGGCGACGCGGAAACTATTCGGCGAAGCGCGGATGACGCTGGAGACCTCGACCGAGATCTGCATCTTGCCGAGATTGGCGAACGGATCATTGGTGCGGGCGAAATCGTTGAGCGCGGCGGCGCCGCGGTCCGTGGTGAAGTCGTACGCGCGCAGCCATTGTTGGCGCAGCACGACCGGATCGACCGGCAGTCCCCTGATATCCTCGATGAACCGCGCGAGGTGATAGGCGATCTGCGCCTCGGTCGGCTGATAGTCGATGGCCGCGGGTGCCACCGCCTGCGCCTGACCGAGGCGATCGACCTGCACCACCCAGGCCGTGACGCTGCCGCGCAAGGATTGCCAGACCAGACTGCCCGCCAGACCCGCCGACAGCATCAGCGAGCCGAACGCCATCAGGCGCCAGTTCTTGGCCTGGACGCGGGCCGAACCGATGCGTTCGTCCCAGACTTGCGTCGCCTTCTGATACGGTGTCACAGCCTGCGGCGTGCGACCGTAGCGGACCGATGATCTGCGAAACATCGACTATTCCCCCTCAGAGAGATTGACGGAGGCTCCGCCGCCGCCATGATCGCCGGAGCGAACAGCGTGTGCGGCAGCGGACGTCCCGTGGTTGATGGTTTGCGCGCGCTTCATGCGGCGCGCCCAGGCCGGCGGTTCGCCGGCGGATGATGCGGCTCCGCCGGCGTCTGCCGAACTCCCCTCACCTGCCGCGGCTCGGCCTCCGGCCTCGAAGCTGCTCTTGAGGTTTTCGGCAGCGCGGAGCAGCGGGCTGGTTACAGCCTCCGCTCCTTTGGAGAGGCCGGTCGTTGCCAATCCCGATGCGCCCCCGGCACGAAACGCTGTCGTGGCGCCGCCGGCCAGTGCTGCGCCGCCGCGCGCGGCGCCGGCCGCAATGCCACCAGCCGCGGCCAGTCCGCCGCCGGCCATGGCGGTGCCGGCAACGCCTGCAGCAACAACGCCACCACCCGCTGCGGCCGCGCCGACAGCCGAGCCTGCGCCAAGCTGCGGACCGCCGGAGACGAGGCCATTGGCAATACCGGGGCCGAAGATCCCGAGGCCGAGCAGCGAGAGCGCCGCGAGCACCATCGCCATCGCGTCGTCGATTGATGGCGGGGTAGCAGCGACCGATGTGAACTGCGAGAACAGCGTCGAGCCGATGCCGACGATGACGGCGAGCACCAGCACCTTGATGCCGGACGAGATGACGTTGCCGAGCACGCGCTCGGCCATGAAGGCGGACTTGCCGAACAGGCCGAAGGGAATCAGCACGAAGCCCGCCAGCGTCGTTAGCTTGAATTCGATCAGGGTGACGAAGAGCTGGATCGCCAGGATGAAAAATGCCAGCAGCACCATCACCCAAGCCAGCAGCAACACCGTGATCTGGATGAAATTCTCGAAGAAGGCGATGTAGCCCATCAGGCTGGAGATCTGCTCCAACAGCGGCCGACCGGCGTCGAGCCCGACCTGGGCGACGCGGCCGGGGCGCAGGAAGTCGGCGGCGGAAAGTCCAGACCCGGCAGCTTTCAGGCCGAGACCAGAGAAGCTCTCGAAGATGATCCGGGCGAGCTTGTTCCAATTGCCGATCAGATAGGCGAAGACGCCGACGAACAGCGTCTTCTTCACCAGCCGCGCGATGATGTCGTTATCGCCACCCCAGCTCCAGAACAGCGCCGCCAGCGTGATATCGATGGCGATCAGCGTGGTGGCGACAAAGGCCACCTCGGGCTGCAGCAGTCCGAAGCCGCTATCGATATATTGGGTGAAGACCGCGAGAAATCGATCGATGACGCCGGTGCCGCCCATGGTTCATTCGCCCTGCCCGGTGGAAACTGATGGCCACCCCTGCGGCACACGGCTCTCGTCCTTCCGCGGATTAACCTCCGCGGCGTTGCCGTTCGGCACCCCCGTTGGAGTGAGAGTCGGAGTCGGTGCGGTCTTCTGCTTGAGGAACTGGCGGCGCCGCTCAGCCCAGATCTGACGACACTTCGCAAGGGCTTCGGTTTGCTCCAATGTCACCGTCCGGCAGCGGGCGAGTTCGGCCGCCAATGGATCGATCTGCTCGGCTGCGGGCGACGCGGTCGGTGTCTGTTCCGGGTCGCGTAGCGGAATGGTGCACGCGACAACGATGAAAGTGACCGTTACAACGCCCGCCAAAATCGTCAGTTGGTTGAATCTGCTGCGCATCGTCATGGATGAAACATCGCCACGTTGGAGGGCTGATAGCCGGTGCCGGGGCTGAGGAAGCGGCGGAGCTGTTCCCTGGCCTGATCTTGCGCCGCGGCCTGCTGGGCCGCATGAAGCGACTGCGCGCGGCCCTGAGCGGCCACTGCCGCGGTGAGATCGGCGAGTTGCTGTGCCTGCAGCGCGAGGAGCTGGTTGCCTGCTTGGGTGGCCTGAAGTCCGCCGGTTGCCGTCTGGCTCGAGGTCACCAAGGCCGACATCTGGGTGCGATTGGTGTCGAGATTGCCGACCACGCCGGCCTGCACCCGCAGCGCATCCTGCAGCGCCGCGACCGAGTTCTGCCAACGCGTCTGGGCGTTGCCGATCAGCGCCTGGCTGGATTGGCTCGCATTGGCGCTGCCATAGGTGGTCTGAAAGGCGTGATCGATCTGCTGGACGTTGAAGGCAATGTTCTGCGCCTGCGCAAGAAGCTGCTGTGTGCGCTGGATCGAGGATTCCACCTGTTGCAGCGAGGAATATGGCAGGCTCGCAAGATTGCGCGCCTGGCTGATCAGCATCTGCGCCTGATTTTGTAACGACGTAATCTGGTTGTTGATCTGCTGCAGCTCTCGTGCGGCGGTCAAAACATTCTGCGCATAGTTGTTGGGGTCGAACACGACCCACTGCGCCGCAAGCGGTGGCGCCCCGAGGATGAGCGACAATGCGACGGCGCTTGCCGCCGCCAGGTGACGGAGCTTGATCATGTTGGAAACTCCAGGTTGCGGAGATCGGGGATGAGGTCGGCGGCCCAGCCGGCGTCGCGCCGGCGGAGCCATTCGCTCACAAAGCCGTCCCGCCCATGCTCGGCGAGCACGCGCGCGATCAAGGCCTGGTCGGCCTTGGAGGACGCAGCGCAAAGAGCCAGCGCAATCGCGCCGAGGCCGAGCTCGAACAGCCGGTTGCCGCGGCGCGACTGGCAGTAATAATCGCGCTTCGGCGTAGCACGCGCCAGAATCTCGATCTGCCGATCGTTGAGGCCGAAGCGCTGATAGACGGCGGATATCTGCGGCTCGATCGCGCGCTCGTTCGGCAACAACAGCCGCGTCGGGCAGCTTTCGATGATGGCGGGCGCAATCGCCGAATTGTCGATGTCGGACAATGACTGAGTAGCGAACACGACGGAGGCGTTCTTCTTGCGTAGCGTCTTCAGCCACTCCCGGACCTGGCCGGCAAAGCCCTCGTCATCCAGCGCCAGCCACCCCTCGTCGATGATCAACAGCGTCGGCCGGCCATCGAGGCGGTGTTCAATGCGATGGAACAGATAGGCGAGAACGGCGGGCGCAGCGGCCGTGCCGATCAGCCCCTCGGTCTCGAACACCTGGACCGGGGAATCTCCCAGCCGTTCGGTCTCAGCGTCGAGCAACCGACCGGACGCCCCGCCAATGCAATAGGGCTGCAGCGCGCGCTTCAGCGCCTGCGCCTGCAGCAGCACCGACAGGCCGGTCAGTGTGCGCTCAGTGTCCGGCGCCGAAGCGAGCGAGGTCAGCGCCGACCACAGATGCTCTTTCACCTCCGGTGTGGTGGTGATGCCCTCGCGAGAGAGGATGTTGACGATCCAATCCGCGGCCCAAGCGCGCTCGGGAACATCGGGGATGCGCGACAGCGGCTGCAGCGAAAGAGAGCTCGAGGCGCCGTCGGTCAGATCGCCGCCGAGATCGTGCCAATCTCCGCCCATCGCCAGCGCGGCGGCGCGGATCGAGCCGCCGAAGTCGAAAGCAAAGATCTGATTGCGCGGATAGCGTCGGAATTGCAGCGCCATCAGTGCCAGCAACACCGACTTGCCGGCGCCGGTCGGACCGACCACCAGGGTATGGCCGACGTCGCCGACGTGAAGTGAGAACCGAAACGGCGTTGCGCCTTCGGTCCTGCCGAAAAACAATGCCGGCGCCCCCAAATGCTCGTCTCGCGCAGGGCCGGCCCAGACCGCGGACAGCGGGATCATGTGTGCGAGGTTGAGCGTCGAGACCGGCGGCTGTCGGACGTTGGCATAGGCATGGCCGGGTAGCGATCCGAGCCAAGCTTCGACCGCGTTGACGCTCTCCACCATGCAGGTGAAATCGCGTCCCTGGATCACCTTCTCCACCAGGCGGAGCTTCTCATCGGCGACACGAGGGTCGTCGTCCCACACCGTGACGGTTGCGGTCACGAAGGCCTGGCCGATCGCATCGGATCCCAGTTCCTGCAACGCCGCGTCGGCATCCAACGCCTTGTTGTGGGCATCGCTATCGATCAGCGTCGAGGCTTCGTTGGTCATCACCTCCTTCAGGATCGCCGCGATCGATTTGCGCTTGGCGAACCATTGCCGGCGGATCTTGGTCAGCATCCTGGTCGCGTCGGTCTTGTCGAGCATGATGGCGCGGGTCGCCCAGCGGTAGGCGAATGCGAGCCGGTTGAGCTCGTCCAGAATCCCGGGGGTGGTCACCGTCGGAAACCCGACGACCGTCAGCACGCGCAGATGGGACTGTCCCAGCATCGGCTCCAGGCCGCCGGTCAACGGCTGGTCGGCCAGCAGAGCGTCGAGATACATCGGGATCTCCGGGACGCGGACGCGCTGGCGTTTGGTCGAGACGGTCGAATGCAGATAAGTCAGCGTCTCCTCGTCATCGAGCCATTTGAGTTCGGGCATGAAGCCCTCGACAAGCCCGAGCACCCGGTCGGTGCGATCGACGAAACCGCGTTGAACTTGCCGAGCATCCTCGTCATCACGGCGATCACGCCCCTCGTAGAGGAATCTCTCGGTGCGCGCGGTGTCTTCCGGCGGCGGCAGATAGAGGAAGGTCAGGAAATAACCCGATTCGTAATGCGCCCCTTCCCGCTCGAATTCGGCGCGGCGCTCGACGTCAACCAGGGCTGACGCCACATCCGGAAAATGGCCCTCGGGATATTTGTTGGCGGGGTAGCGCTGCGCTTCGACAAAGACTGCCCAGCCCGACCCGAACCTGCGCAACGCGTTGTTCAGCCGGCTGGCGACGCCGGCCAGTTCCGCCGGCACCGCGGAATCCAGATCCGGTCCCCGAAACTGCGCCGTCCGCTGAAACGAGCCGTCCTTGTTGAGAACGATGCCTTCATCAACCAGAGCGGCCCAGGGCAGGAAATCCCCCAGATGGGTTATCGATCGACGATACTCTGTGAGGTTCATCATGTGCGCGCCTCAAACGGAAAGATGACCGGGGATGCGCAGATGGCGGCGCACCACATCGACGAACTGCGGATCGCGCTTGGCGGCCCAGACGGCGGCGGCGTGGCCGAGCATTGCGAGCACCAGACCGGCGAGCCACAACCGCAGGCCAAGGCCAAGCGCCGCGGCCAAGGTGCCGTTGAGGATTGCGACCGCGCGCGGCGCGCCGCCCAACATGATGTGTTCTGTGAGCGCGCGATGAACGGGTGCGGCAAAGCCAGAGATGACCTCCTCCATTAGACCAGCGCTCCGCCGCCGAAGGAGAAGAACGAGAGAAAGAAGGAGCTCGCCGCAAACGCGATCGACAGACCGAACACGATCTGGATCAGTCGGCGAAAGCCGCCCGAGGTATCGCCGAACGCCAGCGTCAGTCCGGTGACGATGATGATGATCACAGCCATGATCTTGGCGACCGGGCCTTCGACCGATTGCAGGATCTGGTTGAGTGGCTGTTCCCACGGCATGCTTGAGCCGGCCGCCCAGGCCGGTGCAGCGGTCAACGACGCCAGGACCGTGGTTAGGGTTGTAAAGCCGGTGATCGTCGCGATGGCACGGCGAAGTGGGTGCGGACGATGGATCATGATTGATCTCCTGCGGGTGAAAGGGCGTAGTCGCCGGCGGGCCCGAGCCCGGTGACGCGCATCAGCTCCGTGATCCGGCGTTCCGAGCCGCGGCCGGACAGCACCGCAACGACGTCGATGGTCTCGGCGATCAAGGCGCGCGGGACGGTGACGACGGCTTCCTGGATCAGCTGTTCGAGACGGCGCAATGCGCCGAGCGCGCTGCCAGCGTGGATGGTGCCGACGCCGCCGGGGTGCCCGGTGCCCCAGGCCTTCAACAGGTCCAGTGCCTCGGCGCCGCGGACTTCACCGATCGGGATGCGGTCGGGACGCAGGCGAAGCGCGGCCCGCACCAGATCGGACAGCGACACCACGCCGTCCTTGGTTCGGAGCGCCACCAGATTGGGCGCCAGACATTGCAGCTCGCGGGTATCCTCAATCAGCACCACGCGATCGCCAGATTTGGCGACCTCGGCGAGCAGCGCATTGGTGAGGGTGGTCTTGCCGGTCGAGGTCCCGCCGGCAACGAGGACGTTGTTGCGCGCTGCGACGCCTCGACGCAGCGCCGTGGCCTGCCCGGCGGACATGATGCCGGCGGCGACGTAGTCATCGAGCGTGAACACCGCGACGGCGGGTTTGCGGATCGCAAAGGTCGGCGCGGCAACGACCGGCGGAAGCAACCCTTCGAACCGTTCCCCGGTCTCGGGCAACTCAGCCGAGACGCGGGGACTGCCGGCATGAACCTCAGCGCCGACGTGGTGGGCGACCAGGCGCACGATCCGCTCGCTGTCGGCGGCGGTGAGGCGTTCGCCCGTATCGGAGAGCCCCTCCGAAAGGCGATCGATCCAAAGCCGCCCGTCCGGATTGAGCATCACCTCGACGACCGCCGGGTCTTCAAGGAAGCCGGCGATCGCTGGCCCGAGCGCCGTGCGCAGCATGCGGGCGCCGCGCACGATCGCTGCAGATTGCTGAGTAAGAACCGCCATGTTGCCCCCTTCCACGTCAGGCCGCTAACAGCAGCCCTGTGGTTCGGGGATAATTAGAAGAGGCAGCAACGCCGGCTTTGCAACAACCCTGATGGGGTCAACGTAGCCTGGCGAAGAAATGGCGATGATCGGCGGAATCGCACGTGCTTCAAACCTTGCCTACCGGCGCGACAGCCGCCCACTACATGCAGGTTTATCGATGCACGGCACCGACATCCTCTGACAGGCCGCTCATCACCCCGAAGCGGAAGTTTGTAGGGTGCGCTGTCTGCCCCGGACAGAACGCCGTCCGACGCCACATGGCGGTCAGCAACTCATTGCGTGGGCGCGACGACCGCCGTCTCGTAGAAATCACGTCGGCTAAGTCGGCTTCGCGATGGCTTCCGGCGCGCTGCAGCAATCGATGATCAGCCAGCCGCGATCCCGTAGGATCGTGGTTTCGGCCTCGGTGAAGGCATCCTTCCTCATGGCGATGCACAGAAGGTGTGATGGTCGCGTCATGGCGACGTAATGGAGCCGCAGGCGCCCCAGAAGACGGGGTCCTTCCATCTTGTTCCCCTTTTTGAAGCCGCCGGACCGTGCTCCCAGGAGCCATGCTTTCAACTCGCTCAGATGGTGGTCGTGAAAATAGGACTCCAACACGAGGGTCGCGGTGTGGGTCTCGCCCTTTACCGAATGGATTGAACCGAGGCGTACATGCACCTTGGGCCCGTCGGGCGGGTAGCTGAAGAGATTGTCGGTCCTTGTGGCGACGCTCTCTTCTTCGACCTCCGAGCCGCTGCCGTGCTCTGGCCAGGCAAGAAACGCGTTTGTGGTTGGTGGGGCATTGCCCGCGATGGCCTTGGCGACCGAGACTGCGAGCGCTTTGCCGCTTTCCTCCCACTCGGCCTTCGAAAGATCGCCCTTATGCACGAGGACAAGTTCGATGAGAGCATTGTAGTCTGCCGCTTTACCGTCGAGCAGTTCCTTGACCCGCCTGTGAGGCGACTTCCGACTGTAGAGGCTGAGGTCCGCCCCTGCGATGTCGGCGAGGCGGAGAACGGCGGACGCAGTAGCGTTGACGAGCGAAGATACGTCCCGCAATTTGTTCATCTCAAAGCGCGCGCGCGCAAGGTATTGGGCGAAGGTCGTCTGTAAGGAATCCCGCCGCCCGCATGCCGGATCGAATGTCGGGGCGTAATTTCCAATGAAGCGGGGCACCGGATCGGGCTGCTCCGGTTCCTTCACGACGCCCGCGACGGCCACGAAGACTCCCGCCCGAAGCTCGTTTTCGGTGAACTGTTCGACAAGATGCGCTCCGTAGCGCGGCAGCACATTGCTCATGCTCTCGTCGTCGAAGAGGATCACCGTCGTCGCCTTTGGCTCCGTCTTTACGACCGAGGCGCCGGGACCCGCGCCGATCAATTGCTGCGGAATGACGCCGAGGCCTTTTACCTGGTTAGCGATGGTCTGATTGAAACGGTAGCTCCGCGGAAGGTCGAACCTAATCTGGCTCGGAAACGGATCGGTGTGCGCGCCGGCCTTGTCGTCAACGCTGCTGTAGATCGCCTGATTTGAGTCGCCGAAGCGCTGGCGGCGCGAAGGGTTGTCACCTTCGAGGAAGAGGCGGTGCAGGAGCGCGGACTGGAGTTCGCTGTTGTCCTGCGCCTCGTCGATGAAGACAAGAGGGAACCGCTCTCGCAGAGCGGCCGCAACTTCGGGTCGCGTATCAAGCAGCTCGTTCGCCCAGACGAACATCTCATCGTAGCAAAAATAGCCCGCCTCACTCGACGACTTCGTCGCCGCGACCATCGCACGGGCTAATGGCGTCGCCGCTCCCAAGTTGCCTTTGTTGTCGGCGGTGTAGTCGGCCCTCCCGTACATGAGCGCGAACTCTGTGAGATGGCGGGCTTCCATCGCCGCCTTCCAGTTCCGGCCCAGCAGTCCCATCCGGTGTTTCAGTGCGATTTGCGTGTCGATGGCCTTGATAAGATTGCCTTTTGATCGCAGCCACGGGACTGACAGAAACTCGTTCACGAACGCGTGGATGGTGCCGACGAAATGCGGATAGCGAAGGAGAGCGCCGCCAATAGGTGAGGAACTGAGTTTGGTGCCGATTTCGTTGCGCGCGGCGTTGGTATGCGAAAGCACGCAGATACCCTGTCGGCGCCAGCGCCAGCGATTGGCGAGAATAGCAAGCTTGGCGACGAGAAGGGTCGTTTTGCCGCTACCGGGACAAGCCTCGAAATCCGCGCTGTCCAAGTTGCGGATTGCGGCAAGGCGGCTTTCGTCGTTTCCAACTTTCGCGAAGCCGTCGGGTCCGAGCCCCATCATCTGGGATGCCCAGATGATGTCTTCGTCCGCAATCGTGAACGGTTGCCACTGGGAGGTGCCCATCATACGCTCGCGTCTTCTTCAGGTTCATCACCCGAGCCTCCAGCCTCGGTCTCACTAGGCCCCTCATCCTTGGGCCCTGTTTCAGCGGGCTTTTTCGCCGTGGAGAACGGCTCGGTGACGTGTTCGATCGCCTGCACGATATAGGATGGGAGCTTCTTCAGGAGGTCCGCAGAATTCCACTTCTTGCTTTCAACGAGGTCCTCAAGAATTCCGGCAAGATACTGAGCCGCAATCGCCTTCGATGCCTTGTCCCGTTCGAAGAGCGCGTAGACGTGAGAGGCGAAGGTCTCAGAGCTGAGCCCCTCTCTAATAAGTTCCTTGAAGGCCGGCACAGACTCTTCGATCACGGCCTTCTTAGTCGTCTTCCCGTTGACAAGTTCGTCGTCAGCGAACGCCATGTGCGCAGCGAGCCAGACCTGCGGGCGCATTCCGTGGAGCGCCAAGTCGAATTCGAGGGTCCAGTCTCCGGCAACGAAGGTCTTAACCTTCTGGCACGACGCCTTATCGCGGCGCTCCTTCCGGCGTTCATCCAGTTTGGCGCCGGGGAAGTCCGCCTTCCGACGCCACTGGCGGCCGCCCTTCTTGATCTCGGGAACGTCCTCGCCGTCCTTCAGCTTACCGACAATCCATGGCGCATCGTCCGGCATCACGTCGAGATCGGTAACGCACGCCACAGGCACGCTGATGACACCTGACTCCTCTGGACGCTTCCGCATGAAGATGCGTGCGAAGCGGCCGAGGCCGACACCGCCGACATTTACGAGGGAAACGCCGTAGCGGTGGAAATCTCGGTCGAGCAGGCGAGCGATGACTGGGAGCAGGATCGTCTCGGAGTCACCTTCCACGATCATCACGGCGCGAGCGAAGAAGAGATTCGCCTTGGTCACGTCGAGAAAACGCTCAAGAAAGCGGTAATCTGAGGCGCTGAGCTGCGTGTGCTCCGGCCCCATAGGGAAGGCTTTCCTGCCCTCGATCATGACGAGGTTCTCAAGGCGGATATCGGAGGCCAGGTTTGGGCTGTGAGTCGTGACGAGGATCTGTATCTGCTGGCCATCGGCGCGGACCCTGTCGGCCTGCTCCTGAAGGAACGACATGAGACGGAGTTGCCGCTGCGGATGCAAATGCGCTTCAGGCTCTTCGATCAGTAGAAGCGGGAAGCCGTCGCTTTCGGCGGCGAGCAGCAGCAGTTCGCAAGCCATGAACAGCAGATTGTTTGACCCGAGGCCGCGCGTATATGAAGCGTCAGTGTCATCGGATGCGCTGAGGGCGAGCTCGAGCTTCTCAAGGAGCTGGCGAAGCCGCACGGCGTCGTCCCGGCTGCCGCTGACCGCGATGCGGGCGTTCAGGAGGTCGTTCGCGAACGAGAGCGGTTTCAGGAACTCGTCGTTCAGCTTCTTGCGTGCTTCCTTGATCCCGGCGCTGCCGTCGAAGAGGAAGCTCGCGTAGTCGCCGACGCCGAGTACGCTGAGCTTCGCAGGGTCGGCCGGCGGGCTCGCCTTCGGATCGAAGGCGACACCCGTCTCCTGATCTCCTTGGTGTGCTGGAGGATCTGCGAAAGGCGCGAACCGCGGCCCGCGCTCATCGCCCTTTCAGCATCGCGCAGCGGTCGCAGATACGTCGCGGTCAAGAGCGCGCGGGCCGCTCCCTCTAGTACGGGGCCGTCACCGGCCGCGCCGGTGCGGATCTCCGAGGGTAGCGTACGGCGGGAGACGCCTTCCTTCGTATTGCGCCGAGCATTCCATGTGATGATTAGCGCGGTCTCGGTGACGTCGCCGCCTGGAAGATAAGTCAGGTATTCGGCGAACGCGGCGCGGTCATGGACCGTCAGCGCCTTGAAGGTCAGGCGAATGCAAATCTGCTCTGCCTGCGCTCCGCCAGGCGCCTGATGGAAGTCCGTAGCCTCGACGCGAATCAGTTCCTGATCGCGGGTGCCGAGCACGAGCCGCAGTGCGTCGATGACGGCCGTCTTGCCCCCGTCGTTCTCACCGACGAGCGCCGTCAGGCCCGGCTTAAGCGGGAGCACGAAGGTATCATTGCCCACCCCGAACAGCCGGAAATTCTCGATCCTAATCTCTGAGATATACACACCGTCCCCCGCAACGGAGGTTATCACTTCCAGCGCCGCTTTCAATCAGTGGTGGCGCACGTCGTCATTGCTAGGGAGGGATGAGCAACGGTCGCTATGGTCAATGGTCCCAGAGGCCGCTTCTGACCCTTAGCGGACTCGGCACCATTTCGAATCGTTTCGAGTTTGCCATTTCCATTTTACCTTCTTTCAAATCGGCTGAAACTTCGACCTCCCTTAAACGCCCCATGGTCAGCGTCTTGCCTCTAACCACGACCCAGCGTCTTGCCGCTGGACCGCGCGCCGGGCCTGGAAATTTCTCCGATGATCGGCACCTAAACATTGAGCAGCGCGTGGAAACGCTTTGAAGTAGCCCGACACTATCCTAAATATAGGGCATGACCGAAGAGACGCCGGAACATCGTCGGCGAACGCCGCGCTTAAGTCCGTCGCAATATATGCGCGGGCGTCGACCGCATTTGTTTTCCGATTCCAAGAAAATCGGCCAAATCGAGCTAGAACGGGAAGTGCTTTCTCATCATCTCGAAACCTTGACGAAGCAGAATGCCGAAAAGATATTCGAGAACTTCGCCAAGCGACTCGCAGAAAAATTCATTTCGCCGAACATTCGTCCGCAAACGGGGCCTACTGGCGGTGGTGACGGAAAAACAGACGCAGAGAGCTTTCCGGTCGCAAAGGAAGTTTCCGATCGATGGTTTATCGCTGACGCCTCCGCCGGGTCCGAACGGCGAGCATTCGCGTTCAGCGCCAAGGAGGATTGGCGCGATAAAGTACAATCAGACGTCAAGGAAATCGCAGGAACCGGACGCGACTACGACCGGATCTACTTCATCACGAACCAGTATGCGTCGTCTCGCAAAAGCGCCCAAGTCCAGGACAAGCTGCAAGAGACCTATTCCATTCCTGTAACAATCCTCGATCGAACTTGGCTTCTCGACTGCGTGTTCGATCGCGACAGCCTCGATATCGCCCATGAGACGCTAGGGGTTGGGAAAAAGGTCGCCACGCCTGTTCAGGGTCCGCGTGACCTTACGCGGCAAACCGAGTTGGACCAACTCGATCACGCGATGAACGACGGTGCGACGTATCTTGGTCAGCTTCCAATACTTGTCGAGGACGCGTTACGCGCCGCGACGCTCGCTCGCGGGCTGGAAAGAAATCGGTATGAAGTCGATGGCCGCTTCGACCGTGCTGTCAGGCTTGCGAAAGACAACGGCCTGAAAACCCATCAATTATTGGCGGCCTATACATGGGCGTGGACATCCTATTGGTGGTTCGAAGACGCGCGGCGCCTAACCGAGCTGTACGATGAGGTCGAGAGCCTAGCGATTTCGTCGCAAGACGCCGACGATCTGGAGCGGCTTACGAATTTGTTGCCGCTTCTTACGAACGCCGTCGACACAGGCATGCTGACGAAAGATGCAGCCAATGTTGAGAAACGACGTGAAAGCGTTGTAGCCGCGCTCGAAGTGGCGAAGTCCGACACTTCCCGCCCGAACAATTCGCTGCACGCCCACGCGCTGCTTCTATTGAGTCGCGCCACTGCAATTCGTTCGTCCGCCGATGCGGCCAAGTTTGACGGTATCTGGGATGAATTCACCGACGTAATCAAGCAATCCCACGGGCTTGGCACGTTTCCGTTCGAAATGATTGCAAAGGTCATCACGGAACTAGGCGGGTTCGCGCCAGACAGCAAAGCTTTCGATAGATTGTACGAGACGCTGACGGATGCGATAGCGGAGCGCCAAAAGGAAGGCGCAGCAGCCAAGCTAAATAGCAAGCGCGGCTATCAGAAATTGGAGAAGGGTCTGCACTACGACGCGATCCGCTGGTTCGGGCGAGCCGTCGGTCTTCTTGTCAAAGAAGAATATGAAGACGAACTGGTCGAAGCCCTGCGCGGATGCAGCATTGCGTATATGCAGGCTGGTCTTTATTGGGCGGGGCGCAATTACGCGCTCGCAGCCGTTACGGGCGAGTGCCGTAAATTCAAGCAGTCTGGCAGCGTCGAGGGCATCGATCCGTCGATATTCACACACTGGTTCGAGTGTGAACTGCAATTGGGCCGCGTTCCCTTTGCACTAACAGCGCATGAGCTGGGAGCGAACATCCGAAATGGACGCTCGCGGACGGACGAGCAGAAGGAGGTTGCGGAAGAAACGCGCATTGAACAGGGCCATCGACTTGCCGCCTTCATGATAGCAACAGAATCCTGTGATCTGCCCGCGCTAACGAAACTTCCGGCTGCGGTCGACCGCCTCGGACTTCTGCAGGTCAGCACAGCGTTGCTTTTCCTGCTTGGCGGCGATGAAGCACTGCGCGGCGAGGACGGCCTTCCGGAGACGGAGACGCCGGAGATGATTGAATCGCTCTTCAACATGATGGCGGTCGCGGGCAGAGATGCCGCATTTGTTAGGCCCGACTATCTGCTGAAAGACCAGGTGCAATTGCGATCACACGTCCTTGGGTGTGGCATTGTCGTAAATTGCCGAAACTCCCTTACGTCGATTGGAATCGGCGAAGGCGTGTTGGGCGCGTTGGAGTCTTTGCTCGCAACCAGCCTGAATCTGACGACGTTGCCCAACTTGGATCATTTGGATATCCGCTTTATTCAAAGCGATGACGCGCCGCTTACTCCGGTGCTGAGCTTCATTGAAGAAAAGGGATCTACTGTTGCGGTTGTGACCCACCGCCCGAGGCTGACCTACGCGAACCGGGAAGAAGCTGCCGAGTTCTATGGCTGGCTCGCACAGTCGGTGATGCGGATATTTGTTACGTTCGCCGTGCCCGCAGATCCCGACGCTTGGGGCGCAGCGGTCCTAGGCGACGAGAGCGGTTTCTCGCGGGCGATCACATTTTCGAATGTGCCGACAATGTATGGCGTCATTTTTGGCGGAAAGGAGAAAATCTCGATCGACGACTGGAGTGAAGACGGCGACAAGCCGGTCACACTCACTCGGACGGCTGCGTGGTCGCCGAAATTTCCTGAAGAGAAGGAGCGCCCAGGGCCTGTCAAATCTGGCAAAGGGCAAGCGCCAGAGGGCACGTTCGATCTCGAGAGAAAGCGGCACACTGATTATCGAGTCGTCAGTCCGATCGACGCAAGAAAATGGGATGCCGCCGTTTGGCGCGGGACATTCTATGTGTGTTCGCCTGGGTCACGCATGATACCGATACTCGGGCTCATGTTCGAAAATGCTGAGCCTGCGGCGGGAATTTTCGAGGCATGGCGCGAGCGATTCGGCGATCGCGACGGGGAAGACAGTTTGCGGCTCGCAATTGTCACTGGAGTCAACATTTCGAACCCGCATGCTTATGCCGTTATCGTTGGTCCCAACATGGTCAAAATTGGGTCGGCCTCGACAGACATTGTTGGTTTCGTGGCACGGCGGAATGTAATGACGCCAACTTCGTCGAGAAACCTCGATATGTTTCTGAGTGAGTACCGCCGTATCGGTCGGTTCATGCTCGCGCCAGCGCGCATGAGAAGCGAAACCGAGCCGCCAGATCCGATCGGCGATTTGCGGTTGGAGAAATCCAATTTGGTTGTCCGCCCCGCTTGGACTATCGGGGAAAACGATCCCGACAGTTGCGCTCTAGATCTGGATGACCCGCCAATCATTCCCATAGACGAGGCAAACGCCCCTGTCCTGAGGGTGCTCGCCCAAAAGGCGGACTTTTTGGCTAAGCGCCGCAAGCCTAGAAAAGACGACAATGTGGAAACATTTCGGATTGAAGAAGGAAGCCGGGGTGAGCGTTGTAAGCAGATAGGGGCGACGTTCGGAGTCGCGACACACGCGATAAGCGAGCGAGATTTGTGACAACTATCAGGTCCGCTCCTGGCCCGGAGCGGACTTGCCAGCTTCGTTCACAATTGAGTTTTCGGCGACGTGAACGGTTGACGGATTTAGGCTATGCTCGTGCGAACGTCATGTTGACACTCTGAGTGTCGGTTAGTGAGCAGCGATGGAAGAGCCGTGGCACGATGTATTGAAGCCGCGCGGGGCAGTCATCGCTGGCATAGTTGGGCTCGTGATTGTATGGACGCTCCTCTATTATGCCTCTCACGTCGGGTACGTGTTCTGGGGCTATAGCCCTCCTGAATGGAAAAACCTTGGGACGGCTATGATTGCGCTCGGTTTCGCCGTTCCGTACGTTTTGGTGAAATGGATATTGAAGCGGCAACAGACCGATAAAAGCGGCTAAGGTCAAATTCCGACTATGTTCAGGGATGTCGCTACGGATCCACGCCGACGAGGTGAGCGAGTGATGTCGCTTGCTGGCACATTTCTGCCAAGCGAATAATGGCTGCGGGACCCGCTATATGTAGAGCTGTCTATGTTAGCCAAGTCCGCGCGGATCAAACGAGTCCGTTATTCTTGTCGCCAATTTCTGAAAGGGCCTCGCTTGCGCGCGTAGCCGGGATGTCGCGCGACAGGTCCTTGATGAACCGGTCACCCTTTGCCAGGCGGCGTCCGAGCGCCTGCACGAATCCCTCGAACCGTTCCAGGCCCTTGGCGCGCGCGGAAGCCTGCGCGCTGTCGGGCAAAGGCGGCGTGATCGTCAGCCAGAACCGGATGAACAGCGAGACGGTTTCTCCGAGAATGGCGATATCCTCGTCCATGCCTTCGATCTGGCGGCCAAGCCTGTCCATGCGGCGCGCCAAGACGGCTTCTAACCGCTCCGCGGAATCTTCCGACAGAAAGGACGCCACGGCGGCCTCGATCACGGCGGATTTGGAGACGTTACGCCGCAGCGCCAGAGCCTGGACCTGTTTGAGCAACGCCGGCTCGAAGTAGACGTTCATGCGAGTCTTGACTGGCATGGCAGAACTCACAGCCCGATGCCATCGGCGGGATCCATCGCCGCCTGCCGCGCCACGATGCGCACACTTTGCCGGAACGCTCGGGCCTTAGCAGCATCGATGTCAGGCCCCTCCTCCAGCATGTCGAATTCGCGATCCACGGGTTGTTGGTTTGGTACGATCTCCTCATGCTCGGGCAATTCCGGCTCGCGCCTGATGCCGGCGTTGGCAGGATCGGCGTCGAGAGGATGACCGTCTTGTATCCAACGCGGCACGGCGGTGGTGAGTTGCGGCAGCGCAAGCCAATCGTGCGGCGTCATGTCAGTGCCTTTCCATGCAATCTTGCCAAGGACCGGCGGCGGCAGAATGCGCTCCGCCAAGCGGCGATCCTCGTAGTAGCGCGCTTTCCTGGCGCGGATCGGATGGACACCGGAAACCAGCAGCAATTCGTCGGCGGGGGGAAGCTGCATCACCTCGCCGGGCGTCAGCAGCGGCCGCGCGGTCTCCTGTCGCGACACCATCAGATGGCCAAGCCAGGGCGCCAGCCGGTGGCCGGCATAGTTGGTGGAATCGCGCAACTCGGTTGCGGTGCCGAGCGCGTCCGAGACGCGTTTCGCGGTCCGCTCGTCGTTGGTGGCGAAGGCGACCCGGACGTGGCAATTATCCAACACGGAATTGTTGGCGCCGTAGGCTTTCTCGATCTGGTTGAGCGATTGCGCAATCAAGAAGCTCTTGATGCCGTAGCCGGCCATGAAGGCGAGTGCTGACTCGAAGAAGTCCAGCCGGCCCAGTGCGGGAAATTCATCGAGCATCAGCAGCAAGCGATGCCGACGACCGCCGGTGTTCAATTCCTCCGTGAGCCGCCGCCCGATCTGGTTGAGGATCAACCGGATCAACGGCTTGGTGCGATTGATATCGGAGGGCGGTACCACAAGGTAGAGGCTGAGCGATGCCCGCTGCACGATGAGATCGGCGATCCGCCAATCGCAGCGCTCGGTCACCTTGGCTACCACGGGATCGCGGTAGAGGCCGAGAAACGACATCGCGGTGGAGAGCACGCCCGACCGTTCGTTGTCCGACTTGTTCAAGAGTTCCCGGGCTGCAGAGGCGACCACGGGATGAACACCGCTCTCGCCAAGGTGCGGCGTCGACATCATGGCGCGCAGCGTCGCTTCGACCGGGCGCTTCGGATCGGACAGGAAGTTGGCGACCCCGGCCAGCGTCTTGTCCGGTTCCGCATAAAGGACGTGCAGGATGGCGCCGACGAGAAGGCTATGGCTGGTCTTCTCCCAATGATTGCGGCGATCGAGCGCTCCTTCCGGATCGACCAGGATATCGGCGATGTTCTGAACGTCGCGGACTTCCTTGTCGCCGCGCCGCACCTCCAACAGCGGATTGTAAGCTGCGGAGAGCGCGTCGGTCGGATCGAATTTGAGCACACGACCGAATCGCGACCGGAAACCAGCCGTCAGTGTCCAATTTTCTCCCTTGATGTCGTGAACGACCGTGCTGCCAGGCCACGTCAACAACGTGGGAACGACCAGGCCAACGCCTTTGCCCGACCGTGTCGGTGCAAAGCACAGCACGTGTTCCGGTCCGTCATGACGCAAGTAATGCTCGCGGTGACAGCCGAGGATGACTCCGTGGGGACCGAGCAATCCCGCGCCACGCATTTCCTGTTCGGAGGCCCAGCGGGCTGAGCCGTAGGTCTCGACGCTTTTCGCTTCGCGCGCCCTTAGGATCGACAGAGTGATGGCAACGGCGATGGTGATGAATCCGCCGGAAGCCGCGATAAACGCCCCTTCGACGAAGACAGAAGGTGCATACGCATCGAAGGCATACCACCACCAGAAGAACGCCGGCGGGTAGTAGACCGGCATGCCGGGTGCCAGTTCAAACCACGGTTGCCCAAGCTGGGGCTGAAAGCCGAGCCGCCAGGCCGTCCATTGCGTCGCGGTCCACGTTGTCGTCAGCACGACGGTAAGGACGATTGCGATCTGACCCCAAAGGATTCGTGTTCCCGACATGACGACTCCGATCGGCTGCTGATGCTGACCGATCAGAGACTGAGGCCGGTGGCGAAAGGCAATTCGAAAACATCACCGTCGCGCCGCCGGATAGTGTGGCGTGGAAATCGGCGGGCCTTAGAACTTCTGCCAATCAGGATCGGGGGCGCCGCGCTTGTTCGACCGATTGCTCAAGTAGCCGGCGGTAGCCGCGCTTGGTCATCCATTGCGCCCGCACCATGTGGCTTTCGAAGCAGCGCCGGGTTCTCGCCTCCTCCCGATCAGGATCGCGATGCAGCACAATCCGCGCTACCTCAGTCCAGTGCGCCCCGTCCGCCTTGGCGTCAAGCAGGCGCAGATAGGTCACGAAGTGTGCCTCGTCATATGGGGTGACGTCGGGGCCATCAGGCGCCTGGTCATCGACATCGGGATCAAGTTCAAGCTCTGCCGGCACAGCGCGCGCTCCTCACCCCACGGATATCAGCAAGTATCCCAAAATGGGATAATCCCAACTCAGGATTACCGGAATGGCTCCTTTTCTTCAATGGGGCCCCGTTCCGCATGCCGAAATCGTTGCGCACGCCGCGACAGCGGCAGCTCCAATCCCTGCTTACGGCCGCGCGCAAGAAGAACGGTATGACGCAGGCCGATTTGGCAACAGCGCTGGACAAACCGCAATCCTTTGTCGCCAAGTATGAGAACGGTGAGCGGCGAATTGACGTAATCGAGTTTATCGATATTGCCACTGCGGTGGGAGCTGCTCCCGGAGATATTTTGGCGCAGATCCAGTTGGTGGACGAATCCGCCAAGCGAACATCTCGCCGGCCCCGCAAAGCGTAGAGCCTCTGAAGGATCGTTCCTGTTTAGCCTATCACCAAGCCATGGAGCGTTGCTGCTGCGGCGCCCCGGGCGAAAAGCCTGAGAGCCGCCGCGTTAACGGCCGATCAAGGCCCGGACGTCCTTCAGCAGCACGAAGAGGTGCATGGGATCGCTGGGTGACGCGATGAAATCAAACCGTTCGCAGAACGCCCGCGCCTCATCATCCTTGGCGTGGACGGCGAAGGCCCGCAGCCCGGCGATTTCGGCCGCCGCGAGCGTCCGGGCCAGCGCGTCCTTCAGAAGGCCCGAGCCGATCCCCTTGCCGGCCCAGGCGCTGGCGACGGCGAGGCGAGCAAGGATCATCAGCGGGATCGGATGCCGGGCGACGCCCTTGCGCAGCCGTTCCGGGGCATCGTCGTAAGTGACGTCGCCGAACGCCAAGGTGTAGAAGCCGACAAGCTCATCCTGCGATAAGGCCAGATAGGTCTGCGAGCTGTTGGAAAGCTGGCTCTGCAGAGCATATCGGACCACGAAGCGGTTCAACGGCTCCTTGCCGCAATCAAACCCTTCGACGCGATGGTCCCGCCGCAGCTTCTCGATGCGCAACGTCATCTATTCGGTCGGGGCTTGCTCGAAGACGCTGGGTTCGGTCAACAGCCGCTGCAGCCGCGGCAGCGGCCGGGGCGGCGCATCGAGTGCTGCCAGAAATGCCTCCCAACCTGCAGCGTCGAGCCCAAAATGCTGACGGTCGGGCAAAGCCTCCTGCGCGCGGTCGAGCGCACTCTCCAGCACGAATTCGCTGACCGAGCGTCGCGACGCCTGCGCAGCGGCATTCAGCAAGCGCTTCGCCTCCGGCGTCAGGCGCAGATCGAGTTTCTCGGATCGGATGGCATTGGCCATGGTGAGTTCTCCTACGCGCCGTCTAGCACATCAGGCCGGCGTTGTCATGACATTGTCTGGCGTCGGTCTGTCACAATCCCAGCCCCCGCTTCCGACCGAGTTGCCAGGACACCGATCCGCCCTGCACCACGCCCATCACCTCGCGTCCCAGCTGGTTGTCGATCACCGGCCGCCAGGGCACCAGCGTGAATTCGTGGGCGTTCTCGACCAGCGCGAACTTGCCGCTGGACAACTGGACGGTCTGCTTGAAGACGCCCTGCACGGTCTCACCATCGGCAGCGGCCCGAAACGGCAGCGCCCGTGAGGCCGCAAGTGCGCTGCCGGTGCTGATGACCTCACGTTGTTCGAGCGTGGCGACCAGGTTGCGGCGGTAGAGCATTCGGCCATCGGGATAGCGGGTGGCGTCGCCCTGCCCGATCAGATGCTCGCGCCGACGGTCCATCGCCTGCTGCACCTCCTGTCCGAAGCCGGCCGCGACCAGGTCGGCGGGTCCACGACTGACCAGCCGGCGATCGAGCCAGGTCGCGCCCTCAGCCCCGATCTGACTCTCCAGATCGAAGTTGGAAAGCACGCGAATGTTGAGCTGGCGATTTCGCCCCAAGTCATAGGCCGCAGCCCGGCTGGCAAAATCGTCCGGAAGCCGCCAATGGTCGGCGTCGATCCGCTCGACGATGCCGGCGCGCCGCAGCGCCTCTAGCCGGCGGACATGGGCGTCGATGAAGCCGTCATAGTCCCCGCTAGGGACGCGGCCATCGAACCGCGCCTGCTCCAGATGCCGGCTCGGCCGATAGACGCCATTTTCGGCCATGTCCGAAATGGCGCGGTCGGCGGGGCGCCGGCCAACCTCTGCCGAACCGGCCTCGACGATGCTGCCGATGCCGATGTTCTCAACTCCGGCCGGATCGACCCCGGCGACATGGTGGGTGCGGCCGTCGATGCCGTCGATGATCAGGGTCAGATTCTCTCCCAGCTCGTCAGAGAGATGCTTGTCGATCACTCGACCGAGGATCGGCGTCGCGGGTGCAATGTCGTGGATCTGGAAGCTCGCCGGATCGCGCTCGACGCCCTCGGCCTGCAGCGCCCGCTGCATCGTCTTGATGATGTCGCCGCGCTCGCCCAATTCGCGCAAGGTGGGCTCCAGTCTTTCGCTCAACTCCCAACGGCCGGGCGCCTGCTCGGTGGCGAGCCCCATTCGCTTCAGCTTGCCCAGTCGCGCTAACCGCAGCGCGTGATCGGCAATGCCGCGCGGATCGGCCGGAGCGTGCCGAAGATCGAGGGGGCCCTCGCCGGCCTCGGCGATCAGCGCTCGGTCAATGCGGGTGAAGCGGTCCTGATCAATCTCCGCGGTGAGCTTGCGGCGCTGTTCGAGTTCGGTGACAGGACCGAGTTCAAGGGTCACCAGCTCGCTCGCCCGCTCGCGAATGCCATGGGCCATGTAGTCGCCATTGATGACCAGATCCTCGCCCAATTCATCCCGGCCGTTGATGATGACATGGACGTGAGGATGGCCGGTGTTGAAGTGGTTCACCGCGACCCAATCGAGCTTGGTTCCGAGGTCAGCTTCGAGCTTACTCATGAGGTCCCGGGTGAAGCCGGTCAGGTCGCCGAGCTCTGCGCCGTCCTCCGGCGAGACGATGACGCGAAACTGGTGGCGATCGTCCTTGCCGCGATCCAGGAAATCAGCGCCGTCGGCATGGTCCTGCGTCGCCGAGTACAGCCGGCCGCGTTCGCCATCGCGCGAGGTGCCGTCACGCTGGATATAACGCAAATGAGCAGCGGCGCGCCCATTCTTGCCGGCGGCTCGGACCGAGCGCGACTTGACCATGACGCGTCGGGCGCCCGGCTGACGGTGGCTCCATCCGCGTTCACCCAAGGCGCGGGCGCGAACGAAGGCAGCACCCCGGCCGCGACGGACGCCCCGCCGCCCGCCGAGCTTGCCTCGAGCTTGGCCTTCCGCGCCACCACCCTTTCCATACGCGGATGTGCCGGACGGCCCCGCGCCATGTTGACGGGCGACCTTGCGAACCCGGGTGAAGAAGCTCTTTGCCGCCGCGTCGCTGCGGACGTCGGAACGGATGTGGCCGGGCCGCGGCCGGAAGCGATCCTCATCATCCTTGCTCATCGGCGTAACACCTTTCGACCGGCCGAAAAACGCGGAATTGAGCCGGGGTGCCGCAAAGACCCGCGTGAATGCTGAGGTTTCACCAGAACGCGGCACTCCACGATCTTCTCGACGGTGCCGTGCGCCCGCTCCTAACCAGTGTGCAGACCGCGCTTATTTGCGCGCGATGGCCAGACGTGGTGCCATCGGCTTTAATCTTGCCCTCCGCTCCCTCCACCATCTGCGCCCTCCCTGCTGTCGCAATGTTCGGAATTATCGCTCTCCAATCTGCACGGCCGATCAACACAGGCGCTAGCGCGAGGAGCCGTCAGCAGCGCGCGTTACGAACAATGACGCCGCGCTCTGCCTGTCGTGCGGCTGCCAACTGTGCTGCGGTTCGAGCCCCGAGAGATCGGTCACCGAACGTGCACGCAATCGACCATCGACCTGCAGCCGATTGGGCGGCGCAGTGTTGTGGGCCAGCACAGCGAACAGCGGTGCGCTGCTCCATGCGCTCGCACCGGTTGCGATCGTGGCGTTGCGATTGAGCGGTTCACCGCCGATCAAAGGCGCAAGTGCCGCGACATAGGCCAGCGTCTCCGCGGGCAATGAGCGGCCAAAGTTGAGATACTCCGCATAGCGGCCGGGGCCGGCATTGTAGGCGGCGAGAAAACCCGTCGCGCCGTAACGATCGTGCATCTCACGCAAGTAGGCCGCGCCCGCCAAAATGTTGTCATGGGGGTCATAGGGGTCGCCGCCGAGCCGGTGGCGCAGCCGCAATCCGGCCCAGGTCTCTGGCATGATCTGCATCAGCCCGAGCGCGCCTTTCGGCGACACCGCGCGTGCTCGACCGCCACTCTCAACGCGCATCACCGCGCGAATCCATCTTTCCGGTAGACCAAAACGTTGTGACGCCTCGGCGATTTCGGCGGCATAGCGATCGGCGAGATCGGTCGCCATCGGTGCACCGTGCAACTTCACGGGCTCGGCAGAAACCGCGCTGATCGCGCTGACCTGCAACGCCAGCGCGCTCACGGTTATGATTGCCCAACGCGCAGCCGTGTCGCACACGACCTGACGGCAGCGAGCCATCGTGCTCGCCGCCGGGACGGGCAAGGCGCAAGCACCAACCTGCGGCCACCGGTCGATGCAACCTACGACGGAGGTGCAAAAGCCGTTAGGGGAGAAGGCATTGACCGGCTTTCGATCGGCCACGGGGAGTGAACATGCAGGCCTTGCTCGCATGGCTTCACGCAGCCTCATGACGCCGCGGCGGCCGATTCCACAACAGACTGAACTCCGCTCCGTTGTCGTCGGCCTGGAACAGATTGGCGCGGATCGGCTGTGCGAAGCTGGGATCGTCGAGCTGCAGCGAGATGTAGTCGCCGGCCCTCTCGCCGGTGCGTTTCCAACCGGCGCCAACCTCGGGTCCGACCTCCGAGCTCGCGTCATTGGCGAGATGAATGCGATAGTCCGGCGCGTTCTCCGCGTCGGATTTATCGATCGGGACCAGAACGAGGTCCGCATCGAATGCAAGCGTACGGATGCGCCCCGAGAGACCCGTCTTGGTCCGCTTGAACGTGCCGATCTGTGCCATTGGATGTCCTTTCATGTGAGGTTGGAGTTCAGTCAGCGTGTCGGCGCGCGCCATTGATAGCGGCCGTCACCTCCCTCGTCGGTCCACAGCGGAAGCGCGCGGCCGACGACAGAGTCTTTGGGGATCGGCCCGAAGTAACGGCCATCGAGGCTGTCCTGGACGTCCCAGTTCATCAGGAAGATTTCGTCGGGGCCGAGCGTCTGGCACCCCTGCCACACCGGCAGGATGTGGCCACGCCGATCGTAGGGCAGCGCCTCCCCTACCGTGACGGTGTCGATGGTCACGCTGCTGCCGGAGCGACACACCGTTTGTCCGGGAAGGGCAGCGACGCGCTTCATCAGCGGCACACCGCGCGGCAAATACTCCCGCGCAATGAGATAACTGACCAAGGGTTCGGGGGCCTCGACGGCGACCAGATCGGTGACGCCGAGATCAGCCGCCGGCCACACCGCGTAGAGGCCGATCGGCGCACTTGCCGATGCATTCCAGATCAGCTTCGGCGCGACCGTGACGGTCGATCGGCCGATCATCACCAGCACGACAAAAGACGTCGCCATGACATAAGCAAGCCGCGTCATGGCGCGATCCTTTGACGCTTGAGCCAGGCGGCGTGGCGTTCCTCCGTGTAGCCGTGGGGAACAGCACCAGCGGCCAGTCGGTTGTGTATGTGCCGCCAGTGATCGGGTGCGGCGTCGGCCGGGTCGATGCCCAGCGCCTCGACGGCATCGATCGCTTGCAGCACGCGCTGCACCTTGGGCCAGCCATAGACCCGCAGCAGGCTCTCGCCGCCGGGCCGGACAAAGCCGACCGTCGAACAGGCCTCGCCCGCCGCAACTGCGCGCAGGATGTCGATCCGCGAGACCACAGTGCCAAACTCGTTCGACGCCCAGCGGACGAAGGCGAAAACGCTGCCCGGCGCGAAGGCGACGGTGCTGCGATGGCGATTGACGACCCGTTCGGAGGCAACATGACCGAAGCGTATCCAGCGCTGCAGCCGCTTCTCGATCCAGATCAGATCGACGTCCGTGAGGGTGTCATCTTTAACATCGATCATGATGCCGCTCCCTCAACGCGAAGGGCTTGCCCGGCATGTCGCGCAGCATGGCGGCGACCTCGAAGTCACATTGGAGGCATACAAGATTGGAGGTTCCGCACGCGTGATCGGCGATGCGCGGCGCCCGACGGCCCGCAGAGCGAGCGACATCGTGCTGACGCAGCGTTTGCGATGGAGCAGCGCTGGTCATCGCTTACTCCTCTTGGAGTTCGGAGCGCGATCGACTCCACCGCTGACTTGCGACGGTTCCTCTTCGGCTGCGGTTGAAGTGGTTGGATGCGGGTCGATGGTAGTGCGCACCGGTCCACGAAAGCCGGCACCGGCACCACGGCGCACTTGCACGCCGTACAAAACAGAAGAGTTAGAATCTATGTTAGATTCTAAGTTAGGAGCCCGATTTTGCTGTTCCAGCCAAAGGTTTAGTTGCGGTTGGTGCGCCTGATCTGCCGATAGGGTTTGCGCCTGATCTGCCGATACCGCTGCGCCTGATCTGCCGAGCCTGTTCACAAGGTTCTGCACAGGCACTGTGGACAAATCGACCGGCAGGATGCGCAGCAGCTCGGAGCGCCCCTCGCGCTCGATCAGCAATCGGTAACCGGGCAGCGGCTGACGCGCCGCGATACGCCTGATGTCGAGCGCAAAATCAGAGCCGCGCGCGAGACTGCCCGATTTGGCGTGGAGATGTGCCACCTCGAACACCCAGCCCTGCCGCTGGTGGCCGGCGTGCTTGCGCGCAACCCTGTAAAGCCAGCGCTCGATGCCGCCCGTCAACCGGAAGTAGGCAGGATCGATGGTCAGCACCAGCGAGCGGTCGATCACGCCATTGTAGAACCAATCAGGCAGCACAAATTCGATGCCCTCGACGCGGCCGCTGTGCGTCGACATCTCCTCCCATTCGTTGATCCAGGAGAATTGCCGGCGCCGCCAGTGCTCCCCGTTGCGGATGGTGGTGGCGATGACGGTGGACTGCAGGCGCGCCAACGCCGCCTTCAAAAGCAGGTACTGCTGGTTTCCGGTCGGGCGGCCGACACCGCGCAGCAGCTGATACGGCGTGAAGCGAAAGAAGCGCGACGTGGTAAGTCCCAGGTTCTCGGCTCGAACAATCTGGCTCGCCGCCCAGATCAGCACGTCGGCGTCCCAGATCGTCGCCATGCCATGCTTGGGCATGCCGAACACCTGCACCTCGACGTCATTGGCGCGGTAGAGGATCGGCTTGGTGCGTGGCGATTTCGACAGCGAGAAGAACGGCCGCTCCATCAGATCGCGCTGGTCGCGCGGGCTGGCATCGCCGCCTATCACCACGAACGGATTGAGCCGGGTCCGCTCGCTTTCGCACGGCGCAGGCCGGCGTGGCTCATCGAGGTTGCGCATGATTCAGCGCGCCCCGCGCTCGGCCGGGGTCAACCGGCGGGCGGGGAACACCCGTTTCGCTGTCTGCTCGGAGGTCGATTTGCGCGCGCCGATCGCGGACCATGACTGCAGGTCCTCAACGGCATAGACGACACGGCCGCCGATCTTGCGGTAGACTGGCCCCGTGCCATAGGTGCGATGCTTCTCCAAGGTCCGGTTGGAGATTCCGAGAAAGCGCGCAGCCTCGGGTGTGCGCAGCAGTCGGGGCGGCAGACCTGCCATCGGGTCGGGCATCAGGATCAACTCCGGTTTGCAGAGCGCGTGTTGTCGGTGGCGACAGCGCGTCGTGGCGAACCGTGGCTGAGAAACGGCGACTTGCAGCGTGCCGTATTTGTGCATACGGGCTTGCGGCACCCCGGACTGGACCGGGCGAGCAACGTGTCCGACAGACAGAGGATTAACGGCGCCGCAGCTTGATCGGATAGTGCAGCAGGGTCAGATAGCCGCCCCGCATCATGCGCTGGCCGGAGGCAACCAGACGCCGCGCCTTGTTCTTGCGCGGATCGCTCTCCCAGTCGGTCTTGTCGCCGTGAAAGCCGAGCAGGACTTCGGCGATGGTCCGGTAGCTCTCGCCGCACTGCCGCGCATCAAGCGCGCGCAATGTCAGAATGTGCAGATCTCGGAGTTGAGTTGGCATCGCCCGAAACGGGCGCCCAGGGGACCGACCGTTCAACACCCGCCAAAGCCGCTTCGCCGCGTGCGTGCGCAACTCGAGCAACGCATCTAACGGCACCGTCACGGCATAGTTCGCGGCGGCCGCCGAGGGCCCCTCGGTCAGCCAGAATTGATGAATGATTCCGCCTGATTGCCACACGCCATGCCAGCCGTCTGCGGCACGCCGCAGATCAAGACCGGGCAGATGTGTCAGATCGACCGGCGCAGCCGTCGATGCGGGTGCCGGCGCGGACGACGCCGCCGATAACAGCAAGGCCTCAGGCTGCAGGCTCGGAATCCAGAAGACCGACTCGCGATCAGCAGGCTGCCGCGGGTCTCGTGGGAAACCTTAACCCCCAGCGCTCGGAGAAGGCTTCAAGGATTTCTGCGGATTTTGCTTTGCGGCGCTTCACGCGTTCGTAAGCCCGGCGATAGTCGTCGTCGCGTCGAAGATACTCCCAGGCGAGGCCCGAGGCCGAGATGACCTTCGCATGTTGATAAGGTGCCGCCTGCCGCCAATCGATTTTGAGCATTCCGTCCCCCTCTCATCTTACGACCATGCGTAGCACTGCGTTTGCGGAGAGATTTTTGGTTGTGGGACTGATCGTTTGAAGACGGAATTGTCGAATACGTTGATCGTGGTTCGCGATCACTGTTGCCCGTCAAATTTTAGCAGTCCTTTAATGACTGCGCGAGCAACTGCCCGATGCGAGCAGCTCGACGACATGGGACGCGACCGTCGTCAACCCGGAAACTTCGGGTCGACCGAAAGCTCGCGCTTGGGCAAGGGGCTATCACGGTGCTCGTCGCTATGGGCGACGACGCGTTCTCGGCGGCGTTCTTGATACCGGTGTCACCACGCTCGGCAAGCCATTCACGCTCGAGCATATTGCAGCCATATGAAGAGCCTTGCTCGACGACTTCTGAACGACCGTAGCAAGACATGAGCCCAGATTACGTAGGATAGCACCGAGAAATTGCCGAAGGGCCCACGCTTGATACGAAGCAACAGTCTGATTCTGCCTTTCCGACTTGCGCGCAAGGCTATTCAAAGCGGCATTCATGCTTTGCGTTGCTCGGATTGCATGCCGCGCCCCGACTAGAACTTCTGGATTGGGACGACAGTCCACGACGGACCACCAAAGCCGGACGTATTCCCCAGCCCCCAATCCGCATGCGGCCGGTTCCACAGAACCTCCAGACCGCCTGCAGCGGAACCCCAAAAATGATTGTGACGTCCGATTTCATGAATATAATATTGCGGTATAAACGGAGGGCTGCGCATGGATCGCTTCATCCGAGACGAGAACCTAAAGCTCTATCGTCGTGCCCTTTCCGAGACCAAAGACTCGGTTCGACGTGGAGTATTGCTCGCACTAATTGCGGCTTTGGAAGAACAAGCGCGGTCCGGCTCCACCTAGCAGGGCGTTTTGCGGTTTCTCTCGAACAACGTTTCGAGGTTGTTGATGCTCACCTCGCTGAGTTGCGCAAAGATGACGGCCTCGTATGACCTAGGTCCAGCGCCTGCTACAGCACCTCAGCAAGAACCCGAAATCGGAAGATCGTCTTACCCAATTCGTTGCTGACTTCCAGTTTCCATTCGGGCTTGGCGTCCGTGAAAATGGTACGGCTCAGATCGCGGCACATTGAGCACGCTTGATTCCAAGCGGCACGGCTATCCGGAAGATCGACTTCCTGCCCTTGCGCGTCTGCGCTTTCACCTTGGAATATGGAAAACCGATAGAACGACATTGGCGAACCTAACGGCCGATTTCGTGCGCTGAGTTATGCACGTTCTCCGGCTGACGACAGCCGTAACCAAACCGCCGCCATCTCACGCAAGACGACGCGGGACCGACGATCGGCAACCTCTGCGGCCATCCTCAAACAATGCTCCGCATGGCTGAGGTATTCGTCAGGTTTCTCGATGTCTTGAACTTCCGTCATAGCTGATCTCGCCAAATTGCGATTTATCGAACTCAGTCTAGAATTATCGTGGCCAGAATCAATGTACGGCGTCCGACATAACGGAAGAGACCGATCGCCGAATAGAACAATTTCGATCCGTTGGCGTCGTCTCCATAAGGGAGTAAATTATTAGCGAAAATGTCGTGGAGCTGCGAGAGAAGATAGCGAAGTATCGCGCGCTGGCACGTGATATCGCGGATGCCGAAACAGCGCAGCGTATCGCTGCGCTGTTAGAGGAGCTGGAACAGCAAGCTCGAGACGCCGAGAGCTAGAAAGCCGGTAATCTGATGGGGATGCGGAACGGCGGCCGGGACCGAACCGGCATCGGCCGATTCAAGTGGTGCCGGAAGCCGAGATGCCGCTGATGCCGGATATCGGCACGTTTCGGTATCCCTCCCCGTTAGTGCTTCCTCGGTGGCGGCGCCCCGCTCTTTCGAGCGGGGCGTTCTCGGGTAGGAGGCTTAGTCGCCATTGGGCTTGCGGCTGCGGGACCAGATCAGGGTGAAGGTCTCGGCGTCTTCGTCATCGAACAGATTGGCGTAGATCGGAGCGTTGAAGCTCGGGTCGTCGAGCTTGACCGAGAGATAGTCGCGGCCCTCGCTGGAGCGCTTCGACCAGGCGGCACCGATCTCGGCGCGGCCGACATAGACCCGGTGGCTCGGCGCGTTCTCGCTGTTGCGGTCGGTTTCGGGGACGATGCGGACGCCCTTGGTCTGGAGGCTCAGGGTGACGATCTCGCCCTGGAATTCTTGGCCGGACTTCTTGAATGAGCCGATGTTAGCCATGTCACTTCTCCTTGCTGTTTTCGAGCCCGCGACCACCGCGGCCTCGATGGCGATCTGAAAGCCGAAGGCGATCGACGCCGCACCCGCTTGGGCCGTAGCGCAGCGGAGGATGGCGGCGGGGGGACTTTCTTGCCTCGCGAGGAATGGGCGAACCGGGGCCCCGCGCACTTCGTGGGGTGGCAGCCCAGGGGAAGAAAGTCTCACCTAGCCATTGCGGTCCAGGCGATCGAGGCGAAGCCGGCCTTCGGCCAGATCAAGCCAAAGAGAGGCAAGGTGCTCGTGTGCCCTGAACAGCATTTTGGAGGAAGACGTGCCAGCTATCGATCGGGGCAAACAAGAGGCCGCGCGCACCAGGCGAAGTAACAGAAACCCCGGCGTACAAAAGGGAGCCCGTGCCTACCGAGCGACAGAGGACAGCGTAGGTCATCCCCCACGGGTTTGAAGTCGGCGAGGAGACCGAGCGCTCCGCCGAGGCGCTCACCAGCGAACGCGCAACACCAAGGTCAGGCTCAGCGGAGATAGACTGCTCGACTGCCCAACCTGCCGACGACAGGCCCGCGCAGTCACCCGATGGTCGTTGCCGACTCGAGCGACGGCTGAGCCGAACCGGCGTGAACGCCCTCGATCGATTGCGGGGCTGCCAGCATCGCTATCCGCGTCCAGGCCGTGCCGCCGATGGCGACCGCGCCAACCAAAGCAAATGCCTGACGCCAGCCTGCCGAGCCGATGCCGAGCTGAGCAAAGCCGAGGGTCAAATGATAGCCCGCAACCATCGCCGGACAAATGAACAGCAGACCAATTACGAGGCGAACAGTTGCTGAGCGCGCGACGGAAAACGCATGCTGCCCGACCACCAGAGCGAAAGCGCCCAAGACGATGCCGACAATGATGGCGCCGAGCGGCCCTGCCCCGGTTTGCAATGCATAGAGGCCGGCCGTCATCCCGACAAAAAACGGCAATGCATAAACGGCAAGCCGGAACATGACCCAGCAAAGCAGACCGAGCCCCGCGATATTGAGAAGAATGCCGATGATGATCATGGTGGTGGCTCCCGTGACAACTTTTGCAAGGGTCGCGCCTTCCACCACCACCACGGCGCGGTCAGAATTATAGCGCAAGGCGGTCGTGGTGCCAGCGAGAATTCGCGGTGGCGTTTTTCTGGTAGCAGGCAATGTCATCAGTCGCCGCTCGGACCCGGCCGCACGTGCAGCGTTTGCTACCCGTTATGGAGCTAGCGGCGCTTACGCGCCGCGCTCGCCGAATTTCCAGACCGGAATGCCGAGCTTGCGGGCTTTGTCGGCCATGTTCTCCTGGATCCCGGTGCCCGGGAATACCATGACGCCGATCGGCAGCACGTCGAGCATCTGATCGTTGCGCTTGAACGGCGCGGCCTTGGCGTGCCTGGTCCAGTCCGGCTTGAAGGCGATCTGCGGCACTTTGCGGTGGTCGGCCCAACGGGCGGCGATCAATTCGGCGCCCTTGGGAGAACCACCATGCAGCAGCACCATGTCGGGGTGCTTGGTGTGGACCTGATCGAGCTTGTCCCAGATCAGGCGGTGATCGTTGAAGTCGAGCCCGCCGGTGACGGCGATCTTCGGCCCGGCGGGCAACAGCACCTCGATCTCGGCCCGGCGCCGGGCGGCGATAAAGTCGCGGCTGTCGATCACAGCCGAGGTCAGCGCGCGGTGGTTGACCAGCGAGCCGCTGCGCGGGTGCCAATGCGATCCGGTGTGGCGGACGAAGTGGTCGGCGGCCTGGTCGCGGAACAGCTCCATGGCGTTGCGGC
Source organism: Rhodopseudomonas sp. BAL398 (assembly GCF_033001325.1). NCBI lineage: Bacteria > Pseudomonadati > Pseudomonadota > Alphaproteobacteria > Hyphomicrobiales > Nitrobacteraceae > Rhodopseudomonas > Rhodopseudomonas sp. BAL398. The sequence goes on from NZ_CP133111.1 coordinate 2,967,255, forward strand.
GCTCGACCAGGGTCACCCCCTCGGCGGTGAGGCGCTCCAGTTCAACCGAGCGGATTTCAGAGCCATCCTGGTCGCGCTGGCTGCGCTTCTGCGCCTGCTCATTGTCGTCGAGCTCGCGCTCGATCCGTTCATTGGCGCGGTGGAACAGGTTGACGGTCGACCACAGCAGGTCGGCGAGGTCTGGTTCGAGGCGGGTGTCGCTCAAGGTGGCGACAAGCGCATCGAAGATATCGGCGACGGCGTTCGCGATGAGCTGTGCTTCGGGCAGCGGCCTCGGATCTGGCTCGTCCTGGAACGGACGATAGCCGTGCAGCTGCAGCTCGGTCAGGATATGGTCGGTTGGCGATGCGGCATGTGGTGGCTCGAAACTGGTGTCGTCGTGATCGTTGGTCATGATGCTTGCCCTTGGCGGATCGACCGCGCTCATCGCGGCCTTCATGGCGACGAACAGCGGCGGGCGGGCCGGACCTGCACCGCCGAGCGCAGCGACAGCGGCCGAAGCGAAGCGGAGGATGGCGGGAGCCGGCTATTTTGCCTCGCGATGCAAAGGCGGGCCTTCCCGCCGGCGGAAAATAGTCGGCGAAGCCATTGCGGCTCCGGAACGCTTGCCGCATCGATCGCCCTCTCAAGAAGGCCGTGCGCGCGGTGCTCTCCGACCCAATAGGAAGCAGCCCGATCGATCGCGACGGTGCCGGGAAAGCCCCCCACCGTTTCTGTCCAAAACATTAGATCAGCGGTGCATGAACCGCGCGACGTCGTCCGGGGCAATCTGCATCCGCACCGCTTCCCGTAGCGCGTCGATGCCGAACTGCCGCAGATCCTCGTTGAAGTCGCCGCCCCGTGGCGACAGCGCTATCGCCTCGATCCCCGCCGCCTGGGTGCGGTCGATCAAGATTGCCAACGCGCTATCGCCGGCAGGATCGTTGTCGCGGACGATGTAGAGTCGGCGCAGTCTTGCCGGAAACAGGATGGCGCCGAGATGCGCAGCTGAGAGTGCCGCAGCCATCGGCATGGTCGGCACGACCCCGCGCAGGGATAGCATGGTCTCGATTCCCTCGCCGGCCGCCATCACGTCGCAGGCCCCACCGAAGCGGACCGCGTTGCCGAGCAGGTCGCCCATCGCCCGCCGCGGGGTGTCGATCGGCGCTTTCCCCAAGCCGAACGGATCGAGCCAGGTGCGCTGCACACCGGTGATTTGGCCATCAAGATCGGTGACGGCAGCGACCATTGCAGGCCAGGTCTCGGTCGGACTATCCCCATGCGGACGATAGTAGCAGCGGGGATGGAAGCGAAGGCATGCGACTTCAATGAGTTGGGTAATGCCGCGGTGGTGCAGATAAGTTTCGACGAGCGTCCCGACAATCGGCGTTGCCATCGCGAACAGACGTCGTGCCGATTGCGGTGAGCCGGTCGGTGCCGTGGATGAGGCATGGCGGTCCGGGTCTGGATCAGGTCGTGGCAAACTGAGGAAGCGCCGCGCCTCCTCGGCAACATCGCGGAACTCGACCAAGCCGCAACTTTCCCGGATGACGTCGAGCAGATCGCCGTGCTCGCTGGTGGCGGCGTCGGTCCATTTCCCTGCGGGGCGCGAACCGTCCCTGCCCGTCAAGCGCACGAACATCGAGCGGCCCGCGGTGTTCCGGGCGTCGCCGACCTGCCAATAATTGCCGACGCGACAACCGTTGGAGAGATAGTGGCGGCACACCGCCTCGGCCTCGCGCGCGAGACGCTGCGCCAGATCCGCCGCGCTTGACCTCACGCCGCAGCCCGATCGGAGATCCGCAGCACCGGATAGTGCTCCAGCACTTTGGCCAGCACCGCCGTGCCGGTCGCATCCAGCGGCACGAAGAAGCGCAGCTTCCAGGAGATGATCTCGCTGAACAGACCATAGGCGCGAAGACGGTCGCGCATCGCCTCGGTGAAGCCGGTCAATTCGATCCGGTTCACGCCCATTACGCGAGCCCGGCGCAGCTGCAGGGATTCCGCAAGATCGATGATCGTCTTGCCATCGAGCAACGCCGCGAACGCGGCGTCCGGTGTCATGCTCAAAATGCCGGTTTCAGTAGCTGTCGCCGCCCAGGCAGGTGACACCTTGCGGCCGATGATCCGTTGGCCGGTATCGGTCTGCAGCCGGTAGACCCGCGTCGATTCATTCGGCAACCGCTTCCAGATCGGCAGCAGTAAACCGGTCACGATGTGGATTTCGGTTGAGGTGAACTCCGGCACCTCGGCCAGTTCAGCTTCCCAGGCGCGCGCAAAGGTCTCGCGATCGGCGTCTTGCCAATGGGTCTGCGGCATCAACGCCAACGGCAACATCGGATGCTCCATCGGCCGGATCAAACGAACTCTTCGTTCCACCTCGCCGTCGTCCAGCATGATGCTACGCGCCGGAACCTGCACCGCGGCGCGACCGGACTGGGCGTTCACCAGACATCGCGCACGTGGATCGGCGAGACACTGCAGCGCCTCGTCGAGCGTGACCGGCCGGTTGCGCTCCCGCTGGGTGATGGTGAGCAAACGGGTCTCGGCGGAGGTGCCGGGATGGGTGTAGATCGTCTGCCGGCCTGTGACCGTGAAGCTCTCGGCGGTCAGGGTTTCCAGGCCGGCATCAAAGGTGCCGGACGCGATCGCGCCCTCGACGCGCGCGGTCAGCAGTTGCTCGAAGGCGGCGAACAGGACGTTCTGCAGATCGATGGTCAGTGCCAACAGCCGGTTGAGGAAGGTGGTGATCGGCGGCAGATCGTCCTTGATCCCGTTGGTGTCGGTCAGCTTGAGGCCGGTGGCGTCCTCGAAGGTCTGCAGCGAACAATCGGCGATCTTGCCGTTGACGAGCAGCAGATAGAGTTGCCGCAGGGCGTCGCGCGCATAGTGGCTTTCAAGGTTGTCCTCGGCGCGGAACAGACCCTGCCCGCCGGTCTGGCGCTGGCCTTTGGTGATGGCGCCGAGCGTGTCGAGCCGCCGCGCGATGGTTGACAGAAAGCGCTTCTCGGCCTTCACATCGGTCGCGACCGGCCGAAATAATGGCGGCTGTGCCTGATTGGTGCGGTTGGTTCGACCGAGCCCCTGGATCGCGGCATCGGCCTTCCATCCGGCTTCCAACAGATAATGCACCCGCAGCCGCCGGTTCTTGGCCGACAGCTCCGCGTGATAGGAGCGCCCGGTTCCGCCCGCTTCCGAGAACACCAGAATGCGTTTGGCGTCATCCATGAAGGCCTGGGCCTCGGCGAGATTGGCGGAGCCGGCGCGGTTCTCCACTTTGAGGCGATCAACACCATCCGGATCGGTCCTGCGGATGATGCGCCGGGAGCGTCCGGTCACTTCCGCGACCATGTCGGAGCCAAAGCGCTGCACGATCTGGTCGAGCGCGCCGTGTACCGCCGGCAATGAGGCGAGACGTTCGATCAGCCGGTCGCGCCGCGCGACGGCGTCGCGGCATTGCACCGGCTGGCCATCCCGGAACACCGGCCGCGACGACAGATTGCCTTCGCTGTCGGTGAACGGCTCGTAGAGCTGGGTCGGGAACGAATGCGCCAGGTAATCCAACACATATTCCCGCGGCGTGATATCGACCTGGACGTCGCCCCATTCGTCGGTCGGAATCTCGGCAAGCCGACGCTCCATCGGCGCCTCGCCGGTCGAGACGATCTGGATCACGGCGGCATGGCCATCGTTCAGATCTCGCTCGACCGAGGCGATCAGCGACGGCACCTTCATCGCGGTGATCAGGTGGTTGAAGAACCGCTGCTTGGCGGATTCAAACGCCGAACGGGCGGCCGACTTGGCCTGTGCGTTGAGCGTGCCGGAGGTGCCGGTGACGTTGGCGGCGCGCAGCGCTGCATCGAGGTTGTTGTGGATGATCGAGAACGCACCAGCATAGCCGTCATAGATGCGGATCTGTTCCTCGGTGAGCCGGTGTTCGACCAGCTGGTATTCCACGCCCTCATAAGAAAGCGATCGCGCCGTATAGAGCCCGAGCGCCTTGAGATCGCGGGCCAGCACCTCCATCGCCGCGACGCCGCCGGCCTCGATCGCCTCGACAAATTCCGCGCGGGTGGCGAAGGGAAAGTCATCGCCGCCCCACAGCCCGAGGCGCTGCGCATAGACGAGGTTATGCACCGTGGTGGCGCCGGTCGCGGAGACATAGACGATACGCGCATTGGGGAGCGCGTGTTGCAGGCGAAGACCGGCGCGACCCTGCTGCGAGGCAGCCTGGTCGCCGCGTTCGCCCTTGCCGCCTGCAGCATTCTGCATCGCGTGGGACTCGTCGAAGATGATCACGCCGTCGAAACCGGCCCCGGTCTCGGAGCCAGAATTGTCGCCCAACCATTCCACGATCTGCCGGACCCGCGATATCTTGTCGTCGCGGGCGTCGGAGCGCAGCGTGGCATAGGTGGTAAAAAGGATGCCTTGCTCGAGACGGATCGGGGTGCCTTGCCGGAATCGCGACAGCGGTGTCACCAGCAATCGTTCCTGTCCGAGCGCCGACCAGTCGCGCTGGGCATCCTCGATCAGCTTGTCGGACTTGCTGATCCAGATCGCCCTGCGCCGTCCCTTCAGCCAATTGTCGAGCAGGATGCCGGCGACCTGGCGGCCCTTGCCGGCGCCGGTGCCGTCACCGAGCATGAAGCCCATGCGAAAGCGAACCGAGGTCTCGGCGTCGTCACGCGCGGCGGCGACGATGTCGAACGTCGGGTCAACGCTCCAGGATCCCGCGAGATACTGCGAAAGGGCCTCGCCGGCATAGATCACAGTTTCCAACTGGGCATCTGACAAGAGCCCGCGTTCGACGACCTCAGCGGGCAGATGCGGGTGATAGCTCGGCTTCGGCGGCGCCACCGAGGCCATCGCCGCCGACTGTACCAGCTTGGTCGGATGAGTCTTGGCGTCGGGAATCCGGATCGACTGCAAGCTGTAGGCTTCATACAGCGCGTCGGTGATGTCGCCGCCCTGGACGGGCTTCCAGTCGGCGGTCTGATAGTCCAGCTCAATCGCTTCCGGCCGGGGGAGCTGGACCGGGAAGGAGGAAGGCCTGATGACGACCGGCTGCTGTGCGTGACCGAGGCCCGGCACCGATCGGACGATCGAAGGGAGTGCTTGCGGAAGCGCGACCGGCAACCGCGGTGGCAAAGATTCTTTGATCCAGCCGAGCAGCGTGACAACATCGGGAGCCACGCCTAGTGATGTCGGAAACACGCGGGGGTTGTCGGCCGCCTGCTTGTCGATCACGGTCAGGCGGGTGTCCAGGGTGGTGCCATGGCGGGCAAAGACCGCCCCGTCGATCGCCGCGGAGAATACCACCTGCCCGCGCTGCTGCAGGTCGATAAAGGCGTCGCGCCAGGTCGGATTGTCGGACGCACAATTGGCGCCGGTGATCGCGACCAGACGACCGCCATCGCCCAGCCGCGCCAGCGCCGACGAAATATGGCGCAACGCAGCGTCACCCATCCGGCGATCGACATTGGCGAGTGCGGAAAATGGCGGGTTCATCAGCACAACGCTCGGCGTGATCCTCGCATCGAGATGATCGTCGATCTGCGCGCCGTCGAAGCGGGTGACGGAGACGTCGGGGAACAACAGCTCGAGCAAGCCAGCACGGGTCACGGCAAGTTCATTCAGGGTGAGTGTCGCGCCGGACAATTCAGCGAGAATGGCCAGCAACCCGGTCCCGGCCGACGGCTCGAGTACGACGTCGGAGGGGGTGATTGCCGCAGCGGCGGAAGCCGCCAGTCCAAGCCCGATCGGCGTGCTGAATTGCTGCAGCGCCTGGCTTTCTTCGGAGCGTCGCGTATGGGTGGGAAGAATGCCGGAGATCTTCGTCAGCATCGGCAGCATGGCGTCGGGCGACGCGGCACGTGAGCGCATCGCCGGGCCGAATTTGCGCAGGAACAGGACGGTCGCGGCTTCGCAAGCGTCGTAGGCGCTCTTCCAGTCCCAGGCGCCATCGGCATCCGAACCGGCGAAGGCTGTTTCCATCGTGGCGCGGAGGCCAGCCGCATCGATGCGGCGGCCGCGCTCCAGTTGCGCAACGATCAATCGCGCGGCGGCGAAGATGCGCGCGGCGGCATCGCCGCTGGCCAGCGACGCTGATAATCGCGCGGCTGTGGACAGGGCCGTGGAGGAAGAAGACGGGGTCATTGCAAGAGCCTCGGGAGAGCGGGAACGGATCGAGCCGTGGCGCGCTCTCTCAGCCCCGCCGGCTCAAACCCGTCCCGGCCGAACTCTCCCTCTCACGATTGCTGGGAATGGCGTTGTGATCGCAACAGAATTGGCGGAGCGGCTGGAGCCGCCCCGCCCTCGCCGATCATTCCGCAGCATCGACGCAAGGCTGATCGTCGTCGGCTTCTGCCTCTTCCTCGTCGTCCTCGGCGAGGAATTCAGGTAGAGCCTCGGCTTCGCCGGTCACGGCAACCGCTTCAGCGTCGGTCAGCCGCAGCGGCTCGGGCAACCAGCCCGTGCCTTCCAGCAGGCGCTCGGCCTCCCGCGCCATGTCGGCCTTCTTGAGGTGCTCAATCAGCTGCGCCGACGATTCTCCCTTGGCCTCGCGTACCGCTTCAAGGATGCGCGGTTTGGTGACCCGGCCAAGATAATTGTCAACGCCCGTGGTCCAGCCTGCCGCCACCATGTCGAGACCGACATGGCGTGCGAGCACGTCGGCAGCGTCGAGCCTGCGACGAATGCCATGCGCGGAGACGCGACCTTCATTGAAGCGACTGGCCGGCTCGTAGAGCGCGTTGACGCCGAACGAGGCGCAATGCGCAAACAGCGATGACTGCTCGTTCGCGTCGAATGCGATCAGCGTCGGCCAGAGATCGCCCTCGTCTCGCGGCAACCGCGCCTTCCAAGCGTCATGGCGCGCCTCGATGGCTTTGGCCGACACGCTGTCGTTGAGGCCGGGCGCCTGTGCCGGCAGCGTCGGTGTGCGGATCGCAATCTCCAGGCAACCACTCGATGATGCAAAGCGATAGAACGTCGCCAGCACAAAATTGTGCAACGCTGCGGTGAAGGCAACCGCCGGATCGTTCGCCAGTGCATTGCGAAGCGCCAGAGTCCGATGCGCCGTCAGTTCGGTGATCAGGCGGTCCGGCAACGGCTTGATGACGTCGTCCTCGTCTTCGTCTGACTCCCCGTTAGCGCCGCCGACGGTGATGATGGCGCGCTGGACCACGGGTTGATCCACCTCGCCATCGACGGTTTGGCCTTCCGCAGCGGATTCCACCTCCGGATCGACGGTCACCGGCGCTTCGTCTTCCGGTCGCACATAACCGCGATCGACCGACAACACGCCTTCGGAATCGATGCTGACGAACACGCCGGCACGCGTGATGTCGGCCGGATCGTAGATCACCGGCCGGGTTTCGAAGGCCGACAGCGCGGTCTCGATCTCGCCAAGCCGCTGATCGACCTCGTCGGGCAATTCGTCGGCTTCGGCGTAGTCGGCCTCGAGCTTGGCCCGTTCGGCGTTCAGCGCCTCGATCGTGGTCCGCTCATCCTCGCTCAATTCGACGGGCGTGCCGCCCAATTCGCGAAGATTGTCGGTGTGGCCATAGGGAAAGTCGACGGCCACCGAAATCCACTTCCAGCCTTCCGCCGCGATACTCTCGGCCTCAGCCGTCAGCTTCTCCATGACCAGTCGATCGAGCAGCGCCACATCCTGCAGCCAGCCGCCGTCGTCATGTTCGAACAAATCGCGAAGGATAACGCCGCCGGCTTGCTCATAGGCATCCAGCCCGATGAACTGGGCGCGGCGGTCGGAGGCACGCACGCTATTCTCGGTCAGCATGCGCCGGATCTGATAGGGCTGATCAAACCGGGAGCGGCTGACATTGTCCCAGACCTGCTCCTGGCGGGCATGGTCGGCCGTGACCGAGAACGCCATCAGCTGATTGAGCGTCATGCCGTCGTCGGCATAGACCTCGTGCAGCTTCGGTGACACCGACGCGAGGCGCAGACGCTGCTTGACGATCGCCGGCGTCACAAAATGCCGAGCCGCGATATCGTCTTCGCTCATGCCGCCGTCGTGCAGCGCCTTGAACGCGCGGAACTGGTCGAGCGGATGCAGCCCGACCCGCTCGTCGTTCTCGGCAAGCGAGTCGTCCTCGGCGATGCCATCGTCCCGAACCACGCACGGCACCGGTTGCGTCTTCGCCATCCGCTTCTGCTTCACCAACAGTTCGAGGGCGCGATAACGCCGCCCGCCGGCCGGCACCTCGAACATGCCAGTTTCCCGGCCGTCTTCGTCGAGCACCGCCCGAACGCTCAGGCTCTGCAGCAGGGTGCGAAGCGCAATGCTCTCCGCCAATTGCTCGATCGACACGCCGGCCTTGACCCGGCGGACGTTGGACTGGCTCAAGACCAGTCTGTTGAAGGGAATGTCACGCGACGGGCTGAGCTTGATCTTCTGAGCTGACGCCATGTTGGTCTCTCCGCGACGGGCGGCCGAGAGACTTTCTCTCGACCTGCAAACCCGTCACGGAAATCCCGGCTTCCCTCTCACTCTCCGAGGCGCCCCTGCAGGGAGTGAAGGCCGCTGGCGCCGGCGACGGCGTCACGCCGCTTGCTCACGCTCCTCGGGGCCGCCCTCGATCGCCTGCGGTGCAAAGCCCAGCAGGAAATCCGCGGCCTTCGACGCCGCACTCGCCGCGCGCACCACGGCGCGGTTGTCCTCGCGTAGCACGTCCAGCCAGGAGCCGATATAATCGGCGTGGCGCACGGTCGGCACGATGCCGAGTGAGGCGCAGACGAAGGCGCCAGCGATTTCGGCGACCAGTTCCTCGCGGGCGTAGGATTTGGAGCCATGCGTGCCGGAATGATCGCGGTTGAGACGTGAGGCGTGGCCGGTCCAATGCCCGAGCTCGTGAAACGCCGTGCGGTGCCAATTGATCGGCTCGAAATACGCGGCCGGTGGCGGCACCTGCACGTAATCGCCCCCCGTGTTGTAGTAAGCGCGATTGCCACCGATGCGGAAGTCGGCGCCGATTGCGGCGATCAACGCCTCGGCTTGCGGTTCGATCTGTCCGGGTGGCGGCGGAATAACGGCGGACACGACCTCTTCGGGCAGCCCCTCGCACTGATCAGTGTTGAAAACCGTAAATCGCTTCAGAAATGGGATTGCACCCGCCTCCTCGCCGGTCTCAGCTGCGCGGCGGCGCTCGTCCTCGGGAGTAAACCGATCGGCAAAAACAACTGTCGTGCCGTGTTCGCCCTTCCGGACGTGACCGCCAAGGCTGATCGCCTGCCGGAAGGTGAGCCAGCTCTGGCCTGCAAATCCTGCATCGATCACCGCACCCCAGAGAATCAAGACGTTAATTCCGGAGTACCGGCGCCGGGTCGCCGCGTTGCGCGGCATCGCGATCACCGCGTTTGCCGCCGCCGTCCCCCAGGGCTGAACCCAGGGCACGCGGCCAGCCTCCAGCTCGGCGATGATCTTGTCGGTGATTTCGGTATAGAGGTTGACGCGGCCTGTGCCGGTGCGGTCTCTTATTATGGCGGTTCTGGACATCGCGGTTCTCCGCGACGGGCGACGGAAGCCTCTCTCCCGACCCTTAACCCGTCACGGCCAACCCGGCCCGCACTCTTACTCTCTGCCATAACGTCCGAATCCGAGCCGATCGGCTTCCACATTCTCGCCTTCTGCTCAGAGCACTATTAATGCGATGCACACTGCGTTTATCCTGACGGACGGAACAGTCCGGGCCCCATAAATGGCAACGGCAGGCACAATCCCGCTCAGGCCAGCATGCGTTCCAGGGCGAGTTTTCTCTTCTCCCAATCCGGCATCATCTGGCTGAGTAGATCGAAGAAGGCGCGGCCGTGGTTTGGGTACCGGGCGTGAGCCAGTTCGTGAACGATGACGTAGTCGATGCACGGGAGCGGGCCACGCACTAGGTCGCGGTTGAGCGTGATCTGACCTCTGCCGCTGTAGCTGCCCCAGCGCCGCTTCATCGGCCGTATCGCAAGGGTTGGTGTCCGCGCCAAGTTTCGTGAAAATCGGTCTACGAGTGCCTGAAAGCGGTCTTCGAGCTTGCTGTCGGCGCGCTCGCGGTACCAGTCCGCCAACAAGGCGCGAACGCGCTCGGGAGACGGGACGCCAGCGACGGTGATCCAGAAATAGGCGCCTTTCAGTCGGACGCGATCTTCATCTCCGTTCACAATTTTCAAACGGTACTGCCGGCCGAGATAGAGGTGGGTTTCACCACCGACGTATCGCCGCTCGGGCGTTCGCGGAAGAAACTGCTCGAAGTAGCGGCACTGCTGCAAAATCCACCCGGCTCGTCGGTGCAGACGGTGTTCAATTGCTTCCCGGTTGGTAGCAATCGGAGCCACGACTTCAACTGCGCCATTCGGGTGGACGGAGATCGCCAGCGTCTTCCGTGCGGAGTGGCGCGCCTGATAGGCGATACTCTGGCCCGCATAGACAATCGATCCACGCATCCTTAGGCCATCCGTGCGCGTGCGACTTTGAGCACGCTGTCGACGATTGCGTCGATTTGGTCTGGCGCCAATTCGATGCCATTCTGATCGCGGATGACGTCGAAGAAGTAGTCGTCCATGCGGTTTCGCATAGCGTTCTGAACGTCCACGTTTTCGTTCCAGTTGACCACTTTCAGCGTCTTGACGATCGACACCAACTGCAGTGCGGCGGCCGCAAGCACGGGCCGGATGTTGCCTCCTTGTGGTCCGGCGATCCCGCCCATCGCGTTGTCGAGCGAATTGAACACGGCGACGGCGTGCTCGTCTGCCCTCACTTCCGCGGGCACGTCATCGTGCTTAGGCCGCCGCACCTGCTCGGCGGCTTCTCTGATCCTTGCTAGGAATTCGTTGTCGCTCAGGCGTTTCGCCCGATGTTCGGCGATCGCCTCTGCGATGAGGTCGGAAATCTTCTTGAAGAAGACGGGGTCTTCCTCCATCCGTTCGGTGATCGTGCGCTTGGTTTGACTAGCGATCAGGTCCGCCTTCGAAGCCGGCGTCGTTTGCTCGGCGACGGCCTGATCGAACGCGGCAGTGTCGAAGATATTCACCGGCTGTGTGACCACCTCCACGGCATCGGCGCTGATATGGGTGTCGAGCAGCTTGCGAATGCGGGCCTCGTATTGCTCGAAGTCGATCGCCTCCCGGTAGCGATTGCGGACCGCCGTGCGGAGCTTCTGATAGCGACGCAGATCATCCTTGTAGAGCCGGGACTGAGGTTCATTCTTTGGATCGTTCGCCCAATTGGACGTGGCAAGTGCCGTGGCCAACAGTCGAGCGAACTCGGCCAGCAACGCGTAAAATTCCTTGCGCAGAGCCTCGTCGGCCAGGAAGACCTCGTAGGCCTCCTCGTCGCGCACCTTCGCGACGCCCTTGAAGTGGTTGATCAGATTGGCATGCGCCTGCGGTAGCTTGGCGATCTGCGCCTGCACGTCGATGATCGCATGGCCGACATCGAGGTCGTCGGGCTCGAACTCGGCGAGCGCCGAGTAGCTGCGCATCGCCGTGTCCAGCTCACCGAGCACGCCGGCATAGTCGACGATGTAGCCATACTCCTTGTCTTCCTCGACCCGGTTCACCCGGGCAATGGCCTGGAGCAGATTGTGCCCTGTCAGCGGCTTGTCGATGTAGAGCACCGTGTCCACGGGCGCATCGAAGCCTGTCAGGAGCTTCGAGATGACGATCAGAAGCTCGGGCTCCTCCCGCTTCTTGAAGCCCTCGGTGATCTGCCGGTTGTACTGCTCCTCACCACCATACTTCGACATCATCGCCTTCCAAAATCGGACGACCGGCTCAGTGACTTCCTCCGCGGGATCGTCGCCTGTGGAGCGGTCGTTAGGCGCCGACATGATGACCTCGGCCGAGATCGTCCCCATTTCCTTGAAGATCTCGTAATACTTGACCGCGGCGGCACGCGACCGGACGGCAAACTGCGCCTTCCAGCGCGTGCCTTTCCAGAACTGCGTGAAGTGCTCGGCGATGTCGTAGGCGATGGCGGAGATGGTCTGGTCGCCCTGAGCGATCTCGCTGTAGCGGGCCAGCTTGCGCTTCAGGTCGACACGTTGCTGGTCGGACAATCCGCGCGTGACCCGGTCGAACCAGGTGTCAATTCCGGCGCGGTTGACTTCCTGCGCGACCTGCCTGCCCTCGTAGATCAATGGCAGAACGGCCTTGTCCTCGACCGCCTGGTCGATGGTGTAGGCGTCGATGATACCGCCGAAGCGCGTAGCCGTGCTCTTCTCCGCCTTCATCAATGGCGTGCCGGTGAAGCCGATGTAGCAGGCGCGCGGAAAGACACGCTTCATCCGCGTGTGCATCTCCCCATACTGGCCGCGATGGCTTTCATCGACGAGTAGGAAGACTTCGGTCGACTCGTCCTTGAAGTCGCCCTTGGCGATAGCGGCCTCGAATTTGTTGATGACGGTCGATATGATCGCGGCCTTGTCGCGCACGATGAGGTCAAGAAGGTGTGATCCGGTTTTCGCCTGGATCACGTCGGCGCCGCAGGCATCGAACGTATCGCGCAACTGGGTGTCGAGATCGATTCGGTCCGTGACGAGAACGACGCGGCGGTTCGCAATCGCGCGGTCAAGCCCGAGCGCCTTGGCGAGCATGACCATTGTGAGCGACTTGCCCGACCCCTGGGTGTGCCAGACGACGCCGCCGCGCCGGGCGCCGTGCTGGTCGCGCTCGCCCTTCACGCGATCGATGATCTTCCGGACGGCGAAGAACTGCTGGTAACGCGCGATCTTCTTGATGCCCAGATCGAACAAGGTAAACCGGCGAGCAAGGTCCAGGAGCCGATCCGGACGGCAAAGGGCATGGATGAGCCGATCCTGCTCGGTGACAGTGCGCCCTGCATCTCGACGAGCCTCGAAGGGCGCCTGCTCCTCGGCAAAACCATCGCAGAAGGTGCGGCGGGTCTGAGCCGCATCAAGCGGAGCGTTCGCGAGCCGCGCCACGGCCGCGTCGTCGAACTCCTTCTCCTTCCAGACGGACCAGAACTTCGCTGCCGTACCGACGGTCGCATACTTGGCTTGCGACGGCTTCGCGGCGACAACGAGCTGTACGCTGCGGAACAGGTGGGGAATTTCGTCGGCGCGCTGGTAGGTAACAATCTGGCCGATGCCTTCGGCGAGGTCGACATCCGGCGCCTTGCATTCGATGACGGCAAGCGGAATGCCGTTGACGAACAGCACGATGTCGGGACGACGCATCTCGTGGTTGACGGCCTTTTCGACATCGAGTTCGGTGACGGCATGGAACGCGTTGTTCGCAGGCGTGTCCCAGTCAATGTAGCGGAGAGATCTGCCACGAGTGACACCTTCGATGGTTTGATCCAGCGACGTGCCGAGTTGCAGAAGGTCGGTCGTCTTCTCATTCAGCGTCATCAGTCCGGTCGGCTCGGGCTTGCGCAGCTGCTCGATCGCCGTGCGAACATTGGCTTCGGAAAAGGGGTGGAAGCGCCCGTCCTGCTCGATCCGGTTGAGTTTGGCGAGCTGGGCGAAAAGAATGTCCTCGAGCAGGACGTTGCCGGGCCGCCCTCTCCGCTCACGGTCCAGCTCCGCTTTGGTCAGCAGGGTCCAGCTGGGGTTCATCGTTTGAAGCAGGTGGAGCGCAGACAGCTGCGAGTTATGGACCTCGCCGTCGCGAAAACGGCTCACTCGGCAGCCTCCTGCGGCTCAGAAATCTTCACCTCCCACTCGCCAGTAAGCAGCTTCTGCATTAGCCCGCGCTTCTGCCGAGCTAGGGCGCGGCGTTGACGTTCGAGGATTTCGATCTCTCGACGACCTGTGTCCAGAACCTCGACGAGGCGCGCCTGCTCATCGACGGGAGGCAACTCAAAAATGAAATCCGCTAGATCGTCGTAGTAGATGCGAACTCGGACTCCACCGCTACCGGCCGATTTGACGAAGCGGGTCCACATAGACGTTCGCCTGATGTGGTCGAAGTAGGCCGGCATCAGCGATTCAGGACAAGGTTCAAATGCGACATAGTCGGGACTGACGAGAACGTCACGGCCATTATTGTTCTGCGCGATGGAACCGATGTTGAGACGCATCGGATTGTAGGCAAACGCCCCTGTGCGAACGATTTTGTAACGCGAGAGATCGGTTGCACGGACGTGATCCTTCATCGGGATCATTCCTTGCAGTTTATGGACGCCCATGACTGCATTTGCGCCGAACTGGCCCCCTCCATTGCGAGCCGTCACTTCGAGCGTGACCTCTGTCAGAGCGACCGACTGCCAATTGGCGCGCTTCCGACCGAACCGAAGCCGACCGCTCAAGAGTGCGTGCGACAGGTGATCGAACTTAGCGGTCTTCGCGGTGATCAGCCGCTCAGTTATTTCCAAGACTTCATTCCAGGCGCCTATGATTTGAGCAATTCGACGCTGCTCGAGGAGAGGTGGCACACTCGTCGTGATGCTCAAAAGCTCGTCTTGCGGCACGTTTTTCATCGACGCGCTGGTGCCTGTCGCAGCTTCTCGGAGGAAAGATCTGATACTTGGGCTTGCAAACAAGCAGGCCAGCCAATCAGCACTGACGCCTGGGCTTGGCTTCAAGGCCCATAGTTTGTCGGAGAGGTACAAGTTTGGATGGTCTTGATTCACGAGCGCACTCGCCCCGACAAACTCAAGAGAATTGCTTCGACACATAATGATCGTTCCCGTCGTCACAGGTGTCGATAGTCGAGATTGTTGCTCACCCACCACAGCCTTATTTGCCTGAGGCAAAAACCGACCGCTCGTAGCTGCACTTGTCTTCAGTACTCCAACTTCGCCCGCAGCAGCAGGCCGGTCTTCTCCGCTTACGCTTACACCGGGCGAAAGGCTTTCGATGAGGTCACCGATCTTGCACTCGCGCCAAGCACCGTACTGAGATCCTCTACGCATCCGCGCCAAGCTCCCTGAGGAAACCAGCCATTCGTTTTTTGACCTCGACCAGCTCGGCTTCAAGCTTTTCGATTTCCACCTGCACGGTCATTAAGTCAATTTCAGTCTCGACCTCGAAGGTATCCACAAAGCGCGGGATGTTCAGATTGAATCCGCTCTCCTTGATCTCGGCGAGAGGCACGACACGCGCATACTTTTCAACGTCCCGGCGAGCCTTGAACGTGTCGATGATCTTGGCCGTGTGCGCCGCTTCCAGGAGGTTTTGTGTCTTGGCCTGCTTGAAGTCGCGGCTCGCATCGATGAACAGTACGTCGGTCGTTCCGGCGCGCGCGCCGCCCTTTTCGCGCCGCCGATCGAAAACAAGCACGGCGACGGGGATCGAGGTCGATTGGAACAAATTCGACGGCAGCCCGATCACCGCATCGAGCAAGTTCTCGCGAACCATTTCTTCGCGGATCTTGCCCTCGGCGCCACCGCGGAACAGGACGCCGTGAGGTACCACGACCGCGACGCGGCCAAGCTTCGGCTTCGCCGTCTCGACCATGTGGGTGATGAAGGCCCAGTCGCCCGTGCTCGGAGGCGGCAGCCCGCGATGCCAGCGGTTGAACTTATCGGGTTTCGGCTTGCCATCCTCGGTCTTTTCGGTACCTCCCCACTTCTTCAGCGAAAAAGGCGGATTGGCAACCACGACATCGAACACCGCGAGCTGATCAGCCTCGACCAGCAGCGGGTTATTCAGCGTGTCGCCCCACTCAATGCGGGCACCGTCGATGTCGTGCAGGAACATGTTGAGCTTGGCGAGCGCGTGGGTGCCGCCATTGACCTCTTGCCCGAACAGCGCGAAGTCCTTGCTGCCAACTGCGTACGCCGTCTCGATGAGAAGCGAACCAGAGCCGCAGGCCGGATCGCAAATGCGCTCTCCGGGCTGCGGCGCAACCAGCTTCGCGAGAACATGGCTCACCTGCAGGGGCGTATAGAATTCGCCCGCCTTCTTGCCGGCCTCGGAAGCAAAGCGCTCGATGAGATAGATATAAGCTTCACCTATGGCCTCATCCTCGACGACATGGCCCGGCCGAAGGTCGAGCTTGGCGAAATCTTCGAGCACGTTCTTGATGCGGCGATTGCGGTCCTTCGTCTCGCCGAGCTTGGTCGCGGAGTTGAAGCTTACATTGCGGAATACGCCGCCGAGCTTCGCCTTGTTGGTGTTCTCGATCGCTTCGAGCGCGATATCGACGCGCTCGCCGATGTTGTCGGAATCGCGCGCGGCATAGAGTTCATCGAAGGTCGACCCCTCGGGCATCACGAAGCGCTCACGCTGCATGCGCCGCATCACACGGACTTCGTCGCCCTTGAGGTCTCGGAGATTGTCTTCGAGTTGCTGCTTCCAGACGTCCGAGATGAACTTCAGGAACAGCATGATCAGGATGTAGTCTTTATACTCGGCTGGGTCGATCAACCCGCGGAAAGTGTTGCAGGCCGCCCAGGCGACACGCTTGATGTCATCCATGGAAGTCTTCTCGGCTTGAGTGATCTTGTTGGTCACGCGATTCTCTCTCATTTGATCCGACAACAGTCGGGCGGCAGGGGCGTATACCACACATCGCCCCTGCCCGTGCTTGTGGCAGTTGCCTCAGCGATCTCCGCAAGGCGGATTAAATCGGGCCCGCAACTCGCGTTCGATCCGCATCCGGGAGGTTTCGTCGCAATAGAGCGCGGCGTAAGAGAGCGGCAGGCCCTGCCGCGCCCACGCCGGAGCCCGGTCGTGTGCCTGAATGCGGGTCCGGATCCAGCCCGATTCGCCGATGTCGACGACCTTCTGGCCGGTCATCGTGGCGCCGAGCACGGCGTAAACGCCGGAGCGGTCGGCCAGATGGGCAGGCGACGAATAGATGCCGTCAAACGTGTAGTTGCCGATATTGATTCCCATTGTTAGATGTCTTTCGTTCTAGCAGTCCTAGGACATGGCCTGGGGGCGCGCTAACGCCTGACCAGACCGGTTAAGGAACCGGGGGCGCGCTAACGTCCTCGGTTCCTCTCCGCCCGCTCTTCCAAGAGCGCGCGAAGCTGAGTGCGGCGAAGTTCGCCAAGGCGAGCTTCGATCCGCGATTGCTGGCGCAAGGTCTCCCCTAGCGCGACGATTCTCTGCTGATCCTCCCGTGACGGGACGAGCACAGCCAGTTGCTCGACAGCGCTCCTCTTCAGGTTGGCGATGGTGGCGCCGGTCGCGAGTGTGCGCAGTTCGACTTGCGTCATCGGGTCGTTGAGGAAGTGAACCAGATAAGATGGATGGATGGCAGTGCCCGGGGTGATGACGAGGACGCTCGCCGTGGCGACCATCGGCCCGACGTGGCACGGCACGAGGGCAGCCCGATAGGTTTGGCCGCGCGACTGAAGCAGGACTTCATCGGGCGCCAGAACAGGAAGCTCGCCTTGCATCGGCACCGCCGTAACCCTCAACAAACCGGCGGGATCGATCAGACCGTCCGCGCCAATATCACCTGCCTGGACGATCGAGATTGGCGCGCCCTCAACATGGCGAATGGCCTCCCGAAAGGCGATCCCGGAGCGGACCTTGCAGATGTTGGCGAGCGGCATTTTCAACGCAGTAGAGCCTTTCGGTCAGATAATATTCAATCCCTACCGTGAGTCGCACGGTGAGTCAAATACTACGCAGTAGGCTCTTTCCGACAAATAAAACGAAACTCGGGCGGCAATATTGAAGGGCCTGCTTGAATCGCCCCGCATGTTCCCTGTACGTTCCGTTGGAAGTTAGGGAAGCCGCCGTTCAGCATCATGCCCGATCAGATCGTCATCACCGAGAAGACCAGCCAGGCGAAAGACGTCCGGGGAGCCGTCGGTGGTCGCTACGGCGAGATCCTGCCGGCCGAGGGTCATCTGTTCGACCTGCTGGAGCCTGAGGATGTGGTGCCGGCTTGGAAGCGGTGGTCGCCGATCCTGTTGCGGCCCGAAGGCCTCTACGACACCCGTCCGGCCTCGGGCGGCAACAAGGCCGCCAAGCTCAAAGCGATCCGAGACGCGCTTCGCACCGCCAAGCGCGTCTGGCTTGCGACCGATTGCGACCGCGAAGGCCAGTTGATCGGCCAGGAGATTCTCGAGCACTACAAATATCGTGGCGAAGTCATGCGCGTGCTGTTCACCGCGCAGGATTCGCAGACCATCCGCGCGGCGTTCGAAACCGCAAAGCCCAACGCCGACTACGCGCGGCTCTACGCCGCCGCGGTGGCGCGCCGGCAGGCCGACCAGATCTACAATCTGTCGCTGACCCGCACCGCAACCGTCACCCTGGCGCAGGGTGCGCGGCGGGTGATTGGCGTCGGACGGGTGAAGACACCGACCTTGGCAATCGTGTGCCGGCGCGAGTTGGAAATTCGCAGTTTTGTCCCCCTCGCCTATTTCGAAATCGTCGCCACCGCACAAGTTGCCGGCGGGCAATTCCAGATCCGGCACGCGCCTCGGGAACGGATGACGCGGCGCGAGGTTGCCGAGGCCGTCGTCGAGGCCGCGCGTGATTTCGCCGGTCCGCTCGCGGTGCGCGTCGAGGACAAGCGGCAAGGACCGCCGAGACTGCACGATCTGCCGTCGCTGCAAAAACTCTGCGGCTCGCGCTTCGGCTGGCCGGCCAGCAAGACGCTCGAAGTGGCGCAGTCGCTTTATGACGGCCAGGGCAAGAAGATCATCACTTACCCGCGCGCCGAGGTGCGCTACCTGCCGCAGAGCCTGATCTCGGACGTGCCGCGGATCGTCGCCGGACTGCAGGCGGGGCAAGCATTCGGCGCGATCCCGGTGCCCGACCAGCCGGTGATCCGCAGGGGAGCGAGTGGCAGCTTTTACGACAAGGGACTGCAGGGCGCGAGCCATCACGCCGTCATTCCCAACGTCAACACCATCGACAAGCTGAAGGAGATCTGGCCGCGGCTGTCGCCCGACGAGAAGAAATTGTTCGACGTGATCGCGCGGGCCTATCTGGCCGCGCTGATGCCCGACTTTCGCTACCGGCAGACCACCGCAACGCTCGATGTGGCCGGCTTCGAATTTCGGGCCGCCGGCCGCCAGCCGATCGAGCTCGGCTGGCGGGCCGCCTTTCCGGAGTGGCAACCCGCGGAGGAAAAGGGCGACGAGGCGCAATTGCTGCCGCCGCTGCGCGATGGCGAGACGGCGCGGCTGCAGGATCCCAGAATCGAGGACAAGGAAACCCGGCCGCCGCCGCGCTACAATGAAGGTACGCTGATCGAAGCCATGCAAAATGCCTGGCGCTTCGTCGACGACGAGACGCTGCGCGAGCGCCTGAAGGAAGCCAAGGGCATCGGCACGCCGGCGACCCGCGCCGAGATCATCGGCGGGCTGAAGAAGCAGGCGTTCCTGGTGATCCAGGGCAAACACATCGTGCCCACCGAAGCCGGCCTATCGCTGTTCGGCATTCTGCAACAGGCCGATCCGGCGCTGGTCGATCCCGGCGTGACCGCGCAACTCGAATGCCTGCTCGACGACGTCGTGATCGGCAAGCAGGAGATGCTCGGCGCGATCGACGCGGTCTGCAATGTCGCGCAACGCATCATCGGCAAGCTGACCGAGAGCTCCGCCGCTGGAGGCCCGGCTTTGCTCGGTGATGCGGCAGCCGGTTCCGCCCGATCTTTTCCGCCGACGGCAGCGATGAAGCGCTATGCCGACAGCCTCGCCCGGCAACTCGGCATCAAACCGCCTTCCGGCTACAAGACGTCGATATCGATCTGCGGTGCCTTTCTGAAGCAACACGCACCCAAGAAGGCCGATGGCAATTTGAACGCGACGGCCGAACCCAAACCGGTGAGTTCGGCGCAATTGTCCTACGCCAGGAAAATCGCGATCGCGAAGGGCATCGTCGTGCCTGATCCGGCCAAGACCGACGCCGTCGCGATGGCCGCATGGATCGATCTGAACAGGGGCACGAAGCGACGAAACGGTCATCGCAAGGCTGCTGTTAGGACCGCCGGGAAGAGCGCCTCCCGCTCAATGACGTCGCCGAAGAGAGTTCGAAAATCGAAGGTTGAGGCGCCTGCCGACGCGGCGCCACCGACACCGAATTCTGCAACCGCCACGGCGCTGCGAATTCCCTATGGCAACAAGGAAGTCGCGCTCAAGCTCGGCGCGCGTTATCGCAATGGGGGCTGGTTCGCTCCGCCGGGAGTCGATCTTGCCGCATTCAGCGAGCGGGGATGGCTATAGCGGCTTGCCCCCATAGCCAGCCGGGTATTGACCGAGCTTCATCCGCGGCGTTCTGACGATGCTTCGACTGCAGTGAATTCCAGCCGATGTGCCCAGCGCCGGTATTCAAAGCGGCAAGATGGCGCCATGGAGATTTGCGGGGAGAATTGCTTTGAGACGCGGGGTGGTCATTCGCCAGTGTCTGGATCAATTGCCTCAGCGCTGCCTCGGCGTCGATATTCACGACAGCGGTCACCCAATATTATGTCCGAAGCGCTCGGACATGCATAACCACTTTGCGGTCGAAGTGGTTGCTAGATGGTAGCTAGTCAAAATGTCAGCTATAGCAGATTTGCAGTAAGTGCTTGATTTTGCTGGTACAGTTGGGTGGGCTCGAACCACCGACCTCCTGTTCCACAGACAGGCGCTCTAACCAACTGAGCTACAACTGCATCCTTCAGCGCCCGTTGCCGGGTCGCGAACGGCGGGAAACTAGGTGCAACGCCCGGCTTTGGCAAGGCCGCGTGTGGCCGGATAACGAATGTCGCAGCATCATTGTGGCAAAATCGGCTTTGAACCGAAAGCCGCAGCAAAAAGCCCGGGCCGGGCCCGGGCTTTGCAGCCATTGTCAGAGCGGCCGGATCAGGCGGCGGGCTTGAACATTTTCGAGGCGTTGGCCTTGATCGGCTCGACGGTCTCGGCCGCCACCTTCTGGGTCAATTCGGCAAGATCCTTGGTCTGGGCGGTCAGCAGCTCGAGCTGCTTCTTGGCGTGCGAGGTCCACATTTCGAACGCCTCGGGCATCGTCTTGGCGCCGAACAGGCCCTGGGCGAAATCGAAATTGGCGCTGGTATTGGTCTTGGCGATGTCGAGCAGCTTGGCGGAATACTCACTCGCGCCCTTGCTGACGGAGGAGAACATCGCCTCGATCGCGCCGTTCTGACTCTCGGCTGCGTCTTTCAGCTTGCTGTAGCTCTCGCGGGCCTGCGACACGCCCTTTTCGGCGAATGCGCGGACCTGCTCGGGAAGCTGAAACGGCGTGACGTTCGTGAACGGATCGGATTGGTCGACCATGGTGTGCATCCTTCGTTGGAGAAACCGGGGTAACCCATGCAAACGACTGGCGGAAATCAATACTTTCGGCGGCGCCATCGAGCCGGATCACGGAGCGACCCTCGCGGGCCGTTGTTAACCATACGAAACCTACAGCGGAAATTTGTGCATTGCAACATAAATCTGGTTGCAACGCTGCATCGCGGCTACCGCAGCCATGCATCCGGGCCAAACCACCCTGATCGCGGCCGCGCCACAGAGTTGTGGCGAGGCCTGCGCAGCGGTCCGACGCGGAGATTCCGACGGTCAGCCTTTCGGCTTGGCCACATCCGTGGCGGCCTTGCTGACGATTTGACCGAACTCGCTGGCCTGTTCGGCCAAGGCCTTCATTTGCGCCTGAACATATTCGGCGTGCAGTCGCAGCACTTCGGGCAGATCCTTGGCGTGCAGCAATTTCTGCGCATAATCCAGCGAGGCGGCGACGTTCTTTTCGGCATAGCCCACCGCCCTGGTGGTGATGTCCTTGGCATTGGAGCGGACCTCCGCGCCCTTATCCTCGATCGTGCTGGCGGTCTGCTGTGCGTTGGCCAGCAGATGTTCGAAGGCTTTGCGGGCCTGGTCAAAACCAGCCTCGGCCATCGACTTCATTTCCTTCGGAATTTCGAAACGCCCATCCTGGTTCATGGTCAACACTCCGGTTGTGTCGGGCACGGACTGGTTTCAGCTCCGTTCCCCTTCGCCCCTATCATGCCACTTGAAACTGATAGCCTGCGTCGAAAGCAACATAATTTCGTCCGACGAAGCTATCGTGACCGATTAATTGCATTTTGCAACATCTCAACACGCACGCGATGTCGAGGTTCTGCCGCCCACGCCAAAATTAAGGTTATCGCGGCTTTAGTGTGCATCGATTTGTCGGGGGCGTGGACCTGACAGCGGCCGAAGGCGATACTAACCAATTGTTAAGGCTCTTCGCCGTGACCGCCTCGACCGGCATCACGACCGACTCCGCCACCCAGATCCGACGCCCGGTCCGGCGTCCGCGAGCACCGATGACGAAGCTGACGTTTCAATTGCCTGGGATGGACGATCCGCGGCTGGCGATTCATGCCACCAGCGCGCTGCCGGTTTGGCTGTGGTCGCACGATGGCAGTCGCGTGATCTGGGCCAATCCGGTCGGCGCCCGCCTGCTCGGCGCGCCGAACGGCGCCGCGCTGGCCGAGGCGACCTTCGGCCCGGCCAATCCGCAGCGGCGCCAGGTGGCGCAACTGTCCAGAAATCTGCCGCCGAACGAAGCGGTGCGGCTGGAGCGGCTGCGCGGCTTCGGCGCCCGGCTCGGCGCGCTGCTGACCTGCGCTTGCGCCCGATTGACGTTTGCCGACGGCACGACCGGCATCCTGATCGCCGCGGTGGAATCGGTCGGCCGCCCGCTGCCGCTCACCGAGCGGCTGCGCAAGCTGGTCGAAGGCATCGACACCCCGATCGCCGCCTTCGCGCGTGACGGGCTGTTTCTCGGCTCCAGCGATGCCGCGCGCACTTTGCTCGGGTTTCGCAATCTGACCGAGGCAGGACTCGAGGCGGCGCGCGACGACGCGCTGCGGCTCGGCCGCGCCGAAACCCCGATCGGGATCGGCCATCTGGTGCTGCAGCGGGTCGGCACCGGCGCCGATGTTGGCCTGATCGCGTTGCTGGTCCCGGGCGCCGTCCGCCCCGATTCGCAAAGCGCCGCGACGCCGCAACAGCCGCACCCCAAGGCTGAACCGCCGCCCCGCCCAAACGAGCCGACAGCCGCCGAACCGCCAGTAGCCGAACCGCCGGCGTTCGATTATGAAACGGCGATGACAACCACCGAGGCGCCATCCGAATACGCCTTGCTCGATCAGGGGCCGCCGATGGACGTTGCGCGCGAGGCCGCCGGTGCTGTGCTGGGCGAGCCGGATCCTGCCGGTCGCGATCCCGCGGCGCCGGTCGAGGCGGCCGAGGCGACGAATTCAAAGACAACGGACAATGGCGATGACGCGCGGGAGTCGGAGATGCCGGCCGTTGCCCCTGCGCCAGAACCTCCATCCGATCCGGCGCTCGCGGGCGCGGCTATCTCGCACCAGCCGCGCCGCCACCCGCTGCGCTTCGTCTGGCAGATGGATGCCGAGGGCCGCTTCGCGATCGGCACGGACGAATTCAGCCGCTTGATCGGGCCGCGCACCACCGCCGCGTTCGGCCGGCCCTGGAGCGAGATCACCGAAACATTCGGGCTCGACCCCGAAGGCCGAATCGCCGCAGCGATCGCCAGCCGCCAGACCTGGAGCGGCATCACCGTGTTATGGCCGACCGACGGCGAGGGCCCACGACCGCCGGTCGAACTGTCCGGCCTGCCGGTGCAGGATCAGGACGGCAATTTTGTCGGCTATCGCGGCTTCGGCGTCTGCCGCGATCTCGACGGGCTGAACAGCCTCGCCGCGACGCGCCGCGCCGAGGATCAGCCGCATCCGCCGCAACCGCTTTCGGCCGGCAGCGCGCCAGCCGATGCCGAGCCCGCACCGCCGGGCCCGCCGGTTTTGCCCGAGCAAACCCAGCCCGCCGCCGGCGCCGAGACCGTCGCTGACGCCAACGGCGAGGTCGACGCCGCCGAGCGCCCCTGTCCCGAGACCCCACATCAAGAACAATCGGAAACTTCATTGGATACGCCCAGAAACGTCCTGCCGTTCCGGCCCGTCAGCGAACCCAAATCGCCGGCGCTGACGCCGGTCGAAAACAGCGCCTTCGACGAACTCGCCCGGCAACTCTCCGCCCGGCTCGAGAGCGACGGCATCGAGCTGCAGCCCTCCCCTGACACGGTGCCGGAAGACCCGGCGCAGCAGGCCCCCGATTGGCTGATTCCGCTGGCGACCCCGGCACAGGGCGTCAGCTCACGCGACCGCACGCTGCTCGATCTGCTGCCGGTCGGCGTACTGATCTATCGGCTCGACCGGCTGGTCTATGCCAACGCCGCCTTCCTCGCTCGCATCGGCTATGCCAGCCTGCAGGCGCTGGAACAGGCCGGCGGCCTCGATGCCTTGCTGGTCGAAGCCGGCGTCACCGGCTCCAGCAGCACCTGCGACGCCGGCACGCCGATCACCATCGCGGCGCCCGATGCCGGCGACGCCCCGTCGCAACCGGCCCATGGCCGCCTGCACACGATTTCCTGGGACGGCGAATCGGCGCTGGCGCTGATCTTCGACGGAGCACCGCAACAGCCCGCCGCGGCCGCCGACATCGTCGCCACCCCAGCGGTGATCGACGCGCCCTCCGCGGTCGGCGCCGCCAATGCCGAGGAGCTCGGCGCGATTCTCGACACCACCGCCGAAGGCATCGTGATGTTCGACGAGGCCGGCCAGTTGACCGCCTGCAACCGCAGCGCCGAGGCGCTGTTCGGCTATGAGGGCGATGAGCTGGTGCAGCGCAATCTGATCGATCTGTTCGCGCCGGAGAGCCAGCGCGAGGTCGGCGACTATCTCGACAGCATCAAGCGCGCCGGCGTCGCCAGCCTGCTCGAGCACGGCCGCGAGGCGCTCGGCCGCGTGCGCGAGGGCGGCCTCATTCCGCTGACCCTGACGATGGGCCGCACCCGCGCCGACGGGCCGAATTTCTTCGCCGTGTTCCGCGACCTGTCGCAGGTCCGCAAGACCGAAACCGAACTGGCGCAGGCGCAGCGCCAGGCCGATCGCGCCGCCACCGCCAAGGCCGACGTGCTGGCGCGGATCAGCCACGAGGTCCGCACCCCGCTCAACGCCATCATCGGCTTTGCCGAAGTGATGATCGACCAGCGTTTCGGCGCGCTCGGCAATGAGCGCTACGTCGAATACATGAAGGACATCCGCGCCTCCGGCGAACGCGTGATCGCGATCGTCGACGACATGCTCGATCTGTCGCGGATCGAAACCGGCAAGCTCGACCTCGCCTTCGCCAGCCAGAACCTCAACGAGCTGATCGAACATTGCGTCGCGGTGACGCAGCCGCAGGCCAACCGCGAGCGCATCATCATCCGCACCTCGCTGGCGCATCAATTGCCGCCGGTGGTGGCCGATCCGCAGGCGCTGCGCCAGATCACGCTGAACCTGATCGGCACCTCGATCCATCTGGCCAATGCCGGCGGCCAGGTCATCGTCTCGACCGCGCTGAATGATTTCGGCGACGTCGTGCTGCGGGTCCGCGACACCGGCCATCGCCTCAATGACGACGAGCTGGCGGCGGCGATGCGCCCGTTCCACACGCCGGCGCCGAGCGACCGCGCCGAAGCCTCCGGCGCCAGCCTGGCGCTGACCAAGGCGCTGGTCGAGGCCAACCACGCCCAATTCCACATCAAGAGCGCGCCGCATTCCGGCACGCTGATCGAGGTGGTGTTTTCCCGCGCCACCGCGAGGGCGTCATACTAGGGCAATTCCGGTTCTGATAGAATCAGAACCGGAGCTCTAGATTCTTGTTTTGACGCGTTTTCTTCCCGCGAACCGGTTTCCACTTCGCTCGAAAACGCTTTAACGGTCGTCGCTTCTCTTTCGTCATGCCCGGCCTTCGTGCCGGGCATCCACGCCTTGAAAGCACTGCCGGATCAAAGACCTGGATGGCCGGGCCGAGCCCGGCCACGACCAAATCGATGAGTCAGCGGCAAAGTCCGTTGGTATAAGGTCCGGCGCGTCGATCCGGACTGATCTCGCCGCGCTCGCCACCTCTGCCATCGGGAGAGGTCGGGTCGCGTGGGTTTGGCCAGGGAGGCTGTGCCCCCTCTGCCACCGCGCGTAGTTACGGTCGCGCAATAGTCTCTGTGCGCAACGTTCCTGGCTTTCTCAACGCCCGCAGGTCGGCCATCACTTTGACGGTCGCTGCGAGCACCAGCGTGCAAAGCGCGGCCTTCGTTATCGTCTCCATCGTCCCCTCGATCAGCATGGCATGGACCACACTGCCGACGACGATGACGGCCGCGAGGAGCATATGGGCGATGCGCCAGGTTCGTGGTCGCAATCCCAATCGGCGGCGCAGTGCAGCCAACAGTGCGACGGCGAAGATCGCCCACATGGCGATCACGCCCCAGGGCGAGAACGGCGTCGGCGATGCGAACAGCAGGGCGTCGATCATGTCCGGCGGGCTGGTGATCCACAGCCCTCCGACGTGGATGACCACCGCCACCACAAGCGCGCCTCCGATCCAGCGATGCGCGCGCCGCCCCACACGGGCGGACAGGCCCGGCAAATATTCGCCGATGAGTACGGGCTGGGCGAGCGTGACGCCCAGCGCGATAATCCCCGCGAATCCGGCCAGTATGTAGACGGGATCGCGCCATGCGAGCAGCGGGCTCAACGCCGCGGCCACGATCGGAACGCAAACAGCTGCCGCCAGGGCGACCCAGATCAGGGTCGGTCGGGCCAAACGCCAGCCCTTCATTCGCCCGCTCAAGCCGGCTGAAGAACGAAGTGCGCCTCGAGCCTAGTATCCTTGGCACTTCGCATCACGGGACGCAGAAAAACGGTTTTGAATTCGCCACTGTCATAGGCGAGGTGACCATGCGGCTGGCCAAAAGCGGGAACAATCTGCGGCATCTCCAGACGGAACACGCCGTTCTTGTCGGTGAGCGTGGCGCCATGACTCTGCGGGTCGCGCTCGTAGCCTTCGGTGGTGTGCGCCCAGATCTGGACCCGCTGCCCGGCAAGCGGCGCCCCATCGCCTGCGCGACGCACGGTGCCGGTCATCCAGAAGCCACCCTTGCCGATCCGATCCACGATCGGTGCGCCCTTGCGGTAGTTGTTGGACCCGCCCTGCATCGAAGGGGTCGGCAAGATGCCTTCAGCGCGGGCAGGCAACACAAGCCCGGGAATCCCGGTCGCCAGCACGGTGCAGCCGGCGGCGAGCAGGAGGGTGCGGCGGTCGAGCGAGACGGTGGTGGTCATGTGAGTTCCTCCTGGCGACCCAGCAGTTGCTTGCCGAGCCTATAACAACAAACGCGGGAGGCCCAGTTGGGGTCACCCAGCGTGCGGCAGGTCGCAATAAAAGTGTTGTGAACGGGTGCGCCGGCCGATCAACATCGTCGTGACGAGCCCCCCGTATCCCGACATGCGCGCGCGATGCCGACGTCGTTCGAATCTGGGAGCTTTCTCGTCAGGCACATGCATCGTGAAACCTCGTCGTCGCGGCGCCCGGCCATGACGATCCCGGCGGACAAAACTTCCGCTTGCCGCTGCGCGCCAATCGCGATCTAGCTGCGCTCAGCCGGACCACCCAGGACAATCGCATGGCGAGTATCGACACCTCCCTCGTATCGCAACTGCCGCTGTTCGCCGGGCTCGGCGCCGACGAACTCGACGCCATCCTGCGCGAGGCGCGGTCGCTGCGGGTGGCGAAGAATTCCGCCGTGTTCGAACAGGGCGAAGACGCGGTGTCGTTCTTCGTGCTGCTGCACGGCCATGTCCGCGCCAGCAAGACCACGCCGGCCGGCGAGCAGGTGGTGGTGCGCTATGTCGGCCCCGGCGAGAGCTTCGGCGTGGCGATGGCGATCGGCCTGACGCGCTATCCGGCGACCGCGACCGCGGTCGACGACAGCGTCGTGCTGGCATGGCCGTCATCGACCTGGCCGCGGCTGGTCGCGCAATATCCGATGCTCGCCACCAATACGCTGCGCACCGTGGGCGACCGGCTGCAGGAGACCCACAGCCGCGTGATCGAGATGTCGACCCAGCAGGTCGAGCAGCGCGTCGCCCATGCGCTGCTGCGGCTCGCCAAGCAATCCGGCCGCAAGGTCGAGAACGGCGTCGCGATCGATTTTCCGATCAGCCGCCAGGACATCGCGCAGATGACCGGCACCACGCTGCACACGGTGAGCCGTCTGCTCAGCGGCTGGGAGAGCCGCGGTCTAATCGAAAGCGGCCGTCAGCGCATCGTGCTGCGCGAGCCGCACCAGCTGGTGCTGCTGGCGGAGCAAAATCCGGGCGACGGCGCGTCCTGATCGCTTCAGCTCGTCGAGGCGCGCAAAGACGATCCTGAGAGTCTGACTGAAAGAGCGATCGACAAAACGAGGCCTTCAAGGTCGTCATTGCGAGGAGCTCTTGCGACGAAGCAATCCAGTCCTTGCTTGGCGCCCCTGGATTGCTTCGCCGTCGGACGGCGCGATGCGCCGTCCTCGGCTCGCAATGACGAAATCAAGCTCGATTTGATTGGCTTCTTTCCAGTCATGCGCTCAGGCGATCGCGGCGCGCAGCGCCGCCAGAAACGCGCCCTCGTCGATGCCATGCTCGCGGCAGCAATCCGCGACCGAATGAAAGCCGGCGATCGGGCAGCCGACGCAGCCGAGCTTGTTGTTCAGGAAGATTCGGATCGTGACGGGCCAGCGGCGCATCACGTCCTCGACCAGGATCGCGCGGTGAATGGGCATGGCTCCTCCGTTGCGCGCCATGGTGGCGCAATGGCAGCCGCGGTCTTTGTCGCACGACAAGCTTCGCGGCGATTGCGCCTCGGGCAGCGCGGCGACGCGGCGGCGCCGGCAGATGGAATCGCTCTAAATCACCGCGATCGCGACAATACGCCATGCCCCTCGCCGGGCGTCGGCGGGGTACTGACACCGGCCCTGCCATTGCACTTCGGAGCCCGCTTCAATGACCCAACGTTACGTCCGCGCCGTTGCCATCGCAGCCGCGCTGAGCGCCCTGACCGTGTCCGAGCTGCGCGCCGAACAGGTCAACGTCTACACCTATCGCGAGACCAAGCTAGTGCAGCCGCTGTTCGACGCCTTCACCAAGGACAGCGGCATCAAGGTCAATGTGATCTCGGCCAGTTCCGGCCTCGAACAGCGTATCAAGGCCGAGGGCGCCGGCAGCCCGGCCGACGTGCTGCTGACGGTCGACATCGGCCGCATCGACGAGGCGGTGCAAGCGGGCGTGACCCAGCCGATCAAATCCGAAATCATCGACAGCGTCGTGCCGGCGCAATATCGCGACCCCGACGGCCACTGGGCCGGCATCTCGATGCGCGCCCGCGTCATCTACGCCTCGAAAGACCGGGTCAAGCAGGACGCCATCACCTATGAGCAGCTCGCCGATCCGAAATGGAAGGGCAAGATCTGCATCCGCTCCGGCCAGCACATCTACAATAACGGCTTGTTCGCGGCCTATCTGGCGCATCACGGCGAGGCCAAGACCGAGGCCTGGCTGCGCGGCGTCAAGGCCAATCTGGCGCAGAAGCCGTCGGGCGGCGACCGCGAGGCGGCGCGCGACGTCGCCGCGGGCAAATGCGATATCGGCATCGGCAACACCTACTACTGGGCGCTGATGATGAACAACGACCCGGCGAAGAAGCCGTGGGCCGAGGCCACCCGCGTCATCCTGCCGACCTTCGCGGACGGCGGCACCCACGTCAATCTGTCCGGCGTGCTGCTGATCAAGACCGCGCCGAACCGCGCCAACGGCGTCAAGCTGATCGAATGGCTGGTCGGCGAGACCGCGCAGCAGATCTATGCCGACGCCAATTACGAATATCCGGTGCGCGCCGGCGTCGCCATCAACCCGACCATCGCCGGCTACGGCAAGCTCATTCCCGACCCGCTGCCGATCGCCAAGATCGCGGCCAACCGCAAGGCAGCCTCGACCCTGGTCGACAAGGTCGGGTTCGACAATTGAACGACAAGCGCCGCGCTCTCCGCGATTCGTCCCCCTCGCCGTTGCGGCCAGGGCGATCGCATCTGGTTTTGCGCGGGCCGATGCATCGCAGTTCGCTTCACCCTCCCCTGGAGGGGGAGGGTCGGCTTGTAGCGCGCGAAGCGCGCTGCACGCCGGGGTGGGGTGAGCCGCGCGCACGGCGGATAACCTCTTCGCCACCCCACCCCGCTCGCTGCGCGAGCGACCCTCCCCCTCCAGGGGAGGGTGATCCGCGCAACGATCGCAAACGTCGAAATGCGATTGCCCTGCCGTTGCGGGAAGGGATATCTCGCCCTCATCGATGAAACATTTCTCCCGCATCGAACGCAGCGCCGCCGCGATCGCGCTGCTGACCGCGCTTGCGGTGGCGGCGCCGGTGGTCAGCATCGCGGTCGTGGCGCTGGGGCCGGTCGACGATCTGTGGCCGCATCTGCTCGCTTATGTGCTGCCGCAGGCGCTGCGCGACACCGCGCTGCTGCTGCTCGGCGTCGGCACCGTGGCGCTTTCGATCGGCGCGGGTTCCGCCTGGTTGATGTCGTCGCGCGACTTTCCCGGCCGCGCGCTGCTGCTGTGGCTGATGCCGCTGCCGCTGGCGATCCCGACCTATCTGGCGGCCTATGTCTATGTCGACCTGTTCGAGCCGCTCGGCCTGGCGCATCGCATGCTGACGCTGGCGCTGCCGCCGCGCGACGCGCTCGGCTGGCTGCCGAATCTGCGCTCGCTGCCCGGCGCCATCTTGGTGATCGGCCTGGTACTGTATCCCTATGTCTATCTGTCGGCCCGCGCGATGTTTCAGGTGCAAAGCGCCGAATTCGCCGAGGCCGCCAAAGTGCTCGGCGCCGGCCGCTTCACCATTTTCCGGCGGGTGACGCTGCCGATGGCGCGACCGGCGCTCGCGGTCGGGGTGTCGCTGGTATCGCTGGAAACGCTGAACGACATCGGCGCCAGCGAATATCTCGGCGTCCGCACCCTGACGCTGTCGATCTTCACCACCTGGCTCAATCGCGGCAGCCTGGCCGGCGCCGCGCAATTGTCGCTGGTGCTGCTGGCGATCGTGGCGGCGCTGATCGCGCTGGAGCGCAACGGCCGCCGCAACGCCAGCGTCGAATCGTCGGCGGAAAATCCACGGCTGACGCCGCGCACGAATTTGCCGGGCCTGCGCGGATGGCTGGCCTTCGCCGCCTGCCTGACGCCGCCGCTGCTCGGCTTCTTGCTCCCGGTGGCCTATCTGCTGCGCGAGACGCTCCGGCGCGATCTGGTATCGGACGGTGCGGTGTGGCGCGACGCTTGGCATTCGGTGACGCTGGCCGCCGCCGCCACCGCGATCGCGCTGCTGCTCGGCCTGATCGTGGTGCTGGCGCTGCGCTGGCGCCCGACCCGGCTGACCCGGATCGCGGCGGCAACCGCGCAGGCCGGCTACGCATTGCCGGGGCTGGTGCTGGCACTGGGACTGCTGGCGCCGGTGCTGCTGATCGACGGCGGCTTCGCCGCGCTGGCGCACGCGCTCGGACTGCCGCCGCCCGGCCTCTTGATGATCGGGTCCGGCGCCGCGCTGGTGGCCGCCTATGTGATCCGCTTCCTGGCGGTGCCGAGCGGATTCATCGCCGCCGGCTTCGCGCGGATTCCGCGCGACTATGACGACAGCGCCAGCGCCGCCGGCGCGTCGCGGCTGAC
Organism: Rhodopseudomonas sp. BAL398; assembly: GCF_033001325.1. Lineage (NCBI taxonomy): Bacteria > Pseudomonadati > Pseudomonadota > Alphaproteobacteria > Hyphomicrobiales > Nitrobacteraceae > Rhodopseudomonas > Rhodopseudomonas sp. BAL398. Next base: position 2,998,701 of record NZ_CP133111.1, read on the forward strand.
CGCGCTGCGCCGCGTCGACCTGCCGCTGCTGCGCCCGGCGCTGCTCGGCGCTGCGATCGTGGTGTTCGTCGATTGCCTGAAGGAACTGCCGGCGACGCTGCTGCTGCGGCCGCTCAATGTCGAGACGCTGGCGACCTCGATCTACCAATATGCCAGTCGCGGCAGCTTCGAGGACGGCGCGCTCGCCGCCCTGCTGATCGTCGCCGCCAGCGTCCCGCCGGTGATCTGGTTGACGCGCTTCGCCGATGTGCCGCAGGGGCCGGCGTGAGTTGGTGGCTTGCGGTCGTTGCGCGTTGCCGCCCCCCTGCTCCAGGGCGCTCGCCCGCTTGCAAGCAAATCAACGTCAGACCGCGCGCTCGAATCGGCGGAAGCCGGGCGTGCCGGTGAGCACCTCGAATTCCGGATCGCGCCGTTCTTCCGCGAAGACGAAGCCGGCTTTGGCATAGCAGCGCTCGGCGACGTCATTACCGATGTAGAAGCTGATGGTCGTCCGGGTGTGGCCTGCGCGCGCGCCTTCCGCCAGCGCATGCGCCAGCAGCGCCTGCGTCAGTCCGCGGCCGCGACAGGCCGGCGTCGTCGCGACATGTTCGATGAACCAGTTGGCGTCGTCGCCCGGCATCCAGCACGATCTGACATAGGCGCCGCGCCGACTGATAGCGGCTTGCTCGGCCGGATCGATCCCGGCGTCATGCAGCGCCTGTTGCATCGCGGCGCGCTGCGCGGCGACCACGCCGCTGGCGGGCACGGCACACAGCGCCGCAGCCGCAGCGCCGTCGATTTCGGCGATCCAGAATGTCGAGACATGCCAGCAGCTGACCTGCCGGTGCGTGGCGATCGATTTCACCAGGGTACGGCAACGCGTCTCGGGCCAATCCAGTGCGATATCGAACCAGCCGCGCGGCCGATGTCCGCGCTGCGCGGCCAGAATGGTCCATGCGATGAAGTCGGCGTCGTCAGACGTTGCGCGCCGGATCGTCAGAGCCAAGACCTGCCCCCACTTTTCTTACGCGTTCTTCAGCGCCACCCGGAATTCGGCTTCGGTCTTAGCCTTGACCTCGTCGAGCGTGACGCCATCGGCGAGTTCGATCAGCGCCATGCCGTCTTTGCCGTGCTTGTCGATGGTGAAGACGGCCAGATCGGTGACCACCATGTCGACCACCTTTTCGCCGGTCAGCGGCAGGTTGCAGCTCTTCAGCAGTTTCGGGCCGTCCTTGGCGGAATGCTCCATCACCACCACGACGCGCTTGACGCCGGCGACCAGGTCCATCGCGCCGCCCATGCCCTTGACCATCTTGCCGGGGATCATCCAATTGGCGAGGTCGCCATTCTGCGCCACCTGCATCGCGCCGAGGATCGACAGGTCGATATGACCGCCGCGCACCATGCCGAAGGAATCGGCGCTGGAGAAGTAGCTGGTGGTCGGCAGTTCGGTGACGGTCTGCTTGCCGGCATTGATCAGATCGGGATCTTCCTCGCCCTCATAGGGGAACGGGCCCATGCCGAGCATGCCGTTTTCGCTCTGCAGCACGACGTCGACGCCCTCGGGGATGTAGTTCGACACCAGCGTCGGAATCCCGATGCCGAGATTGACGTAGAAACCGTCGCGCAATTCCTTGGCGGCGCGGGCCGCCATCTGTTCGCGGGTCCAGGCCATCAGACTTCCTCTCCGGTTGCGGCGGGCATCGCGGCATCGGCGCGCTTGCGGATGGTGCGCTGCTCGATGTGCTTCTTGGCGGTGCCGACCTCGATGATGCGCTTGACGAAGATGCCGGGCGTATGGATGTGGTCGGGATCGATCTCGCCGGCCGGCACCAGATGCTCGACCTCGGCGACGGTGATCTTCGCCGCGGTCGCCATCATCGGATTGAAGTTGCGCGCGGTCTTGCGGTAGACGAGGTTTCCCGCGGTATCGCCCTTCCAGGCGTGGACGATGGCGAGGTCGCCGAACAGCCCGCGTTCCATGATGTATTTCTCACCATCGAACACCTTTTCTTCCTTACCTTCGGCGACCAGCGTGCCGACGCCGGTCTTGGTGTAGAACGCCGGAATGCCGGCGCCGCCGGCGCGGATCCGCTCGGCCAGCGTGCCCTGCGGGGCGAATTCGAGTTCCAGCTCGCCGGCCAGGAATTGCTGGGCGAACAGCTTGTTCTCGCCGACATAGGACGAGATCATCTTCTTGATCTGGCGGGTTTCCAAGAGGCGGCTCAGCCCGATGCCGTCGACCCCGGCATTGTTCGACACCACGGTCAGGTTCTTGACGCCCGAATCGCGCAGCGCGTCCGACAAGGTCTCGGCGATGCCGCACAGGCCGAAACCGCCGGACATGATCATCATGCCGTCCCGCAGAATGCCCTCGAGGGCCGATTTGGCGTCAGGATAGACCTTTTTCATATTGCTCAGACCTGCTAGAGGGACAGCGCTTGGCGGGCGTTTATTAGGCGAAATAGTCTTGGCCCGTCAATCGCGGGGCCCCCGCGGCGCTTGCGGGCCGGCCTTGAAAGCGTCAAGAAAACCGACCAGATTGCCGTCCGAGACGGGCCCGCAGCCCGGCTTGCCTGCTTCAATTTCAAACCGATCCGGATAACCATTGGCGATGGCCCAAGGAATCAAACGCTTGGGGATGTCGGTTGCGGCGCTGATCGCCATCGCGCTGGCCGGACTGATCGCGCAATCCTTCCTGCTCGACCGCGCCGCGTTGCGCGAGGCCGTGGAGGCGCAGATCCGGGCTGTCACCGGGCTCGAGCTGGTGATCGACGGCGACATCGGCGTCTCGGTGTTCCCGCGCAGCTACGTCACCTTCAAGAACGTCCGCTTGAAGAATGACGGCGACGCCGGTGCCGATACAGCGCTCAGCGTCGACGTCATGATCGCCAATCTGCGGCTGTTGCCGTTGCTGCTGCAGCGGTTCGAGATCGCCGATATCGTGCTGAGCCATCCGGCGATCCACGTGGTGCGGGCTGAGGACGGCCGCAGCAACTGGACGCCGTTCATCGAAACGCTGAAGCACAATATGAAGCCCGGCGTCGACAATGAAATGTCGTTCTCGGAAATCCGGCTGCAGGACGGCATCCTGGACTATCGCGACGACGCCAACGACCTGTCGGAAAAGCTTTCGGACATCGATCTGTCGCTGGCCTGGCCCTCGATCTCCCGCACCTTCGCCGCCACCGGGCAGTTCGACTGGCGCGGCGAGCGGATCGACGGCAGCATCAGCGTCAACGACTTCATCGCCGCGCTGTCGGGTAACCGCTCGGGCCTTCGGCTGCGGCTGGCCGGCGCCCCGATGAAGATCGCCTTCGACGGCGCGATCACCGATCGCGCCAGCCTGCTGCTGGACGGCACGCTGTCGGCCGATAGCCCGTCGCTGCGCAACGCGCTGCGCTGGGCCGGCCAGGAGCCACCGGGCAGCGGCGGATTCGGCCGCTTCGCGCTGCAGGCGCGCGCCAATGTGGTCGGCCCTTCGATCGCGCTGACCAATGTCAATATCGAGCTCGACAAGAACGTCGCCGAAGGGGGGATGACCTATTCCAGCAATGGCGGCCGCAAGGGATTGCAGGCAACATTGGCGGCGGGTGCGATCGATTTCACCCCCTACGTCTCCACCATCCGCCTGCTCGCCAGCGGCGCGCGCGACTGGAACCGGCAATTATTCGATCTCGGTGCCATCAATCCGATCGATCTGGACATGCGGCTGTCGGCGGCGAAAGTCACCATCGGCTCCACCACGCTGGGGCGCACTGCGCTCGGCGCCAATCTGCGCAGCGGGACGCTGGCGCTGAGCATCGGCGAGGCGCAGATCTATGGCGGCATCGTCAAGGGCACGCTGGGCATCTCGCGCTCCGCAAAGGTGGCCGACGTCAAGGCCCAGTTCCATTTCGCCGATGTCGACCTGCAAAGTTGCGCCAACGACCTGGCGGGCGTCAGAAGCCTGTCCGGCCGCGGCAATCTCGACATCGCGCTGGAAGCATCGGGCACCAGCCCGTTCGGGCTCGCCCAATCGCTCGACGGGACCGCGACCCTGACCGGCCATGACGGTGCGATTTCGGGTTTCAATGTCGAGCAGCTGTTGAAGCGGCTGGAGCGCCGGCCGCTGTCGGGCGGCGGCAACTTCCGCAGCGGCAAGACGCCGTTCAACGATCTGCACGTCGCGGTGCGCTTCAGCGACGGCGTGGCCACCGCCGAGGATGTCCGGATCGAGGGCAACGGGGCGCGGATCACGATGAAGGGCACCGCTTCCGTTCCGATGCGCGACTACGACCTCAAAGGCGTCGCGAGCCTGGCCTCCACCCCCGGCACGACGCCCGGCTTCGACCTGCCTTTCGTGATTCAAGGGCCATGGGACGATCCCTTGATCTTCCCCGACCCGGAAAGCCTGATCCGGCGCTCGCCGGCCTCCGCGCCGCTGCTCGACGCGGTGAAGGACCGCAAGACCCGCGACGCGGTTCGCTCGGTGCTGGAACGCTTCGGCGGCCAGAAGAAGAAACCCGAACCGGACCCCACCGCCGCCGAAACCCCGGCGCCAGCGCCCGCGACGGCTCCGCCGGCTCCGGCGACCGCCGAAGCGCCGGCGCCTCAGCCGGCCCCCGCGACACCGGCGCCGAACTGAGCGCCCGCGCAGGCATTACAGCGGCGCGGCGCTCTGCGTCCGTGCATGGGACAATTTCGACGCCAGCGACGAAACCACAATGATCAGCGTCACCACGCCGATGAGCAGCGTGCAGATCGCGTTGATCTCCGGCTTCACGCCGAGCCGCACCTCGGAATAGATCCGGATCGGCAGCGTCGCCGAGCCGGGGCCGGTGGTGAAGCTGGCGATCACCAGATCGTCGAGCGACAGCGCGAAGGCCAGCATCCAGCCGGCCGCCACCGCCGGCCAGATCAGCGGCAGGGTGGCGGCGAAGAACGCCCGCACCGGATCGCAACCGAGATCCATCGCGGCCTCCTCATAACTGCGATCGAGCACGCCCAGCCGCGACTGCACCACCACCGCGACGAAGCACATCGTCAGCGTGGTGTGGGCGATGGTCACGGTCCAGAACCCGCGCTCGGCGTCGATCGCCACGAATAGCAGCAGCAGCGACAGGCCGGTGATCACTTCCGGCATCACCAGGGGCGCGTACAGCATCCCGGAAAACGCCGCGCGGCCTTTGAAGCGGCCGCCGCGCGACAGCGCCACCGCGGCCAGCGTGCCGAGCAGCGTCGCCGCCGTGGCGGAGGCCAGCGCCACCCGCAGACTCATCCCGGCCGCCGCCAGCATCGCCTCGTCGTTGAAGAATTCTTTGTACCAGCGCAGCGACCAGCCGCCCCACACCGTCACCAGCGTTGAGGCGTTGAACGAATAGATCACCAGGATGACGATCGGCAGATAGAGAAACGCCAGACCGAACGCGAGCGCGGCGATGTTGAAGCGGGTCAGCCTCATGGCAGGGCCTCTCCGCTCCCCTCTCCCTTGCGGGGAGGGGTCGGGGGTGGGGGGCCACGACGGAAGCCTCGATCCGGGGCTCCCCCCCACCCCGACCCTCCCCCGCAAGGGGGGAGGGAGAAGTCAGAGCTCGCCGCAATGACGGCGCGCGCCCTCTCCGATGGGGAGAGGTGAAGAAAGCACGTCGCGGCGACCGCCATCATCGCCCTCCTTCGAGCTGCCGACGCTGCAGGCGCTCGTAGATCCACAGCGGCAGCAGCAGCAGCGCCAGCAGCAGTACCGCCAGCGCCGAGGCCACCGGCCAGTCGCGGTTGGTGAAAAACTCCAGCCACAGCGTCTGCCCGATCATCATCGAATCCGAGCCGGCCAGAAGATCCGGAATCACGAATTCGCCGACGATTGGAATGAAGCACAGCAATATGCCGGCGCCGATGCCGGGCAGCGACAGCGGCAAGGTCACCAGCCAGAACGCCCGCAGCGGCGAGGCGCCGAGGTCGACCGCCGCCTCCAGCAGCGCCGGCTGCTGCCGCGCCAGCGTGGCGTAGAGCGGCAGGATCATGAACGGCAGGTAGGAATAGACGATGCCGAGAATCATCGCGGTATCGGTCGACAGCCATACCACTGGTGCTGCGACCAGATGCAGCGCCAGCAGCGTCTGGTTGAGCAGGCCATCGTGCTGCAGGATGTTGATCCAGGCATAGATCCGGATCAGGAACGAGGTCCAGAACGGCACGATCACCAGCAGCATCGCCAAAGGCTGCCACCGCCTCGGCAGGCGCGCCATGCCGTAGGCGATCGGATAGCCGATCAGCAATAGGATCGCGGTCGAGAGCGCGGCGACGCTCAGGCTGCGCAGGTAGGACAGCACATAGAGATCGTCGGCGATCAGCAGCCGGAAATTGTCGAGCGACAGCGCCGCAAACGATGCCTTCAGCGCGGCGAAGCCCGCGGTCCAGTCGAACACCGGCAGATAAGGCGGCTGCGCGATCGCGGTATGCGACAGGCTGATCTTGAGCACGAAGCCGAACGGCACCAGGAAAAACAGCGCCATCCACAGATAGGGTGCGATCAGCGCGATCCGCGCCGGCCTTGTGAAAATGCGTCTCGTGTTCGCGCTCATTGCTCCAGCACCACGCAATCGTCGGGCGCAAACCACGCCACCACGCGCTGGCCCGCCGCATAGGCGTCGACATCGAGCCGCGCGATATTGGCCATCGAGGCCCGCAGCATCGCGCCGTGGTCGAGCTTGACGCTGTAACCGGTGAGGCCCCCCGCATAGCTGACCGCGGCGACCACGCCCTCGAGCCGGTTGATGGCGCCGGCGTCGCGCGCCTCGGAGGCCGGGCCTTGGCGCGACAGCCGCACCTTCTCCGGCCGGATCGCCACGCAGATATTGGTGCTCCGGCTCGGCTGCCGGGGCTCGGCCGCGACGATCGCCCCGGCGTCGCTGGTCGCCACCGTCAGTCGGCCGCCCTGCCGCGCCGCGATGCTGCCGTCGAACATGTTGACGTCGCCGACGAACTCCGCAACCCAGCGCGATGCCGGCGCCTCATAGAGCTGCCGCGGCGTCGCCACCTGTTCGAGCCGGCCGGAATGCATCACGCCGATCCGGTCGGCCAGCATCATCGCCTCGTCCTGATCATGGGTGACGATCACGAAACTGGTTCCGAGGCGGCGCTGTAATGCCCGCAATTCGAGCTGGGTGGATTCGCGCAGCTTCTTGTCGAGCGCGGCCAGCGGCTCATCGAGCAGCAGCAATTGCGGCCGCCGCGCCAGCGCGCGGGCCAGTGCGACGCGCTGCTGCTGACCGCCGGACAATTGCTCCGGCCGCCGCTTCTCCAACCCCTCGAGCCGCACCAGCGCCACCATCTCGGCGACACGGGACTTGATCTCACCCTTCGGCAGGCCGGCGCGCTTCAGCCCGAAGGCGATATTGCCGGCGACCGACAGGTGCGGAAACAGCGCGTAGTTCTGGAACATCATATTGACCGGGCGCTGATGCGGCAGCACCGCCGCGATATCCTGGCCGTCGAGCAGGATCCGGCCGTGGTCCGGGGTCTCGAACCCGGCCAGCATCCGCAGCAGCGTGGTCTTGCCGCAACCCGACGGTCCCAGCAGCGCGAAGAACTCGCCGGCCTTGATATCGAGCGACAGGCGATCGACCGCGACGAAGCCGCCGAACCGCTTCTCGACCGCCTCGATCCGCAGCAGCGGCGTGTCGACGGCTGGCGGCGTCCCGGACTCTGTCGTTTGTTCAGCCATCAACCATCGACCTCGGCTTCCGTCCGCAAGCTAACGGCGGATCGGAGCCGGCTCAAGCATGGTCGGCGCGAAGACCGGGCCGCTTCAGCCGATCATGCGGCTGGATTGGTCGGCAGCGGGACCGACCAGCGCGGCATATTGCTCGATCGGGCCGGGCCGTCCGATGAAATAGCCCTGCACCGCGTCGCAATGCTCGGCGACGAGGAAATCGAGCTGGGCCCGGGTCTCGACGCCTTCCGCGACGATCGACACGCCGAGTCCGTGACCGAGATTGATCACCGCGCGAACAATCGCCGCCGATTGCGGATTGCGCCCGAGATTCATGATGAAGGCGCGATCGATCTTGATCTTGTTGAAGGGGAACGCCTGCAGATAAGTCAGCGAGGAATAGCCGCTGCCGAAATCGTCCATCGAGACCCGGACGCCGAGCGCCGTCAGCCGCCGCAGCAAGGCGAGGCCGCGGTCGAAATCGTCGATCAGAACGCCCTCGGTGATTTCCAGTTCGAGCCGGCTCGGCTTCAGGCCCGTTTCCAGCAGCACCCGGTGCACGAAGGCGACCAGATCGGTCTTGACGAATTGCGCCGGCGACAGATTGACCGCGACCTGCAGCGGCCGCGACCACGAGGCGGCCTCGCGGCAGGCCTCGCGCAGAATCCATTCGCCCATCTCGACGATCAGCCCGCTCTCTTCCGCCAGCGGAATGAACTCGGCCGGAGGCACCATGCCGCGCTCCGGATGATGCCACCGCGCCAACGCCTCGAAGCCGATGATATCGGTCCGGTCGAACCGCTCGCGGCTGCTTGCCTGCGGCTGGTAATGCAGCGACAGTTCGCCGTTGCGGATCGCATTGGACAGATCCTGATGCAGCGCCCGGCGGTCGCGAATCTGCTGATCCATTTCCGGCTCGAACAGCTGGACCGAGCCGCGCGACTTGACCTTGGCGCGGAACAGCGCCGCGCCCGCATTGGCCAGCAGCGACGCCGCGTCGGTGCCGTTGCCGGGAAACACCGAGATGCCGGTGGTGACGCCGATCCGCACCGATTTGCCGTCGATCGTGAAGCCGGTCGCCAGCGCGGCTGCCACGCGCTCCGCGAGCTCGCGCGCCGACGCCGGCTGCGGCCCGTCGATGATCAGCCCGAACTCGTCGCCGCTGAGCCGCGCCACCACGCCGCCGCGCGACGCCGTCTCGATCCGGCGCGACACCTCGATCAGCAATCTGTCGCCGATGGCGTGGTCGAACACGTCGTTGATTTCCTTGAGCCCGTCGAGATCGACCGACAGCACCGCGAACTCCTCGTTGACGGATTTGCAGGCCTCGATCATCTGCGCCAGCGCCTGCATGAACGCCAAGCGGTTCGGCAGGTCTGTCAGGCCGTCATGATAGGCCATATGCGCCATGCGCGACTCGGTCTGGCGCCGATCGGTGACGTCCTCGTGGGTCTTGATCAGATATTGCGGCGCACCCGCGCCGTCGAGAACGGTCATGCGCCGGGTCAGGAACAGCCGCAGCCCGTCCTTGGTGCTGATCGGGTGCTCTTCGGTCTGCAGCTTTCTCTTCTTGATCGCGATGGCGTCGCGATCGGAGATCAGCCTGGCCTCCTTGGCATTGAAAATGTCGGCGCAATTCAACCCAATCGCATCCTCGCGGCGACGATTGAGGATGATTTCGGCGCTTCGGTTGGCCAGCAAATAGCGACCGTCGGTGACGTCCTGCACGGTGAGCGAAACCGGCACGTTGTCGACCACGAGTTCGAGGAATTTCTTGGCCCTCTCGAATTCCGCCGACATCGAGCGGCGGTCGGTGACGTCCTCCAACAAGGTGATCAGAAATTCCGGCTGGTTCTTGTCGTTGCGGGCGATCACGCGGTTGCTCTCCAGCAAGCGCATCTTGTCATCCCGTTCGAGCGGAAACTCGATCCGCAACCGACGTTCCGGCGCGGCCAGCGCCGCCTGGTCGGCTTCTTTGATGGACTTCGCCGCGTTGGGGGAAAAAATCTCGTCGGCACGCTTGCCGACGATCTGGCCGCGGCTCAGCCGCACCAGGTCTTCGAACGCGCGGTTGGCGAGGATGTAGCGGCCATCCTCGAGGCTTTTGGCGGCGATGCAGACCGGGATGTTGTCGACCACCGATTCGAGGAATTGCTTGGTCGTGGCCACTTCATGCGACAGCCGGCGTTGCTCGGTGCAATCATCGTGGGTCGCCACCGAACCGCCATTCGGCAATTGCGTCAGTTTCACCAAAACCGATCGCCCGTCGGGCAGTTCGGCGATATGGCCCTTGGGGGAGCTGGCGTTCCTGTAGAAGTCCTCGGTGCTGATATCGAGCGTGCCGCGCGCGCGCCGCAGTCTCAGCAGTTCAGCGCCGGTCATGCATTCCGGCACGTCGCGACGGCTGAGGCCGTAGATTTCCAAAAAGCGGTCGTTGCAGAACACCAGCCTGTCGTGGGGATCGATGATCACCAGGCCCTGCCGAAGATTGTTCAGGACGGAATTGACTACCAAGTTCTTGCGATAATGCGCGCGCCGCAATCGGCGCAGCTTCGTCATCGTCCACAGCGCAACGGCAGCCAGGAACGAGGCGACGACAAAACCGCCGATCAGCAATTCCCAGATCGTCTCGGTCTGGAGCCAGTCGCCGCTGTCCGGCCTGATAACCACCGCCGCACCCGCCATGGCGGGGCTCACACCGAGCCCGACCAGGCACAGCGATGCCGCAGCTATGTTTGCCGCCTCGCCGCTTGCTTGCCTATCTTTGCCTGCCATAACCCACCCGGGAATTCCCCGTATAGTTTCTGGCAAGACCGGTTTGGATCACGTAAACAGAAAAAATCGCAAGAGGGTCAATTGACTTATCTTCGATCATTTGACCTTGCATGGTTAATGCCGCGATAACACACGCGGCGGCCCGGCCGCCGTTTCTAATCCAGGGCGATCTCAGGTTTCGAGTTTGGAAATGGACAGGGTTGAGTGCGTCGTCATCGGCGCGGGCGTGGTCGGGCTGGCGACGGCACGACGGCTGGCGCAGGCCGGGCTCGAGGTCATCGTGCTGGAGGCGGCGGAGGGCATCGGCACCGTCACCTCGTCGCGCAACAGCGAGGTGATCCATGCCGGGATCTATTATCGCGCCGACAGTCTGATGGCCCGGTTCTGCGTCGCCGGCAGACAGGCGCTGTACGATTATTGCGGCGATCACGGCATTCCGCATCGCCGTTGCGGCAAGCTGATCGTGGCGACCACGCCGGCGGAATCCGAACGGCTGACGGCGATCCAGGCCCATGCGGCGGCCAACGGCGTCGGCGATCTGCGCGCGCTCGACGCCGCCGCGGCGCGCGCGTTGGAGCCGGCGTTGAATTGCGACGCGGCGCTGCTGTCGCCCTCCACCGGCATCATCGACAGCCACGCCTACATGCTGGCGTTGCGCGGCGACGCCGAGGACGCCGGCGCGGCCTTCGCCTTTCACGCGCCGCTGCTCCGCGCGACCAGCGAGGGCGACGGGCTGGTGCTGGAGATCGGCGGCGAGGCACCGATGCAGCTGGGATGCCGGCTGCTGATCAACGCCGCGGGGCTCGCCGCGCCCGCGGTGGCGCGCAGCATCGCCGCGATGCCGGCCGAACTGGTGCCGCAAGCCTATTTGGCCAAGGGCAATTATTTCAGCTGCGGCGCGCGGGCGCCGTTCTCCCATCTGATCTATCCGGTCCCAGAACCGGGCGGGCTCGGGGTGCATCTGACCCTCGACCTCGCCGGCCAGGCCCGCTTCGGCCCTGACGTCGAATGGATCGATGCGATCGACTACGCCGTCGATCCAATGCGGGCGGAGCGGTTCTATCCGGCGATCCGGCGCTATTGGCCTGGCCTGCCCGACGGCGCCCTGGCGCCGGCCTATTCGGGCATCCGTCCCAAGATCGTGCCCCCGGCGGTGGCGGTGCAGGATTTCGTGATCCAGGGGCCGCGCCGGCATGGTGTGGCGGGGCTAATCAATCTGTTCGGGATTGAATCGCCCGGCCTTACGGCATCGCTGGCGATTGCCGACTACGTCGCCGATCTGGGCGCCGTGTCGAAATGCTAGGATTTGTTCCCAGGGAGGATCGCCATCGCGAGCGATTATCGCCCTGGAGCCTGGAGATTAGCTTGCAGGGCAGCCTGCGTGGATGATGTCGCCCACCAGGCGCCTTGACCGCCTACCGGCGCCGGATCAAACGCCGGTGCGGATCAAGGCATTGGTGGTAGAGGTCGTGTGCGACCCAATGACGCTAGTGCAGCGTCTCGCCGACGGTGGTTTTCAGCTTTTCGATCGCGTCCCGCACCATTAGTTTGCGGCGCTTCAACTCGACAATTCGCAGATCGTCCGTGGAAAGATGTACTTGAGCTTCGTGCAACTTGCTTTCGAGAACCTGGTGCTTCCGTTCCAGTTCAACGAGATGCGCTTGAAGTGCCATACGAAACCTCCTCGGTGAGAGAGATAAGTCGATCCGGACGATGGAGTGTACATGTCCGGCGGCTTCTGTCGATGGGTTTCGAATCACAATCGTCATATTCAGGATGTTCGTCGTCAATGAAATGTGACCGGTGCAATTCCTCAAACCGGGAACGAGCGACGACATCGGATCCGGCGCGTCCGGAAGAATACCGACACTGAATACAGCGGAATGCAGCATTTCATGATCAGCACACAGCGCGCACAGGGGGCTGACGAAATATGCAGAGCGCTTCGGCTTGCTACCTTGGCCGGCGCGCGCGATAGTTCGCCGCAGCAAATTGTAATCCTGTCGCGACCTCCCCGCGATCCAACCAAGCTCATATCATGACCGACGAAGAAGATCGCGACCTCGGTGCCGAGCTTGCAAGACTGCAACAAGAACACCGCGATCTCGACGCGGCGATCGATGCCCTGCATCACTCGCCTGCGCCCGATCTGTTGCGGCTGCAGCGGCTGAAAAAGCGCAAGCTGCAGCTGCGCGACCGGATCGCCTTCGTCGAGGATCAGATCACACCGGACATCATTGCGTGACGGCAGCGATGGCGCGCTGACTCTTGCGCTCGGCCTTGCGCGCATACATCGCACGGTCCGCCTCGGCCAGCGCCGCCGCGACGTCGGAGCCCGGCCGGAGAATCGCGACGCCGGCGGAGATGCCGACCGCGAGCACGTCTTCACCCAATCCGATGCGCAGCTGATCGACCGCATTCTCCAGCGCTTCGGCCTTAGCCAGCGCGTCGCGTTCGCTCAAATTCCACAACAGCAGCACGAACTCGTCGCCGCCGAGCCGCCCGATCAGATCCGACGCCCGCACGTGGCGCGACAGCGCGGCGACGACAGCCTTCAGCACGGCGTCTCCGGCGGCGTGGCCGAAAGTGTCGTTCACCGGCTTGAGCCGGTCGACATCCAGCATGATCAGCGCACCGGTTGCATGGTACCTCTTGATATAGGCAATCGAGCGCTGCAATTCGCGCTCGAAGCCCCGGCGATTGAGGATATCGAGCAGGAAATCGGTGTCGGCGCGGGCCCGCAATTGCTCGATCGTGGACCGCGCCGCCGCGAGCTGCTCCGTCAGCTGGCGAATTTCCAGCCGGGCGGCCGTGGGCCACCGCACCGCCGGCTTGACCGCGGCCGCGGCGGCCGCTTTGCCGACAGTTTTGGAAGCTGGCTTGGAAGCCGTCTTGGAAGCCGTCTTGGAAGCCGTCTTGGCCGCAGCTTTGGAAGCAGTCTTGGTGGCAGGCTTGGGGAGAGCCTTGGCAATCGTTTTGGCCGCTGGCGGCCGCGGCCTAATTGATAAGCCCACTGGGTTGGATTTCTTTGTCATGGGAATCGCCACACCACTTCCGGTCTTCACCAAGACAGGATAGTCCATTCGCAACGCCTTGCCAGCCACCCGCCCAAGCTATAATCCCCTCCTATCTTTCTGGATTCGCGAAAGAATTATTTGAATGACAGTCCCTGTCGCGATCATCATGGGCAGCCAGTCCGACTGGGATACCATGCGCCATGCCGCCGACACGTTGAGCGCGCTCGGTATTTCGTCCGACCAGCAGATTATTTCCGCCCACCGCACCCCGGACCGGCTCTATGCCTTCGCCAGGGGCGCCAAGGCGGCCGGTTTTCGGATCATTATCGCCGGCGCCGGCGGCGCGGCGCATCTGCCCGGGATGGCGGCCGCGCTGACCGAATTGCCGGTATTGGGCGTTCCGATCCAGTCCAAGGCGCTGGCCGGGCTGGATTCGCTGTATTCGATCGTGCAGATGCCGGCCGGAATTCCGGTCGGAACGCTGGCGATCGGCAAGGCCGGCGCCATCAATGCCGCCTTGCTGGCAGCCAGCGTGCTGGCGCTGAACGACGCCGACCTGGCGATGAGGCTGTCGGCATGGCGCAAGCAGCAGACCGACGCGGTCACTGCGCGTCCGGAGGATTTAGCGTGACCAATCGGGCGATGACCAAGCTGAAACCCGGTGACACTATCGGGATTCTGGGCGGCGGCCAGCTCGGCCGCATGCTGGCCCTGGCGGCGGCGCGGCTCGGCCTGAAATGCCATGTGTTTTCGCCCGATCCCGATTCGCCAGCGTTCGACGTGGTGCAATACGCCACCTGTGCGGAATATGCCGATGTCGAAGCGCTGGAATTGTTCGCCGCCGAAGTCGACGTCATCACCTATGAATTCGAGAACGTGCCGTCGTCCGCGGTGATGCTGCTGGCGGCGCGGCGGCCGGTGCTGCCCGATCGCGGCATCCTGGCGACCACCCAGGATCGCCTCGCCGAAAAGGACTTCGTCAGCCAGCTGGGGATCGGCACCGCCGCCTATGCGGACGTCACCTCCTCGCAGGATCTGCGGGCGGCGATTGCCAAGATCGGACTGCCGGCGGTGATCAAGACCAGGCGATTCGGCTATGACGGCAAAGGCCAGGCCATCATCCGCGACGGCGCCGATCTCGACGCGGTCTGGAATGATCTGGCGACTCGGGCCGCCATTCTGGAGGCCTTCGTGCCGTTCGAACGCGAAATCTCGGTGATCGCGGCGCGCGGCGCCGACGGCCAGGTGGTGTGCTTCGACGTCACCGAAAACGAGCATCAGCAGCACATTCTCAAGGTCTCGCGGGTGCCGGCGGCGATTCCCGAGGCGCTTGCCGAAAAGGCGCGCGGCATCGCAGAGACCATCGCCAAGGCGCTGGACTATGTCGGGGTGCTGGCGGTGGAATTGTTCGTGGTGCCGGGCAGCGACGGTCCGACCCTACTGGTCAACGAAATCGCGCCCCGCGTGCACAATTCCGGCCACTGGACCCTGGACGGCGCCTCGATCTCGCAATTCGAGCAGCACATCAGGGCGATCGCCGGCTGGCCGCTGGCCAATCCGCTACGCCATGGCGACGTTACCATGACCAATCTGATCGGCGACGAGATCAGCGATTATGAGCGCTGGCTGACGATTCCGGGCGCCAGCGTGCATCTTTACGGCAAGCGCACCGCCCAGCAGGGGCGCAAAATGGGCCATGTCACCGAAGTGGTGCCAGCGGCGGCGGGGAAATGACCGGATTTCCCGGTTTCTAGCGCTCCCGGCGTCGCCCGACGGGCGCCGCCGCATCAAACTTGTCCCCTGGCGAGGTGGACATCGCCGACCCGATCTGATACATCCGCGCCCTTGAGGTTAAGGGCTTGGCCTTAGTCGGCCCTTCGCTTTTCAGAACTCAATTCCGTTTAAATGAAAGAGGATGCCGCGTGCAGGTTCTCGTTCGCGATAATAATGTCGATCAAGCTCTCAAGGCGCTGAAGAAGAAGATGCAGCGCGAGGGCATTTTCCGTGAGATGAAGCTCCGCGGTCATTACGAAAAGCCGTCTGAGAAGAAGGCTCGCGAGAAGGCCGAAGCCGTGCGTCGGGCACGCAAGCTGGCCCGCAAGAAGTTGCAGCGCGAAGGCCTGCTGCCGATGAAGCCGAAGCCGGTGTTCGGTGCCGATCGCGGCGCGCGTCCGGGTGGTGCTGGCGCCAGTGCAGGTCCGCGCGGACCGCGCTGATCCTTGCAATTGGTCGTTTGATGATGCGGGCCTTCGGGCCCGCGTTGTCGTTTTGACCGGTGCCGTGGCGCCGTCTGGACCCCGCCATTATCGATGTTTGTGAAGCCCGCCGGGAGCAATCTCGCTGCGGGCATTTGTCGTGGCTGGGAGACCAGCCGGACGGCGGCGCGCGCGGCGCCGCCTCATTCCGAACGATGGCCGTGAGCAATGATGCTGCTGCCGGCTTAGCGCGGCAGCACCGCCTGGAACACCGACCGCGCCGCCAGCAGCACGTCCTCGGCGACCGTGGGGCGCGGCGGCGGCAGATCGTCAGCCTGAAGCTCGGCCGGCACCGGAATCTCGGCGGGCGGGCGCGGCCGCCTCGGGTCGTTGCCGCCATTGGCGGAATAAGTATAGGACGGATTCTGCGTCGGCGAGGTCGCGGCACCACCGGGATTGTAGGGATTGGCGGCCGCCGGCATCGCCACGTTCATCGAGGGCGGCAGCGGCTGGATCGGCGCCACGGTGCGTGACGCTTCTTGGACCCGCGTCGCTTCGGCACGGGAGGCCTCGACACGAGAAGCTTCCAGACGCAACGCTTCCAAACGCGAGGCTTCCAGACGGGAGGCTTCCGCACGCGAGGCTTCGGCGCGTGCGGCTTCCGCGCGCGCAGCTTCTGCTCTGGAGGCTTCCTGCGTGCGCAGCGATGCTTCCGAGGGATTGGCCAGTCGCAGGCGCTCGATGGCGGCGCGCGCCAGCTCGTTGGCGTCGCGACGCTCTTCCGGCGAGGCGGGTTCGACCGCCGACGCGCCGTGCAGCGCGCCCGTGGTCTCGGTCGGTGCCGTCTTGGCGACGACCTTCTCATGCGGCGCCGGATGATGCCGGTCGGACGGCTTGTCGATGGTCTTCTCGGCGGCCAGCTGATCCGCAACGCTCTTGTCCGCGCGTTTCTCGCCTGGGTCGGTCGCCGCGCCGCTCGCGGCCTTGGCCGCGGCTTCTGCCGGTTTGATCTCGGCCTTCGCCGGGCTGACCGCATCCACGAGCCTGTTCGGCTGCGCGGTTACCGCAATGGCGGAAGGCGGCGCTTCAGGCCGGCTGATGATGAAGTGATTGACAACATAGGCGCCGATGATGGTCGCGACCACCGATGGCAAGATATCGAGAAACAGTTTGGAGATGTATTTGATCATTGGCCCGCCTCATCCACGCGAGGTGATGCAAGAGCTTTGAGGCTGATTGAGGGATCAATCGCGACGGATCGGTGGCAATGAGGCAAAAGCCGGGCCGCGTAGCGCGACCCTGCCATCCGGCCAGTTTTAATCGAATTTTAAGGTTTCACTTCGACTTCGAGAAACACGATCTCGGCGTCGGTTTCGTTGAGCACATCGTGCTCGACGCCGGCCTTGCGGAAATAGGATTTACCGGTCGTGATCGGCGCCTGCGAGCGGCTGCCGTCCGGTGCCACGATGGTCATCACGCTGGTGGTGATCGGCACGATCACATAGTCCATGCCATGGGTATGGCGCCCGGTGGCCGCCCCCGGTGCCAGCCGCCATTCGGTGACCCGAACCTCGGGCGTATCTTGCTGAACGTCGGATTGTGCGCTGATCGACATGGTTGATGAATCCTTAAGGAACGAACACCAGGAACACGAACAGTACGAATACCACCAGATGCACCATCCCGAACAGCATGTTGGTCCTGCCCGTTCCGAATGTCAGCATGCTCACAACGAAGGTCAGCACCAGCAGCACGGCTTCCTGGGATTCCAGGCCGAGCGTGAGCGACTTGCCGCCGATCAGGCTGACGATGGCAACCGCCGGAATGGTGAGGCCGATCGTCGCCAGCGACGAGCCCAGCGCCAGGTTGATGCTCTTTTGCAGGTCGTTGCGCCGCGCCGCGGCGATCGCCGCGACGCTTTCCGGCAGCAGGATCAGCATCGCCACCACCAGGCCGGCGAAGGCGGTGGGCGCCCCGATCCATTCGGTCGCCGCATCGACGACACGCGAGAATGTCTTGGCCAGCAGCACCACCGCGAGCAGCGACACCGCCAGCAGCACGACGCTGAGCGCCAGCGCTCGCCCCGTCGCGGCGGCCGCGGGATGGTCCTCGGCGGTCGGGCGGGCGACGAAATAGTCGCGATGCCGCACCGTCTGCGTATAGAGGAACAGGCCGTACAGGATCAGCGTCGCCAGGCTGACGAAACCGAGCTGCGCCGCCGAATAGATCGGCCCGGGATCGGTGAAGGTGTAGTTCGGCAGCAGCAGCGTGATTGTCGCCAACACGATCAGCACGCTGAGGTAGAGACTGGCACCCGCAACCTGGAATTCCTGTTCGCGGAAGCGCAAGCCCCCGACCAGCACGCAATAGCCGACCAGGCCGTTGCAGACGATCATCATCACGGCGAACACGGTGTCGCGCGCCAGCGTCGGCACCGCCTTGCCGGTGAGCATCATGGTGGCGATCAGCGACACTTCGATCACCGTCACCGACAGCGTCAGCAGCAGCGTGCCATAGGGTTCGCCGATCCGGTGGGCGATGGTCTCGGCGTGATGGACCGCGGCGAACACGGTGCCGAACAGCACCACCAGCAGCACCGCGGCAAAGCCCATCCCGAGTCGGGACGGCGTGAATGTCAGGCCGAACGCGGCCGATGCGGCGACAAAGGCGACAGCAAGCGCCGGGAAAATCCACGAAGATCTGGGCGCGGCGGGGACTGACATCAAGCAAACCCGATCTGAAGAATGGCAATTGGGGCGAGGTCGCACCCCGGCAGCGCCGTCCGGTCGCTCGGAACCGGCACCGCGCTGCCTCGCTAAGCCGCGCGAGATGCGTATAGTCGCCTATCACCCTCGGGTGAGATTGCAAGATTTCAGGGAAGGAAACGCAATGTTTTCACATATCATGATCGGCACCAACGATCTCGAAGCGGCGAAGACGTTTTATGACAAGCTGCTCGGAACGCTCGGTGTATCGCCCGCCACGGTCGACCGGCATCGGATTTTCTATCGCACCAAGACCGGCACTTTCTCGGTGTCGAAGCCGATCGACGGCAAGCCCGCCACCCACGCCAATGGCGGCACCATCGGCTTCGCGGCGAAATCCCAGGAGGAGGCCGACGCCTGGCACGCGACGGGCATAGCCTGCGGCGGGACCCCCTGCGAAGATCCGCCGGGCGTGCGCGAGATGGGCGGCACCAAGCTCTACATCGCTTATCTGCGCGATCCCGACGGCAACAAGCTCTGCGCGCTGCATCGGATGGCGTAGCAGCGCCCGAACGGCAGATCGCCACGGAAGATGCCCGGCCAAACGCCGGGTATCAGCTCGGCGGGATGTCGCGGAACCGGATTCCGTGCATCGGACCGAAATGGACAGTGGCGCTTTCGACAATTATATTGGGAGCATGGCTGCCGACAAGAAAGATCCTGAGATCCGATCTTCGACCGACATCCTGTTGAGCAGGATGGCGCATTACGAGTTTGTCATCGCCGCCCAGACCGCGGCGCTTCTGGTGCTGTCGCTGATCAGCGCGGTGGGCGTGTTTCTGACCAGGACACAGATCTGGGCCATCGCCACCAATACCACTTCGATGGCATCGCTGCTCGGCGGCATTGCCGTATTGTTCTTTGCCGGCCTCTATCTGATGCAGCGCGCGGCGGGCCGGCGCACGAGGGCCGAATCGCAAATTCTCTATCTCAGGAATGCGGCCGACTTATCGGAGATGAAGGCGGCGTTGGCATCCGATCGAACAAAGCGGACCGGCACTGAAGCGGACGCGCACCCGGACATTCGTTAGGACGGCGCCCGGTGGCCCGCCGTCCGAGCGTCAGCTGGACGCAAGCCAAGGCTTCCGAACTGGAACGGCGACTGCTCGCATTTGACGCCGCCGGCGATCTTTCCCGGCTTTCGCCTGACGAGGTCGGTGGCCTCGTCAGTCTGCTGAACGAAACCAACCTGGAATGCTGGCAGCTCTTGCAAGAGCACGAGCGGAGCGCGAGCTCGGCCGTCTGGCTGGTACTCAGCCTGTTTTCCGGACTGGGTGGACTCCCCTTCGCAGGATCGTCCGCCCTGTCGGTCCTGCTGGCGGCAGCCGGCGCAGCCGGCGCCGCCAAAGCGGTTTACGATGAGAGCCGCCATCTCGCCACCGAACAGCGATACCTCGGCATCTTCTGGGCCATCGAGAACCGCAAGGCGCTTGTGGAAACCGAGCTGAGACGCCGCGGAATCCTGTCGCCTACAGCGCCTTGACGATGTTCTCCGTCATCTTCTTGGCATCGCCCAGCAGCATCATCGTGTTGTCGCGATAGAACAGCGGGTTGTCGATGCCGGCATAGCCGGATGCCAGCGAGCGCTTGATGAACATCACGGTGCCGGCCTTCCAGACCTGCAGCACCGGCATGCCGTAGATCGGCGAGCTCGGATCGTCCTCGGCGGCCGGGTTGGTGACGTCGTTGGCGCCGATTACGAAGGCGACGTCGGCCTGGGCGAATTCCGAGTTGATGTCTTCCAGCTCGAACACTTCGTCATAGGGCACGTTGGCTTCGGCGAGCAGCACGTTCATGTGGCCCGGCATGCGGCCGGCGACCGGGTGAATGGCGTATTTCACCTCGACACCTTCCTTCTTCAACGTGTCGGCCATTTCGCGCAGCGCGTGCTGGGCCTGCGCCACCGCCATGCCGTAGCCGGGCACGATGATGACCTTCTGGGCGTTCTTCATGATGAAGGCCGCGTCGTCCGCCGAGCCGAGCTTGACCGGGCGCACTTCGCCGGTGCCGGCGCCGGCCGCGGCGGTCTCGCCGCCGAAGCCGCCGAGAATCACCGAGATGAAGGAGCGGTTCATGGCGTGGCACATGATGTAGGACAGGATCGCGCCAGAGGAACCGACCAGCGCGCCAGTGATGATCAGCGCGGTGTTGCCGAGCGTGAAGCCGATGCCGGCGGCGGCCCAACCCGAATAGGAGTTCAGCATCGAGATCACGACCGGCATGTCGGCGCCGCCGATCGGGATGATCAACAGCGCACCGAGCACCAGCGCCACGATGACGATGAACCAGAACACGTTGGCGCTACCGGTGGCGACCAGAAGCAGAATGCCGAGCAGCAGCGCGGTGCCGAGCCCGATATTGATCTTGTGGCGTTCGGGCAGAATGATCGGCGCGCCGCTCATCCTGCCGGACAACTTGAGGAATGCGATCACCGAGCCGGTGAAGGTCAAAGCGCCGATCGCGACGCCGAGCGACATTTCGACCAGGCTGGCGCCATGGATGTTGCCGGGAACGCCGATGTCGAACGCCGCCGGCGCATAGAACGCGCCCGCCGCGACCAGCACCGCGGCCATGCCGACCAGCGAGTGGAAGGCGGCGACCAGCTCGGGCATCGAGGTCATCGGCACCTTGCGGGCGATCACGGCGCCGATGCCGCCGCCGATGGCGATGCCGAGCACCACCAGGAGGAAGCTCATGAAGCTCGCCGGCGGATGCGCCAGCAGCGTGGTGAAGACGGCGATCCCCATGCCGATCATGCCGAGGAAATTGCCCTGACGGCTGGTGGCCGGGCTGGACAGTCCGCGCAGCGACAGGATGAAAAGCACGCCGGCGACGAGATACAGCAGTGCGGCGAAATTGGTCATCAGACTGCCCTTACTTCTTTTTCTTCTGGTACATCGCGAGCATCCGCTGCGTTACCAGAAAGCCGCCAAAAATATTCACCGATGCGAAGATCAGCGCAATGAAGCCGAACAAGCGCGACCACCAGGCGCCCTCGTCGTTGCCAACCAGACCGACGCCGACCGCCAGCAGGGCGCCGACCACGATCACCGAGGAAATCGCATTGGTCACCGACATCAGCGGCGTATGCAGCGCCGGCGTCACCGACCACACCACGAAATAGCCGACAAAGACGGCGAGAACGAAAATCGACAGCCGAAACACGAACGGATCGACGGCCTGCACGATATGCTCCATGGCGGGCTCCCCTTAGGCGGTTTTCGGCTGGAAATTCGGATGAATCACGGCGCCGTCGCGGGTCAACGCGGTGGCCTGCACCAGCTCGTCGTCCCACTTCACCGCGAGCTGTTTGCTGGTCTTGTCGACCAGCGTCTCGATGAAATTGTACAGGTTGCGCGCATACAGGCTCGAGGCCGACGCCGCGACCCGGCCGGCCACATTGGTATAGCCGACGATCTTGACGCCGCCGACATCGGTGACCTGACCGGCCACTGCGCCTTCGATATTGCCGCCGCGCTCGATCGCCAGATCGACCAGCACCGAGCCGGGCTTCATCGAGGCCACCATCTCGGCGGTGACCAGACGCGGCGCGGGCCGTCCCGGAATCAACGCGGTGGTGATGATGACGTCCTGTTTCTTGATGTGCTCCGAGGTCAGCTCCGCCTGCTTGGCCTGATACTCTTTCGACATTTCCTTGGCGTAGCCGCCGGCGGTCTGGGCGTTCTTGAATTCCTCGTCCTCGACCGCGAGGAATTTGGCGCCGAGACTTTCGACCTGCTCCTTGGTGGCGGGGCGCACGTCGGTGGCGGTGACCACGGCGCCGAGCCGGCGCGCGGTGGCGATCGCCTGCAGGCCGGCGACGCCGACGCCCATCACGAACACCTTGGCGGCGGCGACGGTGCCGGCCGCCGTCATCATCATCGGAAAGGCGCGGCCGAAGGCTTCGGCGCCTTCGATCACCGCGCGGTAGCCGGCGAGATTGGCCTGGCTGGACAGCACGTCCATCGATTGCGCACGGGTGATGCGCGGCATCAACTCCATCGCGAAAGCCGCAATGCCGGCGTCGGCCATCGCCTTCAGCGCGGCGTCATTGCCGTAGGGGTCCATGATCGCGATCACCAGCGCGCCGCGCTTGTAATTCGCAAGTTCGGACGCCTCGGGCCGCTTCACCTTGATGATGATGTCGGCATCCCTCAGCGCGTCGGCGCTGACGGTGGCGCCGGCGGCGGTGAAATCGGAATCCGGCATGCCGGATTTGATGCCGGCGCCGGGCTCGATGGCGATCTCGGCACCCAGCGCCTTGAATTTCTTGATGGTATCGGGCGACACCGCCACGCGCGGCTCGGACGCATCGATCTCCTTGGCAACGGCAATCTTCATAGGGCCTCCGGCGGCGTTTGGCGCGCGCGTGAGCAAGCCGGTGGCGTGGCGCCACTCAGCGGTGTGGTTCGGGAACGGATCAGGTCAGGAAAATCGCCATCAGAGCGACGACGGTGATCACGGCGGCGCTGCCATATTTCACCAGCTTGATGAATCCCTCATAGGTCTGCTCATGAGCGGGATAATCGTTGCCGTCGGCGGTGGTGTAGCCCACTTCGTTACGCTCAGCCATCGGTCTCTCCGGACAATGTTCGAGAAGTGTGTGTGGAATTAGCGTAATCTTATTGCGAGGGCAACGGGCCTCGCGACAGATCGCCTACCCCCTTTTGGTGCAGTCGAAAGTCTACCATGCCATCCGCACCGCGTCAGCGATTGCGACGATGCCATTGCGATGACGTCATTGCGACTGAAGCATTGACGCGAGCCCAGCCGATCGGGCGTTCCGCAGCACGGCAGATTACGCCGGCCAATTGTCCCTGATCCAGCGCGTCAGACTCTCCTCGCTGACCTCGCCGGCGGCAAGGGACAGGATGATGGATGCCGCTTCTGCTTCGGGCACGATGAAATCGATGCCATTGACGCCAAGGAAGGTGTAGAGCGCCAGCAGCGAGGCTCGCTTGTTGCCGTCGATGAAGGGACGGTTGCGAGCCATGCCGAACGCATAAGCGGCGGCGAGTTCGGGCAACTCCGGCTGCTCATAGGTCCATTTGTTGCGTGGCGGATCCAGCACCGATTGCAACATGCCTTCGTCGCGCAAACCGCCTGCGCCGCCAAGAATCGCCAATTGCTCATCGTGAATGGCGACGATGATCTGGCGCGTCAGCCAGAACGGCTCACTCATTTGGCGAGCTCAGCCAATGCGTTGTGGTAGCGCTTCATGCCCCGTCTAGCCACTTCCACGGCCTTCTCGAAGTCCGGATCGTGCGGGGTGAACCGCAAGCCGCCGTCCGGCGTCATCGTCGCGTATAGCTGATCTCCGACATGGAGGTTAAGGCGGGCCATCAGGTCCTTGGACAAAATCAAGCCCGAGGAATTGCCGATCTTCTTGATCTCCAAGGTGGCGATGACCTGGTCGTGCACGATCTTGGGTTGCTCGTTCATTTGAGACTTCCGCGTTATACGAAGAGTATAACGCGGAAGTCAGAACGTTCAACAGATGTTTGACGCCCCTACCCCATCGTCTCCAGCTCGTCGATCATCCCGGAGATCACCGACAGGCCGCCGTCCCAGAAGGTTGGGTCCTTGGCATCAAGCCCGAACGGCTTCAGCAATTCGGAATAATGCTTGGTGCCGCCGGCCGATAGCATCGCCAGATAGCGGTCCGCAAAGCCTTCCTGGGCTTTTTCGTAGACCGCATAGAGCGAGTTCACCAGGCAATCGCCGAACGCATAGGCATAGACGTAGAACGGCGAATGGATGAAATGCGGGATGTACATCCAGAAATTCTCGTAGCCCGGCTTGATCTCGATCGCCGGCCCGAGACTCTCGCCCTGCACGCTGAGCCAGATCTGGCCGATCCGCTCGGCGGTCAATTCACCGTTGCGCCGCTCGGTATGGATCGCGCGCTCGAAGGAATAGAACGCGATCTGCCGCACCACGGTATTGATCATGTCCTCGACCTTGCCGGCGAGCAGCGCCTGACGCTGCTTGGCGCTCTTGGTCTGCGCCAATAGCCGCTTGAAAGTCAGCATCTCGCCGAACACGCTGGCGGTTTCGGCCAGCGTCAGCGGCGTCGGCGCCATCAGCGCGCCGTTCTTGGCCGCCAGCACCTGATGCACGCCATGGCCGAGCTCATGCGCCAGCGTCATCACGTCGCGCGGCTTGCCCTGATAATTCATCAGCACATAAGGATGCGCCGACGGCGTGGTCGGGTGCGAGAACGCGCCCGGCGCCTTGCCGGGCCGCACCGGGGCGTCGATCCAGCGATCGGTGAAGAAGCGCTTGGCGATGCCGGCCATCTCGGGCGAAAACGCCTGATAGGCGGTCAGCACCATCTGCTGCGCGTCCGGCCAGGCGATACTGCCGGTGGCGGCGAAGGGCAGCGGCGCGTTGCGATCCCAATGCGCCAGCGTCTTCTTGCCGAACCAGCGCGCCTTCAGCGCATAATAGCGGTGCGACAGCTTCGGATAGGCGGCGCGCACCGACCCGACCAGCGCGTCCACCACCTCGCGCTCGACGCGATTGGCCAAATGCCGCGAATCGGCGACGTCCTGAAAGCCGCGCCAGCGGTCGGAGATTTCCTTGTCCTTGGCCAGCGTATTGGTGATCAGCGCGAAGGTGCGCTCATTGGCCTTGAAGGTTTTCGCCAGCGCCTGGCCGGCCGCCTTGCGCTTTTTCGGGTCGCGATCCTGCAGCAGCGTCAAGGTCGGTTCGATCGCCAATTCACGCCCCGCAAGCTTGAAGCGCAGGCTGGAAATGGTCTGGTCGAACAGACGGTTGAAGGCGCCGTAGCCGGTCTGGGATTTTTCGTGAAACAATTGCTCGACGCGGTCCTCGAGCTGGTATGGCTTGTCCTTGCGGGCGTCCTCGATCCAGGGCCGGTAATGGCCGAGCTCGGGGGTCTGCATCGCGGTCTCGATCACGGAATCATCGACCCGGTTCAGCTCGAGCCCGAAGAACAACAGATGCACCGAGGCCGCGGTCAGCCGCTCGGAGACATCGCCATAGAATTTGGCGATGTCCGGATCGACGCTGTCGCCGGCATGGATGAGGCCGGCAAAGGACGCCAGCCGCCCAGCCAGATCGTCGATCGCCTCATAGCGCTTGACCGCGCCGGCGAGCCACAGCCCGCCGCCATCCTTGGCGGTCTCCTCGGCCAGCCTGCCCTTGAAATCGGCCTCGAACGCCACGCATTCGGCGTCGATCTTGTCGAGGTCGCGCGCCACTTCCGGGGCATCGATCCCCGGATAAAGATCGCTCAGATTCCATTCCGGCAGCTTGACCGGCTTGCCGGCGACCTTGCGGCCCGCCGGCTTGGCGGCGGATCGGGTCGATCCGGACTTGCGCGGCACGGATTTGCGGGACGTTTTGGCGGTTCGGGAGGTCGCTGATTTCGTCGCAGATTTGGTCATGAGCACTTTCGAAATGGCGCGGAATCCAATGCGAAAGGCTACTAGCTGCGACCTGTCCTCGGCAAGCCACTCTTTGCGACACACTGCCGCGCGCCATCGACCGGCGCGCCGGCCTGCGACAAGGCAACGCGCTTGCCGGCAGCGTCTCCGGCTTGATCGGGCCAAGCTTCGCGAATACGGAAATTTCCGATTTCGGAATTTTTGTCTTGATCCGACCGATCAGACTGAACATTTCCATGCTATCCGCGTCGTGATAACCAAGCGCATCACCACACGTCCAGGACCGGGCCCCTCTGGCAGTTCACCCGAACTGTGATGTCGGACTGGACGCAAACCGGGGGGCCCGATGGCCGACTTTTACGCAATATTTACCGCCGAAGGACTGACGGCTCTATTCCAGGTCATCATGATCGACCTGGTGCTGGCCGGCGACAACGCCGTGGTGATTGGCCTGGCCGCCGCGGGGCTGCCCAAGGATCAGCGCAACAAGGCGATCCTGGTCGGCATCATCGCCGCCACCATCCTGCGCATCGGCTTCGCCAGCATCACCGTGCAATTGCTGCAGATCATCGGCCTGCTGCTGGCCGGCGGCGTGCTGCTGCTGTGGGTGTCCTGGAAGATGTGGCGGGAATTGCGGGCGCAACCCCATCACATCGACGCAACCGATGGCGACCATGGGGCGGCCACGCCGAATGGCGCGCCGCGCAAGACGCTGGGCCAGGCGATCTGGCAGATCACCCTCGCCGACGTCTCGATGTCGCTCGACAATGTGCTGGCGGTGGCGGGCGCTGCGCGCGAGCATCCGATCATCCTGATCTTCGGCCTGGCGCTGTCGATCGCCCTGATGGGATTGGCCGCAACGTTCATCGCCAAGCTGCTGCACAACCATCGCTGGATCGCCTATGTGGGCCTCGCCATCATTCTCTATGTGGCGCTCGACATGTGCTACCGCGGGATCATCGAGATCTGGCCGAATGCCTTCGCATCATTCGCATTATTTTCATGATCCGTTAACGCTTTGAACGCCATGGTGCTCCAAATCGGGACAGATAGATAAGATCAATAGGAATACCATGGCCGCGACCGTGTTGATTGCTGACGATGACCCCGTGCAGCGCAGGCTGGTCGAGAACATGGTGGAGAAATCCGGCTACACGGCGATCGTCGTCGACAGCGGCGACGCCGCCATCGCCCTGCTCACCGCGCCGGACGCGGTGGCGATTGACGCCATGGTGCTCGATCTGGTGATGCCGGGCCTCGACGGCATGGGCGTGCTGCTCAAGATCCGCGACGCCGGCCTCAGCATCCCGGTGATCGTGCAGACCGCCCATGGTGGCATCGACAATGTGGTGTCGGCGATGCGCGCCGGGGCCCATGATTTCGTGGTCAAGCCGGTCGGCGTCGAACGGCTGCAGGTGTCATTGCGCAACGCCCTCAATGCCAGCGCGCTGAAGGGCGAATTGCAGCGGATCAAGCACAGCCGCGAGCATCGGCTGAGCTTTTCCGACATCATCACCCGCTCCGAGGCGATGGGCGGGGTGATGCGGATGGCGCAGAAGGCGGCAAGCTCCAGCATCCCGGTGTTGATCGAGGGCGAATCCGGCGTCGGCAAGGAATTGTTCGCGCGCGCCATCCACGGCAGCAGCGACCGCAAGGCCAAGCCGTTCGTCGCGGTCAATTGCGGCGCGATCCCCGACAATCTGGTGGAATCGATCCTGTTCGGACACGAGAAGGGCGCCTTCACCGGCGCCACCGAACGCCATATGGGCAAATTCGTCGAGGCCTCCGGCGGCACGCTGTTTCTCGACGAGGTCAGCGAATTGCCGCTCGCCGCGCAGGTCAAGCTGCTGCGGGCGTTGCAGGAAGGCGCGGTCGAGGCGGTCGGCGGCCGCAGGCCGGTCAAGGTCGACGTCCGGATCATTTCGGCCACCAACCGCAAATTGCTCGACCGCGTCAAAGCCGGCCATTTCCGCGAAGACCTGTTCTACCGGCTGCACGTGCTGCCGCTGACGATTCCGCCGCTGCGGATGCGCCGCGAGGACATTCCGGCGTTGCTGCGGCATTTCCTGGTGCGGTTCTGCGCCGAGGAAAACCGCCCGATCACGTCGATCAGCGGCGAAGCGATGGCGCGGCTGGCGCAGCTCGACTGGCCCGGCAATATCCGCCAGCTGGAAAATGCCGTGTATCGCGCGGTGGTGATGAGCGAGGGCGAGCAGCTCGGCCTCGCCGACTTTCCGCTGGCCTCGGCGCAGCCGGCAACGATCGCGCAGCCCGCCGGCGAGCCGCTGGTGCTCGAAAGCGCACCGGCCCCGCAATTCGTCCGCTCCAACGACATCCCGATCGCGCCGCTCGCCCCCGCCGGAAGCCTCTCGATGCTGACCGACAGCGGCGAAGTCCGACCGCTGGAAGAGATCGAAAGCGAGATCATCCGCTTTGCGATTTCGCATTATCGCGGTCAGATGTCGGAAGTCGCGCGAAGACTCAAGATCGGCCGCTCGACGCTGTATCGCAAGCTGGATGACGCCGAGACCAACAAGGTGGCGCCCGCCGACGACGCGCCCCCGACCGCGGCAGATTATGGTGCCGATGTGACCGGCGACGAGCTTTGATCGGAACATTTGAACCGTTGCCTGCAGGTGACAGACAAAAGCACTGGCGCATGGCAAAACAACGCAACGGGTTGGGGCTCTCGAAGTCAGGCTGGTGCGAGTCAGTGGTTGTCGTAAGACAGGTCGCCGTGAGTCAGCTTGTCCTGCGTCAGTTTGTAGTCAGTTTGTCGTGAGAGAGGCCGGCGCACGCTGGCCGGACTAACCGGGTGCGTGTATCGTTGGTGTCAATCGAACCATTGCGGGCACGACCGGTCGATATCAGCGACCGCCCGAGCAATATCTGAAGCACATATCGGAAACGGACCTCTATGGGGGCGGTTTCCTCCAAGGGGTGCAAGAATGCGAAACTACTCGAAGAACGCCGGATTCGACCGGGTGTTGATGGCGGTCGCGGCGACGTTCCTGACGGTTTCGACAGGCTCTGCATTGGCCCAGTCCAGTCCGGCACCAAAATCCGCCGCCGAGCTGTCGATCGACGCCGGCGTTCCGGTCCCCGACAAGGTCGAGCTTCCGCCGGTCTCGGTCAGCGATTTCAAGTCGGACACGTTGAAGGCGCCCGCTTTGAAGCCGGCCACAGCGACCGCGATCCCCGCGCCGGCAGGCCCCCCGGCGGCAGACAATGCCGCGGCGAGCGCGACCACGCCATCCGCCGACACCGCCAAGTCGGATGCTGGCCCGTCAGACACCGCCAAGTCAGACACTGCCAAGTCGGACACGGACCACTCGTCGACCGGCAAATCCGACAGTGCCGAAACCACCCCGACCGACGTCAAGGCAGGCGAAACCAAGACAGGCGATCTCAAGACAGAGGACGCCGACAAGGCGGCGACCGCGCCAGCAGCGACAACGCCGGCAGCGACCGCATCGGCGCCGGCCGCCGAGCCCGCCGCGTCAGCCCCGGCTGCAAGCGCGTCAGCGCCGGCCGACGCAGCCCCGAAGCTGGCCACTGTGGCACCGACGAATCCGGTCGCCGATCAGCTGCGCGAGATGCTGACCGAAAAATCGTCGCATTATTTCGACCGCAAGGCCGAGCGCGTCGCGGTCGAGAAGTTTTACGCCGCGCGCGATTACGCGCCGCTGTGGAGCCAGGCCGGCGCGCCCAGCGCCATCGCCAAGAGCGTGACCGCGCGGCTGACGGACGCCGCCGCCGAAGGCCTCAATCCGGCCGATTATCCGGTGCCGGATTTCGCCGCGGCGACCTCGCCCCAGACGCTGGCAGAGGCCGAATTGAAGATGACCGCGAGCATGCTGGACTATGCACGCCACGCCGAGAACGGCCGGATGCACTGGTCGCAGCTCGGCGGCGACGTGCAATACCCCGATCACGCCAGCAATCCGGCCGACGTGCTGGCCAAGGTCACCACTGCCGCGGACGCTTCCGCGGCGCTGGACAGCTACAATCCGCCGCACAAACTGTATCGTGACCTGCGGGCCAAGCTGGCCGAACTGCGCGGCGAGAGCGAAACGCCGAAGATCAAGATCGCCGAGGGGCCGACGCTGCGCTACAGCGCCGCGGCCGTGACCGACGACCCGCGGGTGCCGCAGCTGCGGGCCCGGCTCGGCATCACCGCCGACGCGGACAGCACCGCCTATGATTCCAAGGTCGCCGACGCGGTGCGCGACTTCCAGCGCGGCGCCGGCCTGGGGACCGACGGCATTCTCGGCAACCGCACCGTGGCGGCGCTGAACACGCCGAAGCAGGACCGCGTCACCGACACCATCATCGTCAATATGGAGCGGCTGCGCTGGCTGCCGCGCCAGCTCGGCGCGGCGTCGCTCGGCGACGCCTATGTGATTCTCAACATCCCCGATTTCACCCTGAAGGTGATGCAGCACGACGCCCAGCTGTGGAGCACGCGCGTCGTGGTCGGCAAGCCCGGCAAACACGCCACGCCGATGCTGACCGAGACGATGAAATTCATCACCGTCAATCCGACCTGGAACGTGCCGCCGTCGATCATCTACAATGAATACCTGCCGGCGCTGCAGCAGGATCCCAACGTGCTGGAGCGGATGGGGCTCAAGCTGGAGCGCGGCCGCGACGGCAGCATCCACATCTCGCAACCGCCGGGCGCGGCCAATGCGCTGGGCCGGATCCGTTTCAACTTCCCCAACAAATTCCTGGTCTATCAGCACGACACGCCGGACAAGAACCTGTTCAAGAAGGACGTGCGGGCGTTCAGCCATGGCTGCATGCGGGTGCAGAACCCGGATGAATACGCCGAGACGCTGCTGAAAATCGCGTTGCCCGATGAGCATTACACCGCGAAGAAAATCCGCAGCATGTATGGCAGCCGGGAGATCAACATCAATTTCCCGACGCCGATTCCGGTCAACATCACCTATCAGACCGCGTTCGTCGATCAGAACGGCAAGCTGCAGCTCCGCCGGGATATCTATGGCGACGACGCCGCGATGCTGAAGCTGCTGGACAAGGACGGCAAGGACCTGGAGCGCGTGGTGGCGCATGCACAGCCGAACTATTCCCGCCCCCGCGTCGACCTTCCGCAGGGCGTGGCCTTCAACGACTCCACCGGAGGCATCAAAAACAACCAGCCGTCGTTCTTCGAGATGCTGTTCGGCGCACCAAATCCGCCGCCCAGTCAGCCCGATCGGCGGCACTATCGACGCTAGGTCACCCGATAAGGGCCACGGGGTAATCCCAGGCCAGAACCGGGTTAACTGAATTTTATTCAATAACTTCAAAGGCCCCAGCCAGTCTGGGGCCTTTTGCATTAACCATTGTCCATCTCGATTTCAGCACCGGGCTATATTTCGCCACACTCCGGGTTAAGGTTGGGCCCACGACTTGGGGATCGAGAGTAGGCTACGGTTAACCCCTCTCGCATTAACTTCGCGTTCATCCTTCGCTCGCCCATCCGGGGTTTAGAGCGAAGGTCCGCAACCGATTGTCGTCTGGGTGGGCTTCTCGTGCAGGCTGGTTTCGTGCGCCGTTTCAGATCGCTGTCGTTGCGCCGCGCCGGATATGGCCTGAGCCTGACGTCGCTTCTGCTGTTGGCGGGCGCGGGTTCGGTGCATGACGCCTCGGCGCTGGGCGAGACCCGGACGCTGTCGTTCCACCACACCCATTCCAATGAAGATCTCACCGTCACCTTCAAGCGCAATGGCCGCTATGACGACGCAGCGCTGAAGCAGCTCAATTATTTCCTGCGGGACTGGCGCAGCCAGGACCAGACCAAGATGGACCCGCATCTGTTCGATATTCTGTGGGAAGTTACCCGCGACGTCGACGCCAAGAAGCCGATCCAGATCATTTCCGCCTACCGCGCCCCCGCCACCAACGCCATGCTCCGCCGTCGCTCCTCCGGCGTCGCGCGCCACAGCCAGCACATGCTGGGGCATGCCATGGACTTCTTCATCCCGGGTGTTCCGCTCGAAAAAATCCGCTACGCCGGGCTTCGCCTGCAGCGTGGCGGCGTCGGCTTCTATCCGACCTCGGGGTCGCCCTTCGTCCATCTCGACACCGGCGGCATCCGGCACTGGCCGCGCATGACCCACGACCAGCTGGTCCGCGTCTTCCCCGACGGACGCACCGTTCACGTTCCCTCCGACGGCAAGCCGCTGCCCGGCTATCAGCTCGCCCTCGCCGACATCGAAAAGCGCGGCAATGGCGACTCCGCCTCGTCTCCTGGCAAGTTCAACCTGTTCGCGGCGTTGTTCAAGAGCCGCGCCAGTGACGACGACGAGGACACCACCGCTCCGGCTGCCGAACGCGCGTCGCCCGCGGGCCTGATCGCATCGCTGCGCACCGCGGTCGCCAAATCCACCGACCCGAAACTCACCCAGACCGCGGCGGCATCAATAGTGCCTCTGCCGCGTGCCAAGCCCGCGGCGGCGGTGGTCCAGCTGGCCTCGGCCGACGAGGCCAGACTGCCGGCGGCGCGGCCGCAACAGCTCGCATCCGCATCAAGACCCAATTCCAAGCCGCAAACGCCGGCCGATATCATCAACGCCCGCGGCTTCTGGGATGACATGCCGCTGACGCCGAAACAGGCCTCGCCGGCCCAGATCGCCGCGCTGCGCGCCCGCCAGGCGATCGCGGCGGCCGATCCGCAGTCGACCGCGTCGATCGACGCCGCCTTCCAGGCCATGGCCTATGCGCCCGAAGAGACGTCCTCGGCCAGGTACCCCAATGTGGTCACCGCCAGCGTGCCGATGCCGCACCGCATCCGGCCAGCCTCGCTGGCGCGCGATCCGATGGCGGTCACCCATATCACCACGGTCATCGCCAAGGGCGAGTCGGACACGCTCGGAACGGTGGCCACCTCGCGACGGCTGACCGCCGCGGGATCGCGCGACAGCGACGTCTGGATCCGCGCGATGATCCTGACACCGAGCGCCAGCAAATCGATGTACTCCACCGTGCTCGGCGATGTCGACCTCACGGCGATGAGCTCTTATTTCGTCAAGCCGCAGACGGCGGTGGCGATGAGCTTCTCGGACGACCCGCAGCCGGGCCTGTTCATGGACAAATTCACCGGACCGGCGGTGACGCCGCTGCCGACCACCCCCTTCGTGGGGCGCACGGTGGCGCTGCGCTGATCCGGACTCCCGGACCGCGCAAACGGACGGCGCCAACGCAGCCTCTCACATCTCAAAGATGCAGCGATGAACAGCCACGACCGTCCCCGGTCGAGGGTCGTTGACGCGCGGCTGACGGTAGCGCCCGGCATTCCGCGCCCCGCGTCTGATTGAAAGCCGAATGTCAGTACTGCGCGGCGCTACCAGGCGTAGCGGACCACGCCCTTGCCGGCGTAACTGCGGCTGACGTCGGAGAATTCGCCGTCGAAGGTGGCGGCGACCGACCAGCCGCCGTTGAAGGACATCTCTGCCGAAGCCGAGGTCAGCGCGACGTTGCGAGCGGCGCCGGCGCCGTTGACGGCGAAGCTCGAGCCGGGCAGCGACTGGAATACGGCGCTGACGTTGCGGTCGCTGTTGCTGTCATAGGCCCATGCGGCGCGGCCGCGCAGCGTCAGCAAGGCGTCGTTGACGGCGAAGGACTTGTCGCCGCGCAGGCCAAGTTCGCTGCGGGTCGCGGTGATGGTCTTGCCCGCATAGCTGAGCGCAAAGCCGCCGGCGCCGGTTGCCGATGTTTCGGCATAGCCGGGCAGATCGAAAGCCGTGGCCTGAACGGCGGCGTAAGGCGTCAACCCGACGCCGCCGAGCTCCTGAAGGAGCCAGCGATGGCCGGCTTCGATCCGGCCGCTATACGCATTGGCATTGAAGTTCGCGCGCAGCTGCTCGGTGCCGACAGCGGTGATCATACGATCGGTGCTGATATCCTGCCAACCGTAGGCAGCCGTGGCTGTGATGTAGGACGACGCAAAATTGTGGCGGATGAAGGCGCCGGCCTGGAACAGGTCGGAGCGGCCGTTGCCGCCGCCCGCGACCGAGAAACTGGTGCCGCCACCGGCCAGCGCGAAGCCGGCCACGGTCTCGGGCGAGAACCAGTAGTCGGCGCCGACCGCGCCGCCGGCGATGCTGCCGGTGGTGCGGTTCGAACCGAGCGCCGCATTGCCATCGGTGCTGCGCGAACCGCCGAATCCGGCGGCCCACACGTTCCAGCGCGGCTGATAGGCGCGCGGCGGCGCCTTGGTGAACATCGCAAGAGCGTCGCGCCCGGTGCGGCCGCCCGCATAAGCGAGCGCGGCGTTCTCGTCGGCGAAAGCCGAAGCACCCGGCGCGGTGCCGCCGCGGCCGGCGGTGAAGGGGTCGGACAGCACGCCCATGAACTGGGTCATGGCATCGAAGGTGGTCTGCTGAGAGCCGGTCGAGGTCTCGCCAGAAATCTGCGTCAGGGCATTGAGCAGATTGTTGCCGCCGAGGAGGAATAGCCCGTTGAACGACGCAGGCATCGTCGCCCCGCCCTCCAGCGCATTGTCGATGGCGGCTGCGATGCTCTTCTGGTTGCCCGTCGCTGCCCCCGGCAGGACCGGCGACAGCAAGCCGGGATCGAGCGTCAGAAACACATTATTGCCGACATAGCTCAGTCTGGCATTGCGCGCGAAATTGCTGGTGACGGAAGCGCTGTCGAATGTGCCGGTCAGCGTGCCCGCATTGATGATCGTATAGGTCGTGGTCGATGTCAGGCGCGTCAGCGGATTGACGCCGACCTTGCCGGCGATCGTCGCAGCGCCGGTGACGACGGCCTTATCCGAGGACGCACCGGACACTTCCACCAGATAGGTCGAGGCCGCCGTCATGGTCAGGCTGCTCATGGTGAGCGTGCCGATGGAATTGCCGGGCGCCAGCGTGCCGCCATTGATGGCGGTGGCGCCGACAATGCCGGAGCCGCCGAGGGTGCCGCCGGAATTGACGGTGAGCAGGCTGGCGGAAGCGAGATTGCCATTCACCGCGAGCGTGCCGCCGGTGACGTTGACGGGGCCGGTATAGGTCGCGGTGCCGGTCAGCGACCACAGCGAGCTGTCGATTTTGTTGAAGGTGGTGAAGCCCTGATACTGCGCCGCCGGATCGAGCTGCGAGATATCAAAATTCGCAGATCCGGTGCCGCCGAGCTGGAACGTGTCGCTGCCGGCGCCCCGCACGGTGCCGGCGATGATGGAGCCAGGCCCCAGGGTCAGTGTGTTACTTCCCGTCCCGAATATGATCGCATACTCGCCGCCACTGATGCTGCCGGCGTTGAAGATCGACGAACCGCCGACGCCGGGGCCGGCGACGGGGCCGACGGTGAAGCTTGCGGAAACGGCCCATCCCAAGCTGCTGATACTCGCTCCGGCATTGTTGACGAGCTGCAATGCGCCATTGACACCGATGCCGTAGGGGATCAGAGGCCCGGTGCCGAGCGCCTCGATCCGCCCGGAATTGGTGACGGTCGCGTTGCCGGAGAGAACGGCAATGCCCCGGTTTGAGCCGGTAATACTGCCGCCGATTTGATTGACCACCGTGGCACCAGCCGTCGCATCGATGCCGCCTGCCGTCCTGCCGACGATACTGCCGGAATTGACGACATCGACCGTCGTGGCAGAGACGGCCGAGGTGTCGGCTGTTATTCGACCGGCATTGTTTAGCACAATGCCCGCTGCCGAAATGCCCGTCACGCCGCTGATGGTCCCGCCAGCGCGGTTCGTCACAGCCGCGTTGGTTGCAGCCTGCAATGCTACACTGGTCGCACCGCCCGTGCTCGCAATGTTTCCTGCATTATAGACCGTGATCGAGCCGCTATTCGAAAGAACGCCGTATAGAAAACCGGAGACAACGCCGCCGGCGTGATTGGTCAGGGTCAGATCGGTTTGCACAAAAATGCCGTTGTCGGTCGTGCCGATGATCGAGCCGCGATTGGTCACGACGAGAGTTGCTGCGCCAATGCCGGCATAATCCCCCAGAATCGCGGCACCTGCGCCATTGT
Source organism: Rhodopseudomonas sp. BAL398 (assembly GCF_033001325.1). NCBI lineage: Bacteria > Pseudomonadati > Pseudomonadota > Alphaproteobacteria > Hyphomicrobiales > Nitrobacteraceae > Rhodopseudomonas > Rhodopseudomonas sp. BAL398. Next base: position 3,034,533 of record NZ_CP133111.1, read on the forward strand.
CGACCACCGCGTCTAAGACTGCGATGCCAATGCCGCCGCCGGTCCCTGTGACCGACGCGCCATCGAGGACATTGACGGAGATCCCGGTCTGATCTGCGGTACCCCATCCGATGGGGCGCCCGCCGAATACATTCTGGTCGACGGTCGTCCCCGAACAGGTCACCGTGCTGCCCGGCCCAGGTGTGGTGGCATCGACGGCGCCGGGCGTACAGGCGGCTTGCGCCAGTGTTGCCGTTGCGACCGACATACCCATCACCAAGGTCGCGCGGGCGGCGCCGTGCATCCACTGTCCCCGACCAAACTGCATGTTCGTCCTCAAATCGATTCCTGCGACGCTCCAGCGCCACGCGCCTCATTAGTCAACGATGATTGCAGCAAGCAAAGCGGCTGCGCGGCGCTACCAGGCGTAGCGGACGACGCCCTTGCCGGCGTAGCTGCGGCTGACGTCGGAGAACTCGCCGTCGAAGGTGGCGGCGACCGACCAGCCGCCGTTGAAGGACATCTCTGCGGAGGCCGATGTCAGCGCCGCATTGCGGGCGGCACGGGCACCGTTGACGGTGAAGGTCGAGCCGGGCAGCGACTGGAACACGGCGCTGACGTTGCGATCCGAATGATCGTCGTGCGCCCAGGCGGCGCGGCCGCGCAGCGTCAGGAGCCCGCCGGCCATGGCCCATGACTTATCGCTGCGCAGGCCGAGTTCGGTGCGGGCGGCCGTGGCGGTCTCGGCGGAGTAGTTGAGCGCGAAACCACCGGCGCCGTTCTGCGATTTCTCGGCATAGGCCGGCAGATCGAACGCCGTGACCTGGATGGCCGCATAGGGCGTCAGGCCGATGCCGCCGAGTTCTGCGACCTCCCAGCGATGGCCGGCTTCGATCCGGCCGCTATATGCATTGGCGTTGAAGTTCGCGCGCAGCTGCTCGGTGCCGACGGCGGTGATCATGCGATCGGTGCTGATGTCCTGCCAACCATAGGCAGCCGTGGCTGTGATGTAGGACGACGCAAAATTGTGGCGGATGAAGGCGCCGGCCTGGAACAGGTCGGAGCGGCCGCTGCCGCCATTGGCGACGGAGAAACTGGTGCCGCCACCGGCGAGCGCGAAGCCGGCCACGGTCTCGGGCGAGAACCAGTAATCGGCGCCGACGGCGCCAGCGGCGATGCTACCGGTGGTGCGGTTCGAGCCGAGGGTCGCGTCGCCGTCGGTGGTGCGCGAACCGCCGAAGCCGGCAGCCCACACGTTCCAGCGCGGCTGATAGGCGCGCGGCGGCGCCTTGGTGAACATCGCAAGAGCGTCGCGCCCGGTGCGGGTGCGGCCGCCCGCATAAGCGAGCGCGGCGTTCGCGTCGGCGAAAGCCGAAGCACCCGGCGCGGTGCCGCCGCGGCCGGCGGTGAAGGGATCCGACAACAGGCCCATGAACTGGGTCATGGCATCGAAGGTGGTCTGCTGCGAACCGGTCGAGGTCTCGCCCGAGATCTGCGTCAACGCATTGAGCAGATTGTTGCCGCCGAGCAGGAACAGCCCATTGAACGACGCAGGCGTGGCCGCGCCGCCCTCCAGCGCCCTGTCGATGCCGGCGGCGACGTTCCTGTTATTGACCGAGGCATTGCCCGGCAGGATCGGCGACAACAGGCCGGGATCGAGCGTCAGAAACACGCTGTTGCCGGCATAGCTCAGCCGCGCATTGCGCCCGAAATTATTGGTGAGGGAGACGGTATCGAATGTGCCGGTCAGCGTGCCCGCATTGATGATCGTATAGGTCGTGGTCGATGTCAGGCGCGTCAGCGGATCGACGCTGACCTTGCCGGCGATCGCAGCAGTCCCGGTGACGATCGTTTTGTCCGATGCTGCGCCGGAGACCTGCACCAGATAGGTCGAGGCCGCCGTCATGGTCAGGCTGGCGATGGTCAGCGTGCCGATAGAATTGCCGGGCGCCAGCGTGCCGCCATTGATGGCAGTGGCGCCGACAATGCCGGAGCCGCCGAGGGTGCCGCCGGGATTGACGGTGAGCAGGCTGGCGGACGCGAGATTGCCATTCACCGCGAGCGTGCCGCCATTGACGTTGACGGGGGCCGTATAGGTCGCGGTGCCGGTCAGCTTCCAGATCGACGGATCGAACTTGGTGAAAGTAGTGAAGCCGGAGAATTGCGAGATATCGACTGTCCCGACGCCAGTGCCGCCAAGCTGCAAAATGTCACTGCCGAAGCCGATCACATTCCCGGAGATGACGGAGCCCGGCAACAGGGTCAGTGTATTGCCGGCGGCACCGAAAGCGATCGCAGCGGTACCGCCGCTGATGCTTCCGGCATTGACGATCGATGCGCTGCCTCCGGCGAACCCTGTCGCGATCCCAGCGGCCGCGCCGTGGATGCTTGCTCCAGCATTGTTGACCAGTTGCAGCGCGCCGCCGACAGCGAGGCCGACGCTCGCCGCCGCTGTTCCTGAAATCGTTCCGGAATTGGTGATGGACAGGTCGAAGCCGGAAAGTACGCCAATCGTGCCGCCGCTCATCGTGCCGCCGGCCAGATTGGTGATCGTGTTGCCGCTGTTCACAAGCCATATCGCAGAATTGGTGCCGCTAATAGCGCCGGCGTTGGAGATCGACGAACCGGCTCCGAAAGCCGTGCCAACACCATCCGTCGAACTGGTGATGCTTGCTCCCGCATTGTTCACGAGCCGCGCGTTGTCGTAGATAACGACGCCGCCGTCGATCGTCCCGGAATTTTCGATGAACCCGTTCGCGACGGTGGCGCTCGCCATGTATCCGCCAGCGCGATTGATCACCGTGGAACCGCTCCCGCCATTGACGACGCCGAGTATGCGGCCACCTGTGTGATTGACCAGATTGCCCGTCCCGAGCATAGCTACAATGGTCGTCACGGTGCCGAAATTGTCGATTTCGCTGACCCCGCCGCCTATTATTGAGGTCATCGTGCCGCTCTCGCTATTGACGAGTTTGAGACCCGCGGTGCTAACGACGCCGCCGATATTGCCGGAATTTTGCACGTCGAGATTGCCGCTGGCTGTTATGACGGTGCCGTCGATGTTTGCTCCGGCCCGGTTGATAAGCGTCACGTTACCCGTCAATGCGCTCACGGTTGCGGTCAGGTTGGAGCTTGTGATGTTGCCTGAGTTGTCGAGAGTGATGTTGCCCGCGCGAGCCTGAATCGCGCCGCGCGCCCCGCCGGAAATGGTAGCGCCGGCGCGATTGGTCACCGTGACGTCGGAGAAGCCATCAATTCCCCAGTCAGTCGTGCTTGTGATGCTTCCTGCATTATCGACCGTGACAGCACCGTTGATCGACTTGATGCCGTCGACTTTCCCGCTGACGACGGCGCCGGCCTGATTGGTCAGGGTCACGTTGGAGGATGCACTGATGCCGGTGCCGGTCGTGCCGGTAATGCTTCCGGCGTTATCGACATTGGCGGCGCCGCCGCTCGACACGATTCCCGATACACTACCGGAAATGGCACCTGTCGCGCGGTTGGTCAGCGTCACGTCGGTGGCCGCATTGATGCCGGTGCCGCTGGTGGTGGCGGTGATCAAGCCAGAATTGATCACGGCAAGAGAGCCGGTGGCGGCCAAGATGCCGTTTGTCCGGCCCAGAACAGTCGCGCCAACGCCGTTATTGATCACCGCATCGCCGACCCAGATGCCTTGGCCGCCAGCACTCACACCTTCAACTGTCGCGCCATCGGTGACGTTGATCGTGATGTCCGTCTGGATGCCGGTGCCGTACCCGTCAGGGTCGTTTTGATTGGTGGTCGTTCCCGAGCAGGTCACCGTGCTGCCTGGCGCCGGTGTCGTGGCATCGACGGCGCCGGGGGTACAGGCGGCTTGCGCCAGTGTTGCCGTCGCGACCGACATCCCGATCGCCAAAGCGGCGCTGGCCGCGCTCTGCATCCACGCGTTTGCCCGACCCAATTTCATGCTCGCCCCCCGTCAACGTCACGCCCGTTGCGCATCCCTGGAGGGCAGTTCAACACTCGACCGGAGCCCCTCCACAACCAAGAACCAGTGTTTGGCAGCAGAACGAACGTCATAAGTGACTGAAAAAACACGCTTTCTAACAATTGCCAAACAATTGAGAACAATGCCGCAACAATGAACACGCAATACGTGCGGATGACGGGCAGCGCGAAGATGCCGATAGGTCGTTTCCGCGCATGACCGGGACACGCCCTGTTCGATTCGGCGCTGCCCCCGCGCTGAAACACGCGACAGAGCCGCACCGCCATGACAGAATTCGTCGGTGAGTGGTGCCAGGTGAGAGAGTGCGGGTGGAGTTTGGAATGGGCAAAGCTGAAGGTGTCTCCTTCGGGGAGTTGATCCTGGACGAGACCTGCCTGTTCGCCCGACGCGGCAGCACCACCATCCAGTTCACCCGCAACGAGCGGGCCCTGTTGCTCGCCTTATCGCGCAACCCGCAGCGGTTGATGTCGCGCAGCGGTCTGATCGAGGAGATCGCGTCGCTGGATTCCGGCGCCTCCGACCGCAATATCGATTTCCTGGTCAACCGTCTGCGCGCCAAACTCGGCGACAGTGCCAAATCGCCCCGATACATCGCCACCCAATATGGCGAGGGTTACGTCTGGATCGCCGAACCATCGGCGGTGCCGATCGTGGCGTCACCGCAGTCGGGGCCGATCGATGCCTATCTCGCCGTCGTTCCGGCCTCTGCCGTGCAACGCGACCGCATCGACACGCGGGCGTTATCGCTGCTCGCTCACTTGCGCGACGGAATCGCCGCCGACCTGTCGCCCGCGCAGAAAGTCGTCATCGTCGACGACTGGCGCGCCGTTGTCTCAAACGGGCTGCGCTATGTGTTGCAGGTGAGCTTTCAGACCGTCAACGAGCGCCCCGATTGCACGGCGACATTGCGCGAGATGCCGTCGAGACGCATCGTCAGGGCGTTCCGCCTCGAACTCGCCGACAACGCATCCCTTGCGTCGGAAGCAACGCGGGTTTCGCGCGGGACGATCAAGGAACTGCGCAACGCGCTCACCCATGCCTCGGCCGGCCTTGGCACGCCCTCCGACCAGCCCCTCGACATTCGTCTGCGCAAGGCATCGACTTTGCTGTCGTCGTCCAATCCGGCCTGGCTCAAGAAGGGCCAGGAGCTGAGCGCGGCGCGTGCGGATCATCCGGCCGATCCCGACATCGCGTTACAATGGTGCCTGCATCTGTTCGCGCGCCTTGTGCTCGCCAATCCCTTCACCGGCCTCAGCAGCGAGGAACGCGAGGAGATTGAGAGCGAGATCGAGGCCACGGCGCTGGATTGTCTGCCGGCTGTCCAGAGCAATCCGCTGCTGATGCTGGCTGCGGCCAAGCTGCTGTACTTCGTCGATCGCGGTCACCAAGACCTCGCCGAGGATCTCGCCGAACGCGCCTTCGCACGCACCGCCGACTTCGCCGCCGCGCTGCCGGTGATGGGTCAGCTGCGGCAGGCGCGCGGCAACTTCGACGAAGCCGTCATCCTGTTCGACCGCGGCATCGAGATGGCCGATCCGGAGTCCGATTTTCTGCTGCATATGCGCGTGCTGAAATGCATTGCGTTGCTCGCGTCAGGTAACCGCAATGCGCTCGATGCCGCCAACACCTTTGCCTACGACATCCCCTACAGCCCGCCCGAACTCGTTGTGTTGATAGGCATGACCATGACGGCCCCCGATCAGCCGCTGTCGGAGCACGTGGAGAAGACGCTGACCTCGGTCGGTGCTGGCGGGGTCCGCAATGCGCTCGAATATGTCTATTTCACCTCGGCGCGTCATCTCATCGCCCGAACGGCACGCGCGAATGTGATGCGCGGATTGGTCGCCCATGCGCTGCGTCTTCACGGCGCAGCGGCGATCCCGCCCATCGTCCTGGCCGGCACCGGCCTGATCGCCGATGCCTGACCGCGGTCGTTAACGCCCGGGATAGCCTATGCGTGGCATCGGCGTCCGTCTCATAGCGGCGGCCAAATGCCGCCTATGCACCCTCTCCCACCTTCGCGCAGCGACGCTGCGCGCGGGGGAGAGGGAGGATCAGAGCGGGAGCCGCCCCTTACAGCATGCCCAGCGCCTGCATGTAGGTTTCCAGGATGGTCTCTTCCTCGGCACGCTCATTAGCGTCCTGCTTGCGCATCCGGATGATGGTGCGCAGCGCCTTGACGTCGTAGCCATTGCCCTTGGCCTCGCCGTAGACCTCTTTGATGTCGTCCGAGATGGTCTTCTTTTCTTCTTCCAGCCGCTCGATCCGCTCGACGATGGCCTTGAGCTGGTCCTTGGCGAAGGAATGGGTCGCCTGATCGTCCAGAACGGACGTGGCCGTATTTGCCATCGGATACTCCTAGTGGAATTGGTGTGGTGGGACAGGGGAGCGACGTTATGCGCCCGCTTGTTGAGAAAGAACACTCAAGAGTGGGGCGCCCTGCGTCAAGGCGCTATCGCGGTCATCCACAGCACCCCCACAGCTTTGATTTTGCCGGAACAAGGCTACGAAAAATCCGTCAGTGGCCGCTGCGATTGGCCTCGACGGAGGCGGCCTGGTCGGGACCGGGGCGCTGGTGTTTGGCCTTCCAGACCTCATAGGGCATGCCATAGACCGCCTCGCGGCTGTCGTCCCGGCTCAACGCCACGCCGCGGGCGTCGGCTTCGTCCTTCAGCCAGTTCGACAGGCAGTTGCGGCAAAACCCCGCGAGATTCATCAAATCGATGTTCTGAACATCGCTGCGCTCGCGCAGATGCGCGACCAGCCGGCGGAACGCCGCCGCTTCGAGCTCGGTCCTGGTGGTCTCGTCCATCGCCATGTTTCCGAATCCATCTTTGCCGCGGGAGATGGACCCAAAATAGGAATTGTCTGAGATTTTGCCACATCTGCGCGCTATAGCGAGCCGGCCCACATGCTGCCACAGTGGGCCGCGGCGGCGATTTGCAGCGGCAGCCCCGGAAAAACCCGGGCCACCGTTGACAGGCGCGACGCGTCACGCGAAGTCACCACTGAATTGATATAGCTTGGCCGAATGATCAGATACGATTCTCATCCCCGCGTTTCACCGTCGCGTCGCGCCCCGGTCGGGCTGATGGCGGCGCTGGCGCTGTTTGCAGCCTGCCTCTGGAGCGCGCCTGCGGCGGCCGATTTCCGGCTTTGCAACAACACTCCGAGCCGGGTCGGAATCGCGCTGGGTTACAAGGACGTCGACGGCTGGACCACCGAAGGCTGGTGGAACGTATCGTCGCGCGCCTGCGAGACCTTGCTGCGCGGCACGTTGGTCGCACGGTTTTATTATATCTATGCGATCGATTACGACCGCGGCGGCGAATGGTCAGGACAGGCTTTCATGTGCTCGCGCGACAAGGAATTCACCATCAAGGGCACCGAAGACTGTCTGGCGCGGGGATTCGACCGCACCGGCTTTTTCGAGGTCGACACCGGCGAACAGCGGGCCTGGACCGTGCAACTGACCGAGAGCGACGAAAACAACAGCCAACGCTTGCCGGGGATGCCCGGAGCGCAAGCGCCGGGCGGCGCCATCCCGGGACTCTCCGGAACGCCGGGGCGCACCGCACCGGCAACGCCTGGCCTGACGCCGGACGCGCCCGGACCCAAGCCATGAGGCGGCTGCGACGAATCAAAATCCTCGCCACCCTCGGCCCCGCCTCCTCCGACAGCGCGATGATTCGCAAGCTGTTCGAGGCCGGAGCCGACGTGTTCCGAATCAATATGAGCCACACCTCGCACGACAAGATGCGCGAGCTGGTGAAGACCATCCGTAATGTCGAAAGCAGCTATGGCCGTCCGATTGGCATCTTGGTCGATCTGCAGGGACCGAAGCTGCGCGTCGGCTCCTTCGCCGGCGGCTCGATCCAGCTCAACAATGGCGCGACCTTCATTCTCGACTGCAACAAGGAGCCCGGCGACGCCAGCCGGGTCCAGCTGCCGCATCCGGAGATTCTTGCCGCGCTCAAGGTCGGCGACGCGCTGCTGCTCGACGACGGCAAGGTGCGGCTGATCTGCGAGGAGACCGCGACCGACTTTGCCGTCACCCGCGTGGTGATCGGCGGCAAGATGTCGGACCGCAAGGGCGTCAGCCTGCCGGACACCGATCTGCCGGTATCGGCGATGACGTCGAAGGATCGCGCCGACCTCGAAGCCGCGCTGGAGACCGGGATCGACTGGGTGGCGCTGTCCTTCGTGCAGCGCGCCGAGGACGTCCATGAAGCCAAGCGGATGATTCGCGGCCGTGCCGCAGTGATGGCCAAGATCGAAAAGCCGCAGGCGATCGACCGGCTGCCGGAAATCCTCGAAGCCGCCGACGCGCTGATGGTGGCGCGCGGCGATCTCGGCGTCGAACTGCCGCTGGAGCGCGTCCCCAGCCTGCAAAAGCAGATGACCCGGATGGCGCGCCGCGCCGGCAAGCCGGTGGTGGTGGCGACGCAGATGCTGGAATCGATGATCACCAGCCCGGTGCCGACCCGCGCCGAAGTCTCGGACGTCGCCACCGCAGTCTATGAGGGCGCCGACGCCATCATGCTGTCGGCGGAATCGGCGGCCGGCAAATTCCCGGTCGAGGCGGTCTCGACCATGAACCGGATCGGCGAAGAGGTCGAACGCGACCCGACCTACCGCACGGTGTTGATGGCGCAACGGCCCGAGCCGGAAGCGACCGCCGGCGACGCCATCGCCAGCGCGGCGCGACAGATCGCCGAGACGCTGGATCTGTCGGCGGTGATCTGCTGGACCAGTTCAGGATCGACCGCGCTGCGGGTGGCGCGCGAACGGCCGAAGCCGCCGGTGGTGGCGATCACGCCGAACATCGCCACCGGCCGCAAGCTGTCGGTGGTGTGGGGCGTGCATTGCGTGGTCGCCGAAGACGCCAAGGATCAGGACGACATGGTCGAGCGCGCCGGCAGCATCACCTTTCGCGACGGCTTCGCCCGCGCCGGCCAGCGCATCATCGTCGTCGCCGGCGTCCCGCTCGGCACGCCGGGCGCCACCAACATGGTACGCATCGCCTATGTCGGCCCGCCCGGCGACGCGGAGATGTAACCTGCCGCGTTGGGCCCTGCCCGATCAAGCCGCTTCCTCGATGCCGACGACCAACCGCTTGCCCAGCGCGCGCAGCGCCTCCACCATCGCGGGCAATTTGGTCGAATGCTTGGGGTTCAGGATTCGGCGGATTTCTTTTTCGTCCTTGCCCATCCGGCGGGCCAGTTCGCTCTTGCTGATTCCAGCGGCGGTGAACGCTTCCAGCACCGCGAGCTTCGCCGAAACATCGGGCGCCACCGCAACCATCATCGATCGCTTGGCCTTGGCGCCCCCCTTCACCAGCGCCTTGGTGTCCTCCTTGGCGCGCGCCTTGGGCAACGGCAGTCCGCGCTCTGGATAGGTCAGCAGCGCCAGTCCCAGCGCTTCCTCCGCCTGCGCGCAGGCGTCGGCCATGCTGTCGCCTTGTGTGATTGCTTCCGGCACATCCGGAAAACTCACGACGATGACGCCGCGCTTGTCGCCCGGCTCAAACTCGGCGGCATAGGCATAGGTTCGCATCATTCATCCTATCGGGCCATTTCGGCCACTCTAGAGCTCCAATTCTGATAGATCAGAGCCGGAGCACTAGATTCTTGTTTGGACGCGTTTTCTTCACGCGAACCGGTATCCACTTCGCTCGAAAACGCTCTAGTCGGCCAGCCCCAATTGCTTTCTGATCTTCCTTGCGGTCTTCGGATCGATTTCCCGACTCGGCAAAGTCGTCAGCTTGCTGCCGACATAGACAACGGCGTGGCCTCCCTTTCCCTTCCGATAGTCGACGCGGAAGGCAAGGCCCAGGGCGCGGGCCTCGCTGCGGATTTCAGCGATGAAGCGATCACGCTTGTCCATGTCCACCGGCTCGGCGGTCCACATTCGGACGTTTTTGTCCGAATGTCAATTATGCCGGGCCAACCTCCGAACTCAGCGACCGTCAATCCAACCGCTTAGCCCTGCAGCGTCGCGTCCAGCGTGATCTTGGCGTTCAGCAGTTTCGAGACCGGGCAGCCGGCCTTCGCCATGCCGGCCAATTCCTCGAATTTCGCCTGGTCGGCGCCGGGGATCTTGGCGGTCAGCGTCAGATGCACCGCGGTAATCGAAAATCCGTCGCCATCCTTCTCCAGCGTGACGTCGGCCTTGGTTTCCATCTGCTCGGCGGTCAGTTTGGCCTCGCCGAGGATCAGCGACAGCGCCATGGTGAAACAGGCGGCATGCGCGGCGCCGATCAACTCCTCGGGGTTGGAGCCGGGCTTGCCTTCGAAACGGCTGGCGAAGCCATAGGGGTAGTCGCTGAGCGCGCCGCTCTTTGTCGAAATCGCGCCCTTGCCGTCCTTGATGCCGCCCTGCCATTTGGCCGATCCGAATGTCGTGCTCATGTTTCATCTCCGTGGGTTGAGTGGTTGAATATTAGCGCATCGCCGCCTTCGGCATTGTGTCGGACGCCGCGATCATCGCCTCGATCTCGCGCGCGACGAGATCGGGCGCGGCATTCTGCACCATGTGTCCGATATCGGGCAGCACGATCAATTTGGCCCCCGGGACCGTCGCCGCGAAGGGGCGCGAATGAATCTCAAGCGATACGGTGGTGTCGGCATCGCCATGGAATACCACCGTCGGCACCTTGATCTCGGTATAGCGCACCGATTGCTCCCGCACCGCCGGCTTCAGCGTCACCAGATCCCAGGCATTGGCGAGGAATTCCCGCGGCCGCAGCAGCAGCGGCGTGGCGGTGTCGGTGACGTAGCCCGCCGGCATGGTCTGCGGTTTGAATACCGCGCGCGCGCCAGGTTCGGTCAACCACCATCCCAGCGGCAGCGTGATCGTATAGGCCAGCAGCGGACCGATCACGGGAATCGTCATGAGCTTGTTGTAGCTGCCGACGCCGCCCGGCCACGGATAGGCGACCGGCGCCAGCATCACCAGCCCGGCCACCCGCGCCGGATAGTCCAGCGCCATCAGAGCGCCCAGCGCGCCGGCCAGCGAATGCACCACCAGGATGGCGTCGCTGACACCCAGTTCGCCCAGCGCCTGGTCGATCATCCTGGCCTGCGTCGCCGGCAATGAGTTTTCCAGATCGTCGCGCGTGCTCCAGCCATGGCCGGGACGATCGATCAGAATCACCCGATGGCTCCGCGCCAGCATGTCACCGAGTGGCATCTGCATCGCCCGCAGATTGGAGCTGGCGCCATGAATCATCACGATCGCCGGGCCGGCGGCATCGCGCGGCCCGAGGTCGCGGATATGGAGCCGGCCGCCGGGGACGTCGACGAATTTTCCCTGCGGCGGATAGTGCTGCTGTAGCACGACGACGCCTGCCTGCGTGATCAGCGCCAAAACCACAGGCACCGCCAGCACAAACACAACGATCATCAAGGATGTCCGGGAAAAATGCGGCACCAGGATGTTACGCTTCGCCGCCGCGAAGGTTTCATGCGCCGGTTCAGATATCGCGGCCTTCGACCTTCTCGGTCAGGGTCTTGACCAGCTCCGGCACCTTGTCGAGATGCGGGTTGATTGCCAGCGCCTGGCGGAAGGCATCGAGCGCGCGCTTGTCGTCGCCGAGCTCACGCATGATCATGCCGAGCCCGGCCAACGCGCCGAAATGGCGTGGCTCGCGCACCAGCACCTGTTCGATATCTTCAAGTGAATGGGTGTAGTCGTTCTGCAGGTAATACACCGTCGCGCGCCGGTTCCAGGCCTCGACGTAATCGGGCTTCAGCTTGATCACCGCGTCAAGCAATTGCAGCGCGATATCCATTTGCTTGGCGGCCATCGCGGTCTTCGCCCGCAGCATCAACAGCGCGGTAGTGTCGCTGCTGGTCCGGGTCCACAACGCCCAGATCTTGGCCTCGACATGCTTGGCGCCGGCCTCGTCGGGGGCGGCTTTCAGCGCCCCGAACAGGAAATCCAGCCCCTGGCCGCGATCAGGCCGCACCAGCGGCAGCTTGGCAGGCGGCTCCGGCGGCGTCGGCCGCTCGGTCTGTTGGTGATCGTCTGGATGCGGCGCCTGCGCCATCGCCGGCGGCAAACCGACGGCCGTCAACGCAGCCAGCGAAACCACGCTTGCCAGCGACCATTTTCGAAGCGCGACGAATCCCGATGCCATCGGTCAAGTCTAGACGCACACTATCGCGCTGCAAAGCAGCCGATGCGTCAAACAGCCGTGATGGTGGGTTCCGATACGACGGGCAGAGATCGCGCCGGCATGAAAACCGGACTCACTCCAAGATCAACCCTGGCGAGCCTTGAAGCGGCGCTGCACCTTGTTGATCACATAGACCCGGCCCTTGCGCCGCACCAGGCGGTTGTCGCGATGGCGGGAGCGCAGCGATTTCAGCGAGTTACGGACCTTCATGGGACTATCCTGATGCTCTTGAAAGGCCGTGTTGGAGTGGCCGAAAGCTGGAAAATGATGGTTGTCCCCGGCGCAGCCGAGCCGCGCCAAGACAGGCGGTTCTTAAGCCATTGCAAGGTGGACTGTCAATCCAATCAGGCCCTGCCTCCCCGGCCTGTCGTTTCCGGGCGCTGCAATCGAGATCCCGCCCCGGGCCGGCGCAAGCGGATTGGCAAGCTAGCAATTTTATTGATAAAGCCCTGCAATTAGCATGCGACCGCCCGAGGCCATTCCACACTCGCCAGGATGCCCAGATGTCTTATCCCGCTTTGCTCAATCCCGACGACTTGGTTGCGATCGACATTCACACCCATGCCGAAGAGCCCTGCGGCTGCCATGGGGACGACGGCTATGACGATTTCCAGGCCAAAATGGCCGAATATTTCAAATCGCCGAACAAGCATCCGCCCACCGTGCCGGAGACGGCCGCCTATTATCGGTCCAAGAAGATCGCCGCGGTGATCTTCCCGGTCGATGCCGAGCGCGAGACCGGGTTTCGCCGCTACAACAATGACGAAATGATCGAGCTGACGCGGCAGAATGCCGACGTGTTGATTCCTTTCGCGTCGATCGACCCGCATAAGGGCAAGATCGGCGTGCGGGAGGCGCGGCGGCTGATCGCCGATTACGGCATCAAGGGGTTCAAGTTCCATCCGACCATGCAGGGCTTCTATCCGAACGACCGGATGGCCTATCCGCTGTATGAGGCGATTCAGGAAGGCGGCGCGATCGCCCTGTTCCATACCGGGCAGACCGGCGTCGGCTCCGGCATGCCGGGCGGCAACGGGATGCGGCTGAAATATTCCAACCCGATGTATGTCGACGATGTCGCGGTGGATTTCCCCGATATGAAGATCATTCTCGCCCACCCCTCGTTCCCCTGGCAGGAAGAGGCGCTGAGCGTCGCCACCCACAAGCCGAACGTCTATATCGACCTGTCGGGCTGGTCGCCGAAATACTTCCCGCCGATCCTGGTGCGCTACATCAACAGCATGTTGCAGGACAAGATGCTGTTCGGCTCGGACTGGCCAGTGATCACCCCGGACCGCTGGATGGCGGATTTCGCCAAGCTCGAGATCCGCGACGAAATCCGGCCCAAGGTGTTGAAGGCCAACGCGCGCAAGCTGCTCGGCATATGACCAAGCAAGATTTGATGCGCAACCTTGCCGTCTCACGGCAGGGGGCCGCGATGGCGACGGCGTTCATGCTGCCGCTCTCCACCAGCGGCCAGGCGATCGCCGTCTCGGTGCTGGTGGTGCTGGCGCTGCTGACGCTGGACGGCGCCCGCCTCGCCGTGACGCTGCGCAAGCCGGCCGCCTGGCTGCCGATCGCCCTGTTCGCTCTGATCCTGGCAGGCGCGACCTGGTCGACCCAGCCATTACCCGTCGCGATCAAATCGGGCTCGGGTTACGTCAAGCTGCTGCTGATACCGCTGCTGATGGCGACGGCCTTCACGCCGCGACAGATGCTGCAGATCGGGTTCAGTTTTCTCGTCGCCTGCACGATCCTGCTGGCGCTGTCCTGGCTGTCGTTGTTGTGGCCGACCGGCCCGTGGGGCTGGTTCAAAGGGCCCGGCGTCCCAGTCAAGGACAACGCCGTGCAGAGCAGCTGCTTTGCGCTGTGCGCTTTCGGCCTCGCAATCGGCGCGCTGCGGATCTGGGCGAGTGGCGAGCGCCGCCGCGCGATCGTCATGGTGGGGCTCGCGCTGTTGTTCTTCGCCGACATCTTCTTGATCTTCATCTCCAAGACCGGCGCCTTGATGGCGGCGGCTTTGCTGCTGCTGTTGCTGCTGCAACTCGGCGGCTGGCGCCGCGCGGCGATGGTCGTCGTGCCGTTGCTGATTGTGGTGGGGCTCGCCTTGTGGTCGTCGGCGCCGGCACAGCGGCGACTGGCCGAGATTTCGATCGACATCAACGCCAGTCAGAGCCTGGAGCCTGACGCCCATGAAACCCTCTCCACCGCGGCACGCATCGATTTCTGGACCAAGGGGGTCGAATTCCTCAAGCAGGCGCCGCTGCTCGGCAACGGCACCGGCAGCATCAGGTCGATGTATCAGAGCCTGCAGGAAGAACAGCCATCGCCCTATGGCAAGGCCACGTCAGATCCGCATAATCAGTTCCTGCACGTCGCGCTGCAGGTCGGCCTGATCGGCGGCGCCCTGTTGCTGGCGATGTGGGCGGCCCATGTCTGGATGTTCGCGCAGCGCGGTCTCGTTTCCATGATGGGGCTGGCCGTGGTGCTGCAGAACCTGATCGGCTCGCTGTTCAACAGCCATCTGTCGACGGTGACGCTGGGCATGTTGTATTGCCTGGCGGTCGGATTGCTCGGCAGCGCGCGGGTCGGCATACGACCAGCGCAGCCCGTGCGCGAGCCTATCGCAGCTTCAGCAGACGCTTGAGATAGCGCCGCCGGAATTTCTGCACGGCGAACTGGATCCGCAGCCGGGTCTGGCCGTGGCCCTTGCGGTCCAGCGAGCTCTTGAACGCGCCATTGAGACTGCCCTGCTCCGCCAGCGGCGGCTCCGGCCACAGGAACGGGATGCCCATCGCGGGATCGCCGGTGTTGAACACGATATCGATCGGCTCGTGCATCGGATGCCGCGCGATCCAGTCGAGCCGAGCCTCGGCCTCGGCGGCGCCGAGCACATAGGCCTCCATATTGCGGACCCTGTTGCCCGGATAGACCAGCTGCCCCGGCCGCAATTGCGCGGCTGGCGTATAGAAATTGGTCGCTGCACCAAGATGCAGAATCCGCGGGCGCGGCCAGCGCTCGGCATCGGCCAGCACCAGCTTCAGCCGCGCCACGAAGTCCGGAACCAGCTGGGCGTCATCCTCGAACACCAAAGCGAGATCCTGGTCGCGCTCGCGGATCCGCTGCATCGCGCAGATATGCTTCAGCGCGCAGGATTTTTGCCGCAGCGTGAGATCCGCGCCCTCGGCGAAATAGGCCTGATCGACATCGGACGGGATCTCGTCAGCGTCGAAGTCGAGCACCCATTCGAACGCAATGCCGGCGCGGTCCAGCTCGCGCTGGATATGATCGGTGCGCTCGGGCAGCGATTTGGCGTGAATGACATAGGCCGGCAGCATCGGCATCTCCAAACGATGGCGGCGGAGCCTAGACCAACGCGCCGACCTGCGTCCGTATAGGACCAAAGCCGGGCTTTGAAAATGGCGCGACGCAAGGTCGTGGCACAACCAAAACGCGCGTGCCGCAACGACCCTTCAAACGGCCGGGCCCCTCTTCACTTTTTCCAGCGGATGTGTGACGGGGTGACATCGTCGAGCCCCGCCCAATCCAGCGAGCCCACCCATGAGCCTTGAGTCCGTCCGCGCCTTCTTCGCCGCCCACGCGCCCGATATCGCGGTGCTGGAATCGCCGACGAGTTCGGCGACCGTCGCGCTGGCGGCCGAGGCCCACGGGGTGCCGCCGGCGCGGATCGCAAAGACGCTGGCGCTGCGGATCGGCGAGCAAGTGGTCCTGGTGGTTACCAGCGGCACCGCGCGGCTCGACAACAAGAAGGCCAAAGCGGCGTTCGGCGGCAAGCCGAAGATGCTCGGCTTGCATGAGGTCGCCGACCTCACCGGCCACGAAGTCGGCGGCGTCTGTCCGTTCGGGTTGATAGCACCGCTGCCGATCTACTGCGACGTTTCGCTGCAGGCCTTCGATGAAGTCGTGCCAGCCGCGGGCTCGATCCACAGCGCGGTGAAGATCGCACCATTGCGGATGGCCGAGCTGGTCGGCGCCCAATGGGTCGAGGTCTGCGGCTGATGACTACGGACAATTACTAAGCCGACTTCCCGCGCGACGGAAAAATCATCACACGCGCCCGCGCAGCCTGAGCCGCTCCGATAAACCGCTCGCTTGACATCGGCAGCGCTGCGCTAGACGGTATCGCCCAACGATAAGAACACAGCAAACGACCGCAACGACACGGGAACAACCCGGCGGCGGCGCTAGCTACCAGGGGGAGACAGATGCTGGGCAAATTGCTCGGCCGCGCCTCCACGCTACTGGCGTGGATCGGCGGCATCGGCCTCATTTTGATGATGCTGCACATCGCGGTCGACGTCGTCGCGCGCTACATCTTCAACGCGCCGCTGCATGGCACGGTCGAAATCGTCTCCGCCTACTACATGGTCGCGGTTGTGTTCCTGCCGCTGGCGATGATCGAACGCAGCAATGGTCATATCGTGGTCGAGCTGGTTACCCAGCATCTGCCGCGGCGCGGCCAGGACGTATTGATCGGATTCGTGGCGCTGGCGTCGGCGGTCTATTTCGGCGCCTTTGCCTGGCAGACCTGGAGCGACGCGCTGAAGAAATTCGCGGTCGGCGAGCAGGCGCTTGGCAGCGTCGCTATCACGGTCTGGCCGACACGATTCTATCTTCCGATCGGTTGCGGAATGATCGCGCTGGTGCTGGTGCACAAGGCGCTCCGCCTGTTCGTCGGCGACCGCAGCGTGCTCGATCCCCACGCCCCGCCGGAGTCGCAGCAATAGCAACGCCTCTCAACTTGGCCCCAGAAGGAGGCGCTGTGCATGGATGACCTGACGCTGAGCGGAATTGTGCTCGGCCTGCTGATCACCCTGTTGCTGTTTCGCGTCCCGGTCGGCGTGGCGCTCGGCGGTCTTTCCTTCGCCGGGATCTGGGTGATGCTCGGATCGCGCACCGCCTGGGGAATTCTGACTGCCGTCCCCTACGACTTCATCTCGCACTGGACGTTGAGTTCGGTGCCGATGTTCCTGCTGATGGGCTATATCTGCTTTCACTCGCAGCTCACCGACGGACTGTTTCGCGTGGCGCGAAGCTGGCTGTCCTGGATGCCGGGCGGGCTCGCCGTCGCCTCGGTCGGCGCCGCGGCCGGGTTCTCGGCGGTCACCGGATCGTCGCTGGCCTGCGCCGCCGCGATGGGTCGGATCGCGATTCCCGAGATGCTGCGCAGCGGCTACGACAAGGGCCTCGCCTCCGGCACCGTCGCCGTCGCCGGCACCATCGGCTCGATGATTCCACCCAGCATCCTGCTGCTGGTCTATGGCATCTATGCCCAACTGCCGATCAGCCAATTATTCCTGGCCGGCGTCGTGCCCGGCATTCTCACAGCTGTCCTGTACGCCGCGATGATCATCGTCCGGGTCAAGCTCAATCCCAAGCTCGCGCCGGCGGTCACCGAGACCGTGTCCTGGCGCGATCGCTTCGAGGCTTTCCGCGGCACCTGGCCGGTGATCGCGCTGATCGTCGGCGTGTTCGGCGGGTTGTTCGGCGGCATCTTCACCCCGACCGAGGCCGGGGGCATCGGCGCTCTCCTGTCCTTCGTGATCGGCTTCGCGCAGCGCACTTTGACGTGGAAGAAGATCAAGCTGGCGATCACCGAGACGCTGATCACCACCGGCTCGATCTTCATCATCGCGGTCGGCGCCATTCTGTTGACCCGCTTTCTGGCGCTGTCCGGATTCACCGGCTTCATCGCCGAAGTCGTGGTCGACGGCCAGGTCAGCCCATTTCTGCTGGTCCTCGGCACCATGGCGGTGCTGCTGTTTCTCGGCTGTTTCCTCGATCCGATCGGCATCATGTTGCTGACGCTGCCGGTATTCCTGCCGGCGGTCGAAGGTCTGCATATCAACCTGATCTGGTACGGCATCATCCTGACCAAGCTGCTGGAGATCGGACTGATCACGCCGCCGGTCGGGCTCAATGTGTTCGTGATCAAGGGCATCGTCGGCGATGCCATTCCGATCGAGACGATCTTCAAAGGCATTCTGTGGTTCCTCGTCGCGGATGTGCTCTGCGTCGTATTGCTGGTGACGTTCCCCCAGATCTCGCTCTATTTGCCCGGCCTGCTCGGCTAGGCGAAAGGCGGCCCGCCGCATCGGTGAATCCGGCGCGGCAGACGATGAAGTCGAATGAGAAACGACAAAGGAGGAGACAAAGCATGAGACAATCATGGATCGCAGCGTCCGCACTGGCGCTCACACTCGGCATGACCGGCGCGGCATCGGCGGTGACGCTGAAGGCCGCTCACTATCTGTCGCCGAAACATCCGGTCGGCGTCGGTTACGAGGTCTTCGCCAAGGAGGTGAAGAAAAATTCCAACGGCGAAGTCACCGTTCGCGTGTTCCCGGGCGAATCGCTGCTAGGCGCCAAAGCGATCTCCGACGGCATTCGTGACGATGTCGCCGATGTCGGTTTCACCACCATGACCTATACGCCGTCTTATTACCCGCACGGCATCCTGCTCAACGATCTGGCGATGGTCGGCGAGAACGACATGGCCGCCGCGATGGCGATCACCGAGCTGTTCACCATGCATTGCGCGCCGTGCCTGGCCGAATTCACCAAGCAGAACGAATTGTTCGGCGGCGGCATGAGCACCGCGCCCTATGTGCTGGTCGCCAAGGGCGACCTCAACTCGCTCGAGAAGATCAAGGGCAAGAAACTGCGCGCCGGCGGCTCGCTGTGGGATCGCTTCGCCAAATCGGTCGACGCCACCGGCGTCAACGTGCCGTCCTCGGAGATGTACGAGACGCTGTCGCGCGGCATCATCGACGCGGCGATCTATGCGGTCGGCGGGTTGAAGACCCATGGCCTTGCCGACGCCGCGACCCAGGTGGTGCAGCTCAATCTCGGCTCGTTCCGCTCCGGCAATCTCTATGCCATCAACCTCGACACCTGGAGCAAAATGACGACCGCGCAGCGCGCCGCGATCTTCAAGGCGCTGCCGGTGGCGATCGTCAGCACCGTCAACGCTTACCATGAAGGCGACAAGGAAGCCCTGAAACTGGCGAAGGAGAAGAACATTCCGGTGCTGCAGCCCGATCCCAGCCTGGTCGCCGCGCGCAAGGACTTCGTCGAGAAGGACCTGCCCGGCATCATCGAAGCCTCGCAGAAGAAGGGTATCACCGACGCCAAGGAGTTCGTCGACAAGTACAAGGAGCTGCTGGCCAAATATGAGAAGCTGGTGACCCCGATCGAGTCTGATCCGGCCAAGCTCAGCGACATGTTCTACAAGGAGGTCTACGCCAAGCTCGACCCGGCGACGTTCGGGGTCAAGAAGTAACGCCACGGCCCGGCGGCGCAGCCTCAAGATTGCGCCGTCCTCGCCGATCGATCATCAGCCTGCCAGCGCGCGGCGCTCCTGCTCGCCGCGGCGCAGCGACTTCAGGAAATTGCGCACCGTGCCGCCGAGCGTCGCGGCCTGCTCGGCGAGCGAGCTCGAGGCGCTGAGCGTGGTGCCGGCGTGTTGTTCGGTCTCGCCGACATTGACACTGACGCCCTGAATATTGCCCGAAATATCGCGGATGCCGGCGAAGGCCTGTTCGATATTGCGCGCCACCTCGCTGGTGGCGGCGGTCTGCGCCTCGATCGCCTGGGCGATGTGGCGGGTGATCGCGTCGACCTCGCCGATGGTCTGGCCGATATTGGCGATCGCGTCGGCGGCCGCTTTGGTGGTCTCCTGCACCTCGGCGATGCTCGCGGAAATGTCCTGCGTCGCCTTGCTGGTCTGCGCGGCGAGCGATTTCACCTCCTGGGCGACCACCGAAAATCCCCTGCCCGCCGCGCCGGCGCGGGCCGCCTCGATCGTCGCGTTGAGCGCCAGCAGATTGGTTTGGGCGGCGATCTCGTCGATCAGCTCGACGATGGTGCCGATCCGCTCGGTGGCGCTGCGCAGGCTGTCGACGGTGACGCGGGCGCTTTCGGCGCTTGTCACCGCCGCCTGGGCGATCGCGGCCGAGCGGTTGACGTTGCCGAAGATCTCGTTGGCCGACGCGGTCAGCTCGGTGGTCGCCGCCGCGACGGTCTCCATATTGGACGATGCCTGTTCGGACGCCGCCGACACCGCGACTGCGCGCTCCCGCGTCGCCGCCACGCCGCGGCCGAGGCTGCCGGCGGTGTCGCCCATATTGTTCGAGGCGGCCGACACGGTGCCGATGACGGCGCCGATCGCGCTTTCGAATTCCGCCGTATTGGCGTTGAAGGCCGCGACGCGCAATTCGATCGCCTGCATCGCGTCGTTGATGGTCTGGCTGGCGATCAGCAGCGCGCCGTGAAGGCCCTGCGGCAGGATCCGGCGATAATATTTGTCGTCGCGAACCGCCGCCATCGCGGCGCTGGCCTCGCGGACAAAGGCGTCGCAGCGGTCGATCATGTCGTTGAGGGTGCGCTGCAAGTCGCCGAGACTGCCGTCCTCGCGGCCATACATGACGCGGGCCTCGAAATCGCCGTCGGCGATCCGCGCGCAGACGTCCTTGAGCTGGACCACCGCACGATCGAGTCGGAGCAGCATCACGCCGATGGCGCCGAGCGCCAGCGCGACCAAGGCCAGACCGCCGACCTGCAGCGACGGCGAGCCCAGCCACGCGCCGATCGCAACCACGAGCACCCCGGCAACGGCGATGCCGAGACCGATCGCGGCCTTAGAGAGAGAAGACAAGCTGGTCATAGGACATGTTCTTTGAGTTGACGAATGCAACCAGCCGGCGGTATCCGGCCTCCAGAGCATCCTTGCCGTTACGGTGGCAGGCCTCCTCGGCGAGCAGCTCGGCATAGAGCGGCGCCAGGGTCGCGACCACGCGGCGCTCGGGCACGCGACGATTGGAATGATAGCCGATGATCCGGCGCTCGGAATCGAACGACGGCGTCACATGGGCGAATACCCAATAGAAGTCCCCGTTCCGGGTGATGTTCTTGACGTAGGCGAAGATCTCACGGCCGTTCTGCACGGCGTCCCACAACAGCTTGAACACGCAGCGTGGCATGTCCGGATGGCGCAGGATGCTGTGCGGCTTGCCGATCAGTTCGACTTCGCTGTAGCCGCACACCTCGGCGAACACCTTGTTGGCGTAGGTGATGCGACCCTTTGTGTCGGTTTTGGAGACGATGATGTCGTCGAAGAAAACCTCGACGGAAGTCGGCGTCTTTGCGGGGCTCACGGAAGAAATTCACCAGGGTCGTGACTGGCGCCACGGTCGTTCGGACGAACGACGCGATCGCCCAGCAGAAATACCAGGATAGTGTTAAAACTTGGTTGGTCGGAACCCAATGATCATGTCTCGCACCGAGGGTGCGTCAGCTTCGCCCATGTCGGGCATCATCTTACAACTAATTGATTGCGAAATGACCGCTTACCGTTTGTCTTTCTGGCTGCGCCCGATTCCGGCGACCAGCAGAAACGCCACCACCAGGCTCGCGCCATTGAGCGCAGCGGCCCGGATCGCATCGGCCGACAATTCAAACTGGTTTTGGGCGACATAACCCAGGGTCGCCGCAACGACCAAAGCCACGATGGTTGCCGCCAGTAATTGACCAACAAGGCGAACGGAAAATTTCGGCATTGGAATTTTTGGCATCGGGCGAAATCCTGCCTTGGAGTTCATCACGGCGCGAACCGTGATGGACAACCGGTGCGATTGCGATTGAGACCTTGTAGCACGCGTTACGACACCAACCTCATCACCATTCCGAGGTTCCTTTTTATGCACAGGCCCGCTCAACAGCCGGCCTCAGCGCGCCATACCTTATCTTGATACCTGCTAACGTCGCGAGCCGCCGCGATCCCCGGCTGCCCGCAGCGGGCGGTGGCGATCCCCACCGACGCAGGCAGCGATGGTCTGCGGGCTGACCACGGGCAGCGGACCCCGGCGGTCCGGCCCGACCAACCCTATCTTAACCAATCCTTGCCAGATTGGACCTTCATCACGCTCTTACCGCCGCAGGCCACTCCAGGGTTTCGCGCTTTGGCTCTCATGGATGCTCCGTCCGCAGCGACGCCGTTCGCGGCCCTGAAAAGCCGGCTCGGCGTCATGTTCGGCGGCTCGGGCGAAGCCTCGCTGACCAATCGGCTGGCCGGCACGATCTTTGTGATTCGCATCGTCAGCGCCGCTATGGCCTATCTCGCCCAGATTCTGCTGGCGCGGTGGATGGGCGGCTCGGACTACGGCATCTATGTCTATGTCTGGACCTGGGTGCTGCTGCTCGGCAGCATGCTGGATTTCGGCCTGGCGGCGTCGGCGCAAAAGATCATCCCGGACTATCGCGCCGCAGGCGATCTTGCGGGGCTGCGCGGCTTTCTGTCGGGGAGCCGCTGGGCCACGTTGGCGGCGTCCAGCCTGGCAGCGACGCTGCTGGCCGGCCTGGTCTGGGCGGCGTCGGGATCGATCGATCCGGCAACCCGGACACCGCTCTATATCGGCTGCCTGACGCTGCCGGCCTTCGTGGTCGCCAATACCCAGGACGGCATCGCCCGCTCGCATGACTGGATGCGGCTCGGGCTGATGCCGCAATTCATCATCCGGCAGTCGCTGATCATCGGCTTCACCGCCGGCGCCTTCGCGCTCGGCTTCCAGCTCGGCGCCGTGGCGGCGATGACCGCCAGCTGCGCCGCGGTCTGGATCGCGATGCTGGGGCAGATGATCGCACTCAATCGCCGCCTCAAGGGCCATGTCGAGGCCGGGCCGAAGACCTATGAGTTCCGCGGCTGGCTGGCGATATCCTTGCCGATCCTGCTGGTGGAAGGCTTCTACCTGCTGCTGTCCTATACGGATGTGCTGGTGTTGCAGCAATTCCGCTCGGCACAGGAGGTCGGCGTCTATTACGCGGTGGTGAAGACGCTGGCGCTGGTGTCGTTCATTCACTACGCGATGTCGGCCTCGACCGCGCATCGCTTCGCCGAATATCACGCCAGCGGCGACAAGGCTCGGCTGTCGGCCTATGTGGCGCATGCCATCAAATGGACGTTCTGGCCGTCGCTAGCCGCGACTTTGGCGCTGCTGGCGGTCGGCAAGCCGCTGCTGTGGCTGTTCGGGCCGCAATTCACCGTCGGCTACGACATCATGTTCATCGCCGCGATCGGCCTGATGGTGCGCGCCGCGATCGGCCCGGTCGAGCGCCTGCTCAACATGCTCGGCCATCAGCACATCTGCGCGCTAGCCTATGCGCTGGCCTTCGCGATCAATCTCGGCCTGTGTCTGCTGCTGGTGCCGCGCTATGGCGGCCACGGCGCGGCGGCGGCGACCTCGGCGGCGCTGGTGTTCGAGACCGTGCTGCTGTTCTGGATCGTGCGCCGAAGGCTAGGACTGCACGTGTTGGCGTTCGGCAAGCGCGGCAGCTAAGGTTCCGGAACCTCTATTCCGACATGGCGTCCGGTGCTATATTGGAAACATGGCACGTCCCGACCTCAAGGCCCTGCTCGAACGCGCTCAAACCTGGCCCGAAGCGGCGCAGGATGAGCTGGTTGCCGTTGCCAGTCAGATAGAAGATGAGTTGCAGGTCGACTATCTGGCAACACAGGAAGAATTGCGCGTCATCGACGTTGCAATGGTTTCGATCGATGCCGGCGAAGCCGCTACCGCCGCCGAGATCAAGGCGGTTTTCGCAAAATTCCGGCGATGAAACTGGTCTATTCGCGACGGGCACTGGCCGATCTCGGCAGGATTGCAACGTATTACACCGCCTCCGCCAGCCCCGCAGTTGCGGCCGCGATCGGATTTCGTCTCGAAACAACAATCGAGCGCATCTGCCGCGCGCCGCAAGCCGCGCCCCGGCTATCGCAGCGCTCGAACGTCCGCGTCGTTTCTGTCGTTCGCTATCCGTTCAAGATTTTCTATCGTTTGCGCAGTGACGCCATCGACATATTGCACGTTCGGCACACTGCGCGGCGTCCGTTCGAAGATGTCGACTGAGGTCGAAGGCTCGCACGGGGTCATCGCCGGCTTGACCGGGCGACCCAGTATTCCAGAGCGTTCGATCGCAAGCGCTATGGAATACTGGGCCCTCCGCTTTCGCGGAGGATGACGGGATGTTGCGCGGCGACGCCCCGCACAAACGGCAAGCGATGTGGCGGCGCCGTGCGTCCGGTATGGCCGGACTCCGTTGCTAAGTGGCGGGCGTCCGCAGGCGCCCGCTTACGCCGCGGTCCAGCCGCCATCCATCGACAGATTGGCGCCGGTGATCTGGCTGGCATCGTCGCCGCACAGATACAGCGCCAAAGCGGCGACCTGCTCCGGGGTGACGAACTCCTTAGTCGGCTGCGCCTGCAGCAGCACGTCGTTCATCACCTGCTCCTTGGTAAGGCCGCGCGCTTTCATGGTGTCGGGGATCTGTTTTTCGACCAGCGGGGTCCAGACATAGCCCGGCGAAATGCAGTTCACCGTGATCTTGAAGGTCGCGAGCTCCAGCGCCGCGGTCTTGGTGAGGCCCGCGATGCCGTGCTTGGCGGCCACATAGGCCGATTTGAAGGGCGAGGCGACCAGCGAATGCGCCGAGGCGGTGTTGATGATGCGGCCCCAGCCGCGCTTCTTCATGCCGGGAATGGCGGCGCGAATGCCGTGAAACGCCGACGACAAATTGATCGCGATGATGGCGTCCCATTTCTCGATCGGAAAATCCTCGATCGGCGAGACGAACTGGATGCCGGCATTGTTGACCAGGATATCGACCGAACCGAACGAACTCTCCCCAAGCGCCACCATGGCGGCGATCTCGGCGGGCTTGAGCATGTCGGCCGGCGAATACACGCATTTGACGCCGAAATCGGCCTCGATGCTGTTGCGTTCCTTCTCGATCGCGGCGGGCTCGCCCATGCCGTTGATCACCACATTGGCGCCGGCCTTGGCGAAGGCGCGCGCATAGGCCAATCCGATGCCGCTGGTCGAGCCGGTCACCACAGCGGTCTTGCCTGTCAGACTAACCATTCGCTTGCTCCTGTTTGATTCTGGATTGATCGGGCCGGTCGGCCCGCGACATGATTGACCACGACGCTATTTGAACGCGTCCGCGGTGAGATCGCAGGTCACCATGGTCTCGCCTTGCTGCGGCCGGCGCAGGCAATCAGGATGACGCATCGAGACATGGACATCCTGCTCGCCGGATTTCCAGTGTTCGAGCATGTTGAGGCGGGAGAAATCGTAGTCTTTCGACGACGCTTCGTAATCCTTCTTGCGGTAGATCAGATGCACCACGGTGACGGTATTGTCCTTGGCGGCCTCGTGCAGGATCGCATAGGCCGGATCGTTCTTCAGGTCGTCGGGCAATCTGCCGATCAGATCGCGCAGCGCCTTGCGGGTGTTGCGGATCTGCTTGTTCTTGTCGGTGTTGAGCCGGGTGCGGCTGGAGAACCGGATGTCCTTTTCGCGCTCGGCGGCTTCCAGCAGGGTTTCGGGCAGCTGGCCGCGGGCGCTGAACAGGTCGACCTGGAAGATCAGCAGATCGTCGACCGTCTCCTCGCCCAGCACGTAATCGAGCGGCGTGTTGGAGGCGATGCCGCCATCCCAATAGAACTCGCCGTCGATCTCGACCGCCGGAAACCCCGGCGGCAGCGCCGCCGACGCCATGATGTGCTCGGGGCCGATGGTGTGCCGGGTATTGTCGAAATAGGTGAAATTGCCGGTCGCGATATTGACCGCGCCGACGCTGAGCCGGATGCCGTTGCGGTTGATCAGGTCGAAATCCACCAGCCGCAGCAGCGTCGCGCGCAACGGGGACGTGTCATAATAGCTCAGCGATGTCAGCTCGCCGGACGGAAGCAGCTGTGGCGGCGGAAACCGCGGGGTGAAGAAACCCGGAACGCCGAACGC
Organism: Rhodopseudomonas sp. BAL398; assembly: GCF_033001325.1. Lineage (NCBI taxonomy): Bacteria > Pseudomonadati > Pseudomonadota > Alphaproteobacteria > Hyphomicrobiales > Nitrobacteraceae > Rhodopseudomonas > Rhodopseudomonas sp. BAL398. The sequence goes on from NZ_CP133111.1 coordinate 3,060,496, forward strand.
CGCGGTCAGCGCCGCGCTGGTCTCGTTGAAGATCGAATGGGCGCGGTCGCTGTGCAGCATCGGCTGCCACGGCACCGGCGCCGAGACCAGATCCCAGAATTCCTTCAGCTTGGCGACGCGGCTCTCGCGCGGATTGCCGGCGATGATCGCGGCATTGATCGCGCCGATCGAAATGCCGGCGATCCATTGCGGCTCGAAATCATGGTGGCACAGCGCCTGATAGGCGCCGGCCTGATAGGAGCCGAGCGCGCCGCCACCCTGCAGCACCAGCACGCGGCGGGCCTGCGCGGGGGTCAAGGCCGGTTTATGGGGCGTGTCATCCATGATTGCCAATGCACCGGATCAGTCGACGCAAGGTGGCGTCCCTTCGCCGCCGCGTCAATTACGCAAACGGCGGAGGCTGATCACGGCCGCTTTATCGCGGCGCCTCCGTCGAGGCCAGGATCAGGGTCCAGAATACCTTGTATTTGGTGCCCGGCGCATAGCTGGCGGCGATGCCCAATTTGGTGACGCCGCTCTTGAGCATATTGGCCCGATGCGGCGGCGAATCGCGCCAGCCCGAAAACGCCTCGGCCAGCGTGTGGTACCCGGCCGAAACATTCTCCACCGCGATGGAGGCGGGATATCCCGAGGCATTGAGCCGCTTCGCCAGCGGCGCCTTGACGTCGTGGTCGAGCTTGTTGCGCTTGGCCATCGCCGTCGACTGGTCTTCGGCCAGCTGCATCAGCGCCGGATCGACCGTGACGGCGCCGAGGCCGTTATTGTGCCGGTACAGTGAGATCATCGAGGCCGCCGCGGCCGGATCGAGCTTGGCGCCGCCATTGGCCATGCTGAGATACATGGTCGGTTGATCGGCCACAGGCGCGATTTCGCCGGCGCATCCTGCCAGCACCAGAAGGCCGACAACGGCCACCACCCCACGCTTCATGTGCAATCCCCAGATCAGAGGCGGTTGTTGCACACCAACAATGGCCGAAAGGTGAACGTCAGGGCGGCAGCTTCGAATTGGTTGCGATGGCGCCCGGCAAAAGCAGCGAGCTCGTTGCTCCGGTCTTGCGGGGAGCAGTCAAGCAAACGGCCCGGACTTGGTCCGGGCCGTTTGAAACCATTGTGAACCGATTGCTTAAGCTGCCGCGGCGGACTTGGCGCCGGCCGGGACCGAAGCGATGGTCTTCAGGATCTGCGAGGCGATGGCGTAGGGGTCCCCCTGGGAGTTCGGACGGCGATCTTCCAGATAGCCCTTGTATTCGTTGTTGATGAAGGAATGCGGCACCCGGATCGAGGCGCCACGGTCGGCGATGCCGTAGCTGAACTTGTTCCACGGCGCGGTTTCGTGCTTGCCGGTCAGGCGCAGATGGTTGTCCGGACCGTAGACCGCGATATGGGCTTCCCAATTGTCGCCGAACGCCTTCATCAGCGCTTCGAAATAGTCCTTGCCGCCGGTCTCGCGCAGATAGGTGGTGGAGAAGTTGGCGTGCATGCCGGAGCCGTTCCAGTCGGTGTCGCCGAGCGGCTTGCAGTGATATTCGATGTCGATCTCGTATTTCTCGGTGAGACGCTGCAGCAGATAGCGGGCCATCCACATTTCGTCGGCGGCGCGCTTGGAGCCCTTGCCGAAGATCTGGAATTCCCACTGGCCCTTCGCCACTTCGGCGTTGATGCCTTCATGGTTGATGCCGGCGGCCAGGCACAGGTCGAGATGTTCCTCGACGATCTGGCGGGCGACGCTGCCGACATTGCTGTAGCCGACGCCGGTGTAATACGGGCCCTGCGGCGCCGGATAGCCGGCGGCGGGAAAGCCGAGCGGGCGGCCGTCCTTGTACATGAAGTATTCCTGCTCGAACCCGAACCAGGCGCCGTCATCGTCGAGAATGGTGGCGCGGGTGTTGGTCGGATGCGGGGTGACGCCGTCGGGCATCATCACTTCGCACATCACCAGCACGCCGTTGGTGCGCGCGGCGTCCGGGAACACGCGGACCGGCTTCAGCACGCAATCCGAATTGCTGCCTTCCGCCTGCATCGTCGAAGAACCGTCAAAGCCCCACAGCGGCAGTTCGTCGAGCGACGGGAAGTTGGTGAATTCCTTGATCTGCGTCTTTCCCCGCAGGTTCGGCACCGGGGTGTAGCCATCGAGCCAGACATACTCGAGCTTGTACTTTGTCATGCGGTTCTCTCTGAGTTGCAATGCGAAGGGTGATGATCCCAAAGCTTGAAGGCGCCACATGTGCCTGGCGGCCAGCGGTCCTGCTTTTCCCAAGCATTTTGTATGCCAAACGCGACCCACGCGGCGGCCTCGAAGTGCCGGGTCGCGACGCCGCCAGGCTGCCGCGCAAGCGACGACCGGTCGGCCCGAAAACCCCTCGTAACTGCCCGCATGGCGGGCACGAGACATAATTAACCACAGCCGCCCACAATTCCCTGGCCGGCACAGCAACCTTGGTTCCGCGCGGGCGTTGGCCTTGGCGTTTTGATTAGTTCGTCAGCAGATCAGCCGTTGCGCAAATATGCAGCAAATCGTGATTTTTATTTAATCAGGTTGCATGAAGTGAAGGCAAACACGATATGATCAGGAGCCGACGCACGGCGTTATCCGACGCCAAGCAAGGCAAGCGAGCAAGGCAAGTATCGAGGCGACCACATTGGAGAAGACCAACTCGAAGGAGAGAAGGAGCGAATGGTGAATACGAATTTGAACCAGGGATCCGCGAGGATCTATCAATTCCCAGTCGGCGGCCGCGCCGGTTTGTCGAGCCAGTTCGGCGCGACCACACCGTCGGCGACGCCGCTTCCCAATATCGTATCGGGCAGCAGCTGGTATCACGAAGCAGCCGTGGCTGAAGACCGGACCAGCAAGCCGCAATGACACCGATCAGGTCGACGCCCATGCGGGGCGTGAAAGACGCGCGTTAACAAGGGCCGGCGTGCAAACGTTCCGGCCCTTTTCGTTGCGTGCGCCACGCGCGCACGGCCGGTTCAGACCCCGAAGATCGACCAGCCCATCCGCTTGGTCAGCGCCTCCAGGGCGATGCGGCCGAGATGGGAATTGCCCGACGCATCCAGTCCCGGCGACCACACCGCGATCGACGCCTTGCCGGGCGCAACTGCCAGCACACCGCCGCCGACGCCGCTCTTGCCGGGCAGCCCGACCCGATAGGCGAATTCGCCGGAGCCGTCATAATGGCCGCAGGTCAGCATCAGCGCGTTGATGCGCCGCGCGCGCTGCGCCGACACCACCGAATGCCCGGTGGTGGGATTCTTGCCATTATGAGCGAGAAAACGCCCGGCCATCGCCAGCTGCCGACAGCTCATCGCGATGGCGCAATGGTGAAAATAGACGCCCAGCGTGAAATCGACCGGGTTGTCGAGCACGCCGAACGACTTCATGTAGTTGGCCAGTGCGGCATTGCGAAAGCCGGTGCGCTGCTCGGACGCCGCGACCGCGGCATCGATGGTGATGGCCGGATCGTCGGCCAGAAACTGCATGAAGCGCAAGATCTCGCCGATCGCCTCGCGCGGCTGATGCCCGGATAGAATCACGTCGGTCACCGCGATGGCGCCGGCATTGATGAAGGGATTGCGCGGCACGCCGCGCTCACGTTCGAGCTGGACGATGGAGTTGAAGGCGGAGCCCGAAGGCTCGCGGCCGACCCGGCGCCAGAGCCGGTCGCCGACCAGGCCGAGCGCCAGCGTCAGCGTGAACACTTTCGAGATGCTCTGGATCGAGAACGCCACATCGGCCTCGCCGCCGACGAAGGCGTTGCCGTCGGCGTCGATCACCGCGATGCCGAACACGTTCGGGTCGACCCCGGCCAGTTCGGGAATGTAATGCGCCACCTCGCCGCGATCGCTCCGCTGCGCCATCTCGGCGGCGATGTCGCGGACCACGGCGTCGAGGGATTCGCTCGCGTTGGTCATTCCCGGGCGCGAGCGTTTGCGCACGAAGCCAGACTCTGGCCACAGGGGCTGACCGCAAGATTCCGGGTTCGCGCGCAGCTATCGCTGCGCCCGCCCCGCAATGACGTCTGTGCCGGGGATGGCCGGTGGGTTTTGATATGAGGCATCGTCAACAGAACTCGCAATTTCACCGCGCGCCATGCACGACGCGTACCAGCCCTAGTCCGGCGTGGCAAAAATCCGGTAGCGGCGCGGCTGCAGGCTGACGCGGTCGCCGGGCTTCAGGTCGCGGTCGCGCGGCGCGTCGATCTCGATCATTGTGCACGGGCCGGCGGTGTTGAGCACGATGTCGGCGCGATGCATCGGCCCGAAGGCCCGCACATGCTTGACCGCGCCCTCCAGCGCGCCAGAGCCGCTCGGCCCGATCGCCAGATCGTGGCGGCGGATGAACAGCTTCGAAGGGCCCGGACGGGCGTCGCGGGTGTCGAGGGCCAACACCTTGTCGCCGAGCCGGACCCGGCCATCGCGGATCTCGACCGGCAGCACGATCGATTCGCCGATGAAGCCGTGGACGAAGGCGCTGGCGGGCTCTTCATAGACATCGCCGGGGCTGCCGATCTGCTCGATCCGCCCCTTGTCCATCACCACCACACGGTTGGCGACTTCCAGCGCCTCTTCCTGGTCGTGGGTGACGAAGATCGAGGTGACGTGGATCTCCTCATGCAGCGTGCGCAGCCATTTCCGCAGCTCCTTGCGCACCTTGGCGTCGAGCGCGCCGAACGGCTCGTCGAGCAGCAGAATCTTGGGTTCGATTGCCAGCGCGCGGGCCAGCGCGATGCGCTGGCGCTGGCCGCCGGAGAGCTGGCTCGGATAGCGTCCCGCCAGCCAATCGAGCTGCACCAGGTCGAGCAGCTCTTTCACCCGGGCGCGGATCTCGGCCTCGCTCTTGCGGATCGCGCGCGGCTGCACCCGCAGCCCGAAGGCGACGTTTTCGAACACGCTCATATGGCGGAACAGGGCGTAATGCTGGAACACGAAGCCGACATGGCGCTCGCCGGCGCCGCGCGCCAGCGCATCCTCGCCATCGAACGCGACCTGCCCGGAATCCGGCCAGTCCAGCCCAGCGATGATCCGCAGCAGCGTGGTCTTGCCGGAGCCGGACGGCCCCAGCAGCGCCACCAATTCGCCGGTCTCGACCTTGAGGTCGACGTCGTCGAGCGCGGTGAAGGCACCGAAGCGCTTGACGATATTGCGGACTTCAATCGTCATGGAGTTCACGTCCTTGCTCGATCCGGCCTTCCAGCACGGTCTTTGCGATCAGCGTGACCAGCGCCAGAAGCGCCAGCAGCGACGCCACCGCAAACGCCGCCACCATCTGATATTCGTTATACAGAATCTCGACCAGCAGCGGCATGGTGTTGGTCTCGCCGCGGATATGGCCCGACACCACCGAGACCGCGCCGAACTCGCCCATCGCCCGCGCGTTGCACAGCAGCACGCCGTAGAGCAGGCCCCATTTGATGTTCGGCAGCGTCACCTTCCAGAAGGTCTGCCAGAATCCGGCGCCGAGCGAGATCGCGGCCTCCTCCTCCTGCGAGCCCTGCTCCTGCATCAGCGGAATCAGCTCGCGCGCCACGAAGGGAAAGGTGACGAAGCTGGTCGCCAGCACGATCGCCGGCATCGCGAACAGGATGTGAATGCCATGCGCCATCAGCCAGCCGCCGAAAAAGCCCTGGGCGCCGAACAGCAGCACGAACACCAGGCCGGAAATCACCGGGCTGACCGAGAACGGCAGATCGATCAGGGTGATCAGCAGCGTCTTGCCGCGAAACTCGAATTTCGCGATCGCCCAGGCCGCCGCGACACCGAACAGCAAATTGAGGCCGACCGAGATCAATGCGGTCGCCAGCGTCAGCCGGATCGCCGACAGCGCCTCGGCATTCGACAGCGCCGTCAGGTAGAAGCCGATCCCTTTCGAGAAGGCTTCGGCGAACACCAGCAGCAGCGGCAGCCCGACGAACACCGTCAGGAACGTCACCGCAAGGCCGATGACGATGCCGCGCACCAGCCGTGGCTCGGTGTGGGAATCGCGGTGAGCGCGGCCGGCGATATGGTCCGCGGCCTTCGCGGCTCTCGCCGCGGCCGCGCGCGCGCGGGATGCGGTCACGACCATCGTCATGTCTCGACCACCGATACGGCGCGGCTTTGCGACCAATGTTGCAGCCTGTTGAGCAGGAAGATGATCAGGAACGAGAACACCAGCATAACCACCGCGATCGCGGTGGCGTCGGCATAGCGAAACTCCGACAGCCGGATGACTATCAAAAGCGGCGCGATCTCCGAGACATTGGGCAAATTGCCGGCGATGAAGATCACCGAACCATATTCGCCGACCGCACGTGCGAACGCCAGCGCGAAGCCGGTCAGAATCGCCGGCAACAGCGACGGCAAAATGACGCGGGTGATGGTCTGCCAGCGATTGGCGCCGAGGCTTTCGGCGGCCTCCTCGATCTCGACGTCAAGATCGATCAGCACCGGCTGCACGGTGCGCACCACGAAGGGAATGCCGATGAACACCATGGCGATGAAGATCCCGAGCGGCGTGAACGCCACCTTGATGCCGAGTGCCGCCAGCGGCGCGCCGAGCCAGCCCTTCTGCGCGAACAATGTCGTCAGCGCGATGCCCGCCACCGCGGTCGGCAGCGCGAAGGGAATATCGACAATGGCGTCGAAGATCCGGCGGCCGGGAAAGCGATAGCGCACCAGCGCCCAGACGATGATCAACCCCGCGACTAGATTGACCAGCGCCGCCGCGAAAGCCAGGCCGAAGGAAATCCGCAAAGCGTGCAGCGTCCGCCGGCTGGTCAGGATCTCGCCGAATTGCGCCAGGCTGAGTTCGGCGGTCTTGACGAACAACCCGGCCAGCGGAATCAGGATCAGCAGCGACAGCCACGTCAGCGTGAGCCCCATGGTGAGGCCGAATCCCGGCAGCGCGCTGCGTCTCGATGCTCCGCTCACAATGTCCCTCGGTCGATCATCGACGCCGTGCGGCCAAACTCCCGCGTGGCCTCTAATCCTTATAGATCTTATCGAACACGCCGCCCTGAGCGAAATGCTCGCTCTGCGCTTTGGCCCAACCGCCGAATTCCTCGTCGATTGTGAACAGCTCGACCTTGGCAAAGGTATCGGCATATTTAGCGGCAACAGCCGGGTCGCGCGGCCGGTAGAAATTGCGCGCGGCGATTTCCTGCGCCTGCGGCGTGTACCAATATTGCAGATAGGCCTCCGCGGCCTTTCTGGTGCCTTTGGCGTCCACCACTTTGTCGATCACCGCGACCGGCGGCTCGGCCAGGATCGACACCGATGGCGCGACGATCTCGAACTGGCCCTTGCCGAATTCCTTGATCGCCAGAAACGCTTCGTTCTCCCAGGTCAGCAGCACGTCGCCGACGCCGCGCTCGACAAAGGTAACGGTGGCGCCGCGCGCGCCGGTATCGAGGACGGGAACGTTCTTGTAGATGCTGGCGACGAAATCCCGCGCCCGCTCCTGCGATCCGGATTTCTTCAGCGCATAGCCCCAGGCCGCCAGATAGTTCCAGCGCGCGCCGCCCGAGGTCTTCGGATTCGGCGTGATCACGCTGATGCCCGGCTTGACCAGATCGTCCCAGTCCTTGATGCCCCTGGGATTGCCCTTGCGCACCAGGAACACGATGGTCGAGGTATAGGGCGCGGCGTTCTGCGGCAGTCGCTTCTGCCAGTCCTTATCGATCAGGCCCTTGGCGGCGATGGCGTCGATGTCATAGGCCAGCGCCAAAGTGACGACGTCGCCCTGCAAGCCGTCGATCACGCTGCGCGCCTGCGAGCCCGAGCCGCCATGCGACTGCTTGATCTCGACGCTATCGCCAGTCTGCTTTTGATAGGCAGCCGCGAAGGATTTGTTGAATTCTGCATAAAGTTCGCGGGTCGGATCATAGGACACGTTGAGCAGCGACACATCGGCCGCGACGGCGGAGCCGGCCCAGATCAATCCAGCGAACAAGGTACCGATCAGCACGGGAACAAGACGACGGATCATCTCAATCTCCATTGGCCGGACGACATCATCGTCATCGACGGCAAGACCTGATAGTTCCCGGAGAAGCGCTTCGAAGTCAACGAAACGCCATTTCAATGTTCGCGTCGTTGCAACAGCTATGTGCTACGACATCTTCATGGTGTGGATGCCGCATTCCGTCTTGCCCTTGCCGCGCCAGCGACCGGCACGCGACTCTTCATTGCCGTCGGCGCGGCTGGTGCACGGCATGCAGCCGACCGAGAGAAAGCCGGACGCCACCAGCGGATGCGGCGGCAGCTTGGCCAGCGCGTAGATCGCCGCGATCTCCTGCGGCGAGACGTTGGCGAAGGGATTGAATTTCAATCGCGCGCCATCGGCCTCGACCATCGGGATGTCGGCGCGCAAGCCGCCCTGGAATCGCTTGCGGCCATTGATCCAGCCGCCGAACGGCGCCAGCGCCCGCGACAGCGGCTCGACCTTGCGGATCGCGCAACATTTGTCCGGATCGGAGAACCACAGCTCGCGTGAAGGATCGTCGCGGTTCAGATTCTCGTCGAGCGGCTTGATCGAGCGGACGTCGGTGAGGCCGAGCGTCGCGATCAGAGTATCGCGATAGGCCAGCGTTTCGTCGAACAGCCAGCCGGTATCGAGAAAGATCACCGGGATCGCCGGATCGACGTCGGCCATCACTTTCAACAGCGCCGCGGATTCGGTGCCGAAAGACGACACCAGCGCCAGCCTGTCGCGGCCGAGATGGCGCAAGGCCGCTTCGATCACGTCCGCGGGCGAGGCCTCGCGCAAGACGCCGTCGAGCTCGCGTGCGTTGAGCTGCTGCGGCGACGGCTGGGCTAATTCGCTCATGACGTCGCACTCTCGGCCAGACGCAACCGCAAGCGGCGGTCGCGCGCGGTGAGGCGTCCTTCGCCGGTCGGCTGATAGAATGTGGTGTAGCGCTGCGTCGCTTCGGCAAACGCCGCCGCGTCGCTGTCCTTGCTGACCTCGAAGGCATCGAAGCCATTGCGCAGCAGGAAGGTGAACTGATCGCGCAGCACCTGCCCGGTGGCGCGCAGCTCGCCGCGATAGTTGAAGCGCTCGCGCAGCAGCCGGGCCTGGCTGTGGGCGCGGCCGTCGCGGAAGCTTGGAAATACCAGCGCCACCATAGCGAGGCGATCGAGATATGGCACGAGGTCGGCGACGTCGCGGTTGTTGGGCCAGATCACCCCGACCGGGCTGTTGCGCTGGATCAGCGCCTCGGCATTGCCGAGAAACCGGGCGGCGGAGATCAGCACCGCGCCTTCGGGCGGCAGTTCGTCCTCGTCGGCAAGATGCACGAAGGCGTCGCTGACGATCTGTCCGTTGTTAACGAGTGGCATAGACGCGCTCCTTGAAAGGCTCGAGGCCGAGGCGCTTGACGGCATCGACGAATAACTCGTCGGGCCGGGCGCGCAAGGCAAGATAGGCCTCGACAATATCCTCGACCACGTCGGCGACGTCCGCATAGGGCACCGCCGGCCCGATCAATTCGCCGACCACGGCCTGCTCGTCGGCGCGGCCGCCAATGGTGATCTGATAGAATTCCTCGCCATTTTTCTCGACGCCCAAGATCCCGATATGGCCGACATGATGATGGCCGCAGGCATTGATGCAGCCGGAAATATTGACATGGAGCCGGCCGATCATGTTGGCCGTCTCGTGATTGGAAAAACGCCTGGTCAATTCCTGCGCGATCGGGATCGAGCGGGTATTGGCCAGCGAGCAATAATCCAGCCCCGGGCAGGCGATGATGTCGGTGACCAGATTGACGTTCGGGGTGGCGAGGTGGAGTCGGTCGAGCGCCCGCCACAGCACCGGCAGATCGCGCCTGGCGACATGGGGCAGCACCAGGTTCTGCTCATGGCCGACGCGGATTTCGCCGAACGAATATCGCTCGGACAGATCGGCGATGCCGTCCATCTGGTCAGCCGTGGCGTCGCCCGGCGCCCCGCCGATCGGCTTCAGCGACAGCGTGACGATGGCGTAGCCGGGCTGCTTGTGGGGGGCGACCGAATTGGCGTGCCAGGCCGCAAAGCGCGGATCGCTTGCAGCCTGCTTCACCTCGTCCGTATCGTCGGGGAGATTTTCATAGGCCGGATAGCGGAAGCGCGAGCGGATATCGGCGACCGAAGCGTCGTCGAGCGCCAGCGCGCCATCGCGCATCTGCAGCCATTCGGCCTCGACTTCCTGGGCGAATTTCTCGATGCCCAGTTCATGCACCAGGATCTTGATCCGCGCCTTGTAGATATTGTCGCGGCGGCCATACTGATTATAGACCCGCAGGATCGCCTCGACATAGCTCAACAGGTCGCGGCCCGGCACGAACGGCTTGATGGTCTTGCCGATGAACGGGGTGCGGCCGAGGCCGCCGCCGACCAGCACCTCGAAGCCGGTCTCGCCCGCGTCATTGCGATGCAGCCGCAGCCCGATATCGTGCACCTTGATGGCAGCACGATCGTGGTCGGACGCCGTGATGGCGAATTTGAACTTGCGCGGCAGAAACGAGAATTCCGGATGCAGCGTCGAATATTGCCGCAGCAATTCGGCCCAGATCCGCGGGTCCTCGATCTCGCCCGGCGCGACGCCGGCCCATTGATCGGCGGTGATACTGCGGGTGCAATTGCCCGAGGTCTGCATCGCGTGAATATCGACCTCGGCGAGTTCGGCCAAAGCGTCGGGCAGATCGGCGAGCTTGATCCAGTTGAACTGGATGTTCTGCCGCGTGGTGAAATGGCCGTAGCCGCGATCATATTTGCGCGCCACATGCGCGAGCCTGCGCATCTGCGCCGCCGACAGCGTGCCATAGGGGATAGCGACCCGGAACATATAGGCGTGCAACTGCAGATAGACGCCGTTCATCAGCCGGATCATCTTGAACTCGTCTTCCGAGAGTTCTCCGGACAGCCTGCGCTTGACCTGATCGCGAAATTCGGCGACGCGCTCGTTGATCAAGGTGCGGTCGATCTCGTCATAAGCATACATGGAAGAAGCCTTATTGTGAGCTTTACGGCTGCGGCGGCAGCGCGATGGTGACGCCCTGGCGGCGGATCTGTTCGCGCAGATTGCCGGGCACGATCGCGCCGGCCGCGTCGAGCACGACCGGCGCGATATAGGGGCCGATCGCGCCGACATCGTCGGCGGCGGCTTCCGCCAGCAAGGCGCGGGCGCCTGGCGCATCGCGCACGATCGCCGCATCGGCCAGATCGGTCGACCAGTCGCGGGATTCGGTGCGGTAGATCACCACGCCGTCCCAGGTCCGGTTCGCGGTCACCACCGAGGGTCCGGTGATCTTGATTTTTTGTTGCAGTGGAGAAGTCATTCGGCGGCCACCTGATACTGTGCAGCGAGTTGTTGCAGTTGAGCGGCGCGCCACGGCGCGGAATGCGCCACCACGTCGCCGATGATGAGAATTGCCGGGCCGGAGCCGACCTCGTCGACCAAAGCCGGCAATTCGTCCAGCGTGCCGACCGCGGCCTGGGCGTCCGGTCGCGTCGCCCGCGCGAACACGCCGACCGGGGTCTGCGGCGACCGACCCGCCTTGAGCAGGCCGGCTAGCACTGCCGGCGCGGCGCTCATCCCCATATAGACCACCACCGTCATCTTGGCGTCAGTCAGCGTCGACCAGTCGACATTGTCGGCGTCGTTCGCCTTATGAGCGGTAAGAAACGTGATGCGCAGCGCCTCGTGGCGATAGGTCAGCGGCACCTCGAATTGCGCCGCGACGCCAAGCCCGGCGCTGATGCCGGGAACGACCGAATAGGCCACGCCAGCTTGGCGCAGTGCTTCGACCTCCTCGCCGCCGCGGCCGAACACGAAAGGATCGCCGCCCTTCAGCCGCACCGCGCGCTGGCCGGCCTGCGCCGCCTCGATCAGCAGCCGATTGATGGCGTCCTGGCCGATGCCCGGCTGCCCGACGCGACGGCCGACCGGCACGCGTGACGCATCGCGGCGAATGCGGTCGAGAATCTCCGGCGTCACCAGCTCGTCGTAAAACACCACGTCGGCGTCCTGCAGCGCGCGCAACGCCTTGATGGTCAGCAGATCCGGATCGCCCGGCCCGGCGCCGACCAAAGTGACGCTGCCCTCGCCGCCCGGAATCTGCGCGCCCGCATAGGCGGAGGGATCGCTGATCGTCGTCAATTCGCGTTCCGCCTCGGTCACGCGACCGGCCAGCACCAAAGCGCCGATCGGGCCATCGACGATCCGCTCCCAGAACCGGCGGCGCAGCGCAAAGGCCGAAATCCGTCCATTGAAGCTCTTGCGAAACCGCCCGATGAAATGCGCCAGATCGCCAATCCGGGCCGGCAGCAGCGCCTCGATCTGTTCGCGGATGCGCCGCGCCACCACCGGCGACGTCCCGCCGGTGCCGATCGCCACCACGACATCGCCGCGATCGACGATCGCCGGGAAGATGAAACTGGAATGCTGCAGATCGTCCATCACATTGACCGGCAGCCCGACCGCGCGCGCCCGCGCCGCCATCGCCGGCCCGAGATCGCCGGCGCCGGCGCATAGCACCGCCACCACGCCGGTCAGATCGGCGGTCAAAGGATCGCCCTCGCCGTGCTGGATCCGCGCCGCCGCCTCCGGCGACACGCCGCCGAGCTGGTAATCGCCATCGATCGCGTACCAGCTAATGCGCGCGCCGGCCGACAGCAGCAGCCGCAGCTTGGCCCGCACCAGCTCGCCGCCACCGACCAACAGGATCGGCCCGATGCGCAGATCGAGAAACACCGGCAGATATCGCATGGGCTACTCCGCTCCCAGAACTTTGGGTTGACTAGAATTATTTTCTATATATCTCTCTTGCAAGCACTTCAAAGAGAAATTTATTTCTTCTCTGCGATGATGCAACGGTGGAAGTTTTTGCCCTCAAACCGCAAGCGCATGACATGAACCTTCTCAGCACCGATCATCGCGGCCAGCCATTGCACCACGACGACAATGTTTCGGACCGATCCGGGCCGCCGCTCCGGGAGTTTTCCCGGGCGCCATTGTCACCGCCGGGGATGGATCATCTCGACGCGCTGGAAGCACAGAGCATCTACATCTTCCGCGAAGGCTTCGCCCGGCTGAAGAAGCTGGCGCTGCTGTGGTCGCTCGGCAAAGACTCCAATGTGATGATCTGGCTGGCGCGCAAGGCGTTTTTCGGCCGGGTGCCGTTCCCCGCGCTACATGTCGATACCGGCAAGAAATTCGCCGAGATGTATGCGTTCCGCGATCAATACGCCAAAGAGTGGGAGCTCGACCTCAAGGTCGATTATTGCCCGCCGCTCGAGACCATCGATCCGACGTTGCCGCCCGCCGCGCGCTCCGCCGCGCGAAAAACCGAAGGGCTGAAACTGGCGCTGGCCAAATACGGCTTCGACGGCTTGATCGCCGGAATTCGCCGCGACGAGGAAGCCACCCGCGCCAAGGAGCGGGTGTTCTCGCCGCGCGGGCTCGAGGGTGGATGGGACGTCCGCGACCAGCCGCCGGAATTCTGGGACCAGTTCAATGCCTCGCCGCCGCCCGGCGCGCATTTGCGGATTCATCCGATCCTGCATTGGACCGAGGCCGATATCTGGGCCTACACCAAGCGCGAAAACATCCCGATCATTCCTCTGTATCTGGCCAAGGACGGCAAGCGCTATCGCTCGCTCGGCGATTCCGACATCACCAACCCGGTGGCGTCGCAGGCCGCCACGATCGACGACATCCTGATCGAACTCGACAGCACCAAGGTTCCGGAGCGCGCCGGCCGCGCGCTCGACCACGAGACCGAGGACGCCTTCGAGCGGCTGCGCGTCGCCGGCTATCTGTAATGAGCAACGCTGTGAATGCCGCCGAGAGTCTCGCCATGAATATCGCCATCGCGCCTTCTTCCCTCGCTACCCCGAACGGCACCACCCGCCCGCTGGTGCGCATCGTCATCGTCGGCCATGTCGATCACGGCAAGTCGACGCTGGTCGGCCGGCTGCTGCACGAGACCGGTTCGCTGCCCGACGGCAAGCTGGAGATGCTGAAAGAAGTCAGTGCCCGGCGCGGCATGCCATTCGAATGGTCGTTCCTGCTCGACGCGCTGCAGACCGAGCGCGATCAGGGCATCACCATCGACACCACCCAGATCTCGTTCCGCACCGGCTCGCGCGACATCGTGCTGATCGACGCGCCGGGCCACGCCGAATTCCTCCGCAACATGATCACCGGCGCCTCGCAGGCCGACGCCGCGGTGCTGATCATCGACGCGCTGGAAGGTGTGCGCGACCAGACCAGGCGGCACGGCTATCTGCTGCATCTGCTCGGCGTCAAACAGGTCGCCGTGGTGGTCAACAAGATGGACCGGGTCGATTTCAGCGCGGCGCGCTTTGCCGCGATCAGCGACGAGATCTCCGCGCATCTGATCGGGCTCGGCGTCACGCCCAGCGCGGTGATTCCGATTTCGGCCCGCGACGGCGACGGCGTCGCCGAACGCACCGCGAGGATCGCCTGGTACGACGGCCCCACCGTGGTCGAGGCGCTGGACGCGCTGATTCCGGCGCGGCCGCTCGACCAATTGGCGCTGCGGCTGCCGGTGCAGGCGATCTATAAATTCGACGACCGCCGCATCGTCGCCGGACGGATCGAGTCGGGCGCGCTGCAAAGCGGCGACGAGATCGTGATCATGCCGGCCGGCAAGATCGCGACCATCAAATCGGTCGAGAGCTGGCCGGTGACGCCGCTCAATGGCCCGCAGGGCGCCGGCCGCTCGGTCGGTATCACGCTCGATCGCGAATTGTTCATCGAGCGCGGCGACGTCATCGCCCGTGTCGGTGCGGCGCCGCGCGATACCAGGCGGCTGCGCGCGCGAATCTTCTGGCTGCACGATCAGCCGCTGAGCACCGGACAATCGATCCTGCTGCGGCTCGGCACGCGGGAAACCCGCGCCACGGTGGTGGCGATCGAAAAGGCGGTCGATCCCGGAGAACTCGAAAGCGTCGCCGCCAAGGCAATCGCCCGCAATCATGTCGGCGAGATCGACATCGCCTTGGCGCAGCCGGTGGCGGCCGATCCCTATACGGAGAATCCGCGCACCGGGCGCTTGGTGATCGAGGTCAATGGCCGGATTGCCGGCGGCGGGCTGGTGCTCAGCGTCGATGCCGGACAGCGCGCGATCCCGGACGACATCGTGCCCGTTGAATCCGCCTTGCGGCCCGATGAGCGTTCGGCGCGCTACCGCCATCGCGGCGCGGTGCTGTGGCTGACCGGATTGCCGGGCTCCGGCAAATCGACGCTGGCGCTGGCGCTGGAGCGGCGGCTGTTTTCACGCGGCGGCTCGCCGATCCTGCTCGATGGCGACACCATGCGCGCCGGGCTCAATGCCGATCTCGGCTTCTCGCCGCAGCACCGCGCCGAAAATATCCGCCGCCTCGCCGAAATCGCCAGCCATCTGGCGCGCAACGGCCATATCGCCATCGTCGCCGCGGTATCGCCGGCGGCCGAGGACCGCGCCGCGGCACGGCGCATCGCTGAGGACATGTTCCGCGAGATCTATATCGCGACGCCGGCTGAGGTGTGCGAGAGCCGCGACCCCAAGGGCCACTACGCCAAGGCCCGCGCCGGCGCGTTGAAAGGCTTCACCGGGATCGGCAATGATTACCAACCGCCGATCGACAACGAGTTGACGATCGACACATCGAGCCGCACGGTCAGTGAAGCCACCGAGGATATCGAACTGATGCTGGCCAGGACCGGCGTGCTGTTCGACGAATTGGTCGATCTCGCCGCGAACATCTGACCCGGCTGCCGGATCGGGGCGCGGCAGCAACCGCCCCCCGATCCGACGCGGGGCAGCGTCGTTCCATTCGACCAGCTGCGGATCAACGCCGTTGGTTCGCGAGCCACTGACTCCATTCTATCCGGTTGTCACTATCCTAACTGGATCGTGATCGCGGCCTTCACGCCGGGTTCATCGGCGCCAGCGTTACCTCGGTTGCATCGCGCCATGTCGACGCAATTTCGACGGCGCTCAATCGGAGAATGGCCGTGGCCCGTGACTGGCAAGGCGGTCTGACCGCACTCAATCGGTTCGGCTTCGGCGCCCGCGGCGGCTCGTCGGGCGATCTGATCCATGCCGCCTCCGACCCGCGCGGCTTTGTGCTGGCCGAGTTGAACCGCCCCGATGCCGCGCTGCTGGAAGGCCCCGGCCTGCTGTCGACCGAGATTCTGGCGCAGGCTTTGTTTGCCTATCAGGACGAGGTCAAACAGGCGCGGGAGGCCGCCGCCGCGATGCAAGCGTCCATGGCGATGATGGCGCCACCGACCGACGCGCCGAAGCCCGCCGACCACAAGCCCGCCGCGCCGGCGCCGCTCAACGTCGTACAGAAGACCTTTCGCGCCGAAGCGCTGGCGCGGATCCAGCGCGCCAGCATTGCCGAATGCGGCGTGGTCGAGCGGCTGGTGGCGTTCTGGTCGAACCATTTCTGCATCTCGGCCAATAAGGGCGAACCGGCGCGGATCTGGGCCGGCGCGTTCGAACGCGAAGCGATCCGCCCGCATCTGCTGGGCAAATTCGGCGACATGCTGCGCGCGGTCGAACAGCATCCGGCGATGCTGTTCTTTCTCGACAATCAGCAATCGATCGGCCCGGACTCCAAGGCAGGGCAAAGGGGCAAGCGCGGCCTCAACGAAAACCTCGCCCGCGAGACCATGGAGCTGCACACGCTGGGCGTCGGCTCCGGCTACACCCAGGAGGATGTGACCTCGCTGGCGCGGATCATCACCGGCTGGAGCTTTGCCGGCCGCAACGCCAAACTCGGCGCTCCCGGCAGCTTCATCTTCAACGCCAACGCCCATGAGCCCGGGCCACAGCATCTTCTCGGCAAGACCTATGACGCCGGCGGCGTCGCGCAGGGCGAGGCCGCGCTGGCCGATCTGGCCCGGCATCCGGCGACGGCCAAATTCATCGCGCGGAAATTCGCGGCGCATTTCGTCGCCGACGATCCGCCGCCGGCGCTGGTGGCAAAGCTGCAAAGCGTCTTCGTCAAGACCGACGGCGACCTCAAGGCGCTGACGCTGGCGCTGATCGCGGCCGACGACGCCTGGCAGGCGCCGTTGACCAAGATCCGCTCGCCCTATGACTATCTGATCGCCAGCGGTCGCTTGCTGGCGCGGATCCCCGACGACCCCGGCATTTATCTCGGCGGGCTCAACACGTTGGGCCAGCCTTTGTGGACGCCGTCCGGCCCGAACGGTTTTGCCGACAGCAACGCCGCCTGGGCGGCGCCGGAAGGGCTCAAGCTGCGGCTCGATATCGCCGCCCAACTCGCCGCGCGCGTCGGCGACAAGCTCGACGCCCGCGAGTTGCTCGATGGCGTCGCCGGTCCGGCGGCGTCCGAGGACACCAGGCAGGCGATCGCGCGCGCGGAATCGCGGCCGCAGGCGCTGGCGCTGTTGTTGATGTCGCCGGAATTCCAGAGGAGATGACGATGCCCTACTCATCGCTGCAGACCTCGCGCCGTGCGCTGCTGCTCGGCGGCGCCTCATTCGCCGCCTGGGCCTATCTGCCGACATTCGCCCGCGCCGCCGGTGGCCGCGACCCGCGGCTGGTGGTGGTGATCCTGCGCGGCGCGCTCGACGGGCTCGCCACCGTGGCGCCGATCGGCGATCCCGATTACGCCGCCCTGCACGGCGCCATCGCGCTCGCAGCCTCTGGGCCGCATCCGGCGATCGGGCTCGATTCCTTTTTTGCGCTGCATCCGGCGATGCCGGAATTTGCCCGGATGTATCAGGCCAGGCAGGCCGCCATCATCCATGCGGTGGCGACGCCGTATCGCGAGCGCTCGCATTTCGACGGCCAGGATGTGCTGGAAAGCGGCCTCGCCGGTCCCGGCCGGGTGCAATCGGGCTGGCTCAACCGCGCGGTCGAGGCGTTGCCGCGCGGCGAGCCGATCACAAGGGCGCTGGCGATCGGCCCGACCGCGCCCTTGGTTTTACGCGGCGCGGCGCCGACCGTCGGCTGGGCCCCGGCAACGCTGCCACAGGCCGCCGAGGACACCGCGGCGCGGCTGATCGCGCTCTATCAGCAACGCGATACCGCGCTGGCCGCGGCGCTGAGCCAGGGTGTGCAACTCGACAAGATCGCGCATGGCGACGAGATGAAAGCCCGGCCCGGCGGCAATGCAATTCTGGCGATGCGCCAGGTGGCGCGCGGCGCCGCGAAACTGATGGCCGCCGATGACGGCCCGCGGATCGCCGCACTGGCCTTCGACGGTTGGGATACCCATGCCAATGAAGGCGGCCCGGTCGGCCGGCTGGCGCAATTGCTCGGCGGCCTCGACGGCGCGCTGGCGGAATTCGAAACCGGCCTCGGCCCGCGCTGGCGCGATACCGTGATCCTGGTTGCCACCGAATTCGGCCGCACCGCGAAGATCAACGGCACCTCCGGCACCGACCACGGCACCGGCACCGTGGCGCTGCTCGCCGGCGGCGCGGTGAAAGGCGGCCGGGTGATTGCGGATTGGCCAGGCCTCAAGCAAACGCAGCTCTACCAGGCCCGCGATCTCGCACCGACCACCGATCTGCGCGCCGTCATCAAAGGCCTGCTGCACGACCATCTCGGCATTGGCGAGCGCGTGCTGGCCGATCGGGTGTTGCCGGACAGCGCGCTGGTCAAACCGATGCGAGGACTGGTGATCTGAAGGCCGACCCGGCTATCCTGGGTGAGGTGACGCGTGCCGAGCGCGGCATCGGTTCGGCCCTCGCGACGAGGGTACAGCCGCTCGGGCGCAACTCCCCCTTCTCATCGGCCCGGGTTTGACGCTAAAAGGGGCGCCCCGGACGCCAGAAGCGGTGCCGGGTCCATTTGACCCCTGAAAATGGCGCGTTTGACGCCGTTTCTCGCGAGATATCCAAACATGAATCGTATCGACGCCCATGGTCTGAAAATCGCGCCTGTCCTGTTCGACTTTATTGCCAAGGAAGCCGCCCCGAATACCGGCGTAACGCCCGACGCCTTCTGGGCCGGGCTCGCCGCGATCGTCAAAGACCTGGCGCCGAAAAACCAGAAATTGCTGGCGCTGCGCGACACGCTGCAGGGCAAGATCGACGCCTGGCATCTCGCCCATAAGGGCAAGCCGCTCGATCTCGCCGCTTACACCGCGTTTCTCAAGGAGATCGGCTATCTGCTGCCGGAGCCCGCGACGGTGCAGATCGAGACCGCCAATGTCGACCGGGAGATCGGCCAATTGTGCGGACCGCAGCTGGTGGTGCCGCTCAGCAATGCGCGCTACGCGCTGAACGCGGCGAATGCGCGCTGGGGCAGCCTGTATGACGCGCTCTACGGCACCGATGCGATTCCGCACGACGCTTCGGAAGCCGGCAAGGGCTACAACAAGGCGCGCGGCGACAAGGTGATCGCCAAGGCCAAGGCCTTTCTCGATCAGGCCGCGCCGCTTGCCACCGGTAGCCATAGCGACGTCACCGCTTACAGCGTGATCGCCGGACATCTGTCGGTAAAACTCAAAGACGGCAATCTGACCGCGCTGAAGAACCAGACGCAGTTCACCGGCTATCTCGGCGCGGCCACCGCGCCGACCGCGATCCTGCTGGTCAATCACGGCATGCATATCGACATCCGGATCGACCGCAGCCACATCATCGGCAAGGACGATGCCGCCGGCGTTTGCGACATGATCCTGGAATCGGCGGTGTCCACCATCCTCGACATGGAAGACAGCGTCGCAGCGGTCGATGCCGACGACAAGGTCCAGATCTATCGCAATACGATGGGGCTGATGGACGGCACGCTGTCGGCCGATTTCGACAAGGGCGGCAAGACACTGACCCGCACGCTGCATGAGGACCGGGTCTATACCGCGCCGAACGGCGACGAGATCAAGCTGCACGGGCGTAGCCTGTTGCTGATCCGCAATGTCGGCCATCACATGTATACCGACGCGGTGCTGGATTCCGCCGGCGCGGAAATTCCCGAAGGCTTTCTCGACGCCGCCATCTCCGGCCTGATGGCGATCCACGACCTCAAGACCAAGGGCAAGATCCGCAACAGCCGCCACGGCTCGGTCTATATCGTCAAGCCGAAGATGCACGGCCCCGACGAAGTGGCGCTGACCTGCGAATTGTTCGCCCGCATCGAGACCATGCTCGGCCTGCCGGAGAACACCATGAAGGTCGGCATCATGGACGAGGAGCGCCGCACCACGGTCAACCTCAAGGCCTGCATCCTGAAGGCCTCGAAGCGCATCGTGTTCATCAACACCGGCTTCCTCGACCGCACCGGCGACGAGATCCACACTTCCATGGAAGCCGGCCCGATGATCCGCAAGAACGAGATGAAGGCGCAGCCCTGGATCAAGGCCTATGAAGACTGGAACGTCGATGTCGGGCTGATCGAAGGGCTGCCGGGCCATGCCCAGATCGGCAAGGGCATGTGGGCCGCCCCCGACAAGATGGCCGACATGCTGGAGCAGAAGATCGGCCACCCGCAGGCCGGCGCCACCACCGCCTGGGTGCCCTCACCGACCGCGGCGACGCTGCACGCGCTGCATTATCACCAGGTCGACGTCCACAAGCGCCAGCACGAGCTGAAGCAGGGCGGCCCGCGCGCCAAGCTCGACGACATCCTCACCATTCCGGTGTCGCAGTCGAACTGGGCGCCCGACGACGTCAAGCAGGAGATCGACAACAATTGCCAGGGCATTCTGGGCTATGTGGTGCGCTGGATCGACCAGGGCGTCGGCTGCTCCAAGGTGCCGGACATCCACGATGTCGGGCTGATGGAAGACCGCGCCACCTTGCGGATCTCCAGCCAGCATCTGGCGAATTGGCTGCATCACGGCGTTGTCACCCATGATCAGGTGATGGAATCGCTGAGGCGGATGGCGGCGGTGGTCGACAAGCAGAACGAAGGCGATCCGTTGTACCGGCCGATGGCGCCGGACTTCGACGGCGTCGCCTTCGAGGCCGCCTGCGACCTGATCTTCAAGGGCCGCGCGCAGCCCAACGGCTATACTGAATTCATCCTGCATATCCGCCGCCGTGAGGCCAAGGCGGCACATCTGCAGGATCTGCGCTGATCGCAACCAAGCGTCCGCCGCGAACCAAGCCCCTCCCGATCGGGAGGGGCTTTTTCATGTGCGCCGCGGCCGGCGATTCGCGCTCAGGCGTCGTGATCGATCAGCCGCTGCTGCGCGGTGCTGTGCTTGACCAGCATATCGACGAAGGTCTTGAGTTTGGCGGAGGGGTGCCGGCGATGCGGATAGACCGCGTTCATGGTCATCTCCACCGGCCGATATTCCGGCAGCAGCCGAACCAGCCGGCCGGATTCGATAGAGGCCTGCACCAGGAAACCGGCGGCCAGGCAGATGCCGGCGCCGGCCAGCGCAGCGATGTGCAAGGTCTCGCCGCTGTCGGTGAGCAGGCGGCCGCTGACCCGCACCGACGCCGGCGCGCCGTCCCGATCGACGAACCGCCACTCGTCGCCATAGGGATAGATCACATGGCGGAGGCAATCGTGCCCGGCCAGATCGGCCAATTGCCGCGGCATGTCGTGGTCGCGCAGATAGGACGGCGCGCAGCACAGCACGTGGCGCCACGTCGCCAGCTTGCGGACGATGAAGCTCGAATCCGGCGGCAGCGTCATGCGCAGCGCCACGTCGATGCCGTTGTCGATCAGGTCGACCGCGGATTCCCCGAGGCGGAGATCGACCTTGACCTCGGGATAGGCCAACAGAAATTGCGCCACCACCGGCGCGATGAACGGCACCATGTGGGTCGCGGCCTGCACCCGCAGCGTGCCGCGCGGCGTCGACTGCTGGGCCCGCACCACAGCGTCGGCCTGTTCGAGGTCTGCCAGCACCTGGGCAGCGCTGTCGTAATAGGCCCGGCCGATCTCGGTCGGGCTGACCTTGCGGGTGGTGCGATTGAGCAGCCGCACCCCGAGGCTCGCTTCCAGAGCCTGAACGTGATTGCTGACCATGGTGGTCGACATGCCGAGCTTGCGGGCGGCGGCTGAGAAGCCGTTGCTGTCGACGACTTGGACGAAGGCGGTCAGGCTGGTCAAGCGATCCATTGGCAGATTATCCATTTCCGCGGGACAATCCTTTTATCAGAGACGGTATTATCTGTCCCGGCCGGACATCCCAAATGCCCTCCACACCCGTGCCCAAGGTCTGGAGAGCGTCATGTCGACCATATCGATCCCCGAGCCGTCCGTGGTCAGCGCCCGCCTGACCCGGAAGCTGCTGCTCCGCGCGGCGCTGGCCTTGATCCTGCTCGGCATCGTCGGCGCCGTGATCGATGTCGGCTATGGCTACTTCACCGTCGGGCGCTATCTGGAGACCACCGACGACGCCTATGTGAAGGCCGATTCCACGATCGTCGCGCCCAAAGTGTCGGGCTACATCACCGAGGTCGACGTCGCCGACAATCAGCCGGTCAAGGCCGGCCAGACCCTGGCCCGCATCGACGATCGCGATTTCCGGGCCGCGCTCGAACAAAGCCGCGCCGACGTCGCCTCGGCCGAGGCCGCGGTGCAGAACATCGACGCCCAGCTTGCGGCCCAGCAGCCGATCATCGATCAGCAAGCCGCCGAAGTCACCGCCAGCGCGGCCAATCTCGCATTCGCCCGTCAGGAGCACGCCCGCTACGACACTCTGATGCGCAGCGGCTCCGGCACCCTGCAGCACGCGCAACAGACCGACGCGGCGTTGCGGGTCGGCGAAGCTCAGCTCGCCCAAGGCAAAGCAGCGCTGCTGGCGGCACGGCGCAAGCTCGACGTGCTCGGCACGCAGCGCAGCCAGGCGGTCGCCGGGCTGGCGCGGGCCCGCGCCGTCGAGCGCCAGGCCGAGCTCAATTTGTCCTACACCGCGATCGTCGCGCCGGTCGACGGCACCGTCGGCGCGCGCACATTGCGCAACGGCCAATACGTCCAGGCCGGCACCCCGTTGATGGCCGTGGTGCCGCTCGACGCGGTCTATGTCGTCGGCAATTTCAAGGAGACCCAGCTCACCAATGTCCGCACCGGGCAGCCTGTCGAGCTCGTGGTCGACACCTTCCCCGGCATCAAACTGCGCGGTCATGTCGACAGCCTGTCGCCGGCGAGCGGCCTCGAATTCGCGCTACTGCCGCCCGACAACGCCACCGGCAATTTCACCAAGGTGGTGCAGCGCGTGCCGGTGAAGATCGTGCTCGACGACCGTAGCATGGTCGGCCTGCTGCGCCCCGGCATGTCGGCCGAACCGAGCATCGACACCAAGGCGACGGTTCTGGCCGAACGCGGCGGCGCGCAGACCACGACCGCACAGGCCCGGCGCGCATCCGTCAAGTCTGCCAACTAGAAGCGGTCAGAGAACCTTCATGAGCGTATCTCAAACGATCAACGCGCCGGGCCCGACCAGCGCGGCCACCGCGGCGGCCACGCCGACGGTCTCCGCCAAAGCCTGGCTGGCCGTGATCGGCGCGGTGCTCGGCGCGTTTCTCGCCGTGCTCAACATTCAGATCGTCAACGCCTCGCTGGCCGACGTGCAGGGCGCGATCGGCGCCGGCATCGACGACGGCGGCTGGATCTCGACGTCCTACCTGATCGCCGAAATCGTGGTCATCCCGTTGAGCGGCTGGCTCGCCCGGGTGTTTTCGGTTCGCCGCTATCTGCTGACCAACGCGGCGCTGTTTCTGGTGTTCTCGGTCGCCTGCGCGCTGGCGCGGGATCTGCCGCAGATGATCGTGATCCGCGCCTTACAGGGCTTCAGCGGCGGCGTGTTGATCCCGATGGCGTTCACGCTGATCATGATGCTGCTGCCGGCCGGCAAGCAGCCGGTCGGGCTGGCGCTGTTCGCGCTGTCGGCGACGTTCGCGCCGGCGATCGGCCCGACCATTGGCGGCTATCTGACCGAAAACTGGGGCTGGCAATACATCTTCTACGTCAATCTGGTGCCCGGCGTGGTGATGATCGCGATGCTGTTCGTGTCGCTCGAGCCGGAGCCGATGAAGCTGCATCTGCTGCGCGAGGGCGACTGGCCGGGCATCGCCACGATGGCGATCGGACTGGCCGCGCTGCAGACCGTGCTGGAAGAGGGCAACAAGGACGACTGGCTGGCCTCGCCGTTCATCCTGCGGCTGTCGATCGTCGCAGCGGTGGCGTTGGCGCTGTTCGTCGTGATCGAACTGACTTCGCGCAAACCGCTGCTCAATCTGCGGCTCCTGACTCGGCGCAATTTCGGCTTCGGCATGATCGCCAATTTCCTGATGGGCCTCGCGCTGTACGGCTCGGTGTTCATCCTGCCGCAATATCTGTCACGCATTCAGGGCTACAACGCCGAGCAGATCGGCATGGTGCTGGCATGGACCGGCCTGCCGCAGCTCGCGCTGATTCCGCTGGTGCCGGCGCTGATGAAGAAATTCGATGCGCGACTGTTGATCGCGGTCGGCTTCGCGCTGTTCGCCGCGTCGAATTTCATGAACATCTGGATGACGCCGGACTACGCGACCGATCAATTGTTCTGGCCCAACATCATCCGGGCGGTCGGCCAGGCGTTGGCGATGACGCCATTGTCGGTCGTCGCCACCGCCGGCATCGAGAAGGAGAACGCCGGCAGCGCGTCCGGGCTGTTCAACATGATGCGCAACCTCGGCGGCGCGGTCGGCATCGCGATGCTGCAGACATTTCTCACCAAACGCGAGCAATATCACTCCAACGTGCTGATGCAGGCGGTGACACTGTTTGCCCAAGCGACCCGCGACCGGCTGGAGCATCTGACGCAATACTTCCTCGCCCACGGCGCCGGCAGTCCGGCGGACGCGCTGGCCCGCGCCGAAGTCGCGATCGGTCACATCGTACAGAAGCAGGCCTTCATCCTCGCCTTCAGCGACACCTTCTATCTGCTCGGCGTGGCCTTGGTGGGGGCGCTGGTGGCGGGGCTCTTCCTCAAGAAACCAAATCGGGTCAGCACTGGCGGCGCGCACTGAGGCTAGGCGCGAATCCTGATCGCAAGTGACTTCTTGCCGCAGCCGCGCCAGGAACCTTGGCTAGTGAGCTCCGTTGTTTGGGCACCAACAACGGAGGACGATCCGATGGATTGGAATCGCATCGAAGGTAATTGGAAGGAATTCAAGGGCGCCGCCAAGGAGCAGTGGGGCAAGCTCACCGACGACGACCTCGATCAGATCGAGGGCCGCCGCGAGCAGCTCGAAGGCAAGCTGCAGCAGCGCTACGGCTACGCCAAGGATCAAGTCAAAAGCGATGTCGACAGCTGGTTCGGCTCCTTGAAATAACCCCGGCTCACAGAGAAAGCCCCGGCGCATCGCCGGGGCTTTTTTGTGATCGGATGAGCAGGACGACCGGACAGTGACGGACCGATAGGCTCGGCCTTAAAAGACCGCGAGATATTTCAGCAGCGAAATGATGCCGATCACGATCACCACCGCGCGCGCGATCTGCTTGGCGCGGCCGTCGAGCGGCAACAAATTGATCAGATACAAGACCAGAATAACGACAAGAAACGTGATCAGAATACCGACGAGCATGACAAATTCCCCCAACGGCCCAAAGCGATCTGCGCGGCCGCCGTGCTGTCCGCGCAATCAGACAACAGGCCAGACGCCGATCGGTTCCGTCGAAGGAACCAACCTCAAAGAGGATCGTCAGTCGGACGCCATCACCGGAATATGCTGATAGCGCGAGCGGACAGCGGCTGAGGCGCGCGACAATTTCAATTCGCGGTCGTCGCGCGTCGATCCTTGCGCGACCATCAGCCCATCATGCTCGGCGACCAGATCGCCCTTGCGCACGGTCGGGTCGTCCTCGATCTTGATCTTCGCCAATCCGAACTGGTTCTTGCCGTTGCAAGTGCAGCCCGCGACGATTTCGCTGCGATATTTGAACGCGTTGGGCAGTTCAGAATAGCGTTTGCCGCTCTTGGTGACGGCATTGTCGATCGTGCCGCCGCCATAGATGACGTTGGTCTCGCTGGCCGGGCAAAAGCTGTTGCAGGTTTCCGCCTTGCTTTGCCCGCCGGTGGCGGCAAGCGGGAAGTAACGGCCATCGCAGCTTCGCACGCAATAGGCCTGGGTGCCGCCCGAATAGCTCCGGCGCGGCGTCGACACGGCCCGATCCGATCCTGGGCGATCCGGCGATATATCACTTTCCCCGCCATAGGACATCGGCCGCATCGGCGATGGCGCATAGTCGTGTTGCGGCGCCACCAGACCGCCGAACAGGGCGCTGAAAAAATCCTCGGCGTGGGCGGATTGGCTCGCCCCGGCGACCAGCAACACGGCCGCCGCCGCACACCATCCGATCCGGCTTGAGCTAGACATTTTTCATCTCCGGCCTCGATGGACTTAGTAGATTTCCGATCCGGAAAGGTTCATGGCCTGACGTTCGACCTGTCCGGCACGACCTGAGGCCGGCTGCGCCATGGCATGACGCGTCGCCACCGAGCGGCGCGCTTCAAGGTGCGATGCGGATTTCGGCAGCACCACCACCTTGGCGCCGACCTGAACCCGGCTGAACAGATCTTCGACGTCCGCATTGGTCAGACGGATACATCCCGATGACACGAACTTGCCGATCGTCGACGGATCATTGGTGCCGTGAATGCGATATTCGCTATTTCCGAGATACATCGCCCTGGCGCCCAGCGGGTTGCCCGGACCACCAGCCATGAAGCGCGGCAGATAAGGCTGGCGCGCGATCATCTCGGCCGGCGGCCGCCAATCCGGCCATTCGGCCTTGCGGGTGATGGTTTGAACGCCGGACCAGGTGAAGCCCTCGCGGCCAACACCGACGCCGTAACGGATCGCACGGCCCTGGCCCAGCACGTAATACAACGCAGTATGACCGGTATCGATGACGATGGTTCCGGGAGGCTGCGTGGTGTCATAGTCGACAACGGCCCGGCGCAGCCTGTCGTCGAGTTCGCCTGAACCGTCACTGGGCGCAAAGGCCTCGTTCGCGCCATACGCAGCGCTTTGCTGCTGCGTCGGATAGCCCATGCTCTGCGCCGAAGCCTGCGTGGTCGACATAAGCGGGACCACGAAGAAAGCCGCGGCAACCAGGAGCGGGCCATAACTGCGGGACCGCTGCGCGTTCTTTGCGGAAATTGTTACTGCCATGGTCGTGCCCCTAATTCAGCGTCGCGATGTTGTCGCAGGATGAACGCATTGGGTGACCATGCGTTCCATTGGCACTTGCGAGAGCCCCGGGGGCGACTGGCAACGGGTTAACTGACAGACAAAGGTCAGTTAGTTGGCGGGGGCCCTGCTGCTGTCGGCACCTGGAACTAACGGAACATTGCTCGGTTGAGATTGTGCCGAACCGGCCATCGCGCATTCTGCGCCGACCTTGGGTGGATGATTTGCGTATGCTTCCTGTCGAATCAGTCGGCACGCCCGTTCCGGACAGTAATGACGCACGCCCTCCCTTGTTTCGGCGCCTCGATGCGGTCGCCATTAGCCTGATCGGCCTGCTGATCATTGTCATTGCCGCCGCGCTTTATGTTGGAAAGCCGTTCTTCCTGCCGATCGTGACCGCATTCGTGGTCGGCACCATGCTGTCACCGGCAGCATCCTTGCTGGAGCGGCATCGGATCCCGCGGCCGGTTTCCGCGGTCCTGATTGTCACCATCGCGCTGGCGGCCGTGATCTTCATGGTGGGACTGATTTCGGCGCCGCTGATCGAATGGAGCAGCCGGCTTCCGGAACTCGGATCGCTGTTGCGGGACAAGCTTCATATCTTCGACCGGCCGGTGGAGATGTGGCGGCAATTGCAGGTGACGCTGGGCGGCAGCGAGATTCTCCCGGCAGCCTCGATTCAGATGCCGAAGATCGACTGGATGCAGCCGACATTGGCGTTTTTGTCGCCGACCTTTACGGAAATCTTGCTGTTTCTCGCCACCCTTGTGCTGTTCGTCGCAAGCTGGAAAGACCTGCGCCGGGCTCTGGTGATGACCTTTGCGGGGCGCGACGCGCGGCTGCGCACGCTGCGGATTCTGAACGAGATCGAAGGCAGTCTCGGCGGTTATTTGCTGACGGTAACCAGCATCAATCTGGGGTATGGCGCGGTCACCGGCGTGATCTGCGTGGTCGCCGGGATGCCGAACCCGGCCGGGCTCGGGGCGCTGGCCGCCACGCTGAATTTCTTCCCGATCATCGGCCCCTTCGTGATGTTCGTGATCCTGACCGTGGTCGGGATCATCTCGTTTCCGACGCTCGGCGCCGGGCTGGTGGCGCCGCTGGCCTTTGTCGGACTGACCTTTATCGAGGGGCACTTCATAACCCCGACAATCATCGGACGACGCCTGTCGCTGAACGCCTTGGCGGTGTTCATCGCGCTGGCGTTCTGGACCTGGCTGTGGGGACCGATGGGCGGTTTTCTCGCCTCGCCTTTGCTGATCGTGGCGCTGATCCTCAAAGAGCATCTGATGCCCGACGATGCGCCCCAGCTGCCGGGCCGCTGACCGGCACTCGCCACCAACAGCCCGGCTAGAGCCGTTCTGTTTTTATGGAATCAGGCCTGGGCTTCGGAGCGCTCACAACGGGCACTGCCTCATGGTGAGGAGGCGCGAAGCGCCGTCTCGAACCATGCGCCGCAGACCATCCGGCTCCTCATCCTTCGAGACGCCCGGCTTTGCCGGGCTCCTCAGGATGAGGACTCAGTCCCCTTGGGAACGACCAAATCCGCTTCTATCAATCGACGAAGCGCTCTGGTGCCGTTCATCTTGCAAGGGTGGCAAGGGTGGGATTTGTCTGGCTGGCATTGCGCAGCCAGCGGCGGCGCTTATGGGCGGCGGATTTCGCCAGGCAACGCGTCACGTCACGCAGCGGCCGGGTTGCAACAGCCTGGCCACGTCGGTCAACACGCTCACGACCGGTTCGCACGCGACCATCGCCCGGCGGCGTAGGGACGATTTCTGCGGATCGGGGGCGCGGCGCGCCGCCTGAGCTGTGGGAATCCGCAGCAAGATCGATTGGTTCACCAGATTGATTCCGATGGTCTGGCTAGCTTGAATTCGCCTGGTGGTGATTCCGCGATCCGATTTGCCGACACGGTTGATGTCGTGCATTGATGCGGGCGTTTCGAGCCGAGCTTGCGAGAGATCCCCGCCCGAGGCGAGGCGGGCGGCGCCGAGTGTGAGGGTCACGGCTATCGAACAGATTACAATTCCGCGCACGCGCTTGGACATGGTGATCACCGCTGTTGTATCGCCGCGACGTCAATCCAAGACAGAACGAGGGAACCGGCATGGGGTTCGGGCGATAGCAATCAATTAACTGTGTAAAAAATAGCGCCCTGGAGTCGGAACGACTGGGGTCGGCAAGCGTCGTACCGCAAGCCGGTTAGTCCCTCTGCCCCAAATTGACCGGTGATGCGGAGCGCAGCTGTGGTGATGCCAGCTGCGCTCCGTTTTTTTGCGGCGTCGTCAGGCGATGATGAAAAGTGCGCCGCCCGCTCGCAAACGCAAACGGGGCGGCAAAGCCGCCCCGTGACGTATTTCAATGAGATCAGGCGGTCAGGACGCAGCGGCGGTTGTCGGCCGGTTGCGGGAATTGCGCTGAAAGAACAACGCCTGGCTTGCCACCGCCGACACCATCGCCGGCTGGAACGGTTTTGAGATCAGGAACGCCGGCTCCGGTCGTTCGCCGGTCAGGAAGCGTTCCGGGTAAGCCGTGATGAACACCACCGGGACTTCGAACTCGCGCAACAATTCGTTGACGGCGTCGAGGCCGGAGCTGCCATCGGCCAGCTGGATGTCGGCCAGGATCAGGCCGGGCTTCTTGGTCTTCGCCAGCGCAAGCGCGTCCGAATGGGTCCGCGCGACGCCAATGACATTATGACCGAGGTTCTTGACCAGGCTCTCCAGATCCATCGCGATGAAGGTTTCATCCTCGATGATCAGCACGTCGGTGGCGATCTCCGCGGCCATCTCCCGGCCCGCGGCATCGGCCAGCTTGCGGATTTCGGCGACGTCGGTGCGCAGCACGAAGGCGACTTCCTCCTCGGAAAAGCCTTCCAGCGACAGCAGAAGAAAGGCCTGCCGCGGCAGCGGGGTGAGGTTGGCGATCCGGTGCTCGGACGGCATCGGCAACGTCGCGACATGCGGATCGTCGTTGAGCGCCACCGAATTCCAGATCTGGGTGAACAGCCGAAACAAAGCCGCGCGCGGTCCGTGCTGTTCGTCGAGCAGCGACGGGTCCTGCAGCAGGGCTTCCAGCATCGCTCCGACATAGGCGTCGCCGGAGGCTTGGCTGCCGGTCAAAGCGCGGGCATAGCGCCGCAACAACGGCAAATGTTCAGCAACTAGCTGTGATCGTGACATCCCCACTCCATAAAGGTCGCCGAAAAAAGTACCCAATAAGGCCTGGAGCCCTGACGGGCGGACCGAGGCCCTCTGGTATCTCCTAACTTACGTCCCAGTGTGACAAAAGTTCCATCACTCCCGGAACTTTGCGGCCGGATCGGAATTAGACCGACAGTGATGCTGCAAAGGCTTCAAAAATCAAGGAAAATCCCTGAGGTTTGAGGGAACGATCCTTCGGGGAACACATTGGAACCATCATGAAAGATTTCAAGGCTCAGGCCGATAAGAAGTCCACACCCGGAAAGCAGGGTGGCCTCAACGCCGAGATCCAGTCGCGCATCGGGCATCAATTACGCGCGATGTACGATGATGTCGTGCGCCAGGGGGTCCCTGATCGGTTTGCTGAATTGATCAAAAAGCTCGACGACCCGGAAAAAGCCGGGTCCAGCGCAAACCCGGATGGGAGGGATTGAAAGATGCCTCTTACCGATTCACTCCGTGACGATATTCTTGCGTCGGTGCCGAGCCTGCGCGCTTTTGCGATCTCGCTGAGCGGCAATGGCGACCGCGCCGACGATCTGGTGCAGGAGACGCTGCTGCGCGCTCTGGCCAATATCGATTCGTTTCAGCCCGGCTCCAATCTGCCGGCCTGGCTGTTCACCATTCTGCGCAACCTGTTCCGCTCGGACTATCGCAAGCGGCGCCGCGAGGTCGAAGACGCCGACGGCAACTATGCCAAGACCCTCAAATCTCAGCCGGGCCAGAATGCCCATCTGGAGTTCGAGGAGTTTAGGGCCGCGCTGGAGAAACTCCCGCAGGATCAGCGCGAGGCCTTGATCCTGGTCGGTGCCTCGGGCTTCTCCTACGAGGATGCGGCGGCGATTTGCGGCTGCGCGATCGGCACCATCAAGAGCCGCGTTAATCGCGCACGATCCAAGCTGAGCGCGCTGCTCTATGTCGACGGCGCGGACGATTTCGGCCCCGACGACACCATTCGTGCGGTCATCGGCGGCAACGGCTAGCCCATTTCTGAAACGACGGACAGAGGCGGCCTGCGGTGCGGGCCGCTTTGTCGTGGGCGCGTCGCCGCTGTGATGGCTTCGGCGGATCGGCTCGACGCAGTGTTACCCTTGGACGGGCGGAGCGGACAGTCGGTCGGTGCGGTCGCGTTCGACCAGATCGATCACCGTCTCCATCGGAGCGGTCAGTTCATAGACATAGCTGACATCGGTGAAATAGCGCTTCGCCACGCCACCCAACGCTTCCGGGGCCACGCGGTCGAGCAGGATCAGGCCGAAGTCGCTGTCCTCCTTGCGCGTCGCCGCGCTGGTGTTGAATTCCTCCCAGCGAAAATGAAACGTCGCTTCGTCGCCTTCATTGACCACTTCCCAGCGAGCCACGATATGCGGATGCTGGCCGACCAGCGAAAGCCCCTCATCGGAATGCGACGCCAGCTCGAAGAACAGCAATGACAGGCTCTGCGCCGCGCGGGCGCTGACCGAAATATCGGGGCCGGTCACCGCGATCCGCTCGGAATAGGGGATCGCCCTGGCCTCGAACAAGCCCTTGAGCTTGACGCCCTGCCATTGGCTCTCGCTCAGCAACGAGACCACATTGGACATCGCGTGAATCCGACCGATCAACAGGTCGCGGGCCGAGTCGATATCCATGCCGTGGCGCAGGGTGCGGGTGACGATCGACTGGATCACCGCCAGAATGTTCTTCACCCGATGGTTCAGCTCGTCGATCACCGCGGTCAGCCGGCGTTCGAACCCGATCCGCACCTCGATCTCGCGACGCAGCCGCAGATTGTTGTAGGTGACGTATCCGAACAGCCCGCAAATGATTCCGGTCATCGCAATGCCGATCGTCGCCACGATGACCGCAATCTGCTGCGCGCGGGCAAAGGAATTGGCCTTGGCATAATAGGCCAATGACCAGTCGCGACCGCCGAAGGTCACAGTTCGCAACACCGAAGCGGGACGGCCGCCGGGGTTCGCGGCGCGCATCTCCACCTTGCCATCATTATCCGCGAACAGCTCGGAATTGGCGTCGCCCGGATCCCGAAGCGCCACCGAAAACAGCGACATATCGTCGTTGGTCAGCATCAGCGGCGCCAGCTCATAAGAAAATGTGACGAAACCGACCGGCTCGGTGGCGCCGTCCTGCATCACCGGCGCCGACAGCACGACGCCGATCGGACCGCCCGGAAGCTGCAGCGGCAGGGGCGCGGACGCGATCGGTATGCCTTCGGCCATCGCGCGGGCGAGCATCGGCCCCAGGATTGGATGATCGCCCAGCGCCCGGCCCGGAAAGGACATGGTCTGCTTGTTGCGCGGTTCGACGTCCATCACCACGTCGATCGGGTGGTCGATCGAATTCGGCGTCAACGCGACATTCGCGGAATTTCGGATCGTCGGATCGGCAAAGCCGGCGGTGCTCAATTCGGCGTGAGCCGTCTTGATCTCATTGGGCTTCAGCCGCGCAATCCAGGTCGCGACGACGAAATCGGTTTTGAATGCATAGATCGAGTTTCGCAGCGGCCGCAGCATGTCGGCCTTGATCACCGTCGGCTTGCGAAACAATCCAGACGCCACGCGTCCCAGCAATTCGCGCTCGGTCAGCCGCTCCTGCACCAGGCTGGCATGCACATCGATCGCCCGCGCCAGGGCGATCCCCTCCAGCGCTCGCTCCTGTTCGTTCACCCGAACGGCCGCAAAGCCGGACAGCAGAACGCCGACGATCGCGATAAAACCGATGATGAATCCCAGCCTAAGCACGCGATTATTCAGTCATGGGAGGAGAGCATAGGCGGGAGTGAACCAGCTGCGCCGATCCGATCGACCGGACAAGGGGCACCTTTGAACCACGGGCGGATTGATCCTGATACGCAAATGCAACTCGCTGTCCGCAATACTGATAACCTGCGTCGGTATGAGCAAATCAATGCGGATGGGTGGATAAGGTTCCAGTCACTCGAAAATAATAACCGAAGCGTGTTTGGAGCGCGACGCAACCGCTCAAGGCCGCGGCGCCCTGCTCTGCAGACCGCCTTTCGCCTCGATAAATCCGATGATCCGGTCCAGTCCGTCGCTCTTCTTGAGATTGGTCATCACGAACGGCCGCTCGCCGCGCATCCGCGTCGCGTCGGTTCGCATCTTGTCCAGCGAGGCCCCCACATAGGGCGCAAGGTCGATCTTGTTGATGACCAGCAGGTCCGAGCGGGTGATGCCCGGACCGCCTTTGGATGGAATCTTGTCGCCCGCGGCGACGTCGATCACATAGATCGTGAGGTCGGCCAATTCGGGAGAGAAAGTCGCGGCGAGATTGTCGCCGCCGGATTCGATCAGCACCAGGTCGAGATCGGGGAATTTGCTCCGCATATCCGCAACCGCTGCGAGATTCATCGAGGCGTCTTCGCGGATCGCGGTGTGCGGGCAGCCGCCGGTCTCGACGCCCGTAACGCGATCCGGGGTCAGCGATCCCGACCGCACCAGAAATTCGGCGTCCCATTTGGTGTAGATGTCGTTGGTGATCGCGGCGATGTCGTAGCGTTCGCGCATGGTCTTGCACAGCAGGTCCATCAACGCCGTCTTGCCGGAGCCCACCGGACCGCCGATGCCGACACGTAGAGGGCCGTGATCGTCAGGCATCGCCATTCCTCCCCCGCCAAACCGCAACCAGCGGCGTCAACCATCGATTGCGCCGCTCATGACTAAGGACGATGACGCCCGATATTGCAAGCCACTCGGGATACATCCGCGGGCCGACCGGCCGCGAAATGACAAGCGAGAACCTGACCGGCAGACCGACGGAGAGGCAGACCGCCAGCAGCCGGCGCGCGAGGCCTTGATAGCACCGTCTTCCACCCCCCGATCTGGGACCCGACCTCCCCAGACGTCGGCTCAGCTCTCATCTTGGCGGCGGCCGAGGCTCTGTCCGCCCCTTGCGCTGGCGACAGCTGATCGAGTTCGGCCTGACCGCGCAGCCACCTTTTCGACGAATTTGCCGGTTGCATTGTCTCGCGGCACAGCCAATTTCTTAGATACTCAACGAATTAAGACCGATCTTTCTTTGCCATCAGGCCTCTCCCATTGCGGATCTGAGATCTTCGGTCGCGACGGGGAGCAAGTTGTGAGCAACTTTGTCCACCGCTGACGTTGCTGTTGTATTGCAAATGACGCAGGCGGTACCCATGGATCGAATTAGCGGCTGCCGGGAGCGGACATGACACTCTTAAATCAAGAACATGGGAATGCGAGCGCGCATATTTCGACTTCCCCCGATGACCTGATCGGAAAGCAAAAAGACCCGACGCAACCGCCTTCGACCCGGCGCCAATCGGCGATCGAGTCAGCCGACAAGCCGTCGCGCGCCGAAACGCCGCACGCCACGCCGGTCGTCGCAGCTTCAAACGTCGAACATCTCCCGGCCGAAATCTCCGCCATCGAGCAAACCGCGATCGGCCATGGCGGCCTGGGCCACGGCCTGCAATTCGACATCGAAATGGAGCGTGACGAGATCGTCAAGCGCGTCGCCGACTTTAGAAAGCTTCAAATCAAGATCAAGCTGGACCGTGAGCAGTATTGTGATGCGGTTTTGGCGAGAACGCGGGCCGTGCTGGGGCGCTAGGCCAAGCCTCGCGGCACCGAGGGACAGCATGACACCGGCTCATGCTCCGGTTAGTTTGACTACATCGCGGTCGATCGCAGTCTGGCTACGCGCGACTTCACCATACGATCGCGCGAAGAACATCGCAGCCATGCAACCGCGCCGCACGTACCGAATCATCATCAGTGCGATCAATCCGTTGACCTGATTGGGTCGATTTTGTGCATTCCAGGTCACTTCATGCACTACACATGGCGCTTCAGGACAGATTTGGAGCCGTTTTTCACCCAAAACGACTACTAACAGTCCTTAAATTGTTGCTAACCGAGCCCCAACTCGTCTTTTCACTAGCCCAAAATTCCGAATTGTCGATTCCGAATGAGTATAGTAGAAGGACGCTTCAATAAAGGAGCGACTACGTGGCAAAGAAAACCAAAGCTAAGACATCAGCTAAGACCAAGGCGAAGACACCAGCCAAGACCGCAGCCAAGACCGCTGCAAAGTCCAAGGCCAAGACCGCGACGAAGACCGCCGCGAAGTCCAAGGCAAAGACCGCAGCCAAGACCGCTGCGAAGTCGAAGGCGAAGATCACCCGACGCGAATACACCAAGGAAGATGTCAAGGAGTTGCGCGCGCACTCCAAGGCCAAGACCCCCGTGATCAAGATCGCGAAGCTGACCAAGCGGACCGTCGGATCACTGCGTCAGAAGGCCCTCAAGCTTGGTATCGGTCTCGGCCATCAACGCTGAGTTCTGGGCAAATTTCGCTTTTCCGAGCTGAATGACCGCCGTCGGCCGACTTGCCTTACGGCATTTCGACCCGACTAGTCGCGTTGCGCGACAGGCGGGCTTGCTTTCCTCGCCCAGACCTTGTTGTCGTGAAACGCCGCGCCGCCATGCGGCGCGACGGGGTCTGCGCCGGTAAGCACATTGATTCCCCGGCCTCCCGCATGTGCGCCGTTGGGATGAATTGACTCGGCGATCAGGACACCGCGGCGCACTCCGTCGCTCAACCTGGCAATCAGCGTGGTCTCACCGCGCCGATTGCCAAGGGTGACGGCGTCGCCGTCGGCGATCCCGAGATCTGCGGCATCCGCAAGGTGCAACAGCACCGTGGGCGCGCCTTCGCGTGTTCGCGATGACGCCGTTTCATTGAAGCTGCTATTGAGAAAGCTGCGCGCCGGACTGGTCGCCAGCCGGAACGGATGCTGCGCGTCCGCCTCCTCGGTCACCGCCCAGTGGTCCGGTAGCGTCGGCATTTGCTGCCATGGCCCCATCCGCACATTGCG
Organism: Rhodopseudomonas sp. BAL398; assembly: GCF_033001325.1. Lineage (NCBI taxonomy): Bacteria > Pseudomonadati > Pseudomonadota > Alphaproteobacteria > Hyphomicrobiales > Nitrobacteraceae > Rhodopseudomonas > Rhodopseudomonas sp. BAL398. The sequence goes on from NZ_CP133111.1 coordinate 3,096,650, forward strand.
CGGGACCGGAATACTGCCCCAATCGGCGCGAAAGTGAAACTTGCCGTCGGCATGCGCAAAGCCGTCAAGATAATGCGCTGCGCGGAAACCCGGCTGCAGATCGCGCCAGAGCTCGGCCTCGAGTTGGTCGATCGCGCCATGCTTGCTGGTCTTGAGCGTCGCATCGATCATCTGGCGGGGCGTCATCGCGAAGGCTGGATCGTCGATCCCAAGACGTAGCGCCAAGTCCTTTATCACCTCATGGTTGCAACGGCACTCGCCCGGCGGCTCGATCAGCTTGGCCCCGACCGAGATGTGCTGGTGGCCGCCGCCATAATACAAATCGTCATGCTCCAGAAACATCGTCGCCGGCAACACGATGTCGGCCATCCGCGCGGTCTCGGTCATGAACTGCTCGTGCACCGCGACGAACAGGTCCTCGCGGGCGAAGCCGTCGCGGACCAGCGCCTGCTCGGGCGCCACCGACATCGGATTGGTATTCTGGATCAGCATCGCCTGAACCGGCGGCCCGCCGCGCAGCGCCTCGGCATCGCCGGTCAGGATGCGTCCGATCTTCGACTGATCGAGTTCGCGGGTGTGCTGATCGACGCTGTCGAGCCCGTCGATCAGGGTCTTGTCGAAGCCCCAGATCGCGGCGTTATTGAAGAAGGCGCCACCGCCCTCATATTGCCAGGCGCCGGTGACGGCCGGAATGCACAGCGCGGCATGCATCTGGGCGGCGCCGTTGCGGCTGCGGGTGAAGCCATAGCCGAGCCGGAAGAAGCTGCGCTTGGTCTCGCCGACCGCGCGGGCGAAGGCCTCGATCTCCGCGACCGGGACGCCACTGATCGCCGACGCCCATTCGGGTGTTCGGGTCGATAGATGGACTTCGAGATCGGCCGGGCAGTCGGTATAGTGCGCCAGATAATCGCGGTCGGCGTAGCCGTCGCGAAACAACACATGCATGACGCCGCAGGCGAAGGCGCCGTCGGTGCCCGGACGCAGGATGATCTTGATATCGGCCTGCTTCATGGTGTCGTTGTTGTAGATGTCGATGACCGCGATTCGCGCGCCGCGTTCCTTGCGGGCGCGGGCGGCGTGGGTCATCACATTGACCTGGGTCGAGACCGGATTGGTGCCCCAGATCACCACCAGATCGGACTGCGCCATTTCGCGCGGATCGACGCCGGCGACCTTACCGGTCCCCGCCGCGTAGCCGGCATGGGCGATGTTCGAACAGATCGTGCCATAGAACCGGGAGTATTTCTTCACATGCGCCAGCCGATTGGCGCCGCCGCGCATCACCAGACCCATCGTTCCGGCATAGTGATAAGGCCAGACCGCCTCGGCGCCGAACGCTTTTTCCGCGGCGTCGAAGCGGGCGGCGATCTCGTTCAGCGCCTCGTCCCAGGAAATCCGGCTGAACTGACCCGAGCCCTTCGGCCCGCAGCGGCGCAGCGGATACAACAAGCGATCGGGATGATGAATGCGTTCGGCATAGCGCGCCACCTTGGCGCAGACCACTCCCGCGGTGTAGCTTTGCTGTTTGGAGCCCCGCACCCGGCCGATCGTGGTGTCGTCGATGACTTCGACATCCAATGCGCAGGCCGATGGGCAGTCATGCGGACAGGTCGAGTGCCGGATGTCGATCTTGCTGTGCACAGTCATTTTGCTGTCCCGATTGATCCGGAAGCATTAGCATGAGCTTTCGGTGCTGAAAATGGTACCCCGCTGTGGGCGCCATTCCAAAGGCTCAGGCCGCGCCGGGCCGTTTTCCGCAGCCGCCCCTTGGCTGTTGCATCCATCTGGGCAAGCGCACGGGACAGGTCCATGCATCAAGCGACGCGATTTCAGTTCGAGCGCACCGTGAAGGAATTCGCCGAATGGCGCGCGGTCTGCGAACGGCAGCGCTCGCCGGCGGCGGCGTGGTGGTGGGGCCCGGCGCTGGCGGTGCTCGATGAGCAACAGCCGATGCCGCAGCAATATTGCGACGATCTGGAAATGGAGTCCGGCTCAAGCTACGCCGCGGCCGGGCGCAAACTGATCGCCGCGATCGCCGAGCAAACCACACTGCCCTGGCCGAACCTGTTCCCGCGCCAGACCACGCCGCATGCCGATGAGCCGCAGGACATCCTCAGCACCACCTGACGCCGGCCCCTGGTGCGGGCGCCGCCCAGCTACACCGGCTCCCGGGCAACCTCTTCCTGTCCCTCGATATCGGCAATCGCAAGGTCGATGCTGCCGCCGGTCCGGCCCTGGACGATCTTGTTGATCTTGGCGGCGATGCTGGGCTCGCGGTTGATCAGCACCCGCAGATCGGCGGCGTCGAGCACCAGCAATCGCACGCGCGAGACAGCCCGCACCGTCGCCGACCGCTCCACCCGCTTCAGGACCGCGATCTCGCCGAAGAAATGTCCGGAGCCGAGCCGGACCCGGCGGCCCTTTGCTTCCGGCCCTAGTTCGATCTCGACGTCGCCTTCGGCGATGAAATACATCGCGGTGGCGGGTTCGCCGCGGCGGAAGATGACGTCGCCGCGGTCGATCTGGCGGGCCTGCAGCAGCTGCATGATATGGGCGATGTCGCCGGCGGTCAGGTGCGAAAACAACGGCACCCGCGCCACCATGCTCCAGTTGACGATGAAGTCGCGGCGGTGGATCACCTCGGAAAATGCGTTGGCGACGATGCCGACCGGCAGCGCGATCATCACCAGGCCGACGACGATGGTCGCCGACGCGATCATCCGGCCGATGCCGGTGGCCGGCACCACGTCGCCATAGCCGACCGTGGTCAGCGTCACGATGGCCCACCACATCGCGTCCGGAATGGTGCCGAATTTATCGGGCTGGATCTGGGCTTCGGCGATATGCATCGCGGTGGCGGACAACAGCGTCGCGCACAGCAGGATCACCAAACAGGCGCCGAGCGCGCGCCGTTCGCTTTCCAGCACGTCGAGCAGCGAGCGCATCCCGGACGAATAGCGGGCGAATTTCAGCACCCGAAGCATGCGCATGATGATCAGCACACGCAGGTCGTCATAGCCGAGCAGCGCCACCCACAGCGGCATCACCGCGAGGCAGTCGATGATCCCCTGCGGGCTGAAGAGATAGGCCCGGCGGGCGGCGGACGGCTTCAGCTGCCGATAGAGCAGGTTTTCCGGCGCGATCCAGATCCGAACGTAGTATTCGACGCTGAATACGACCAGGCAGAACAGCTCCAGGGCGCGGAACAGCAGGCCGTACTCCGCCCGCAATTGCGGCACGGATTCCAGCACGGTGAGGCCGATGCTGAATACGATCAGAAAGATAATGAAGCGGTTGACGACCAGGCCGACGCGCGTGCTCTGCGCGTGGGATTCGAGAATCTCGTAGCTTTGCTGCCGTGCCCTGGCATGGAGCGGCCGTTCGTCGCGCATCGGAGGGCCTCTGTTCAATCCCGAACGGATGCGCGCGCGACTCGCCGCTCGCCTCAGGCCGCGGCCAGCGCGTCGAAGCGTTTCGGATCGAGCACGCGAACGCCGTCCGGTACGATCACGATCAGTTTTTCCCTCTCCAGCTTGGTGAAGGTGCGGCTGACCGTTTCAATGGTGAGCCCAAGAAAATCCGCGATGTCCTGACGGCCCATCGGCAAGGTAACGGTTTTGGTCACGCCTTCAAGCCGCGCCAGCCGTTCGCGCCAGCCGACCAGGAACGCCGCCACCTTTTCTTCCGCCGAACGGCGGCCCAGCAACAGCATCTGATCCTGGGCAAGGCCCAGTTCGCGCGTCGCGAACTCGTTCATCCGCATCAGCATCTGTGGCCGATTCTCGATGAAGCGCATGAACGGCCCCCTGAAGAACTTGCACACCGTCAGGGCGCCGATCGCATCGGCCGAGAACGAATAGCGATTGGTCGGCGCCATGCCGAGAAAGTCGCCCGGCAGCGCAAAGCCGATGATCTGGCGCCGGCCGTCGGGCAGTAACTTATAAAGGCGCGCAATGCCCTCGGTCAGACTATAGACCGAATCGGCCATCTCGTCCTCGGAGAACAGCGCCTCCTTCGGAGCGAACCGGACATGCTGAGCCATCCGTTCGAATTCGTGATGGTCAAGCTCGTTGAGTTCGCCGCAGATTGCAAGCGAGCGAACCGAGCAATGGGTATCGCAGCGATAACCGTCGCATGAATTCGGAAAAGCGAGGTGCGGCATTCATCACTCCTTACAGATCGTTAGAAGCACGTCTCCAACTGCCGCGCGCATTGCCACTCGGGTTGTGAACGTTGCGCCAGAAACCTTAATATCTTCGCAAATCGTCAAGACAGCTTGACACAGATCAAGTCACTCATTGACATGAATCAACGGCTGTGGACAAGACTCCCGCACGGCCATTAGGTTAGAAACGATCGATTCACGCCGTTTTCCCGAGCAAAGGCGGTTTTATGCGCCGTATACCCGTCCTTTTGGCGATCCAAGTGCTAATGATTAGCTCGGCCGTGGCCGCCTCTTCGGCCCAACTTCGCGGAAAGGCCTATGTCGAGGCCCATTGCGCCCGTTGTCACGCCGTTGGGCGAAGCGGCGACAGCCCGCTGACGGAGGCCCCGCCGTTCCGGACCCTGCACAAGCGCTATCCGATCGAAACCCTGGCCGAAGCCTTCGCCGAAGGCATCTCGACCGGACACAACGACATGCCGGCCTTCGAGCTCGAACCGGATCAGATCAACGACCTTTTGGCGTATCTGAAGGGCCTGGAATAGCCGCTTGCGGCTCGCCGCCGGATTTTGCCGGCGTCGCCAGGACGGCCGCGGTCCATGGCACTAACTCCTTGGCGATATTGTCGAATGCCTCGTTGAACGCGGCCACCGCGGCGACCGGATCGGGCTTCGCCAAGGGTTGTGCCTGCCGGAATAGTCTGGCGGCGATCACATGCCCCTCCTTATTCAGGATTCTGGCCGCCAGGGAGATCACGGCATGCGGACCGGGCTCGCCGTCCACCGCGAAATTCCTGATATCGATCAGCAATTGATCGTCGGCTTGCACGCTATCGAGCGGCCGCGTCGGGGCATGGGCGATGTCATAGTTCTCGAAGCTCTGGATCAGCTTGGCCTGCACCATCTTCGGCACGCTGTCGGCCCATTGCGCACCGGCGAAGCCGGGATAATCCAGCCCCGGTGCCAGCAGTACTTTTTGGGTGTCGTACAACAACACAGTGGTCGGGTCCGGAATCACAAGCTGGCCCCTGATCGTCTTGGTCGGAGGCGGAAAGCCCGATGCTGCCTTCAGGTCGTAGATCACCTTGACCACGACCGGCTCGTTGGCCCCGGTCATCCGCTCGACCCCGCCGATGATGCCGTCGAGCTTGCCGGTATTGCCCGCCAACCAGGCCGAGAACGTCTTCAGATTGCCGACCGTCTCTTTCAGCGCCCCGGCATTCTCGCTCAGCACCGAATCCACTTTGCTCAACGCATCGCGCGCAGCCTGGGTCATGCTTTGCCCGGCACCGGGCTCCGCCACCAAAGTCTTATCGACGGCCGAGCCGGTCAGCGCCGTGCCGCCAACCAGCGAAACCACCGGCACCCCGGTCAGGCCCTGGAAATCCAGCCCGACCTTGGTATCCGGCCGCACCGGCGTATCGGTCGCCACCGCCACGGTGGCATTGACCCGGCGTGGATTATCAGGAGCAAGGCCCAATTGGGTGACCTCGCCGACACGTATCCCGTTGAACAGCACGGCCGCGCCAACCAGCAGCCCCGGCACCGGGTCGTTGAATTGGATGTGATAGACGGTACGCGCGCCGACGCCGCTGGTGTTGTGCAGCCAGAACACGAAGCCGAACACCGCCGCGATGGCCGCGAGGACAAAGGCACCGACGATGACGAAAGGGGCGCGGGTTTCCATAGTGTTAGCTCGCTTTCGGTTGCAGCATCTGGGAGCGCTTGCCGTGGAAATAGGCCTTCACCCAGGGATGCTCGGATTGCAGCAGCTCGCGCATCGGCCCGATCGCGACGATCTTGCCATCGGCGAGCGCCGCGACGCGATCACACACGGTATTCAGGCTGGCCAGATCATGGGTGACCATGAACACAGTCAGGCCCAGCGTGGTTTGCAGCGTCTTGATCAGCTCGTCGAATTCGCCGGCGGCGATCGGATCGAGGCCGGAGGTCGGCTCGTCGAGAAACACGATCGCCGGATCGAGCGCCAATGCCCGCGCCAGCGCCACCCGCTTGGTCATGCCGCCGGACAATTGCGCCGGAAACTTGTCCCAGTCGTCCGGCCCGATCCCGACCATCTCCAGCTTGGCGGTGGCGACTTCATCGAGCAGCGTCTCCGATAGCGATAGCATCTCCCGCAGTGGAAACTGCACGTTCTGCCGCGCCGACAGCGAGGAGAACAAGGCGCCCTGCTGAAACAGGATGCCCCACATCGCCGCGGCGGCGCTGCTAATACCATCGCGTCCGACACCGATCTGCCGGCCCATCACGTCGATATCGCCGCCCTGTTTTGGAATTAGTCCAATTATCGTTCGCATCAACACCGATTTGCCGCCCCCGGAGGCGCCGACCAGGCCGAGGATTTCGCCGCGCCGGACATCGAGTGACAGATGATCAATCACGGTCTGCTGGCCGAATCCAACTACAAGATCGGTGACGCGTATGGCGAACTGCTCGGCGCGAACGTCCATCACTACATTCCGATCGAGGCGAAGAATACGGCGAACAACCCGTCGAGCACGATCACCAGGAAGATCGACTTCACCACCGAGGTCGTGGTCTGGCGGCCGAGCGATTCGGCGCTGCCCTTGACCCGTAAGCCTTCGCTGCAGGCGACGATGCCGATCACCAGCGCCATGAACGGCGCCTTGGTGATGCCGACCTGAAAGCTGGTGACCGATACCGCGTCATGCAGCCGGGCGAGGAAGATCGTCGGCTCCATGCCGCCATAGAACCAGGCGGTCAGGCAGCCGCCATAGAGCGCGGCCATCGAGCCGATAAAGGTCAGGATCGGCAAGGCGATGATCAGCGCCAGGATGCGCGGCAGAATCAGCACCTCGACCGGATCGAGCCCCATCGTGGACAGCGCATCGACTTCCTCGCGCATCTTCATCGAGCCGAGCTCGGCCGTATAGGCGCTGCCGGAACGGCCGGCGACCATGATGGCGACGATCAGCACGCCGATCTCGCGCAGCACCAGAATGCCGACCATGTCGACCACGTAGGATTCGGCGCCGAATTTGCGGAAATGGAAGATGCCCTGCTGGGCGATGATGGCGCCGATCAGGAACATGATCAGCACGATGATCGGGATCGCCTGCCAGCCGACGCGGTAGACCTGATAGACCATCGAGGTCAGCCGCATCGATCGCGGCCGCCGCAGCACGTCGAACAGCGCGACCGCCAATGCGCCGAACATCTGCAGGAAGACCGCGATGTCCTCGGTCGCGCTCCAGGCCGAGCGACCCAGCTGATCGAGCCGGGCCAGAATCGGATTCGGCTTGACGCGGGGTGTCGGTCCACGGCGGTTGAGCTCACGGACCTCGTCGATCAGCCCGGCATAATGCGCGTCGATGCCGACGAACCGAGCGTCATGGCCGGCACGCGCCGCGTCGCGTGAGATTTTTTCGAGCAGCCAGGCACCGATGGTATCGATTTCCTGGACCCCGGCCATGTCGATGGTCAGCGTCTTGGCGGCTCGCAGCTTGGGCGCGACCGCGTCGAACAAAGTTTGCAGCGCCGCCGAATGCACGGCGGTCCATGGGCCGCCAGGATGAAGCTCCAGAACGTCGCCGTCAGCGACCGCGTTCAGCACCGGCTGGGAATTCACGGCAGGCTCCGACCGTTGGTCAATGTCGGCATTCGATGCTCCGATTTGCGTTGGTGGCGGCAGATCGCATGCGAATAGCTTGCTTCGGCCTCGGCGATTGATGCAAATCAAATCTTGGTATTGCACGCTGCGCAAAGCTTGCGCCCGCAACGACGATTGGACAACCGAAAATGACCAAAGGCTCATCGAGCGCCATTTTCAACAGCTCGCTGCCCGCACGTTTCCGCCAGATCCGCCTTGTGCTCGCGCGCGAGCCCGGCCATCCGGAAGGCGATCCCGGCATCGCCTATGTGATCGTCGCGCCGCTCAGTGACGATGACCATATCGACGCGGAGATGTGGAAGAAGCATCGCCAGGCCTGCCGCGTGGCGCGGCTGCGGCCGGACCAGCCCGACAGCCTCGGTCATCTGGTGCATCGCCCCGGCGGCTCCTGGGCGTTTCAATACGACATCGCCGGCAATAATCCGGACGAGACCGGCTATCACTTCGCCGACGAACGTTTCGTCCAGGGCGAATATGTCTCGATCAACGAGGACGGCGCCATGCATACTTTTCGCGTCGTATCGGTGAGCCGGCTGTAAGCTCAACGGGCGTCGAGCGGCAGCGCCACGTTGCAGATCTCCGGCTCGGAGCGGTCGGACTTGACCTCGAAGCCGAGGTTGCGGCACATCTTCAGCATCACGGTGTTTTCCCGCAGCACCTGACCGGCGACGGATTTCAGCCCCTCGGATTTGGCGTATTCGATGATCAGTTGCATCAACGCCCAGCCGAGCCCCCTGCCCTTGAGGTCCGAGCGCAGCAGGATGGCGTATTCGCCGGACTCGTAAATCGAATCGGAATGGATGCGGACCACGCCGAGGGTCTCGTTGGTGGCTTCATCGAAAGCGATAAAAGCCATCGCGCGGGCATAGTCGATCTGGGTCAGCCGCGCGATGAACGGATGGCTGAACTCCTTCATCGCCGCGAAGAAGCGCAGCCGCAGATCTTCCTTGCTGACGTTCTGCAGAAAGGCGCGCAGCGCCGGCTCGTCGTCGGGCCGCATCGGCCGCGCCAGCACGCGCCAGCCGTCCTTGAGCACCAGATGGCGCTGCCATTGCGACGGATAGGGACGCACCGCGAAGGTGGCGTTGCCGGGACCGGCGAACTTCCGCTCGGCCTTGCGCACCACCACCCGCGCGTCGAGCGCGACGACGCCGGTCTCGTCGGCCAGCAGCGGGTTGATGTCGAGTTCGTGAATCTGCGGCAGCTCCGCGGCCATCTGCGACAGCTTGACCAGCGTCAACGCCACCGCGTCGGCCTTCACCGCCGGCACGTCGCGATAGCCGGACAGCAACCGCGACACCCGGGTCCGCCCGATCAGGTCGGCGGCGAGTTTGAGATCGAGCGGCGGCAGCGCCAGCGACTTGTCGTTGATGATCTCGACGCCGGTGCCGCCATGGCCGAATACGATCACCGGGCCGAAGGTAGGATCGTCGGCAATGCCGAGAATCAATTCGCGCGCCTTCGGCCGCAGCAGCATCGGCTGCACGATCACGCCCTCGAGCCGCGCATCGGGGCGCATCTGCTTGGCCCGCGCCAGCACCTGATCGGCGGCCTCGCGCACCGCCTCGACGCTGGTGAGATTGAGCACGACACCGCCGACGTCGGATTTGTGGGTAATGTCGCGCGACAGCACCTTCACCACCAGGGTCACGCCCTGCGCCAAAAACGGCGTCGCCCACGCCACCGCCTGATCGGCATCGGCAGCGGCGAGCGTGGGAATCATCGGGATCTGATAGGCGGCGAACAGCCCGCTGATCTCCAGCGGATCGAGCCAGGTGCGACCTTCGGCGACCGCCTTGTCGACGATCGCGCTCGCCGCGTCGGTGTCGGGCTCGAACTCCTTCGGCAGGCTCGGCGGCACGTCGGTCAGCGCCGCCGCCGCCTCGCGGTATTTCACCAGATGCATCAGGCTGCGGACCGCGTCATCCTCGGTGAGATAGTTCGGGATTCCGGCCGCGTCGAAGGTGCGCGCCACGGCGTCATCGGCGCCGACCCAGACCGCGAACACCGGCTTGAACAGCATCCGCTTGGCGCGATCGGCGGTGACCAGCTGGGTGACCGTGGTGGCGATGTCGCTCGGCGCCGCCATCGCGGTCCGCACATTCATCACCAGGATCGCGTCATTGTCCGGATCGCCGAGCAACGCCGTCAGCGCCGCGGCGTAACGCTCGGCGTCGGCGTCGCCGGTGATGTCGACCGGATTCGATCCGGACCAGGTCGGCGGCATCTCGGAATCCAGCTGCTTATGTGTCTCCGGCGACAACGTCGCCACGACGCCGCCGAGTTCGGTCAGCCGGTCGATCGCCAGGATGCCGATCCCGCCGCCATTGGTCAGCACCGCCAGCCGCTTGCCACGCGGCGGGCTGACCCGGCCGAGCGTCTCGGCGCAGTCGAACAATTCGCGCAGATCGAACACCCGCAGCATGCCGGCGCGGCGGAACGCGGCGTCGTACACCGCATCCGAGCCGGCCAGCGCCCCGGTATGGGTCGCGGCAGCCTTCGCGCCTTGCGCCATCCGCCCGGACTTCACCACCACGACCGGCTTGATTCGCGCCGCGGCGCGCGCCGCCGACATGAACTTGCGGGCGTCCTTGACCGATTCGATGTAGAGCAGGATCGCACGGGTCTGCAGATCGCCGGCGAAGTAATCGAGCATGTCGGCGATGTCGACGTCGAGCTGGTCGCCGATCGACACGATCCCGGAAAACCCGATCGCCTTCTCGGCGGCCCAGTCCACCATGCCGGCGGCGATCGCCCCGGATTGCGAAATCAGCGCCAGGTGCCCGGCGCGCGGCATGTGGGCGGCGAAGCTGGCGTTGAGATGCGAGCCGGGCACCATGATGCCGAGGCAGTTCGGACCGATCAACCGCATCCCGTGATCGCGCGCGGCATCCAGAGCCGCTTGCGAATAGGAGCCCTCGCCGCGTCCCAGCTCGGCGCCAATCAGGATGGCGCCGGCAACACCGAGCGCGGCGGCCTCGGCGATGATGTGCGGCACCGCACGCCCGGGCGCGGTGATCACCAGCAGATCCGGCACGAAGGAGAGGTCGGCCAGACGATCGACCGACGCCACACCGTCGATCTCCTCATAGCGCTGGTTGACCACGCCGATCGCGCCGCCGAATTGCGCCTTGCGCAGATTATCCAGCACGGCGCGCCCCAGCGAACCCGGACGCGGGCTGGCGCCGACCACCGCCACCGCGCGCGGCGCAAGCAGATTGCTCAATCGATAGGTCGACATCTCACCTCGGCACCGTACGGCGGACGGCCGGTGTCGGCCGCCGCACCTGGGAGTCTGAACGAGCCCTGTGTAAGATAAAAGCGCTGACGAATCCAACGCCCGGCCGCGGCCGCGTCATTCGGACGCCGCCAGCGCCCACCGGTTGCCGGTCGCTATTATTTCGCTCTGATGATACTGGCCAGGGCCCGCATCACGTCCTCGCGCGAAATGATGCCGGCGAGCTTGCGGGCGCCGTCAAGCACGGGAATACTTCTGGTCTGATGCTCGACCATCAACTGCAGCACGCGCGTCAGCCTGGTATCGGCGTGGACATAGATGAAATCCGGCGTCATCACGTCGCCGACGGTGCGATTCATCAGATCGTCATAGTGCGGCAGCATCTGCGACGGATTGAACGCGAAGCACTTCAGGAAATCATATTTCGTGACCAGGCCGACGGCACGTGAATCCTCCTCGACCGGATAGGCATTGTAGTCATCGCTTTCGAAAAGATTCTCGAGTTCGCGCATCGTGAGGTCGCGCGAGACCGTCTTGACCGAGCGGGTCATATGACCGGCAACGGTTGCTTCCAGAAATTTATACAAGTCTGTGTCCATTCGATTGCGGTGTCGTCCGGCCGGATTGCAACTCAATGCATTGCAATACACCTCGGTAGCGCGCCAATGCACCGGACAACTTGACCGCACCTTTTCCCAATTGATTTGATCAAGGTCAAACTGGAACTGGTTTTGGAGAGCGGGTTGTATTTACGCCAGCAATGCCCACGTCCATCCGCAGGGTTGGTCGGCGTAAAGTCGGCGTATTTTCGACCATCAAAAGCCACACGAGTACCTTGATCGATGTCGGATTCGCCGCAGGACTCGGATACGCCGCAGGACATTGCGATATCGCAGCAGGACGTGTTCGCGTTCCTGTCAAGTCCGGCGGCCCATGGCGGACAGCCCGCGCAGCAAATCGACACCCATGGCGCCGCGGTCTTTCTTGCCGGCGACCGCGCTTTGAAGGTCAAGCGCGCGGTCAAGTTCGCATTTTTGGATTACTCAACGCTGGGTCGCCGCAAGGCGGCCTGCGAGCAGGAACTCATCGTCAATCGGCGGTTTGCGCCGCAGATCTATCGTCGCCTTGTGGCGATCACGCGCGCGCCCGATGGAGCGTTGCGGATCGGCGGCGATGGTGAGGTCGTCGAATGGGCGATCGAGATGGCGCGTTTTGACGAACAGCGCACCGTTGACCACCTCGCCGCCGCCGGACCCCTGGATGGCGCTCTGGTCGCCAAGATCGCCGACGTGATCGCGGCCTCGCACGCCGCCGCGCCGCAAGCCCCGGCGGCGCCTTGGACGCAATCGATTCCGGACCTGATCGGCGCCAACACCAAGGCCTTCGACGCCGCGGACGGCTTCGACGCCGCGCAGACGGCGACGCTCGACCGGCTCAGCAGGGCCGCCTATGACCGGATCCGGCCGATGCTGGAACGGCGCGGGCAGAACGGCTTTGTCCGGCACTGCCATGGTGACCTGCATCTGGCCAATATCGTGCAGATCGGGCACGAGCCCGTATTATTCGACGCGATCGAATTCGATCCGAAGATCGCCTCGGTCGATGTGCTGTACGACCTCGCCTTCCCGCTGATGGATCTGATCCACTATCAGCGCTGCGACGCCGCCGCGATCCTGCTCAACCGGTATCTGGCCGGGAGCGCCAGCGCGAATCTCGATGCGCTGGCGGCGCTGCCGCTGCTGATGTCGATGCGCGCCGCGATCCGTGCCAATGTGATGCTGTCGCGGCCGGCGCGCGATGCCAAGGCCCGGCAGGCGATCCGGCGCGACGCCGATCGGTATTTCGCCCTGGCCTTGCAGCTGATTGCACCGCCGCCGCCACGGCTGATCGCGGTCGGCGGCCTGTCGGGCACCGGCAAATCGGTGCTGGCGCGCGCGCTCGCTGGATCGGTCGCGCCGCTGCCCGGCGCAGTGCTGCTGCGCTCGGACGTGATCCGCAAGCAGCATTTCGGCGTCGCCGAAACCGAACGGCTACCGGTCGACGCCTATCAGCCGCAGGTCACCGCCGATATCTATCGCGCGCTCGCCGCGACCGCGCAACGGGTGCTGGCGCAGGGCCATTCGGTGATCGTCGACGCGGTGTTCGCGCAAGCGGCGGAGCGCACGGCGATCGCGGGCGTCGCGGCGGCGATGCAGGTGCCGTTTGCCGGGCTGTTTCTGGTGGCCGATCTGGCCACACGGATCGCGCGGGTCGACGCGCGCACGGCCGACGCCTCCGACGCCACGGCGGACATCGTCCGGCGCCAGCAGGATTACGATCCGGGACCGATCGATTGGACCCGGATCGACGCGGGCGGCACGCCGCAGCAAACGCTGCAAGCCGCTATCGCGGCGCTAGACATCGATCCCGATCAGGACTGCAACACATAGCTGCCGGGCGCGTCCGGCAATTCGTCAGGGTTGGTGCCAGGACCGCCCATTGGCGGCGGATCGCGCTGTTCCCCCGACCGCGCCGCCAGCCAACCGACCCATTCGCTCCACCACGAGCCTTCGGCATGGGCGGCGCGCTTGAGCCAGTCGTCGGGACCGATATAGGGTCCATCGGCGCGTTTGGTCAGCACCTGGAAGCCACGCGCGCGCTCGCCCGGTGGCGCGACGATACCGGCATTGTGGCCGCCGCCGGTCAGCACATAGGTGATCTCGGCATCGGCCAGCAGATGGATCTTGTGGGTCGAGCGCCACGGCGCGACGTGGTCGCGCTCGGTGCCGACCACGAATAGCGGAGTGTGGATATCCGAAAGCGCGATCGGCTTGCCGTCGACCAGATAGTGGCCTTCGGCCAGGTCGTCATTGAGGAACAGCTTGCGCAGATATTCGGAATGCATCCGGTACGGCATCCTGGTGGCATCGGCATTCCACGCCATCAGGTCGCTCGGCGCGGCACGTTCCCCCATCAGATAATCCCGCACAATGCGCGACCAGATCAGATCGTTGGAGCGCAGGATCTGGAACGCGCCGGCCATCTGCGTGGTATCGAGCACGCCGCGCTTCCACATCATGTCTTCCAGAAAGGCCACCTGGCTCTCATTGATGAACAGCGTCAATTCGCCGGCCTCGGTGAAATCGGTCTGCGCCGCCAGCAACGTAATCGAGCGCAACGAATCGTCGCCGTCGCGCGACATCGCCGCCGCCGCGATCGACAGCAGCGTGCCGCCGAGGCAATAGCCGACGGCATGAACCCGGCTGCCCGGGACGATCCTCGCCACGCTCGCCAGCGCGGCCTGGATGCCGAGCGTCCGATAATCCTCGAGCGAAATATTGCGATCCTTCGCCACCGGATTGCGCCAGGAGATCATAAAGACGGTGAAGCCGTTCTCAGTCAGGAACTTGACCATCGAATTGTGCGGCGACAGATCGAGGATGTAATATTTCATGATCCAGGCCGGCACGATCAGGATCGGCTCCGGATAGACCTGTCCGGTCGCCGGAGCATATTGGATCAGCTCGATCAGCTCGTTGCGGAACACCACTTTGCCGGGCGTCACCGCAACAGTTTTGCCGACCACGAAATCGCCCGACGGCCTGGCCTTGCCCTTGGTCAGCGCCTGCTGATAATCGCTCCACCAATTGCGGATCCCCTGAACGAAATTCGCGCCGCCAGTCGTGACGGTCTTGCGGATCACCTCGGGATTGGTCAGCGCGAAATTCGACGGCGCAAAAATATCTAGCAGCTGCCGGCCGGAGAATTCGACGATCTTCTCGTTCTGTCGCGACACGCCGCGAACGCCGGTGGTGGCGTCGTGCCAGCACTGCTGGGTCAGCAAGAACCCCTGGGCCAGCAGATTGAATGGCTGCAGCGACCAATCCTGGGCGTCGAAGCGCCGATCCCCCCGCTGCGGCGCAATCGCCGACCAGGCGGAGGCGGGATGCACCGCGGCTTCCGCCAATTGCGCCGCCCCGCGCAATGCCTCCTGCGCGATGTCCAGGCTTCGCGCCGGCGCGCTGATCAGGTGCGCCATCCAATCCGCATAGGCCAGCGTGAGCGCCGTCGGCGACAACCCGCCGGTCAGCGGCGCCAGCATCGCATGCAACGCCCGATCGCTGTCGTCGGGCCCGACCGGCTCGATAGACGCAGGATCGTCTTGCGGCCGGATAGAAGGCGACCGCGATGCCGCGGGATTGACCATCATCGTTGCTCACTCCAACCTGTCGCGGCCGTCCGGGTGAACCGCGGTATTTTCGCTTGCGATCGACTCCTCATATAAGGCCATAGATATGGCGATGCGACTACCGAGACAACAGTACGGCGCGGCTGCCCTGCTCGACCAGATGCCTGGTGACGCCGCCCAGAATCCATTCGCGAAACCGCGAATGGCCATAGGCGCCAGCGACGATGACGCCGGCTTCGGTGCTGCCGGCGATTTCGCTCAACTGCGTAGCGGCATGCCCGCAGGCTTCCGGGACCAGACCGGATGCGACGATGTGATGACGCGATAGCCAGTCGACGACGTCAGCGACGCTGGCCTGCGCCGCATCGCGCTCATCGGCCGCCTCGGCGATCGCGGCGACGCTGACGTGGCTGGCATGCCGCAGCAATGGCAATGCGTCGACAATCGCGCGGCGGGCTTCTGGATTGTCCTTCCAGGCCACCAGAACGCGCGACAGGTCGACCCGGCCGGGGCCTTCGGGAACGATCAGCAGCGGTCGGCCGAGTTGCATCACCAGATCGGCAGGATCGGCTTGCGCGAACGGATCGCAAAGCGGATCGCGCACCCCGCCGCCGCTGATCACCAGATCCGCGGCGCGCGCCTGCTGGACGATGTACTTGGCCGGCATCTCCACCGCGGCGCGCCATTCCAGCTCGCGGCAATGCCCACCCATCGACTGGCGGAATTCGGCCTCCAGCTCGACAATGCGTCGCCGGATCTTGGCGTTGCCCTCGTCGAGCAGCTTCTGAGCGGCCTCCCCGGACGTAAAGTAAAGCGGCGCGCTGAATTCCGATGCTGCCGCGCCGATTACGCGGGACTGATACCGCTCGGCGATTTCGCAGGCCAGCGCCAAGCGGACGGTATTGGCCTGATCGAACGCCAGGCTCACCATAACAGACGCATACGTCATCGATTCCTCCACCACTCCTCCACCACGCTTTTTTGGCGCCGCAGGATGCGGTCGGCTCGCAGCCGTCCTACCCCAGGCGCGATGCGCTTCTAGGCTTGCGCGGGCCAAGGCCTGTGAGATCAAGACCAATGCGGCCAAGGCTAGTGCGGCCAAGGCGCGCATATCAAGGCTCGCATATGAAGGATCATTCTGCGCCGAATGCGAGGACGCATGATGAGATAGATCAAAGTGACGGCGTGTTGCGGTGCTATGCTCAGATAAAATAAGCCAAACCGGCGAATGCGGGAGCCTGCAATGCTAAGTGATATCGTCGTTCATATTCCGGCCGATCGCGCTGCGGATGGCATCGTCGCCTGCGCGGTGTCCGTCGCCAAGGCATTCAACGCGCATCTGGACGGCATCGTCTGTACCTACCAGCCGATCAACCCGGCGATCGTGGCCGGCGCGTCGGCCGCCTACTACGCCGCAGCCAGCCAGTACAATACCGACAACGACGAAGCCGCCGCGCGACTCAATCAGTACGAGATCGCGGCCCGGACCGCGGGGATTTCGCACGGCGCCAGAAGCGTCTGCGATAGTCCGGTGATGGCCAATGAAGCGCTGGCGGAGATCTCCCGGCTTTACGATCTCAGCGTGGTCCCACAACCGGATCGCAGCAAGCCCGGCCATCACGACCCGCTTGCCGAATCCGTGCTGTTCAATTCCGGCCGGCCAATGCTGATGGTGCCTTATATCCATACCGGACCGCTCAAACTTGATCGCGTGCTGATTTGCTGGGACGGCGGTCGACCGGCCGCCCGCGCGGTCCACGACGCCATGCCGTTCCTGCACAAGGCGCAAACCATCGACGTGGTTGCCGTCAACGAGGACGAGGAAGAGATCGGCGAAGCGTCATCCGAGGCCCTGATCGCCCATCTGCTGCGCCATGATCTGAACGCCACAGCACATCGCTATACCGCGGAGCCATCCAACATCTACAATTCGATCCTGTCGATGGCCGCCGACAATGGCACCGACCTGCTGGTCATGGGAGGTTACGGTCATTCGCGGCTGCGCGAATTCATCCTTGGCGGCGTCACCCGCGGGATCTTCAAGTCGCTGACGATCCCGGCGCTGATTTCGCATTGAGCGCAACGAACGCAGACGGTTGTTGACTTACCTCAACCTCCTGGCGCATCGCTGCAATAGCTTCGTAGCTAAACAAGATTGAATGGGAGATCCACATGCGCGCGCATCAAATCATGACCCGGCAGGTGGTGACGATCGGTACCGCGGCATCGATCGTCGATGCAGCCAATGCCATGCTGGACAATCACGTCAGTGGGCTTCCGGTGATCGACGACGCGGGCAAGCTGGTCGGCATCGTGTCGGAAGGCGACTTTATCCGGCGCGCCGAAATCGGCACCCAGCGCAAGCGCGGCCGCTGGCTGCGCCTGCTGCTCGGCCCCGGCCGCTCCGCCGCCGATTTCGTGCATGAGCACGGCCGCAAGGTCGGCGAGATCATGACCGGACATCCCTACACCGTGACCGAAGATACGCCGCTCGAGACGATCGTGGAGATGATGGAGAAGAACCATGTCAAACGTCTGCCGGTAATGCGCGGCGACGACATCGTCGGCATCGTCACCCGCAAGAACCTGCTGCGCGCGGTCGCCGATCTGGCGCGCGAAGTGCCGGATCCGACCGCGGATGACGACAACATCCGCGACCGCGTCATCGCCGCGATCGACAGCAACGACTGGCGACCGTTCGGGCTCAGCGTGCTGGTGCGCAATGGCGTGGTCCAGCTCAACGGCGTCATCACCGAGGAACGCTCGCGCCACGCCGCAATTGTCGCCGCCGAGAACGTCTGCGGGGTCAAGGAGGTGCACGACCACCTGTGCTGGGTCGACACGATGTCCGGGTTCTATCTGAATTCGCCGGAAGACGATCCGGCGCACCACAAGGCCGGCTGAACTCCCCGCTCGGCCGCGGCGGCCCTGCCCCCGTCCCCTTCGGGCCGGGCCGACCACCCATCCGCAATCAACATCTCGGATTGGCTGCGCCGGTCATGTTGCGGTTGCGAATGTCGTTGTGATATGAACGACATAATCAACAGAAAAGGCGGAGCGTGAGCGTAACAGTCCAATCTTCCTCCGATCACCCGACGCATGAAGAGCGCCTCAAACGGGGCGTCGACCAAGCGGGCGTCGGGAGCTGGGAGCTGGATCTGGCGACCCACCAAATCGTCTGGTCCGCGTCGGCAAGCAGTCTGCTTGGCCTTTCCGGCGAGCCCTCGATCAGCTACGAGCTTTTTCTGGAGCAGATCGACCCCGACGACCGCGATCGCATCGCGCGGGCGGTCGAACAGGCGATGAAGTCGGAATCGAGTATCGACGTGGAATTCCGGACCGGTGACGCGTCCGGGCCGAGCCGATGGCTGCGCGCACGCGGCGGCGTTGTCCGGCTCGAGCCCGCGACGCCCGGCTATCTGTGCGGCAT
Organism: Rhodopseudomonas sp. BAL398; assembly: GCF_033001325.1. Lineage (NCBI taxonomy): Bacteria > Pseudomonadati > Pseudomonadota > Alphaproteobacteria > Hyphomicrobiales > Nitrobacteraceae > Rhodopseudomonas > Rhodopseudomonas sp. BAL398. Next base: position 3,115,299 of record NZ_CP133111.1, read on the forward strand.
CCTATTCAATATCGACGAGGAAAAGCGACTGGAGTCGGAACTGCGGATGCAGCAGGGCCAGCTCCGCTCGATTCTCGACACCGTGCCGGACGCGATGATCCTGATCGACGGCCACGGCATCATGCGTTTCTTCTCCAATGCCGCCGAGCGAATGTTTGGCTTCTCCGAAAGCGAAGCGATCGGCCGCAACGTCAGCGAACTGATGCCGCCGATCGATGCGGCGCGCCACGATGCCCATCTCGACCGCTATCGCGCCACCGGGGAGCGGCACATCATCGGCATCGGGCGGATCGTCACCGGCCAACGCAGCGACGGCAAGACCTTCCCGATGCACCTGTCGATCGGCGAGATGCAGTCGGGCGGCAAACAGTATTTCACCGGCTTCATTCGCGACCTCACCGAATATCAGCAGACCCAGGCCCGGTTGCACGATCTGCAATCAGAACTGGTGCACGTCTCTCGGCTGACCGCGATGGGCGAAATGGCCTCCGCGCTAGCCCATGAACTCAACCAGCCGCTGTCGGCGATCAGCAATTATATGAAGGGCTCGCGCCGGTTGCTGGCCGGAAGCAAGGGCCCCAATACGTCGAAGATCGAAACCGCGATGGATCGTGCCGCCGAACAGGCGCTACGGGCCGGCCAGATCATCCGTCGGCTGCGCGATTTCGTCTCGCGGGGCGAATCCGAAAAGCGGGTCGAAAGCCTGGCCAAACTGATCGAGGAAGCCGGCGCGCTGGGGTTGACCGGCGCGCGCGAGCAAGGCGTATTGCTGCGCTTCAACCTGGATCCTGCCAACGACCTGGTGTTGGTCGATCGGGTGCAGATCCAGCAGGTTCTGGTCAATCTGTTCCGCAACGCGCTCGAGGCCATGGCCCTGACGCCGAAAAAAGAGCTATCCGTGTCTAATTTCCGGGTGGCGGACGACATGATCGAGGTGGTAGCGGCTGACACCGGGAGCGGAATTCAGGACGACGTCAGATCGAGCCTGTTCCAGACCTTTTTCACCACCAAGGAAACTGGTATGGGGGTGGGGCTATCGATCAGCCGCTCCATTATCGAGGCCCATGGCGGCCGAATGTGGGCGGAATCCAATAACGAAGGCGGCGCAACGTTCCGATTCACGTTGCCGCTGGCCTCAAGCGCGGACTTAACCGATGCCTCGTAAGGGAAATGTCTACGTCATCGACGACGACGCGGCGATGCGGGATTCCCTGGACTTTCTACTCGATTCCGAAGGCTTCAGCGTCCAGGCATTCGAATCCGCCCAGGCGTTTCTCGACGCGCTGCCGACCGATCCCGGCTGTATCCTCTCCGATGTCCGGATGCCCGGCATCGACGGCATGGCTCTGCTGAAGCGGCTGAAGGAGCTTGGCTGCAAGCTTCCGGTGCTGATCATGACAGGCCATGGCGACGTGCCGCTCGCCGTCGAAGCGATGAAACTCGGCGCGATGGACTTCATCGAAAAGCCGTTCGAGGACGAGCGGCTGATCGGCATGATCGAAGCCGCGCTTCGGCATGCGGCAAGCGGCGCCAAGACCGAGGCGGTGGCCCAGGATATCGCGGCGCGCGTCGAATCGCTCAGTCCGCGCGAACGCCAGGTGATGGACGGCCTGATCGCCGGCCTGTCCAACAAGGTGATCGCGCGGGAGTTCGATATCAGCCCGCGCACGATCGAGGTCTACCGCGCCAATGTGATGACCAAGATGCAGGCATCGAGCCTGTCCGAGCTGGTCCGCCTGGCGATGCGCGCCGGTGCGATCAAAGATTGAGCTGGATCAAGCTGTTTTTCCCAGCAGTTTATAAAGTTAGGCATCCGCAACTCGCAGCCTCGCTAGGCGCAAGAGAACTCCGTGATGTCCGTTCCGCCAGCCAAATCCTTGGTCTATGTGGTCGATGACGACCATGGCGTCCTCGGATCGCTGCGTTTTCTTCTGGAAACCGACGGTTTCGAGGTGCGAACCTTTCGTAGCGGACTGGCGCTGCTTGATGCGGTGGCCGAGCAGCCGGTCGACTGCATCGTGGTTGACTACAAGATGCCGGGCATGAACGGGATCGATCTGGCGAACCGCCTGCGTGAGCGTAACATCAAGGCGCCGGTGGTGATGATCACCGGCTATCCCGATCAAAGCATCATGAACCGTGCCGCGGCGGCCGGCGTCCGCCATGTGGTGCTCAAGCCACACCTCGAAGACAGCCTCGTGATCCACATCCGCGGGGCGATGCGGGAGAGCAGCGCCTCGGCGTAGCCATGGGATTCGGCGCCTGACAGGCCAATTTCGGACGAATTCGGGGCCAATTTGCCGGCTTGGCAGGGGCGGACGACGCTGGCGCATGCCCGCCTCCGTAAAACCACTTAGGTAAACCTACTTAAGATAAGAGGCGAAATACCTCCCCCCGCGATTCTTGCGTAGAAGACTGCCATCCAATTGTAATGTGGAGATGGCAGATGCTGAACCAGTCGCTCAGGACCCAGGCCCCAGCCGCCGTCAAGGCGCCGAGCACCGGCAGTACAGCAGCCGACGAGTTCTACGTTGTGACCGGCCATGCCGGTCTCGTCGCCACCGAATTCTCCTACAAGAAGGAAGAAGAGATCTACGGCGAGGACGAGCCATCGGAATATGTCTATCAGGTGGTTTCCGGAGCGGTGCGCAGCTACAAGCTGCTGTCCGACGGCCGCCGCCAGATCGGCACCTTCTATCTTCCGGGCGACGTGTTCGGGCTGGAATCGGGCGCCACGCATCGTCTGACCGCCGAAGCCATCGTCGACACCACCGTCCGCCTGTTGAAACGCCGCAGCCTCGAACAGGCCGCCGCCACCGACGTCAATGTCGCCCGCAGCCTGTGGGCGATGACCGCCGGCGAGTTGCGCCATGCCGAGGACCACATGCTGCTGCTCGGCCGCAAGAATGCGATGGAGCGCGTCGCCAACTTCCTGCTCGAGATGGACCGCCGGCTCGCGGTCGCCGGATTGATGGCGCTGCCGATGTGCCGCCGCGATATCGGCGACTATCTCGGCCTGACGCTGGAAACGGTGTCGCGGGCGCTGTCGCAGCTGCAAGCTCAGGGCGTTCTCGGATTTTCCGGCGCCCGCCAGATCGAGCTGCGCAACCGCCAGCACCTGCGCAACATGGACGCCTGACGGCATCGCGCCGCTCCAATCCGACCATCGCAATGCGCAACGCCCGCCTATCGCAACGATAGCGCGGGCGTTACGATGTCGATCACGAGCCCGGGCGCCACGCCGAACAGCACGATTAGCGCCGCGCACAGCATCAGCAGGGCGCGATCGCCTAGCGGCAGCGGGTCGGCTTCCACGGCGCCAACGCCGATGAACGGCGCCGTGAAGAACCGCGCATAATAGTAGAAGCCGAGCCCCGATCCCGCCGCCACGACGCCGAGCAGGGTCCAGCCGCCGGTCTCGACCAACACCCTGAACAGATACAGCTTGGCGATGAATCCGCCCGCCGCCGGCAACCCGGCCAGCGACAGCAGCGCCAGCGACAGCGCGGCCGCTTCCAGCGGACGGCGGCGCACCAGGCCATGCAGATCCGGCAACGTCGGCGCCTTGCCGAGCAGCGCCGAGGCGCAGAGCGCGCCGATCAGCGCCGGCGCGTAGATGGCCAGATAGAACAGCACCGCCTCGTCGGCGCGCGGCGACGCCGCGGCCAGCAGCACGGCGATGTAGCCGGAATGCGCGATGGTCGAATAGCCCAGCATCCGCGGCAGCGCCGGCTGCCGCAGCGCCAGCAGATTGCCGACCAGGATCGAGGCCGCGCCGAGCGCGGCGAGGCCGCTGCTCCATAGCGGCTCGGGCAGCTGCGCCGTTGCGTTCAATCGCAAAATCGCGACCGCAACCGCCCCTTTCGACACCACGCCCGCCAATGCGGCGGCGCCGGCAGGCGCGCCCTCGAAGGCGTCGGGCGTCCACATGTGAAACGGCGCCAGCGAGAATTTGAACGCCAGCCCCGCCAGCAGCAACGCGGTGCCGAGCGCGAATAGCGCGCCGTGACCGCTCCATCCGGCAAAGGCCAGCGCGCCGGTCTCGGCATAGATCAGCGCCACGCCAAGCAGCAGCGCCGCCGTCGCCAACCCGCTCATCACCAGGAATTTGTAGCTGGCCTCGAGCCCCGGCCGCGACAGCAGGAACGCGAACAGCGCGATCAGCGACAGGCTGATGATCTCGATCCCCAGAAACAGCGTCGCGGCATGGCCCGCTGCGGCCAGCGTCGCGGCGCCGAGCGCCGCCAGCACCAAGAGCGACGGCGCCTCCTTGGCGCTGCCGCCGCGCAGGAACACCAAGGCGGCGAGCGACGACAGGCTCGCATAGACGATGCCGAACCGCGCCGGCCCGTCATCCATATACAGCGTGCCGATCGGCGCCGGCGACGCCCCGGCGCGCAGCAGCACCAGCCCCGCCGCCAGCGCCAGGCTAAGCGCCGCGGCGGCGCGCACCAGTTCGGCCCGCGCCAGCGGCGCCAGCATCATCGCCGCGACGGCGCCGATGGCGAGCGCTCCGATCGGCGAGAGTGCGGCGAGTTGGGCTGCGTTCATGGCAGCTGCGGCGCCAGCGCGGCCCGGATCGCCGGCTCGAGCAGGCCAATCAGGCTTTGCGGATACAGTCCGACGGTCAGAGTGCCGGCGGCGAGCACCAGCACCGCGCCGTATTCCCGCAAGGTGAGATCGTGAACCGCCGCATCCAGCCGGGCCTCGCCGAACACCAGCCCCTTGAGCAAGCGGGTGGCGTAGATCACCGAGACCACCAGCGTCGACAGCGCCGCCAGCGCGAAGATCCAGGTGACCTGGAACAGGCCGACCACCACAAGCGCCTCGCCGGCGAAATTCGCGGTGCCGGGCAGCGCCAGCAGGGCCGCGCAGAACAGCGAGAAGGCGGCGGCGAAGCGCGGCGCGTATTGCTGCAGCCCGCCGAGCTGGCGCAGGTCGCGGCTGTGGGTGCGCTCATACAGCGCGCCGATCAGCAGGAACAGCGCCGAGGCCGAGAACGAATGCGCGATCATCTCGACCGCGGCGCCAGCCAGCGCGTAGTGCACGCCGGCCGAGATGCCCATCAGGATGATGCACATATGGGCGATCGACGTATAGGCGACCAGCCGCTTGGCGTCGTTCTGGCCGCAAGCGACCAGGCCGCCATACAGCGCGCCGACCGCGCCGAGCGCGATGCCATAGGGCGCCACGGCGGTCAGGCCGTCCGGAAACAGCATCGGGCCGAACCGGAACAGGCCATAGGCGCCGGTCTTCAGCAGCACGCCGGCGAGCAGGATCGAGCCCGCGGTCGGCGCCAGCGTATGCGCCTCCGGCAGCCAGGCGTGGAATGGCGGCACCGACAGCTTGACCATGAAGGCCAGCGAAAAGCCGAGCAGCATCCAGACCTGGACCGGCGTCGAGAACTTCATCTGGGCCAGTTCGAAGGCGTTGAAGGTCATGTGGTCGGCCAAAGCCGCCAAGGCAAAGGCCGAGGCGAGCAGGCCGAAGCCGGCGACCGCGTTGAAGATCAGGAATTTGAGCGCCGCGCCTTCCTTGTCGCCGTGGCCCCAGATCGCGATCAGGGTGAAACTCGGGATCAGCATCGCCTCCCAGAAGAAGGCGAAGATCAGCAGATCGAACGAGATGAAGACGCCGACGGTGGCCCCGACGGTCCAGCACAGGCAGGCGTGAAACAGTCCCGAATCGCTGCGGATCTCCTGCCACGAGGCGGTCACGCAGATGATCCCGAGAACCGCCGCAATGCCGACCAGCGCCGCCGACAGGCCGTCGATCGCCAGATTGATCGAGATGCCGAAGGACGGCACCCAGGGATAGTCGAACCGCGCGTACCAGCGCGCATCGGGCGCGCCGACGACGATCGCGACCAGCACGACCAGCATCAACGCGAAGGTAGCGATCGTGACCCAGCGCTCGGCCTCATGGCGGCCCGCAACGACAAATGCAATCACGCCGCCGATCACCGGCAGCAGCAGGAGCGCGATCAGCGCCATGATGTCCCCCAGGCAAACAACAAAAGCCCCGCACAGCCGAGCGCAATGCCCAGCGAATGGTCGCGCAGCCGGCCGGTCTGAATCCGACGCGCCTCGGCCCAGACCGCACCCAGCGCGCCGGCAAAGCGCATCCACGCCTGATCGATCCGGTCAGGATTGAACCGTGCCACAAAATCCCGGACAAAAAACCGCGCGAACCGCGTCAGCAGCCGGCCGACCGGATCGCCGCCGACGAAGCGGACCAATGCCGCATCGTCATCCCTGTCATCCGGCGCGCGCTCGGCCCGGCCAACGGTCTGGCCGAGCGGATCGTCGGACACTAATCCGACCGAGTCATTGATCGATGTCAGACCAGCCGGTTGGCGGACCCGGCGCGGATCTTCCGTCTCGCCCGCCTCGGCAGCGCCGAGAACCTTGGTGATACGGCGGAAATTGCGCACCAGTACGAGATAGTAGATGGCATCGACCCGGAATGCGCGCAGATGCCGCAGTCGGGTGGCAAATTGCTCGAAGGCTTGCGGATCGCGCACCGCCTGCCAGGCCAGCGCCGCGCCGAGAATCGGCGCCGCGGCGCCGAGCAGCGTCGCCAGCACCGGCAATTCGTGCGGCGCGCCGCCGGCAAAACCGATCAGCGCATCGACCGCAAAACCGCCGGCCACCGCGACGAAGGCCAAAGTGAACAAAGGCAGCAGCGTTGCCAGCCCGCCCCATGGCGGTGCCACGACATCGCTGGTTTCGCTGGACGCCACCAGCACCGCGCGAAACGCGTAGGTTGCGGTCAGCACCGCGGCGAGCGCGGCCAGCACCCATAGTGGCGCGCCCCACGCTCCGCTGGTCAGCACCGCGGCCAGCACCGCTTCCTTGGAGTACCAGCCGGCGGTGACCAGCGGCAAGCCGGCGAGCGAGGCCGCGCCGATCGCAAAGCTCCAAAACGCCAGCGGCTGGCGGTTGCGCGAGCCGCGCAGCGCCGCGATCGCGGTGGAGCCGCCGGCGGCGTGGCTCAACACCCCGGCGCTGAGAAACAGCAGCGATTTGAACGCGGCGTGAATCGCGAAATGCGCCAGCGCCACCGCCGGCGCGCCGACGCCGAGCGCCAGCACCATGAAGCCGATCTGGCTCATGGTCGAGAACGCCAGCATCTTCTTGACGTCGCGCTGGATCACCGCGGCGAGCGCGCCAAGCGCCGCGGTGGCGATGCCGAGCGTGACGATGCCGGCGGCGATCTGGGGCGTCGCGGCGAACAGCGGCGCCAGCCGCACCAAAAGGATCACGCCGGCCGCCACCATGGTGGCCGAATGCAGCAGCGCCGAGACCGGCGTCGGCCCCGCCATCGCGCTGGGCAGCCAGGTGTGAAACGGAATCTGCGCCGATTTGCCGAGCGCGCCGAGCGCGATCAGCCCGGCGATCGCCGCCAGCGGCCAGGCGTCGATCTGCGGGACCGCCGCCAGCATGCCGTCGAACCGGGTGGTGCCGGCGGCGAGGAACAGCAGCATCAACCCGCCGAGCAGAAAGGCATCGGCGACGCGCGTGGTCACCAGCGCCTTTTGCCCCGCGGCGATCGCCTTGGGCAATTTGCAGTAATAGGCAATCAGCATGAAGCTGCACAGGCCGATGATCTCCCAGCCGAGGAACAGCAGCAGCACGTCGGCGGCCAGCACCACCGCCAGCATCCCGGCGAGAAACAGATTCATCTGCGCGAAGTAGCGCCGCAGATCGGCGACGGGTTCGGCCGCCATATAGGCGCTGGAATACAGCAGCACCAAAGAGCCGACCACCGCCACCGTGATGCCGGCGACCACGCTCAACGGATCCAGCGACATCGCGATCTGCGCCACCACCGCGCCGGCATCGATCGACAGAATCGGAACGATCGTCGGCGCGTCGCAGCCGCCGCCGACGCAGGACGCCACCACCGGCGCCAGCAGCAGCGCCGGCAAGCCGCCGGCGACGACGCCGATCATCATGATCGCCGCGCGCGACAGGGTGACCGGCACGAAGGCCAGGATCAGAAAGCCGAGTAGCGCCGGCACCGGCACGAGGGGGAGCATGGAGGCCATGGTCATCCCTTCAGCCGGTTGATGGCGTCGCTGTCGTCGCTGCCGGCGACGCGGCGGATGCGCAGGAATAGCGCGAGCCCGACCGCGACCTCGGCGGCGGCCAGGGTCAGCACCAGGATGAACATGCCCTGCCCTTGTGGATCGGCGTGATAGGCGCCGGCGGCGACGAAGCCGAGCGCCGGGCCGCTCAGCGCCACTTCCAGCGCCACCAGCTGAAACAGGATGCCGCGCCGCGCCAGCACGCCGAACAGCCCGATCGCGAACAGGCCGGCGGCCACGATCATCATCCCGGAGAGCGCCGTGCTGGTCATCGGCGGCCTCCCGGCGCGCGGTCGTTGCGGCCGATATGGCGCACGCCGATCAGGCCGGCGAGCAGCAGGAACGACGCCAGTTCGATCGCCAGCGCCCAGGGGCCGAACAACAGCCGGCCGACCGCTTGCGCCGACACCGGCGCCGCAGCAGCCGGCGCGACCTCGCCAAGCCCGAACAGGAAAGGCGCGATCACCAGCACCGCCATCAGCGCCGGCAGCGGCCAGGCGCGGTTCAGAGCGGCGCGCTCGCGCGCCATCGCCTCGGGCGCGGTCGGCAGCGTCATCACCACGAATACGAACAGCACCACGATGGCGCCCGCATAGATCATGATGAGCAGCACCGCCGCAAACGCCGCGCCCAGCGCGAAGAACGACACCGACAATGCCAGCAGCGCCACCACGAGATGGAGCAGCGCGTGCACGGCGTTCGCCCGCGTCACTGACAATGCGGCGGCGATCAGCGCGAACGCGCCGGCATAGATGGCGAGCAGCGGGCTCATGGTAGCAGCCCTTTCAGATCGACCGGCGGCGTCTCGTGCTCGGCCTCGCCCTTGTCCTTGCCGGCGATCGCCTTGCCGGCAACCGACCAATAGCGATAGCCGCGCACCTTGCCTTCGCCGGCGATCAGCAGATCGTGCTTCTCATAGACCAGCGCGTCGCGGCGCCATTCGCCGAGCTCGAAATCCGGCGTCAGCTGAATCGCCGATGTCGGGCAGGCATCCTCGCACAGCCCGCAGAAGATGCAGCGGGCGAAATTGATGCGGAAATAGTCCGGATACCAGCGGCCATCCTCGGCCACCGCCTTGGCTAGATCGATGCAGCCGACCGGGCAGACCACCGCGCACAGGCTGCAGGCGACGCAGCGCTCCACGCCATCGGGATCGCGGGTCAGCACGATGCGGCCACGGCTGCGCGGCGCCAGCTTCGGCATCACCTCGGGATAGAGTTGGGTCTCGGTCTTGACCACGAGCTTGCGGCCGACCCTCAACAGCGCTCCGAGCCAGCCGATCATGACGCGCTCCTCGCCACCACAATGACGCCGGTCACCAGCAGATTGAGCAGCGCCAGCGGCAGCGCGATCTTCCAGGCGAAACTCAGCAATTGATCGTAGCGCGGCCGCGGCAGCGTGGCGCGGATCCAGACGAACACCACGGCGATCACCGCGGTCTTCAGCCCGAACCACACCGCGCCCGGCAGCCATGGCCCGTACCAGCCGCCGAAGAACAGCGTCACGGCGAAGGCCGAGACCAGCAGCACCGCGAGATATTCGCCGAGAAAGAACAGGCCGAACGCCATGCCGGAATATTCGGTGATATAGCCGGCGACCAGATCGTTTTCGGATTCCGGCAGATCGAACGGCAGCCGATGCGCGGCGGCGACGCCGCCAATGCAGAACAGCGCCGCGCCGAGCGGCTGCAGCACCACGAACCAGACGTCGCGCTGGGCCTCGACGATCGCGGTCAGCGACAGGCTGCCTGCCAGCATCACCACACCCATCAGCGACAGGCCGAGAAACGCCTCATAGGCCAGCATCTGCGCCGCGGCGCGCAGGCCTCCCATCAGCGCGAAGCGGCTGTGCGAGGCCCAGGCGCCGAGCACCACCGCATAGACGGTGAGGCCCATCATGCCGAGCAGGAACAGAACGCCGACATCGACCGCCGCCAGCGTCAGCCCGTCGCCGAACGCCACCACGCCGAAGCCAGCCAGAATCGGCGTCGCGGCGACCGCGGGCGCGAGGATGTAGGCGGCGCGATCGGCGCCCGGCGGCGGCTGATCCTCCTTGGTGAGAATCTTCACGGTGTCGGCGACCCATTGCAGGAAGCCGAACGGGCCGACGCGATTGGGGCCGAGGCGCTCCTGCACGAAGGCCAGCAGCCGTCGCTCCACCCAGGTGAAGGTGCCGGCGACCACCAGCAGCACCATGATCATGGTGACGGAAATCGTCGCGGTGATCAGCATCCCGGTCATGGCGCCGCCTCAACGATGACGCGGCGTAGCGGCCCGCGCGGGACCGCCGTGCCGACGCTGACCGCCACCACGCCGCGCGCCAGCCCGGCGTCGAGCGACAGCGGCGCGACGCAAGGCCGGCCGTCGATCAGCACCGCACAGCCGTCGCCGAGCCCAAGTGCTGCGGCATCGTCGGGATGCAGCACAAGGCGCGGCGCCGGCGCGCGGGCGGCGAGCAGCGCGCTGGCGCGGCTCGGCTCCCAGCCGGAAAATACGTCGTGCAGCGGCACCAGCAGCAGGCCGTCGCCGCCGATCGGTTCGGCTGGTGCCGCCGGCTGCAAGGCCCCGTCGCCGGCCTCGAACAGCAGCGCGCCGGGATCGCCGCCGCGCAGCGGCCCGCCGATCTCCTGCTCGAAACGCGTCACCGCATTGGCCGAATGCAGGCCGGGCATCTTGTAGCTGGTGATCAGCGCCGATGGGACCTCGGTGCCGCGCGAACCCTTGATGCCGAAGGTCAAGGGAGAATCCGGATCCTGCGCCGGTGATGCGTCGGCGAACTGGCCGGCGCGGTCATCGGCGGTGCGGCCCGACAGCGGCCGCGGCGCGCGCGTCACCTTGCCGCCGCTCATCACGAAGTCAGCCCCCGGCGCCGCCGCCGCGATGCCGGCGAGATCCGGCCGCTCGCTGACGATGTCCTCGATCAGGGCGTCGAGGCTGTGCCAGTCGCCGGCGCCGAACTCAGCGATCCGCCGCCATGCCGACGGCAAGACCGGGTCCGGCGGCACCGCGGCGAAGAAGCGCTGGGCCCTTGCCTCGTAATTGACGAAAGTGCCGGCGGCCTCGCTGAATGCCGCCACCGGCAGCGCGATGGCGGCGCGCGCCGAGGTCTCGGACGTCAGCGCATCCAGCACAACGACCGATCTGGCGGCGACGAACAGCCGCTCGACCGCGTCGCGCGGGGCGCGTTCGAACAGATCATTCTCGAGCACGATCGCGGTCTCGGCCTGCCCGCTTGCGAGCAAGTCGGCCGCCGCCTCGATGCCGTCGCCGCCGAGCAGCGCCATCCCGATGCTGTTGGCCTCCGGCGCCACCAGCGCGATGCGGGCGCGGGCGCCCAGCGCCGACGCGATCGCGGCCGCGGCCTCGACCAGCGCGGCGGCGCCAAGCGAGGCGCCGGCGATGATCAGCGGGCACTTCGCGGCGGCGAGGATGTCGGCGACGTCTTTGACAAGCCCATCCGCGACGTCGCCACGCAACGCCGCCGCCACCGAGGCGCCGAATGTCGCGATTGCCTCCGGGTCGAGCCGCAGCGACACGGTCGCGATCGCGTCCAGCGGATCGGGCGCCGGCGTCGCCAGCACGATCGGCGAGCGGCGGCCCTCGCCGGCGATGCGCACGGCCTGGTCGAGCCAATGCGGCACGCCCTTCTGCTCGGCCAGTTCGCGCTCGGCGCCGCGCGCGGTCTGGCGCAGCGCCAGCGCCATCCGGGGCGCCGCATTGGTCAGATCCTCGCCGAGCACCAGCACCGCGTCGGCGCTTTCGATCTCGGCCAGCGCGGCGATCTTCGCCGGTCCCGCGCGCAGGATCGCGACCATGCGACGCAGCCGTTTGGCCTCGGCGTCGGAGATGCCGGCGAAGAACCGATCGCGCCCGACCAACTGTTGCAGGGCGTAATTGGATTCCAGCGAGGCGCGCGGCGAGCCGATGCCGATCGCGCCGGCCGCGATCGCCGCATGCGCCGCCGCCTTGGCGTCATGCTCCGAGGCTGCGACGCCGCCGAGCAGCGGCGCGGTCAACCGCTGCTTTGAGACCACATGCAGCGGGCCATAGCGGCCGCGATCGCACAGGAAGTAACCGTTGAGCGCGCCGTGATAGCGGTTCTGCACCCGCCGCACCCGGCCGTCGCGCTCGTCGACCAGCAGATTGCAGCCGAGCGCGCAATGCGGACAGATCGACGGCGTGGCGCGCATGTCCCATTTGCGGGCGTAATCCGCCGACCAGCCCTTGTCGTTGAACACGCCGGTCGGACAGATCTCGGCGAGGTTGCCGGCGAACGGGCTGTCCAGCACGCCATCCTCGGCGCGGCCGAAATACACGTTGTTGTGGGCGCCGAAGGCGTCGAGGTCGCGGCCGCCCGCATAGTCGCGATAGAACCGCGTGCAGCGATGGCAGGCGATGCAGCGGTTCATCTCATGGGTCAGCAGCGGCCCGAGATCCTGATTGCGATGGGTGCGCTTGTCGAAGCGATAACGGCGGACGTTGTGGCCGGTGGCGATGGTCATGTCCTGCAGATGGCAGGAGCCGGCCTCCTCGCAGGTCGGGCAATCATGCGGATGATTGGTCATCAGCCATTCGATCACCCGGGCGCGGAAATCCGCGGCTTCCGGATCGAGCACCGACACCCGCTGGCCCTCGGCGACCGGCGTCATGCAGGACATCACGATCCGGCCTTCGGTGTCGTCGGGGCCGGAATAGACCCGCACCGCGCATTGCCGGCAGGCGCCGGTCGAGCCCAGCGCGCCGTGCCAGCAGAAATACGGCACGTCGATGCCATAGGACAGGCACACCGACAGCAGATCGTCGCCGATCCGCGCGTCATATTGCCGTCCATCGATGGTGATCTTGGTGCTCATGCGCGGCCCACCGGACAAGCGCCTTCAAGATGCGCGGCAAAGATCTCGCCGAAGCGCTGCAGCCCGCTTTTGAGCGGCGTCATCGCGCCAGCCATCAGGTCGCAGAAGCTGCGCCCGGACGGTCCGGCGAGGTCGACATGCATCTGCAGCAATTCGATATCGCCGCGCTGGCCCTGGCCGGCTTCCAGCGCGTCGAGCAGTTTCGACACCCAGGGCAGCCCGTCACGGCATGGCGTGCACAGTCCGCAGCTTTCGCGCGCGTAGAACCGGGCATGACGGCCGATCGCAGCCACCGGACAGGCGCGATCGTCGAGCACGATCAGCGCCCCAGTGCCGAGCGAACTGCCCGCCTGCTTCAGATGGGCGAAATCCATCGGCACATCGAGTTCGGCGGCCTCGAGGAATCCGGTGGCGCCGCCGCCGGGCTGAAACGCCAAGAGCGCGCGGCCGTCGCGAATCCCGCCGGCCAACTCGATCAGTTCCCGCGCCGAAGTGCCCATCGGCGCTTCGATCAGTTGCGGGCGGGCGACGCAGCCGGAGACGCCATAGAGCTTGGTGCCGCCCTCCTCGGTCCTCGACAGGCCGAGATACCAGTCGGCGCCATGTTCGATGATCGACGGCACCGCCGACAGCGTCTCGACATTGTTGACCGTGGTGGGCCGGCCCCACAGCCCGCTCACCGCCGGATAGGGCGGACGATGCCGCGGCACCGGACGCTCGCCCTCGATCGCGGCGATCAGCGCGGATTCCTCGCCGACGATGTAGCGGCCGGCGCTGGCGTGCACCCGCATCGTCAGATCGAAGCCCGAGCCGAGGATATCTCGGCCGAGCAGCCCGGCCGCCTCGGCTTCGGCAATGGCGCGGGTCAGCGCCGCGGCGCCCGCGCGATATTCGTCGCGCACCAGGATGATGACCTCGGTGGCGCCGACCGCATAGGCGGCAATGGCCGCGCCCTCGATCAGCTGATGCGGCAGTGCTTCCATCAACAGCCGATCCTTGAACGAGCCGGGCTCGGTCTCGTCGCCATTGACGCAGAGATAGCGCGCCCCGGGGCCGGACTTCGCGGCACCCTCGCGCATCAGCCGCCATTTGGTGCCGGCGAGAAATCCCGCGCCGCCACGGCCGCGCAGGCCGGCCGCCTCGACCATCGCGACGATCGCCGCGGGGCTGTGACGCTGCAGCGCCTGCGGCAGTGCCTGATAGCCGCCGAAGCGCTGCCATTCGGCAAGGCTGTGTGGCGAACGATCGGCGCGGGCGCGGCCGGTCAGCGGCAGTTCGCTCATGGCGCGCCTCCGATCAGCGCGGCGAGATCGTCAGGCGTCAGCGGGCCGACCAGTTTGCGGTCCGGCCCGACCAAGGCCGCCGGCGCGCGGTCGCAACCGCCGATGCAGCAGATATTGATCAGCGTGAACTTGCCGTCCGGCGTGGTCTCGCCGAAACCGATACCAAGCTTTTGCATCACCGCATCGCGCACCGCGTCGCCGCCACACAAATAACAGCTCAGCCCGTCGCACAGCAGGATCACGGTCTCGCCGACCGGCTGGCGAAAGATCTGGCTATAGAAGGTGGCGAGACTGTCGATCTCCGCAGGCGTGACGCCGAGCGTGGCGGCGGCCTCGGCCAGATCCGCGTCGGAGACCCAGCCCTCGGCCTGCTGCACCAGCTTCAAGGCGTCCAGCATCGCGGCCTTCGGCCCGCCGTGAGCGGCGGCTTCGACAATCGCGGATTTGGTTGCGGGGGACAGCGTCATCGGTCGACGTCCGACATCACGTAGTCGATGCTGCCCAGATAGGCGACGAGATCAGCTACCATCATGCCGGGCGCCACCGCCGAGATCATCTGCAGATGCGGGAATGACGGCGTGCGAATCCGTGTGCGATAGCTCGCCGGCTCGCCGTCCGAGATCAGCGAGAATTGCGTCAGCCCGCGCACCGTCTCGACCTGGCCGGTGGCTTCGCCGGCGGGCACCACCGGCCCCCAACTGGTGCCGACGAAATGATGGATCATGGTCTCGATGTCGTGCTGCATGCGCTCCCGCGGCGGCGGCGTGGTCAGCGGATGATCGGCCTTGATCGGCCCCGCCGGCATGTTGTCGACGCATTGCCGGATGATCCGCAGCGATTGGCGGATCTCCTCGACCCGCACCACCGTGCGGTCGAAGCAATCGCCACGCACGCCGGTCGGCACCTCGAAGTCGAATTGCTCGAAGCCGCAATAGGGCCGCGCCTTGCGCAGGTCCCAGCCCAGGCCGGTGGCGCGCAGCCCCGGCCCGGTGACGCCCCAGTCCAGCGCCATCGCGGTGTCGTATTCGGCAATGCCGATGGTGCGGGCGCGGAAGATCTCGTTGCGCAACACCATGCCGTCGTAGTCGTCGAGCCGCGACGGCATCCAGTCGAGGAAGTCGCGCACCATCTGCTCCCAGCCGGTCGGCAGATCCATCGACAGCCCGCCGATCCGGAAGAAGCACGGATGCATCCGCGCGCCGGTGATCGCCTCGATCACCCGATAGGCATGCTCGCGGTCGGTGAACATGTAGAACACCGGAGACATCGCCCCGGTGTCCTGCGCCATGGTGCCGTAGAACAGCAGGTGATTCATGATGCGAAAGAATTCGCTCAGCATGACGCGGACCATCTTGGCGCGATCCGGAACTTTGATGCCGCAGAGTTTTTCAACCGCCTGCAGATAGGGCAATTCGCCCATCACACCGCCGAGATAATCGACCCGGTCGGTATAGGGCAGAAAGCTGTGCCAGTTCTGCCGCTCGGCCATCTTCTCGGCGCCGCGGTGGTGAAATCCGATGTCGGGCCGCGCCGCGACGATCTCCTCGCCGTCAAGCGCCAGCACGATGCGAAACACGCCATGCGTCGCCATCGAATGCGGGCCGTAATTCAGGATCATCAGCTCGACGCCGTCGCGCTGGGTCGGCAGCCCGAACGCCTCCGGACTGGCGGCCAGCGCGTGCTCCTTGGCGTCGAACAGAGCGGCGGTCATGTTGAACGGCGCGCGCTCGGTGGCGCGCCCGGGCTGGTCCTTGCGCATCGGATGGCCTTCCCAACCGGGCGGCAGCAGGATGCGCAGACGGTGCGGCCGGCCGACGAATTCGACACCGAACATGTCGAACGCCTCGCGCTCGTACCAATCGGCGTTGGGAAACACGCCGCCGATCGATTGCGCGCGCGGATAGTCGGCTTCGAGCGGCACCTTGAGCCGGATGTCGGCATTGCGGTCGTGCGAGATCAGATGGCTGGCGATGGTGACGCCCGAGCGCGGCTGGCCCTCGCGATGCTGCCGCGCGGTCTCGTCGATCGCCCACAGATCGGCGAGCATCCGGAACGGGCGGTCGATCTCATGCTTGAGGAAATGATGCACGGCCGGCGTCGCGTCATTGGCGATCCACAGCGTCGGAAACGCGTCATGGGTAGCCTGTTCGCCCAAGATCGCGGGTCCGAACCGCGCATTGAGCTGGCTGACGACATCGGGGGAGCTCACAATGTCTCCGGGGGATCGAGAAAAGTTTGCGCCATCCGCGCGTCGCGGCGCTCATCGCGCCGGCGCGGCGCGTCGAAGCCGAGCCCGGCGCTGTTGCCGATAGTGACGCCGAGCGGCCGCCGCTCGCTGCCGACCTGCTGCTGCAACATGATCAGCGCATCGAGCATCGCTTCCGGCCGCGGCGGGCAGCCGGGAATATAGACGTCCACCGGGATGAAACGATCGACGCCCTGCACCACCGAGTAGATGTCGTACATGCCGCCCGAATTGGCACAGGCGCCCATCGAGATCACCCAGCGCGGCGCCCGCATCTGTTCATACAAGCGCAGCAGCGGCGCCGCCATCTTGTGAAATACGGTGCCGGACACCACCAGCAGATCGGCCTGCCGCGGCGAGGCGCGGATCACCTCGGCGCCGAATCGCGCCTGGTCGTAGACCGGAGTCAGCGCCGTGACCTGCTCGACATAGCAACAGGACAATCCGAAATTGAACGGCCACAGGCTGTTCTTGCGCGACCACGCGGTCAGATCCTCGAGCCGCGTGAACAGATTGCTGCGCGCCATGTGCTCCTCGACCGAGAGCGGTTCGCTTTGCGGTGAAGGGGTCATTTGCGTCGCCTCTGTGACCAGTCGAGCGCGCCGTCGATCCACAGATAGACCAGCGCCAATAGCAGCACGCCGATGAAGATCGCCGCTTCGATCAGGCCGACCCAGCCGGTGTCGCGGGCCGCGACCGCCCAGGCGAACAGGATCGCCGCCTCCATGTCGAAGATCACGAACAGCGCCGCGATCAGGAAATACGGCGCGTTCAGCGGACCTTGCGCCGGCGCCGCCGGCAGCACGCCGCTTTCGTAAGGCACGTCGGCGCGAGCGCCGGCGCGCTTTTCGCGCAGCCACGCCGCCACGCCGATAATCGCCGCGACGATCGCGGCCGACAGCGCGACATGAATGCCCAACGCGGCATCGGGGTTGATGGGGAAGATCAGATCACCCAAGGGGCACGACTCCAGCACAACACTCCGGCAGCGGCCCCACAGATCCGCGACCGAACAGGATTCGGATGGCGAGGCGTATCGTGATCATGTCATCTGACCCGTCAAGTGCGCTTGACGGAAATCAAGAACGGGTTACCCGCATGGCAGAAATGTTGCTTTGAACTCCGATAGTTGAAGCCGCAGGTGGAATGCTGCAAAGGCCCGTCACAGGCGGGTTTTGGGACGCATGATCGCGCCGGACCCCGGCACGATCGGTCTTTGCCAGGGCTGCGGCACGTTGCCGCCCCGATCCGCACGAGGCGGCGTGGAACCGAGTTCCTCCGCGTCGAAAAATGCTTTAACGATAGGCGACTGGCCACCACCCAACGCCGCGGATCTCCATGCTTCGCCTCTACACCCGGGTCCTCGAATTGCTCGGCAAGGAGGCGCGGCTCGGCTGGCTGCTGGCCGGCGCCAGCCTGTTGCTGGCAGCGGCGCAATTCGCCGAGCCGGTGCTGTTCGGCCGGATCATCGACGTGCTGAGCGGTAATCTCTCCACCGGCGCGCTGGAAGCCAAAGCCGCATCGCCCTGGCCGCTGCTCGGCGCCTGGGTCGGATTCGGTCTGTTCACCATCCTGTGCGGCGCGGCCGTCGCCCTGAACGCCGAGAGGCTCGCCCATCGCCAGCGTCAGGCGGTGCTGACCAGCTATTTCGAGCACATCATGCAGCTGCCCTTGACCTATCACACCGGCACCCATTCGGGCCGGCTGATGAAGGTGATGCTGCAGGGCACCGATGCGCTGTGGCGGCTGTGGCTCGGCTTTTTCCGCGAACACTTCGTCGCGATCCTGTCGCTGGTCGTGCTGCTGCCGCTGTCGCTCTACATCAACTGGCGGCTGGCGATCCTGTTGTTCATGCTGTGCGTGGTGTTCACCGTGCTGACGACTTTGGTGGTGCGCAAGACCTACGGCATGCAGGATCAGGTCGAGGCGCATTATGGCGACCTGTCGGCGCGCGCTTCCGATGCGCTCGGTAATATCGCGCTCGTGCAGAGTTTCGTCCGGGTCGACGCCGAGGTGAAGGGCCTGCGCTTCGTCGCCGACCAACTGCTCGCGGCGCAGATGCCGGTGCTGTCATGGTGGGCGCTGGTCACGGTGATCACCCGGGCCTCGACCACCATCACCGTGCTGGCAATCTTCAGCGTCGGCATCCTGCTGCACCAGCAGGGCCTGACCAGCATCGGCGAAATCGTGATGTTCGTCTCGTTCGCCACGATGCTGATCCAGCGGCTCGAGCAGGTGGTGAGCTTCATCAACAATGTGTTCATGGAGGCGCCGCGACTGCGGGAATTCTTCAACGTGCTCGACGCGGTGCCGGCGGTGCGCGATCGGCCGGATGCGATCGATCCGGGCCGGCTGTCGGGACTGGTGGAATTCAACGACGTGTCGTTTTCCTATGACGGCAAGCGGCCCGCGGTCGAGGATCTGTCGTTCACCGCGCTGCCGGGGCAGACCATCGCGCTGGTCGGCGCCACCGGCGCCGGAAAATCCACCGCGATCGCGCTGCTGCACCGCGCCTTCGATCCGCAATCCGGCCATATCACCGTCGACGGCATGGACGTGCGCGGCCTGACGCTGTCGGCGCTGCGCCGGAACATCGGCGTCGTATTCCAGGAGGCGCTGTTGTTCGACCGTTCGATCGCCGACAATCTGCGGGTCGGCAAGCCGGACGCCAGCGACGAGGAATTGCGCGTCGCGGCGCAACGCGCGCAGGCGCTGGAGTTCATCGAACGCGGCGAGCAGAAATTCGACACCAAGGCCGGCGAGCGCGGCCGGATGCTGTCCGGCGGCGAGCGGCAGCGGTTGTCGATCGCCCGCGCGCTGTTGAAGGATCCGCCGATCCTGATCCTCGACGAGGCCACCTCCGCGCTCGACGCCGTGACCGAGGCCAAGGTCAACCTCGCGCTCGACGAGGTGATGAAGGGCCGCACCACCTTCGTGATCGCGCATCGGCTGTCGACGATCCGCCATGCCACGAGGATTCTGGTGTTCGACAACGGCCGGGTGATCGAAAGCGGAACGTTCGATGAACTTGTCGCACAGCGCGGCCATTTCGCGGAACTCGCTGCCGCGCAATTCATCATTCACGAGCATGCCCGGGCCGACATCAGCGCCGCACAGGAGAAAGCCCCGACCAGCCTGTGAGCATCGTCGAACTTTGGCCCCTTTCATCGCAAATAGGAGACCTCGGCTCTATTCTGAGAGCACAAGCCGGTATAGGTTTTGGGTGGCTGCGACCATCGCAGCCGGACCCCAGACCCGAACGTCAATCGACAGAACCTCCGCTCGGCGAAGTCTCAAAGGACCGGAATCGGATCGTGCATTTCCTTCCCGCATACGCGCGCAGATCGTCGTTCACATCGTCCTTCAGCTGGATCGTGCTCGCCGCGGCGCTGGTCGCGACCGTCGTGGTGCCGCGATCGGCCCGCGCCGAGGCGCTGCTGCTGATCGAGGCCGATACCGGCAAGGTGCTGCAGGCCGAGAACGCCACCTATCCGTGGTATCCGGCCTCGCTGACCAAGCTGATGACGGCCTATGTCACCCTCACCGCGGTCAAGCAGGGCCGGATCACGCTCGACACCTTGCTGACCGTCTCGCCGGCCGCCGCCGCGCAGTCGCCGTCGAAGATGGGTTTCCGGCCCGGCACCACGGTCACGGTCGACAATGCGCTGAAGATGATGCTGGTGAAATCCGCCAACGACATGGCCGTGGTGCTGGCCGAAGGCGTCGGCGGTTCGATCGACGGCTTCTCGGCGATGATGAACCAGACCGCGGCGCAGCTCGGCATGACGCAGACCAGCTACGTCAATCCCAACGGCCTGCCCGCCGATGGGCAGATCACCTCGGCGCGCGATATGGCGATGCTGGCGCGGGCGATCATCCGCGACCTGCCGGAGTATGAGTACTTCGTGCATATTCCGGCGATCAAATTCGGGCGTCGCGTGACGCATAATTTCAACAAGCTGATCGGCCGCTATCCGGGCGCCGACGGTTTCAAGACCGGTTTCATCTGCGCCTCCGGCTATAATCTGGTCGGCAGCGCCACCCGCAACGGCCGGCGGCTGATCGCCGTGGTGCTGGGTGCCAATTCCGGCACCGACCGCGCCGTCAAGGCGGCGCAATTGCTGGAGCGCGGCTTCACCAACAATTCGCTGTCCTGGCTGACGCCGGCGCTCGGCACCGTCGACAATCTGGCGCCGATCGCCGCGGCGCCGCCGAATCTGCGCGACGAGATGTGCGGCGCCAAGCGCAAGCGCCCGGCCAGCGACGAAGCCGCCGAGGATGACGTCGCCAGCAATTCCGGTCCTGGCGCCGCGCTCACCTTCTTTGCCTCGGGTCTGCAGCCGCCGGTGTTGCGGCCGGTCGACATGATCGCCGCAGCGCCGGCGCCCACCGAGCCCGTGGTGGTTTACACCGGGCCGACCAGAACCGGTGCGGCGCTTGCCACCGCCGCCGACGATGAAGCCAAACAGCAGGCAGCGAGCCACGGCAAGAAGAAGCGCCGCGCGGCCAAGAAGCCGCAAGCCGAGGCCAAGGACTCCAAATCGAGCGCCAAGCCTACGCCCAAGCCCAAGGCGCGCGTGTCGGTGACGGTCGACACCAAGCCGGCCGCCAAGCCCGCTCGGGTCAAAAAGCCGACAGCGGCCGCCAAGCCAAAGCCCTAGCCTCCGGCGCTCTCGCAATACCGCAACGAAGTCCGGCGCTCGGCCCGCGCCCGCGCCCGAGCAAAGCCGCTGCCTGACCCCACGCCCTCGGTTGGGTCGATCGGCTCGCCGCGACGCCCCGCCACTTGCGTTCGGCCGCGAGTTTGCTCATTACTTTCATGGACCAACCCCGCCAAAGGCGAGGCCGCGCCTGCGGGTGAACACGCTCGGATGGGCGCGCCTTTCGACGAATTCGCCGCGTCGCGGCGGTATGCGACAAACAAGAAATGACGGAGCGTTGCGCTCCGCGAAAACCAAACGAGGGAAACATCATGGAGCGGATCTGGCTCAAGCACTACCCGGCCGGCGTTCCCGCCGATATCGACGTGACGCAATACGCCTCGCTCGTCGATCTGCTGGAGGAAAGCTTCAAGAAATTCCGCGACCGCAAAGCCTTCATCTGCATGGACAAGGCGATCACCTATCGCGAGCTCGACGAGATGTCGACCGCGCTCGGCGCCTATCTGCAGGGCAAGGGCCTGCAGAAGGGCGCCCGAATCGCGCTGATGATGCCGAACGTGCTGCAATATCCGGTCGCCACCGCCGCGGTGCTGCGCGCCGGCTTTGCGGTGGTCAACGTCAATCCGCTCTACACCCCGCGCGAACTCGAGCATCAGCTCAAGGATTCCGGCGCCGAGGCGATCATCGTGCTGGAGAACTTCGCCACCACGGTGCAGCAGGTGATCGCGCGCACCGCCGTCAAGCACATCATCGTCGCCACCATGGGCGACATGCTGGGACTCAAGGGCCTGATCGTCAATCTGGTGGTGCGGCGCGTGAAAAAGATGGTGCCGGCATTCTCGCTGCCGGGCTCGGTCAGCTTCAACGACGCCATGGCGGCCGGACGCGGCATGACGCTGACCAAGCCGAAGATCGTGGCCGACGACGTCGCCTTCCTGCAATATACCGGCGGCACCACCGGCGTCTCCAAGGGCGCGACGCTGCTCCACCGCAACATCCTCGCCAATGTGCTGCAGAACGACGCCTGGCTGCAGCCGGCGCTCAGCGCGCCGCCGCATGTCGATCAATTATTCATCGTCTGCGCGCTGCCGCTGTATCACATCTTCGCGCTGACCGCCTGCTTCCTGCTCGGGATGCGCGCCGGCGGCGTCAATCTGCTGATTCCCAACCCGCGCGACATGCCGGGCTTTATCAAGGAATTGATGAAGTATCAGGTCAACAGCTTCCCGGCGGTCAACACGCTCTATAACGGCCTGCTGCATTCGCCCGGCTTCCACAAGGTGGATTTTTCCAAGCTGAAGATTTCCAACGGCGGCGGCATGGCGGTGCAACGTCCGGTCGCCGAGGCCTGGAAGAAGCTGACCAACTGCCCGATCGCCGAGGGCTATGGCTTGTCGGAGACCGCGCCGACCCTGACCTGCAACCCGGCCACCGCCACCGACTTCAACGGCTCGATCGGCCTGCCGGTGCCCTCGACCTATATCTCGATCCGCGATGACGCCGGCAACGAGGTGCCGTTCGGCCAGCCCGGCGAGATCTGCGCCAAGGGCCCGCAGATCATGGTCGGCTACTGGAACCGGCCGGACGAGACCGCCTTGGTGACCACCGCCGACGGCTTCTTCCGCACCGGCGATATCGGCATCATGACGCCCGACGGCTATACCAAGATCGTCGACCGCAAGAAGGACATGATCCTGGTCTCGGGCTTCAACGTCTATCCCAACGAGGTCGAGGAAGTGATCGCCAGCCATCCCGGCGTGGTCGAATGCGCCGTGGTCGGCGTGCCGGACCAGCGCACCAGCGAGGCGGTCAAGGCGTTCGTGGTCAAGAAGGACCCCGACCTCACCGCCGAGGACATTATCAAATTCTGCCACACGCAACTGACCAACTACAAGGTGCCGCGGCAGATCGAATTCCGCACCGACCTGCCGAAAACCAATGTCGGCAAGATCCTGCGCCGCGAATTGCGCGACGAAAAGAAAAGTCAGGCCGCGGCTTAGGGCGACAGACCTGCCGCGCCATTCAACGGCTTGCATTCGTCATTGCGAGCGAAGCGAAGCAATCCAGAGCTGCCGGCGCAACTGGCTTGGTCGCTTCGCTCCTCGCAACGACGGATTGTGCGCGGCGACGAGGGCGCGCTTGTGCTCCTCCGCGATGACACAAGCGTGATCGCCGCGGTCGGCGCGACGCGGCGCGCGCAATATTGTAAGCGGCGCGCCCCCGGTCTAAGACTCCGGCTCATCCAAGGAGAGAGCAAGACATGGCGATCAAAGTCGGCGACACGCTACCCGAAGCGAAGTTCCGCGTGATGACGGCGGACGGACTTCAAGTGAAGACCACCGACGACATCTTCAAGGGCAAGAAGGTCGCGCTGTTCGCGGTGCCCGGCGCCTATACCGGCACGTGCCACAAGATGCACATGCCGAGCATCTTCCTCAACGCCTATGCGATCAAGGACAAGGGCGTCGACACCATCGCGGTGGTCTCGGTCAACGACGCCTTCGTGATGAGCGCCTGGAAGCGCGACACCGACCAGCGCGATGAGGCGGTGTTTCTCGCCGACGGCAATGCCGAATTCACCAAGGCGATCGGCATGGAGCTCGACGGCTCCGGCAACGGCCTCGGCATCCGCTCGCACCGCTATTCGATGCTGGTCGAGGACGGCGTGGTGAAGACGCTCAACCTCGAGCCCAATCCCGGCAAGGTCGAAGTGTCGGGCGGCGAAACGCTGCTCGGGCAGCTGTAAGCGGCAACATCCGCTGACCTCATCCTGAGGAGCCGCGCCCTTCGCGCGGCGTCTCGAAGGATGAGCCAAGCATCCTGATGGTTCGAGACGCGCGCCAACAGGCGCGCTCCTCACCATGAGGGCTCAGCTACCCGATCCGCGATTTCAATCTGTTCTCGGTCAGGCCGTCGCGGGCCAATTGATCGGCGCGTTCGTTTTCGTCGTGACCGGCGTGGCCCTTGACCCAGTGCCAGCGCACCTCGTGGCTCTTCAGCGCGGCGTCGAGCCGCTGCCACAGATCGACATTCTTGACCGGCTTCTTGTCGGCGGTCTTCCAGCCGTTGCGCTTCCAATTGTGAATCCAGCTGCCGATGCCGTTCTTCACATATTGGCTGTCGGTGTAGAGATCGACCGAGCACGGCTTGGTCAGCGCTTCCAGCGCCGAGATCGCCGCCAGCAATTCCATCCGGTTGTTGGTGGTGTGGGCTTCGCCGCCTTTGAGCTCTTTTTCTTTGTCGCCGAATTTCAGGATCGCGCCCCAGCCGCCGGGGCCGGGATTGCCCGAACAGGCGCCGTCGGTATGCACGATGACTGCGGGATCGCTCATGCTACCAGCCCCTTGGCGTCGACGCCGTAGTCGCGGATGCTGCTCACGCTCTGGTGGAAGCGCAGCTTGCGGACATATTCCAAAGGATCCTTCGGCCGCACCAGCGCGCCGACCGGAACGTCGAGGAAATCCACCAGCCGCGTCAGCAGGAAGCGCAGCGCGGCGCCGCGCGCCAGCAGTGGCAGCGCGTTCTGTTCGGCCGCGGACAGGCCGCGGACGCGGCCATAGGCATTGAGAAACGCCCGCGCCTTGGTGGCGTTGAAGGCATGATCCTGTTCGAAGCACCAGGCGTTCAGGCAGATCGCCACGTCATAGGCCAGGATATCGTTGCAGGCGAAGGGGAAGTCGATCAGGCCGGACAATTGCTCGCCGAGAAAGAACACATTGTCGGGAAACAGATCGGCATGGATCACGCCGCGCGGCAGATCCGCGGGCCAGTGCGATTCGAGATGGCCGAGTTCGCGGCCGAGAAAGTCGCGCAGCCCCGGCTGCACGCCGTCGGCGCGCGGCGCGGCCAATTCGAACAGCTGCCGCCAGCCCGCGACCGACAGCGGATTGTCGCGGCGAAGCGGAAAGTCCTGGCCGGCGAGATGCATCTTCGCCAGCGCCTCGCCGACGCCGGCGCAATGCGCCACATTGGGGCGCCGCGGCCAGACGCCTTCGAGGAAATTGATGATCGCCGCGGGCCGGCCCATCAGCGAGCCGTAGACCGCGCCGCTGCGATCCGTCTGCGGCTGCGGGCAACTGACGCCGCGCGCCGCCAGATGCGCCATCAGCGCCAGGAAATAGGGCAGATCGCCGAGTTCGACGCGCTTTTCGTACAGCGTGAGAATGTAGCTGCCCTTGCTGGTATGCAGCAGGAAGTTGGAATTCTCGACGCCCTCGGCGATGCCCTTGTAGGACAGCAATTCGCCGATGTCGTAGCCCTTGAGGAAGTCCGCGAGGTCGTCGGCGGCGACGTCGGTATAGACCGCCATGACCTATTCGGCCGCGTCGGGCCGCAGCGCACGCGGCAGCGGGAAGAACTCGTTTTCTTCCGCGGCCGACACCGTCTCCACGCGCAATTCGAATCGCTCGGCGAAGGCGCCCATGATTTCCTCGACGATCACCTCGGGGGCGGAGGCCCCGGCGGTGATGCCCAGGCTCTGGATGCCTTCGAACTGATTCCAGTCGAGATCGCCGGCGCGCTGCGCCAGCACCGCGACCTTGCAGCCCTCGCGCTCGGCGACCTCGCGCAGCCGCTGCGAATTCGACGAATTCGGCGCGCCGACCACGATCATGGCGTCGACGAACGGCGCCACCTTCTTGACCGCGGCCTGGCGGTTGGTGGTGGCGTAGCAGATGTCTTCCTTGTGCGGCCCGGAGATGTTCGGAAACCGCTCGCGCAGCAGCGCGACGATCTCGGCGGTGTCGTCGATCGACAGCGTGGTCTGGGTCACGAAGGCGAGGTTATCGGGGTCCTTCGGCACGAAGGATGCGGCATCGGCCGCGGTTTCGATCAATTCGACCGCGCCCGGCGGCAATTGGCCGAGCGTGCCGACCACTTCGGGATGGTGCGAATGCCCGATCAGCAGGATCTCGCGGCCGCGCTTGAAATGGATTGCGGCCTCGCGGTGGACCTTGGTGACCAGCGGACAGGTGGCGTCCAGCGAGAAGAAATTGCGCTGCATGGCGTCCGCGGGCACCGATTTCGGCACCCCATGGGCGGAAAACACCACCGGCGCTTGGGTATCGGGGATTTCCGCCAATTCCTCGACGAAAACCGCGCCCTTGGCGCGCAAACTGTCGACCACATAGCGATTATGCACGATTTCGTGGCGGACATAGACCGGCGCGCCATACAGCGCCAGCGCCCGTTCGACGGTGTCGATCGCCCGCACCACGCCGGCACAGAAGCCACGCGGAGAACAAAGTACGATTTTCAGGGGCGGTTTTGCCAGCATATCAGCGATCCGGGGCCTGTTCGCCGGACCATCGCATCGCGAACGGTCGTCGCCAATTGGCGTTTCGGCTATGGGTGTTTCGACCAACGACTTGGGGCGGCTTTGCGGCCCTGTCAAGGCCGAACGCCAGCCCATTGCGCGTTCGCCCCCTGACAGCTTATATAAGCGCCTAATTCCCGTCATCACCGATGACCAGACGGCTCCGCCTGCAAACGGGTGGGCGGAGCGCAAAGGAGATTTGCCATGAGCAACGCCCCGCTGATGCCGAAGGCCACCGCCGTCTGGCTGGTCGACAATACCGCGTTGTCGTTCGACCAGGTCGCCGACTTCACCAAGATGCATCCGCTGGAGATCCGCGCCATCGCGGACGGCGACGCCGCCCAGGGCATCAAGGGCATGGACCCGATCTCGACCGGGCAATTGACCCGCGACGAGATCGAAAAGGGCGAAAAGGATCCGGATTACCGGCTGAAGCTCGGCGAAAGCCGGGTGACGCTGCCGACGCCGACCAAGAAGAAGGGCCCGCGCTACACCCCGGTGTCGCGCCGCCATGAGCGCCCCAGCGCGATCCTGTGGCTGGTGCGCAACCATCCCGAGCTCAAGGACAGCCAGGTGATGCGGCTGGTCGGCACCACCAAGACCACCATCGCCTCGATCCGCGACCGCACCCATTGGAACGCCTCGACGCTGACGCCGATGGACCCGGTGACGCTCGGCCTGTGCTCGCAGATCGAGCTCGATTTCGAGGTGCAGCGCGCCGCCAAGGAAAAGCCGACCGATCCGGGCTATGGCGGCGCCACGCTGCTGCCGGCCTCCGAGACCACCAAGAAAGATGCCGAATTCGAGGATTCCGAGCGCGACCCCGACGACCTCAATGTCGACGCGGTGTTCGCCAAGTTGAAGACCATCGGCGGCAAGAAGCCCGAGGACGAAGACGAGGAATAACGCCGCGCCACGTCCGGGCCGGATCGCACGGCCCGTCAGGGCGTTGCGGCTCATGGCATGGTCCTCACGGCAGGCCCTCATGGGATGTCCCCCACGGCCCTTCATGGCGCGGCCCCGCACGGCGCGGCCCCGCACAGCCCCTCATGGTGAGGAGCGCGCCCCTTGGCGCGCGTCTCGAACCATGAGGAGTGTAGGGCTCATCCTTCGCGACGCGGCCAAGTGGCCGCTCCTCAGAGCCTGACGGAAAGAAGCCAGTACGATCGCGCTTGATGTCGTCATTGCGAGCCGAGGACGACGCATCGCGCCGTCCGACCGCGAAGCAATCCAGGGGCGCTAGGCAAGGACTGGATTGCGTCGTCGCAAGCGCTCCTCGCAATGACGCTGTTGAAGGCCTCGTTTCAAGGTGACGGCCGTGCCGAACGGCCACGGCTCGGCGACCGTGCATCACGTCGGCTCCTGCTCCCGGGCGGTGATGAACTGATACAGCCCGTCGATCGCGATGGTCTCGTCGATCGGCGCCAGCACCGGGCGGCGCCGGCGCGTCAGGCAGGCGAAGCTGTCGCTGACGCAAGCCCGCGCCCGCCGGCACACCTTCATCGGGCAATCCCGCGCGCCATTGACATAGGCCGCCAAGCCGCGCCGCACCGCGCGCCGGCAGACGTCATGAACCTCGGCGTCGCGCGCCGCGGCCGCAGCCTCCGCCAGCCGCTCGGCGCGCATCGCGGCACTTTCCAATCGCAATCCGGGTCGCCTTGTCATCGCGCGCTCCTTTCGCCGCAGCTGTTGAAGTCGAGCCTGAGGGCAGCAGCGTGCCGCGCCCGGCGCCGAACGCCGTGCCCCGCCGTCAGAACCTCCCGTGAGGGAGGCGGAGCGCCGAAAGGCGCGCCTTTGATCAGGGCCGCGGCCGAACCGCCGACGCATCGACGCCCGGCCGCGGAACGCCTTTCGACGCCCCGCCGCGGCGATTTTGCGCCCCAGGACCGTGCTTCCGGGCACAGGCGCGAGCCCTTTGACCCGCCGATCCCGGCGGATTTCCCGCCGTTCACCTGTGCCGCGTCCAGCCAACTAGCAAGTGGCAGACTCCCGTAGTGGAGCCGGACGGCGACCCAGAGCGTCCCGAGTGCGGAAGGAGACGTCCTCCCCCGCCCGCAGGCGCCGCACCCCGCCCCGCGACGACCAGCGTCCCGGATACGCGCCCCTCGATGGGGCGGAGTGACGGGAGAGTAGCAAAGGGGGAAAGGGTGTCAAGGACTATTTTCCCAATTATATACATTAGAACGGGCTACAAAATGGTGTTCTCCCCAAGCGTGGAGCGTTGAGCAATGAGTGCCGCTGCCTGCGCTGGCGATCCCGTTGTGACGAAAGAGATCCGTAGAGCTGGGGGGATTGGTTGTGCCGCTCCGGCTATCTTGAATCGCAAGCTCTCACGGCAGATTCTTGGGAAGCGCGAGAACTCGTTGAAGAAGTGTTTCGAGCGATGGCCGGTGCCCGTCTAGATAGTCCTGTAAAATAAGCGCGGCTCCGTCGTCTGTCGCAATAGCGTGCGCCTGTCTGGATATTTCGGCGAGCGCCAAGAATTGGTTGGCGGCGGTTTCGATATCCGCCACCGCGTAACCTCTGGCCAGCGCTTCCTCGTATTCGTATCTTGGGTCAACGATACCTTCGAACGTGACTTCCCCGTGGGCCAGCGAGTTTCGAAAAGTGCAGAATCCGGCCGCGCGTTTTACCACCGCCTCGATTACTGCCACTTCTGGCGCTTCCAAGCCGCTCTCAGGAAGAACCTCGCGGAGCATTTCGGCCCGCGCTGCGAAATTCTTGTTTGCGTAGAACACTCGCCTTGCTTGGGGCAGCTTGAGAAAAGTTACCCTCTGAAACCAATGGAATAGCTCCAGAAGCGCCCAGTTCGCCATTGCCTTGCCAAACGCTAGGTAAGCAGTGTCTTTGCGGCTCACCCCGTCAGGACGTTTGCGCATACCCAAAGCTCCCCCAATACCCGCCGAAACGAAGCGTATCATGGCGCAGCTATTGAAACTGCCCCCAAGCAAGCGTAGCCCGGGTGAGCGCAGCGATACCCGGGATCTTCCGACCGAAGCCCGCATGTCGCTTCGCTCATGGCGGGCTACCAAATTCGTCGGGCGGAATAGCTTGTGATCTGCCAATTTATTGACAATAACATGCGTGCAATCGGTGGGTTACGCATTGCTAACCCGCCCTACGTGCCGACGTTGAAATATAGATTTTTGTCCAGAGCCGGAGGTGTGGCAACAGTCTAACATAGGTGCGCCCCGGGGCGAACGCACGATCGAGAAAACAACGATGGGCCAGCCCCGAGATCACCACTTCGTACCCGTTTTCTACCTTCGGCAATGGCATGACGCTGGCGGACGCCTCTTTGAGCACCGCAAAGTGTTCGGCGGACGAGTGGTCCAGAAACCCGTCGGGGCTGACGGCTCCGGTTTCCAGCGCGACCTTTATGCGTTTCCGACGCTTGGCCCTCAGGGGCTGGACCAGCACCTCGAGAATAAATTCTTTCAGATCGTGGATGACGAAGGCGCGAGAGCCTTGCACCGGCTCATAGCGCGCGATCCAGAGCCATGGACGGCTGATGCCCGCAGCGGTTGGTCCCGATTTCTCTTGAGCCTTCGTCTTCGTCACCCGGATGCGATGGACGAATTGCGGCTCGCCATCCCTCTCATCTGGGGGCGCGGTCACGCGCCTTCGCAAATTGCCTACGAAGAGATCAGAAAGCCCGGAGACCCAGAAAAGTTCGAAGAATTTGTCTTTAAACGCGACCCATTGGTAGTCGAAAAGGTCACCGTCAATTTGATTATGCGGGCAATCGAAAACGTTCAAATCGGGACGCACGTCAATGGCATGAAATGGCGGGTCATCGACCTTTCCAAATCGAAGCACGATCTGATTACGTCAGATCGGCCGGCGCACTACGCCGCGATTGGCGAACTCAACGGGTTCATTTCGCTGCCCATCGGCCCGCGAAAGCTGTTTCTGGCCGCGAACAGTCAAAATGTCTTTGACTGCGTCACGCGGGCTGACCAGTCGAGGGTAGTTTCTGAAGTGAACAAGAAGGTTGCGAGCCAGGCCCGACGCTATATCTACACGCGGTCTCCGTCATCCAACCAACCGCTGATACTTCGATATTTTGGAGTTGCTCAAGAGAAAACACCCTTGTTTCCTATGCATGAACCTTAAGGCCAGCCCGTAGGGCGGATTAGCGCAGCGTAATCCGCTGATCCATCGACGACAACATGCCCCCAAGCGGCGGGGTACGCCTTCGGCTGACCCGGACTGCGCGATGACTTCGCGTGCCGCGAGATTCCGGGTTCGCTCGCAGCAAGCTGCTCGCGCCCCGGAATGACGACGGTGGATGGCGTGACGACGGTGGGTGGTGTGAGGCAGGAATGCGTCATCGATGTCGTCATTGCGCGCCGAGGCCTACGCGCAGATTTCCGGCGCCGGCGCATGAGTTTCCTGAGCGATTTGATACATTGGCGAAACGCGGAGGTGCCATGACCACGACCGATCTTGCAGAGATCTATCGCGATTACATCGCCTGCCTGAACAGACGCGATTGGGCGACGCTCGGCCGCTTTGTCCAGGATGACGTGCGGCGCAACGGTGCGGCGCTGGGGCTGGGCGGATACCGACGCATGCTCGAAGACGATGTCGCGCAGATACCCGACCTGCATTTCGAAATTCGCATTCTCGTCGCCGATCCGCCTCATGTGGCGGCCCGGCTGTGGTTCGAGGTCACGCCCAAGGGCGAGTTTCTCGGCGTCGCGGTGAACGGCCGGAAGGTGGGCTTTGCGGAGAATGCCATCTACGAATTCCGCGAGGGACGAATCCAGGAAGTCTGGTCGGTGATCGACAAAGCGGCGATCGAAGCCCAGCTTCGCCAGGCCTGAGACCGTGATGCCCCCGCGACGGATTTCCGCGACGGGCAGCGCGGCGATAAACAGGTCCGCATCGCGCTGGCGCGCCAGCCAGGTGAGTAGCGACTCCGACGGCTGCGACTTGACGACATTGCTGATGATGTTGGTATCGAGCAGATAGCGGGTCACAGCTTGATCTTGCGCCCCGGTTCGCGCCGACGCGACAGATTGAGATCGGCGCCGACCAGTGGCGATCGCCGCAACGCCGCGAGGATGCCGCCGGGCTTCGGCGGTTCGCCGTCGATCGACTGGCTCACGGCGGCGCGCAGCTCGGCGGCCGCAGGCGTATCCTCCGACAGGCGGCGAGCCAGCGAGCGGATCAGCTCGCGATCGGCGTCGCGACCAAGCACTTCGAAGCGCGCCAGACCGCGCGCACCGAGACGGGAGCGGTAGTTGCGGATCGCGCGGTTCTGCGAGCTGCCCATCGGGACCTCCGGGGTATGTCCAGTAATATGGCCGGGGACCGTGCCGTGGGCAAGCTGCGGGCCGCGCGCAAGTGCCGGAGCGGCCGGCGCGGCTGCGGCGCTGCGGCGGATTGACAGCGCTGGGGACCACGACTGACACTTCGCCGATGTTTGTCTGGGTTCTTCTCGCGATCATTCTGATCGGCGGCGCGGCGGCGATCGTCAATGACGCGGCCTATGGCGGCGGGTTGTTCGACTCCGCGACGGTGGTGAGCGTCGCCGCGCTGTCGGCGCTGACGCTGTATCTCGGGCGCGGCTGGTGGCACGGCAGCAACCGCGGCCAATGGCTGCAGCATGCGCTGATCTGGGCGGCGATCGCGCTCGCCGTCGCGGTCGCCTATCGGCTGCTGCCGATGATCACCGCGCTCGACTTGTGAGGCGGCGGACCCGGCCGATCACCCCGGCTCGGACCGACGATCGCCACGGCCGGCAATGACAGGCGCCGGCCGCTTGCGCCATCGCGCCGCGACCGGGCGTTGCGCGCATTCGCCTCACCGACAGCAGCGGCGCGATCGATTAGAGCGTTTTCGCGCGAAGTGGAAACCGGTTCGCGTGAAGAAAACGCGTCACAACAAGAATCTCGCGCGGCCCACGGCGCTTGCCGAATCAACATCTGGATTGTTGGACGATGCCCGACACACCGCTCCGCCTGACCCAGCCTTTGCTGGCCAAGATCATCCATTGGCTGGAAAATCTGTTTCTGATGGTGATCGGCGTGTTCGCCGTGATCGCCATGGCGCAGGAGGTCTACAACACCGCGATCGGCCTGCGCGTCGCGCTCAAGGACCTGCTGCTGATGTTCATCTATGTCGAGGTGCTGGCGATGGTCGGGGTCTATTACGAGAGCAAGAAGATCCCCATCACCCTGCCCTTGTTCATCGCCATCACGGCCATGGCGCGGCTGATGATCCTGCAGGGCAAAGACCAGCCGCCGGCCAATCTGCTTTACGAAAGCGGCGCCATCCTGATCCTCGCCCTCGCCTGCGTGGTGATTACCTACCGTCCGGGCCGGAAGGGGCTGGGCGGCAGCGAGCGCGACTGAAGGGGTTCCGCGACCGCGAAGACCGCCAGAGACGCCGCGACCCGGTGGATGTTACCGCCCCGCCAGCGCTCTCCCCGCACTGTCCGGCATGAACCGGACAGGTTTTGCTGTCATGTCAAGTTGACAAAGATCCTTGTCACGATAATTTGACATTGCGTGAGAACGACGCTGATACGGCACTCGGCCAGAGCGATTTGGACCGATGCCAGGTGGCGTTCTCGGGTCCGGACTTGTTTCGGTGGTCGGCATTTCGGTTGGCCTATGGCGGAACCATAGGCAACGCGATCTGGTCAGCCCGGCAGACGGCGCTCCGGTTTCGACACGACACTCATCGTGCGAGTTCAGCACGCACTGATCGAAGTCTCTCAGGAGGTATTATTATGGTCGACGATCCGAACAAGGTTTGGCCCACCGGGCTGACAATCGCGGAATCGGAAGAGCTCCACAAGCATGTGATCGACGGCACCCGCGTCTTCGGCGCGATCGCGATCGTCGCTCATTTCCTGGCGTATGTTTATTCGCCCTGGCTGCACTAAGGAGTATCGGACATGAATCAAGGACGTATCTGGACTGTGGTCCACCCGACTGTCGGTCTCCCGCTGTTGCTCGGCAGCGTCACCGTGATCGCGATTCTGGTGCACTTCGCGCTGCTCACCAACACCAGCTGGTTCCCGAAATACTGGAACGGCAAGGCCGCCGTCGCGGCCGTGGCGCCGGCTCCGGCCGCACCCGCCGCTCCGGCCCCGGCCGCCGCTCCCGCTGCCAAGTAAGTCACCTTCTGGTGAAACGTTGGTCCGTCGAAGGCTCCGAGCAATCGGGGATTTCGATGGACGCGACGGCGTCATGGGGGCGGGAACGGCATCGCCGTTGCCGCCCCCATCGCCGTTATATGTCCGGTAACCGGCGCGCCGGGCGGCCGCGACGGGGCCTTTGATATCCGCCGGCATCGGCCCGGGCCGGCTGCGCCAAAGCCCTGGCGAGCCAGCCAAGGCCGGCCATTCTCCGCGCTTGAGGCTCGGCGCTCGAGGCTCGGCGCTCGGCGCCATGCGGCGGCCAGCCACCGCCGCACCGGCCGGGCTCCCCCCGCAATCCATGGTTATTTTAAGTCGCCCGCACATTGCGCCGCGGGCTTGCCGCGACGTTTACGCGCGTCACCACAGCTTCACCGCGCCGACCCACTGCAGCCGCATTGCCCGACGATGGTGCCGCCGAACCAGAGGAGATTCGCATGCCCACAATAACCCAGCCGCCGTTCGATCCCGACTACGTCGCCACGCTGCGTGAAGTTTTGGACATCGCGGTCGAACAGATCGCCGTGGAGCATCGCACCCCCGCCACCAAGGCCCGGATGGCACAGACCATCGTCGAGCGGGCCGCCGATGGCATCACCGATGCACACGCGCTGGTGTCACACGCGGTCAGCGCCGGCTCACGCGGCGCGCCATAGCGCCGATACGGGCCGCGCAACGCGCGGCCGTCAGCCCATGAGGATTGCGACAGTCACGTCGCGGCGGTCGCGGCTTTATTCGCCCCGGCCTGTTAGAGCGCTTCATCGATTGATAGAAGCGGATTTGGTCGTTCCCAAGGGGACTGATACCAAAGGCGTTTGGTTTCAACTCATCCACGCGTCATGGCCGGGCTTGTCCCGCCTGCGGGGCCGAAGCCCCTTCGGCGCGGCGAAGGCCCGGCCATCCACGCCTTTGATTCAGAATGGCTTTCAAGACGTGGATGCCCGGCACAAGGCCGGGCATGACGAACGAGAGGTCGTGCCCTTTGGTATGAGTTCCTCATCCTGAGGAGCCCGGCAAAGCCGGGCGTCTCGAAGGATGAGGAGCCGGATGTCTGCGGCGCATGGTTCGAGGCGGCGCTTCGCGCCTCCTCGAACCATGAGGCCGTGCCTGTTGTGAGCGCATCGAAGCGCAGTCCCGATTCCATCAAAACCAGAACTGCTCTAGCGCCGAGCCCTATTCGCCCCAGGCCTTAAAAGCCTCGTCGAACACCCGCTCGCCCGGCGCGCCCTTTTCGATCGCGATGATGGCGCGGCGCTGGTTGGTGTAGACCAGCGGCACGTCGAACCAGGAGCGCTCTTTCAGCAGCTGCAGATTGCGGACGCGATCGGCCTCGACATTGCTGAGGCCGACCAGGAAGAAGCCGTCGGTGACCTTGACGGCGAGCCCGGCCAGCGGCGTGCCGCGCGCCTGCTCGTTGGATTTCATCAAGATGCCCGGCACATTGCTGACGCCGCCGGCGTCGAAATCGGGCGGCAGGATGAAGGTCAGCTCCGCGGTGTGGCTGGCCGGCAGCGAGGTGTCGGTGTTGCGCCGGAACGACATCGTCATCTTGAACTTGCGTTCCGGAATGTCGATGTCGGCGCGCACCGCCAGATCGGCGCCGCCCTTGGCGCTGGCGCCCTTGATCTGTTCGGTGCGCCAAACCACCGTGCCGACATATTGCTTGCCCTTCGGATCGGACGGATCCTCGTCATACAGCACCACGCGCTGCGCCACCGGGGCGACTTGCTCGCTCGACGGCTGCCCGACCCGGTCGGTGATTTTCGGCCGGTCCGCCGGGGTGGAATCGGCCGCGCTGGGCTCCGCGGTCGGCGTCGACGATGACGCCAGCATCGCACGCAGCGATGAATAGACCGGTTTGCCCCACAGGATGCCGGCGCCGACCAGCACCAGCACCAGGCCGATCACGATCGCGCTGCGCAACGGGAACGCGCCGCCGACGCGCTTCGGCTTTTTCTCCTTGACCGAATGCGGCCGCGCCGCAGGCTGCGGCGGTTGGTAGCGTGCGGCATCATCCGGGGATTCGTCATAGGAATACGGCGCGTCCGGATCGCCGCGATTCTCCATGCTGGGCTCGATCCGGTCGAATTCCGGCGACGGCGCCACATTGGCGTAGGTCTTGCGCGCCTGACGATTGGCTTGCGCCGCGGCGCTGCCGAGATCGGCAAGATCGGCGGTCACGTCGCGGAAGCCGCGAATCCCGGGCGACTGATCGGCGCCCGCAGGCGCGTCGGGCCGGCGCGACGACGCCCGGTTGCGCCCGGGCACGATCGGATCCGGCATCCCGACGGATGGCGAGTCCGGCCGCGGCGAATCCAGGCGCGGCGAATCCGGACGCGAATTGCGCGGCCGCTCGTCGCGCTCGTCAGAGCCGAGCGGACGCTCGTTGCGCGGCGCGGACAATGACGGCATCTGCGGCCGCGGCCGGGCCGGCGGTGGCGATAATGGTGATGGTGGCGCGGCCTCCGGTTCGGCCGGCGGCAGCGGCCCGGTCGCCACTTGCGGCGGCGGATCGCCGGGGCGCGGCGGCGGGCGCAAATTGGCACGCATCGAATCGCCGGCGCGGGGCTCGGCGGCTTCGCCCGGGCGGGTGCGGCTTTTCATCTCGGCGCGGGCGGCGTCGCGGGCGCGCTGGGCGGCCTCGGATTCGACCTTGCGAACCGCCTCTTCCAGCGACAACCGCTCCCGGGTGATTTCGGATTCGCTCAAAGGCGGCTGGACGCCGCGCAATTGCTTGATCAGGGCCGAGCGCGCGCGCTCGTAAAGCGCGCGGCGTTGCTCACCCGGCGCACTGGGGTCCAGGCCGGCAATGGCACGGGCGATCAGGGGATAGTAATCAGCCATCTCGACTCAAGTATGAACGCCTCACGCCATTTCGGCAAAACCAGAATCCGCGCGCAGGATACGCGCAAATCATTACCGAGAGCATCCCGCTTTGCCAAACCGCTGCCGGTTTGGCCGAAAATGCGCTGCGGCGCTATCCTTTTAAGCCTCGAACGGGTTCTGTACCAGAATAGTATCCTCGCGTTCCGGGCTGGTCGACAACAGCGCGATCGGACAACCCACCAATTCCTCGACCCGGCGGACATATTTAATCGCCTGGGCCGGCAGATCGGCCCAGGAGCGGGCATTGGCGGTGGGCTCTTTCCAGCCCTCGATGGTCTCGTAGATCGGCTGGATCCGGGCCTGGGCGCCCTCGCCGGCCGGCAGATGGTCGATCTCCTTGCCGTCCAGCGTGTAGCCGACGCAGACCTGGATCGAATCGAAGCCGTCGAGAATGTCGAGCTTGGTCAGCGCCAGGCCGTGGATGCCGCAGGTCCGCACGGTCTGGCGCACCAGCACGGCGTCGAACCAGCCGCAGCGCCGCGGCCGCCCGGTATTGGTGCCGAATTCGCGGCCGCGCTCGCCGATCCGGCGGCCGACCTCATTGTCCTGCTCGGTGGGGAACGGACCGGCGCCAACCCGGGTGGTGTAGGCCTTGCAGATGCCCAGCACATAGCCGACCGAGCCCGGCCCCATGCCGGAGCCGGTCGCGGCCTGCGCCGCCACGGTGTTGGACGAGGTGACATAGGGGTAGGTGCCGTGATCGACGTCGAGCAGCGCGCCCTGCGCGCCCTCGAACAGGATCCGCTTGCCCTCGCGGCGCTTGATGTCCAACAGCCGCCAGACCGTCTCCGCATAGGGCAACAGCTGCGGCGCCAGCGCCATCAGATCCTTTTGGATCGTCGCGGCGTCGAATTCCGGCAGGTTGAAGCCGCGGCGCAGCGCGTTGTGATGCACCAGCAACCGGTCGATCTTGTGCGGCAGCGTAGCGGGATCGGCCAGATCCATCAGCCGGATGGCGCGGCGGCCGACCTTGTCCTCATAGGCCGGGCCGATGCCACGCTGGGTGGTGCCGATCTTGTGCGCCGGATTGCCGGATTCGCGCAGCGCGTCGAGATCGCGATGCAGCGGCAGGATCAGCGTGACGTTTTCGGCGACGCGCAGATTGTCCGGGCTGATGGCGACGCCCTGGCCCTGCAGCTTCTTGACCTCGTCGAGAAAGGCCTGCGGGTCGAACACCACGCCATTGCCGATCACCGCCAGCTTCGAGGGCCGCAGCACGCCGGAGGGCAGCAGCGCCAGCTTGTAGGTCTCGCCGTTGATCACCAGCGTATGGCCGGCATTGTGGCCGCCCTGGAACCGGACAACGATGTCGGCCTGCTCCGACAACCAATCGACAATCTTGCCCTTACCCTCGTCGCCCCATTGGGCGCCGACCACGACGACATTGGCCATTTCGAGAGAATCCCTTGCAGCTTAACCGATGGAAGCATGGCCGTGGCGAAGACCGGCAGTCTTCGACCATGCGAGAGCGCCAAGCCAAACGCGGCCGCGGCCGCTCGCATGCGAGGCATCACACCGGATAAAGGATGCCGGCCCGCGACGCAAGCGAAACGGCCCGCCATCCGGCTCTCCGGACGCTCGCCAAACTATTGATATCCCCAGAAAATCTAGTCGTTGCGGAATTCCGTCGACGGCCCTGGTGCGGCCGCTGCCGAAACCGAATCTGAATCCCGATCCGAATCCGGCGCCCGCCGGGGGACCGCAAACAAAACCCCGAAAGACCGGAACGGGGCGTCGATCTCGGGCTTGTGATGCTGCGTCCAGTCGCGGGTCCACCGCGTCGGAGCTGCAGCAAAACCGGGAGAGAAACATGACAAGCAGAACCATCGCGCTGTTGACGGTCGGATTGCTCGCGCTCGGTGCCGGCGCCGCCGAGGCCGGCCCCTGCGCCACGGCGCAAGGCAAGATGAAGGACGCCGGCGCCGGGCCGACGCCCGGCAACACCGGGCAGGCCCCCTCCACCACCGGCGTCGCCAGTTCGGGCCAACACCCGCCGACCGCGGCGATGAATAACGCCGCCGGCGCGACGTCCTCGAACGATACCCACCGGCAGGGCCAAGGCCAGCCGACCGCGGCCCAGCAGGGCGCCGGCATGTCGAAGACCGGGGACGATTGCTGACGCATCGGCCCGCCCGCGCCGCGCTTCGGTGCCGGATGTCTGACGGCGCCGTCGGCCGAACGGCGACGGCGGCGCGGGTTGGCGCTCAACTGCCTGACCTCCAAGGCTGATCGGCTCAGCGCCGATCGCCCAAGCCATTCCGACGCCGGCGCTTGCACCGCGCAGGACGATTGACCTTGCCGGCGAATGTTGCCTCTCTGCGCCGACCCTGTCGTCGGCGTGCCACGGCCGCGACGACCGCGCGATCTATTGGAGGTCTCATGACGACATTGACCACGCAGGGGCTCAGCGTCCCGAAACTCGGCCTCGGCACCTTCCGGATGCAGGGCGACGATTGCCGCGCCGCCGTGGAGAGCGCGCTGGCGCTCGGCTATCGCCACATCGACACCGCCGAGATGTATGGCAATGAGGACGCGGTCGGCGACGCCGTCGCGGGCTCCGGAATAGCGCGCGACCAGATCCACATCACCACCAAGGTGTGGTGGCAGAATCTGGCGCCCGACGCGATCCGCAAGGCGTTCGACACCAGCATCGCCAAGCTGAAGACGCCCTATGTCGATTTCTATCTGATCCATTGGCCGGCGCCGCAGATGGATCTCGCGGCCGCGCTGGAGACGCTGATGCGGATCAAGCAAGAGGGCGGCGCCCGCGCCATCGGCGTGTGCAATTTTCCGGTGGCGCTGCTCAAGCAGGCGGTCGAGGAGATCCAGGCGCCGATCGCCTGCAACCAGGTCGAGTATCATGTGCTACTTGGCCAGACCCGCCTGCTGACTTACGCCCGAAGCAAAAACGTGCCGCTGACCGCCTATGCGCCGCTGGCGCAGGGCCGGCTCGCCAAATATCCGCAGCTGCAGACCATCGCCGCCAAGCACGGCGCCACCGCGGCGCAAGTGGCGCTGGCCTGGCTGCTCGACCAGGACGGCGTGATGGCGATCCCCAAGGCGCGCAGCGAAGCCAGTCAAAAGAGCAATCTCGGCGCGCGCGATGTGACGCTCGACGATGCCGACCGCGCGACGATCGCCGGCCTGCCGAAGGACCAGCGCTTCGTCAATCCGGGCTTCGCGCCGGAATGGGATCCGGAATAGACTGCACGCGTCGCCGGGCAGTTGCTCCAGCCCGGCCGGGGGCACGACCATGGAAGCCTGGCAGCAGCCGGCAATCGACTACATCCGCGACTGGCTCCAGTTTCAGATGCGGGTATCGGAGCAGCCGGGCTGCATCCTGGCGATCGCGTATCGCGACAAGATCGTCGCCGAAGAAGCTTTCGGCGTCGCCAATCTCGCCACCGGCGAGAAGCTAACGCCGCGCCACCGCTTCCGCGTCGCCTCGCATTCCAAGAGCTTCACCGCCACAGGCCTGATGAGGCTGCGCGAACAGCGCAGGCTGCGGCTTGACGATCCGGTCGGCGACTATGTGACCGGCCTGCATCCCGCGGTCGCCGCCGCGACGCTGGGGCAGCTGATGTCGCACAGCGCCGGGCTGGTGCGCGACGGGCTGGCGGCCGGGCAGTTCACCGAACGTCGCCCATTCGTCAGCACCGAAGAACTGCTAGCGGATCTGCGCGCCGCGCCGCCGATCGAATCCGGCAGCCGGTTCAAATATTCCAACCACGGCTACGGGCTGCTCGGGCTGGTGATCGAGGCGATCACCGGCGAACCCTATCGCGCCTTCATCGAACGCGAGGTGATCGAAGCCGCCGGGCTGAAAGCGACGCAATCCGACATGCCGCTGGCCAAGGGCACGCCGTTCGCGCGCGGCCACTCGTCGAAGATTCCGGCGGGACGCCGGCTGGTGATCCCCGGCGAGTACCAGGAGAATGCCATCGCGCCGGCCGGCGGCGTGATCAGCACCGCCGCCGATCTCGCACGGTTCTTCGCCCAGCTGGCGCCGAAGGCGAAGCGCAGCGTGCTGTCGGCGGCGAGCCGCCGCGAGATGGTGCGCAAGCATTGGCGCAATCCGCATGCCGCGTTGGAAAGTCATTACGGCCTCGGCATCATGAGCGGCAGCATCGCCGGCTGGGACAATTTCGGCCACAGCGGCGGATTGCAGGGCTACATCTCGCGCACCTGCGTCATTCCAGCCTGCGAGCTCACCATCACGGTGCTGACCAACGCCAATGACGGCTGGGCCTTGCCGTGGGCCGAAGGCGCGATGCAGATCCTGCGCGCCTTTGCCGATCGCGGCGCGCCGCAACGCAGGCTACGCGACTGGAGGGGCCGGTGGTGGGGCAATGGCGGCGCACTCGATCTGGTGCCGATCGGCGGCCGCGTCGTTGTCGGCAATCCGCACGCGATCAATCCGTTCATGGATGCCTCCGAAATCGAAGTCAGCGGGCGCGACAAGGGCAGGATTGCGCTCGCGGCCGGCTATGCCAGCCACGGCGAGCCGGTGCGCCGTCTCCGATCCAGGACCGGCAAGGTGACCAGCGTCTGGTTCGCCGGCAGCGAGGTCAGGTCGGAGAAGGTCGTCGCCGCGGCGATGTTGCGCCGCTACGCACGGACGCGAACTAAACGATAACTAACTGGACCGTTGGCCGCCGTCGACGGCTATGCCGCCAGGCGACATCGCCGTGGATCTCTGGCAGGCGGGATCCGATACGCGCGCCGACGATTTCGTGTCGCTATTCGCCAAATGCCCGCGCAACACGCTGCTGGTCTATTCGTTCTCGAAATTCTTCGGCGCCACCGGCCGGCTGCTCGGCACGATGGCGCTGCACACCGATAATGTGTTCGCCGCCGCCCTGGTCGCGTTGCCCGAAAAGGACAAAACGCTGCTCGACCGCGCCACATCAGCTCGACGACGTCAATTACCATTCGCTGATCGATCTGCAGAGATCGGCGGCACGTTTCGAATACGCGGCGAAGACGATAGACGGATGCGCTGCGTCGCCACGCATCAGTAGAATTACTAGAAATACCGATCTATGCGGTGACGCGCCGGATTGCGTTCAAAACTGTCCGGGCGCACGGCGCGCAATGGGTATTAGTACCTGCCCGCAATTTAACTTCGTGACAACGCACCGCCGGCACATTGGATACGGACACGTGGTCGACGGCGCAAGCTGCGCGGCCCGACCAGCTTTTCGACGCCGTCAGTCGCTGTCTCTCAGGCGCTTCGTTGAAGGATTCCGCCATGCTCGTGAAAGACGCGCAGATCATCCAGCGCCGGCGTGCGGAGCGGATCGCGAGCACGCCGAACTCATTATCCCACGTCCAGCGCGACGGCCCCAATCGCGACCGGCAATCGATCGCCAATGAAACCGGCGCGGCGATCGTGCAGCGCCTGGACGAGCCGCTCCACACGCTGTTGCAGTATATCCACGAATTGAAACGCCTCGCGGCCGATGGCGCCAAAGACGGACGCAACGCGCCGCTGCTGTTGGCCGAGAGCGCGCTGCGGGAAACCCAGCGGGTCTGCGCGATCGTCGAGCAGATCGGCAACGCCATCGCGGCACCGTCGGCCTTCGACGCGCGCGTCGCCGGCGTGGAGCCGATCTTCTCGCCATCACGCAGCGGCGACGCCACGCCATCGGGTTCGGCGATCCGGGCGATCGAACGCCACCTGACGCCGCGCGAGAGCCAGGTGCTGAAACTGATCTGCAGCGGCGCCACCAACAAGGAAGGTGCGCAGCTATTGCAGATCAGCCCGCGCACCGTCGAATCGCATCGCGCCAAGATCATGCGGAAATTCGGCGCCAGAAACGCCGCGGACCTGTTGCGCATGGTCATGCTCGCGGCGCGATGAGCGTGGTGGGCCGGCCATCCGCTCCCGCATCTTCGTCTTCAGCCAGCATCTGACGTGAGGCCACCCGATGAATGCCATTCGAGGTTACATCGCCGAGCGCGGCCTGGCCGAGCAGATGTTCCGGCTCGCCGTCGAGGCCTCGCCGAATGGCATGGTGATGGTCAACAGCAACGGCCAGATGGTGATGGTCAACAGCGAGATCGAACATCAGTTCGGCTATTCGCGCGAGGAACTGATCGGCCAGCCGGTGGATATTCTGGTGCCGATGCGGATGCGCGCCCCGCACGCCTCGCACCGCTTGGCTTTCACGCCGAGCCCGGAGACACGGCGGATGGGCGCCGGACGTGATCTGTTCGGCGTCCGCAAGGACGGCACCGAATTTCCGGTCGAGGTCGGCCTCAACCCGATTCGCGCCGGCGACGAACTCCTGGTTCTCGGCGTCATCGTCGACATCAGCCAGCGCAAGCACATGGAGCGGTTGAAGGAGGAATTCGTCTCGACCGTGAGCCACGAATTGCGTACGCCGCTGACGTCGATCTCCGGATCGCTCGGCCTGCTGGTCGGGCAATGGTCCGACAAGCTGCCGGACTCGGCGGCGCGGCTGCTGACGATCGCGCATAACAACAGTCAGCGGCTGGTGCGGCTGATCAACGACATTCTCGACGTCGAGAAGATCGAGTCGGGCCGCGTGGTGTTCAATTTCGTCCGCTTCAGCCTCACCACGCTGCTGGAGCAGACGATCGAGGACAATCGCGGCTTCGCCGACAGCTACGGGGTGCGGGTCACGCTCGATCCGGAATCGGTCGACGCCGACATCAATGCCGATCCGGACCGCTTCGCGCAGGTGATCACCAATCTGATCTCCAATGCGATCAAGTTTTCGCCGCCCGCCGGGCAGGTGCAGCTTTGTGTGACGGCGAACACCGAGACCGTCCGGGTCAATGTGCGCGATCACGGCCCCGGCGTGCCGGAGAGTTTTCGCTCGCGCATCTTCGAGAAATTCGCCCAGGCCGACGGCACCATCGCCAAGAGCAAAGGCGGTACCGGCCTCGGGCTGAGCATCGTCAAGCAGATCATGGAGCGGCTCGGCGGCAATGTCGGATTCGAGGATGCGGATGGCGGCGGCACGGTGTTTTTCGTGGAAATTCCGCCGTGGAACATGGTGACCAGCGGCGAAATCGACATCGACGCGCCGCCCAGCGCGCCGCGCATCCTGCTCTGCGAGGTCAATCATGACGTCGCGATTCCGATCCGGCAACACATGCGCCAAGTCGGCTTTGCGGTCGACATCGCCCGCACCTTCATGCTCGCGGCCTCGCTGGCCCAGGCGACACAATACGCAGCCGTGATCGTCGACGTTGCGTTTCGCGGCGGCGACGCCATCGATCTGATCTTTCAGATCCGCGCCCAGCAGCGCAATCGCACCACGCCGCTGGTCGGCATATCGGATCAGCCGCAACGGGAGAAAGACGACGTCCGCTCGGCGAAGCTCAACGTGTTGGAGTGGATCGGCAAACCCGTCGATCTGCCGCGCCTGCAGACGCTTCTGCAAAACGCCATCGCCGCCGCGCCGCAACGGCGGCCGCAGATCCTGCACTTCGACGACAACCGCGACGCGCGATTGCTTGTC
Source organism: Rhodopseudomonas sp. BAL398 (assembly GCF_033001325.1). Taxonomy (NCBI): domain Bacteria; kingdom Pseudomonadati; phylum Pseudomonadota; class Alphaproteobacteria; order Hyphomicrobiales; family Nitrobacteraceae; genus Rhodopseudomonas; species Rhodopseudomonas sp. BAL398. The sequence goes on from NZ_CP133111.1 coordinate 3,159,275, forward strand.
AGCTACGGATTGCGCCGGATCGTCGACATGGTGTCGGTGACTTCGCTCGAGGCCGCCCGCGATGCGCTCGCCGAAAACTTGATCGATCTGGCGATTGTCAACAGCGTCGGCAATGTCGGAGACCTCGATCTGCAGACCGACCTGCGCGACGGCGAGGGGCATCCGATTCCGGTGGTGATCTTCACGGCCGGGACCGCTCCGCCCTGCGGCGGACAGGTGAAGTTCTCGCTGTCGAAGACGACCAATTCGGTCGAGCAACTATGCGCGACGGTCTCGGAATTTCTCGCGCTGCTGCCCGCCATCCGCGCAAAGGAGACCACCGCATGAGCACGATCCGCCTGTTGCATATCGACGACGAGTCGGACATCCGCGAAATCGTCGAGATCTCGCTCGGCCTCGATTCCGCCTTCGAGATCCGAAGCTGCGGCTCCGGAGAGGAGGGACTGACGGTAGCCGCCGACTGGTTGCCGGACGTCATCCTGCTCGACGTGATGATGCCGCTGATGGACGGGCCCGCCACCCTCGCCCGGCTGCGGGAAAATCCGAATACCCATGCGATCCCGGTGATCTTCATGACGGCGCGCGCCCAGACCCGCGAGCTCGACCGGTTTCGGGCGCTCGGTGCGGTCGGCGTCATCTCCAAGCCGTTCGATCCGATGACGCTGGCGGCTTCGGTGCACAATTATGTGCAGGCGGTCGATCCGCTGCAGCGGGCGCGCGCCGCCTTCGTGCTGCGCGCGCAGAAGGAGACCTCGGCATTGCGGCGGCTTCGCCAGGATCTGATCGACGGCGGCGACCGCGGCGCCACGCTCGCGGCGATCCGACAAATCGCCCATGGCCTGGCCGGTGCCGGCGGAATCTTCGGCTTTGCCGAGATCAGCGGCGCCGGCGCCGCGCTGGAAGACGCCATCAGCGCCGGCGCGACGACGCCGGCTGGTGCCGATACCATCGCCGCGCTGCTCGACGCCCTGATCCTGTGGACCGGGCAGTGCCAGGCCGCAAGCCCCAAACAGCCGGCAACGCTGGCCGCCGGATAATGTTCGCTCCTCCGCATTCGTACTGAGGTTTCATTAGGCAGCAATTAGTGACTCCACCGCAAAATCCATGACGAAAATCGCCAAACTCGGGCAGCCACAGAAGATCACGTCAGGAGGCGACAATGAATAGCATCGCGCCAGCCGCCGCAGCACCGAAAATGCTGATCGCCGATGACGATCCGTGGCTGGTCCGGGTGCTCGCCGAGCGCTGTGCCCGGATGGGCTTCGAAGTCGAGACCGCGAGCAACGGCATGCAGGCGCTGCTCAAGGCGCGGCGCTACAAGCCGGACATTCTGGTGATCGATGTCAACATGCCGGAGGTCGACGGTCTGTCGGTGTGTGCGCAACTGCTCGACCCCGACCGCGCGCCGCTGCATGTGGTGGTCGCCACCGGCAGCCGCGACCCGGGCACGTTCGAACGCTGCGAAGGCTTCGGCGCCATCTACGCTCGCAAGGGCGCCGACTTCTGGACCGAGATGGACGCCGCCCTGGTGGAGATCTACCCGGATCTGAAAAATGTGGCCGAACAGACCGGCACACGACCCGCCACCGAGGTGGTGCGCGCCAACCCGCGCGTCCTGCTGGTCGATGACGATGCCGAGGTCAAATTGCTGCTGGCCAGCCGCCTGAAGAAACTCGGCGTCGAGGTGCTGTATGCTGCTGATGCGACCGAGGCCTACCGCCTCGCCTGCCGCGAGGAGCCCACCGTCATCGTCTCGGACTACTACATGCCGAATGGCGACGCACAATATCTGCTCGGCAAGCTGCGAACCTCGCCGGTGACCGAGAACATTCCGGTGATCGTGCTCAGCGGACGCGACCTCGGCGACGCCATCCAGAACGAATTGAGGCGGGAATTTTCCGGCCATCGCGGCGCCGCGCAGATCATGAAGAAATCGATGGATACCAGCGAATTGTTCGGCGCGCTGCAGCAATATTGCGGTTTCGAGCCTGACCCCCGCATCGAACTGTAATCGAAATGGCCACGACGCCGTGCGCCGTGCGAGCGGCGCCCCGCCATCAACCGCTCAGGCGCGCTGCCGTCACCGGCAACTGATCGATTCGATCAATTGGTCGGACCGCCGAGCGCGGTGCCGTTTCCAGTGGTGCGCGGCGGCACTGTCACATGGACTTCGTGACCCTCGCGCACCGCCAGCGACGCGGCCGCGACCGCGGATTCGAAGGCGGCCTCCTTGGTCGCGTAGACCCCCTCCACTTCCCCGTCATGCAGAATGCCCCAAGTGTTGGTGCCGTCGGAGTTCGCGTCGGCGGCAGTCTCGATGATGGCGTAGGTCGCAAGTCCCATGACGATCTCCTCAGTTTCCGGATAAACGTTGGGCCGTGTTACAGGTTCCGCCGATTCCCAACCGGAGCCGGCCGATGTCCCGCACCACCCGCGCCACCCAGTCCCTCGCCAAGCTAGGGGTCGCCTTCACGCTGCACGCCTATGATTACGATCCCGACGCCGACAGCATCGGGATGCAGGCCGCGGCCGCGCTCGGCGTCGCGCCGCGCCGGATGCTGAAGAGCCTGATGGCCGAGGTCGACGGCAAGCCGGTCTGTGCGGTGGTGCCGTCGGATTGCGAGGTCAGCATGAAGAAGCTCGCCCATGCCTTCCACGGCAAGACCGCCAGGATGATGAAGCCGGCCGACGCCGAGCGGCTGACCGGCTACCATGTCGGCGGCATCTCGCCATTCGGCCAGAAAAAGCGCGTGCCGGTCGCAATCGAGCAGGCAGCGCTGGCCGAGACCACGGTCTATCTCAATGGCGGCCAGCGCGGCTTGCAGATCGAACTCGATCCCAACGCCGCCTGCGCCGCGCTGCAGGCCGTCGCCTGTGAGCTGGTCGCCTGACCGGGCGCGGCGCGGGCGCATGCGATTTGTGAGTCGGGCTCATGAACGTTCAACAACAACCGGCGTTCAAGGTCGTCATGGCGAGGAGCGAAGCGACGAAGCAATCCAGTCTGTGCGCGTCGCCCCTGGATTGCTTCGCTGTCGGTCGGCGCTACGCGCCGGCCTCGGCTCGCAATGACGAGACCCATTCTGTTGTTTCTTTCGGCCGGTTCTGAGGGCATCCAACTACCAATCGGTAATTCAGCACAGTCCGGTGCCCGCCTCTTACGACGTTTGGTCGCGCCGAGGATTGCGTCGATCGAAGCGAGGTTTATGGTTCGGCGGATTGGCCAGGAGGGTTTGCTCATGACCGCAGTTGTCGAACCATTGGGGCGCGTCATCGCGCTTGGTGCCGGCGACGCCGATCGCTATTGCGATCACCTGATGCGGCTCGATGAGCCGTCGCGCAAGATGCGGTTCTTCGCCGAAATGTCCGAATTCCATTTGCTGTTTCACGCCGGCGCCGCGCTGTCCGACGGACGTATCGTGGTCGGCTATGTCGAGGCCGACGAGGTGCGCGGCGCCTGCGAATTGCTGGTGACCGATCGCGATGCGCATCGCGCCGAGGCGGCGTTCAGCGTCGAGACCGAGTGGCGCTGCCGCGGCATCGGCGGGCTGCTGATGACCGCGATGATCGACCATGCACGCCGGCTCGCGATCCGCCACATCGAGATGTCGTGCCTGCGATCCAATCTGCCGATGCAGGCGCTGGCGGCGCGCTTCACCGCCGATCTGCGCCAGGTCGGCGAGACCGCGCTCGCGGTGCTCGACAACAGCGACGCGGCCTCGCCCGCATAGCAGGCGCGGCGAAGCTGCGCGCGGGAATCTCGATGCAGCGCAGGACCCGCGGCGAGATTCCGGTTTCGCGCGGCCTGCGGCCACGCGCCCCGGAATGACAGAGAGATGGGCCGGCGGACTCGGCAAACGAACTGGCCAATTGAGTCCCGCTTGATCGAGCGCAAGGAGATCGCCAGCGGCGCGAGCAGGATAGCCGGCCGATGGCGCTGCGGCGTGGGCTGCTTTTTTCCGGGACAAGCGAATTGACAAATTCCGGCGCTTGCCTTCTAATATCAATAGATATGAATATTAGAATATAATATATGCAAGGCCGCCGATGCCACCGCGCATCCGGCGCAATCAAAGGCCCGTCAGTGGCCCGGACGATCCCGGGCGGCCGAACCGGGCTGCTCGCAGACAATAATAACAACCGGCAGCTGCGGCCGGACAGGGACATCAACGCGGCCCTCGAGCTTTTCCGACGGCCGCCAGCGAGGGAAACAACATGGCCAAAATCCTGATCATGGGCGCCGGTCTCGGCGGCGTCATCATGGCTTACGAGATGAAGGATCAACTCGGGCGCGACGACGAACTCACCGTCGTCACCAAGGATCCGATCTATCACTTCGTGCCGTCGAACCCCTGGGTGGCGGTGAAATGGCGCACGCCGGATTCGGTTCAGGTCGATCTGGCGCCGGTGTTCGCCCGCCGCGGCATCAACTTCAAGCCGGTACCGGCGGCCAGGGTCCATCCCGACGACAATCGCGTCGAACTCGAGGACGGCACCTCGCTAACTTACGACTATCTGATCGTCGCCACCGGACCGGAGCTGGCCTTCGACGAGATCGAGGGACTTGGACCGGAGGGCTACACCTCGTCGATCTGTCATATCGACCACGCCACGCAGGCCGCGGACTCCTTCGAGGCGTTCTGCAAGAAGCCGGGGCCGATCGTGGTCGGCGCGGTGCAGGGCGCGTCCTGTTTCGGCCCGGCCTATGAATACACTTTCATTCTCGACACCGAGCTGCGCCGCCGCAAGATCCGCGACCAGGTGCCGATGACCTTCATCACCCCGGAGCCCTATATCGGCCATCTCGGGCTCGACGGGGTCGGCGATACCAAGGGCCTGCTCGAAGGCGAGATGCGCCAGCACCATATCAAGTTCATGACCAACACCCGGGTCAAGCAGATCGAAGCCGGCAAGATGACGGTCGAGGAGATCGCCGAGGACGGCTCGATCAAGAAAACCACCGAGCTGCCGTTCGGCTATTCGATGCTGATCCCGGGCTTTCGCGGCATCGCGGCGTTGCGCGGGCTCGACGGGCTGGTCAATCCGCGCGGCTTCGTGCTGATCGACAAGCACCAGCGCAATCCGAAATACCAGAACGTATTCGCGGTCGGCGTCTGCGTGGCGATCCCGCCGATGGAGGCCACCCCGGTTCCCTGCGGCGTGCCGAAGACCGGCTTCATGATCGAATCGATGGTGACGGCGACGGCGCACAACATCAAGCAGCTGCTCGACGGCCAGCAGCCGACCCATCAGGCCACCTGGAACGCGGTCTGCCTGGCCGATTTCGGCGATTCCGGCGTCGCCTTCGTGGCGCAACCGCAATTGCCGCCGCGCAACGTCAATTGGTCGTCATCCGGGGTCTGGGTCCACAACGCCAAGATCGCCTTCGAGAAATATTTCATCCGCAAGATGCGCCGCGGCGAGAGCGACACCTTCTATGAAAAGGCGATGCTCGACATTCTCGGCATCGGCAAGCTGAAAAAGACCGAGAACGTCGGCTGAACGGGCCGGCGACATGGCGGGCGACCGGCAGCGCGGGCTCGCGGTCGGCCGCTGCCTGGCAACGAGTCCCGGCTAGAGCCATTCCCGTTCTGATAGATCAGAACCGGAATTCCAGATTGTTGTTTTGACGCGTTTTCTTCACGCGAACCGGTCCCCGCTTCGCTCGACGACGCTCCAAGGTTTGCAGCGGCGGCGGTTTCTGGCACAACTCCCGGCCCGTCTCCGTCACAGAAGCATGCCATTGCCCCACGCTCCGCGCCCGCGCTCGTCCTGGCTGTTCGATCAGCCCTATCTGCTGCTCAGCCTGACCTCGCTGTTCTGGGCCGGCAACGCCATTGTCGGCCGCGCCGCGGCCGGACAGATTCCGCCGGCGACGCTGTCAATGGCGCGCTGGGTCGGCGCCTTCCTGATCGTGCTGCCCTTCGCCTGGCAGCATCTGGACCGGGATTGGCCGGCGATCCGCCGCCACATCGGGCTGATGGTGACGCTGTCGCTGAGCGGCATCGCGATCTTCAACACGCTGCAATACACCGCGCTGGAACACACCATCGCGCTGAACATCCTGCTGCTGCAATCGGCCGGGCCGCTGTTCGTCGCGATCTGGTCGTTGATCCTGCTCAAGGTGCGGTTGACGCTGGCCCAGGCGCTCGGCATCGCGGTGTCGATGGTCGGCGTGATGGTGATCCTGCTCAAGGGCGACCTCACCGCGCTGGCTGGAATCGACATCAATGTCGGCGACATCATCTTCATCACCGCAATGGCGGTTTTCGGGTTCTATTCGGCGCTGTCGCAGAAACGGCCGCAGATCCACGGTCTGTCGTTCCTGGCTTTCACCTTCGGCTGCGGCGCGCTGTTGCTGACGCCGCTGCTGGTGTGGGAACTGTTGACGCGGCCGCTGGCGCAGATCAACGCCGCCAATCTCGGCTCGATCGCCTATGTGGCGGTGTTTCCTTCGGTGCTGGCCTATCTGTGCTTCAACCGCGGCATCGCGTTGATCGGCGCCAACCGCGCCGCGCCGTTCTTTCACCTGATCCCGGTGTTCGGCTCGGCGATGGCGATCGTCTTTCTCGGCGAACGCCCGCATCTGTATCACGCCGTCGGCTACGCGCTGGTGTTGGCCGGCGTCATCGTCGCGGCGCGCAAGCCGAAAACGCAGCCGCAATGACCACGCATCAGATCAGGAAGTAGTCCTCGCTATCCGGCTCGGAACGCGAACGCGCGGGCTTTGCGGCGGCCTCGGCGCGGCACGGCGGCGGGCGGGCGATACGCCGTTCGAGCTCGGCGCGGTGCTGCAGCTCGGTGAATTGCACCGCGAAGCCGTCGGGCAGATGCCTGACGACGCGGCCGACGCAGGACCCAACCGCCAGCGGCGTGCCGATCTCCGGCTGCACATCGGCCGACACCGCAACGCCCGACAGCGACATGTCGATCACGAAGCAGCTTCTCGTGCTGCCGTCGGAGAACGCCAGAATCGAATGCGGCACCGACGGGACGATGCGCGCCTGCGCCCGCACGTCGCGGATCGTCGGATCGCTCTGCTTCTTCTCCAGCCAGGTGAGCTGGTTGGAGATTTTCTCCCGCATCTTCCTGGTCATGTCGAGTTCGAGCAGGAACCCGCCCGCGATCGTATCGCTGATGTGGCCCTTCAGCTCGCCGAAATCGCCGAAATAGGACGCGATCGAATCGCCGATCCGGCCCACCACCGGCGCATCGACGATCATCCGGAACGGCGACACCCGGCTGGTCCGGCAGGCGAATGACCGCAATTTGCCTTGGGCATCATACCAGTTCGGCAGCGTGTAATTGCCGCCGACCGCGATGCTCACGGCTCTTTGCTTGAGAAACCTCTGCACCGACACGATGACAATCCTCTGGGGCACGGCGTGGCCCTCCGGGGCCACCGACGACACCATAATCCTCGTAGCTCTACGCGGTTTCACCACGTGTCGGGTTCCATCCGCATTGGTTATCGACGGCCTAACCGGCGAGCAATAATTGCGCCTGTCCGGGCGCGGGCTTACTTGCGACGTCGCCGGTCGCCATGCTTCGCCGAGCGGCGCGCCGCATGGCACCCTTCTGCGGCCGGACCTTGTTTGCGAATGGTTTTCAGGCACAACTGCGGCATTCTCCCGATCCCGCCGTTTCCGATGATTGTCCCGCATTGTCCCCTGCCTCCGCTCGGCTCTCCCCCCTCGGCTGGCTCGCCAACCAGCCCTATCTGCTGCTCAGCCTGACCTCGCTGTTCTGGGCCGGCAACATCGTGCTCGGCCGCTTTGTCGCCGGCCATGTGCCGCCGGTGACGCTGTCCTGCGTGCGCTGGATCGGCGCGATGCTGCTGCTGCTGCCGTTCGCCTGGCCGTATTTGCGCCGCGACTGGCCGGTGCTGCGGGCGCGGTGGCGGCTGATGCTGGTGCTGTCGGCGACCGGCTTTGCCATCAACAACGCGCTGGCCTATTGGGCGCTGCAATATACCGAGGCGCTGAACGCGCTGCTGATCCAGTCGTCGGGGCCGTTATTCGTGGCGCTGTGGTCGCTGGCGCTGTTCGGGGTGCGGCTGACCCCGATGCAGGGGGTCGGCATCACCGTGTCGCTGATCGGCGTGCTGACCATCATCCTGCGCGGCGACTTCGCGGCGCTGGCGCAGGTGCAGTTCAACCGCGGCGACCTGATGTTCGCCGCCTCGCTCTGCGCCTTCGGGCTGTATTCGGCCTTGATGCCGAAGCGCCCCGCCGGCCATCCGCTGTCGCTGATCGTGGTCGGCACCGGCGGCGGCGCGCTGATGCTGCTGCCCTTCGCCGCCTGGGAATTTGCCGCCGGGATCCGGCCGAGCGCCGACTGGCTGACCGCCGGCGTGCTCGCCTATGCGGTGATCTTCCCCTCGGTGCTCGCCTATATCTGCTTCAACCGCGGCATCGCGCTGGTCGGTCCGAACCGCGCCGCGCCGTTCTTCCATCTGGTGCCGGTGTTCGGCTCGGCGATGGCAATCGTCTTTCTGGGAGAAAAGCCGGAGCTGTTTCACCTTGCCGGCTATTTGTTGGTGGTCGCCGGGGTGGTGACCGCCGCCCGGCGGTGAGACGCGGCCGCGGTGTCACCCCAGAGTCTGACGGAAAGAGAAGCCAACAAAAATTGAACTTGATTGCGTCATTGCGAGCCGAGGACGGCGCATCGCGCCGTCCGACCGCGAAGCAATCCAGGGGCGTCAAGCACAGACTGGATTGCGTCGTCGCAACAGCTCCTCGCAATGACGGCCTTGAAGGCCTCATCTATTGATCCTTTTCGGTCAGACTCTCAGGCCCGCACCAGGAACGCGCGACATAATTCCGTCGTCGTTCGTCGATCAGCTCAGATTTGCAGGATGAGGGGCTGATTGATGCTTGGGAAGTGTTGGGCTTTCGTCGTCATCCTCTGTTGGTTCGGCTCAGGGGCCGAGGCCGCCGGCATTCAGTTGCTCGATTCCGACCCGCGGCTGTCGGGCGCCATTTGGTATCCGTGCAAGGCCGAACCGCAGCGCGTGGCGCTGGGTCGTCTGACCGTGCAATTCATCGACTCGGTTCAGGGCGTGAAAGACTGTCCGCTCACCGGCGAAAAATTGCCGCTGGTCATCGTCTCGCACGGTCGCGGCGGCTGGTTCGGGGGACACGACGACGTCGTGGACGCGCTGGTGGATGCCGGCTTTGTGGTCGCGGCCATCAATCACCCCGGCGACAATGGCAGCGATTCATCGCAGCGCGATAGCCTGACGGTGGCGGCATCGAGGCCGGCCGATATGGTGCGGCTGCTCGATTTCATGCTGAACGAGTGGAAAGACAGAGCGATCATCGATCCGGCTCGAATTGGCGTGTTCGGCTTCTCCCTGGGAGGCTATACCGGGCTGATCTTGGCTGGCGGCAATGCGGTTTTCCGCAGGATCACCCCGTTCTGTATTGAATCGAACAAGACTCGAGGCTGCGAGCAGATTCGCAGCGGCGACATTCCATCTGATCCGCCGCATGATCCGCGAATCCGGGCTGCCGTGATCGCCGACCCTGCCTCCAGCTTCCTCACCCGAGAAAGTCTGGCTGGCATCGAAATCCCGCTGCAAGTCTGGCGTTCCGAACTGGGCGGCGGCGGCGTCGATCCCGGGGGCACCGCCCGTGTCGCCAATAGCCTGCCCGGCCAGCCTGAGATTCACATCGTGCCGGCCGGTCACTATGCCTTTCTGCCGCCCTGCACGGCGCAGTTCGCCGCGAACCTGCCGCGGCTCTGTGTCGATCCGCCCGGCTTCGACAGGACGGCATTTCATCGCGACTTCGACGCGAGCATTGTCAGGTTCTTTCGCGAGCATCTCAGTCCGCCGCCAATGCAAGCGCCGCCAAGTCAGTCAGAAACCAACCATTGATTGTCTTTGCGACCAGGCGCTAACCGCCCGCGCGGCTGCGCAGCCACGCCCGGACGCAGATGGCCAGCGGCAGCGCCAAGGCGAACCAGGACAACACCCGGCCGACATCGCCGAGCAGCAACGCCGATAGCAATCCGAACAGCGACAGCGCGCCGATCACCAGCGGGGCGCCGTAGACGCGGCGCCAGCCGGGCGCTGGCCCAAGCCGCCCGGTCATCGCGACGGCACCAAGGAAGCCGGCTGCGGCGCGCCCGAGCGCTTGCGCCGCTTCGCCAGCCACAGATACAGCCCACTGCCGAGCACGATGATGGTCACGCCATCGAGCAGCGCCCAGATGATCTTCAACGGCATGCCGCCGTAATCGCCGAAATGCAGCGGCTGCGACACCAGCAGGGCCTTGAGATAGAGCGGCAAATCGATGACCGAGGTGACCGCGCCGGTCTCGCCGTCGAGCAGCACGGGCTTCAACAGCCGCGCCGTCAGCGCGTCGTCGCCGCGCATATAGACGCCGAAATGATGCGACGAGGTGAAGGGCGTGCCCGGAAAGGCGATGAAGCGCAGCTCCATGCCGGGCGCCGCGCGCATCGCGTTGGCCAGCACCAGATCCAGCGAGGCGAGATGCTGGGGCGGCGCGCCGCCCGAGGCCGCCACCATCGCGGCAAGCTCAGTGGATTTCCACTGCTGCAGCATCGGCTCGGCCAGCGTGTTGATAACACCGGTGCCGCCGACCATCAGTCCCCAGACCAATGTAACGATGCCCAGCAGATTGTGCCAGTCGAGCCAGACGATGCGGCGCGATTTTCCGTCGCGGATGGTGGCGAAGCTCAGCCTGCGGGTGAACGGCCAGTACAGCACCACGCCGGAGACGATCGCGATCAAGAATACAAATCCCATCGCGCCCATGAACAGCTTGCCGGGCTGGCCGAGATAGACGTCGGTATGCAGCTTCAGCAGCACCAGCATCGGGCCGGTGCCGGCGCGGCCGAGCGACTGGCCCGTATAGGCGTCGAACGTCGTCACCACCGCATCGTCCGGCGCGCCGTTCACCGCGTGGTTGGTGAACACGTTGACGATGCCCGGATCCTCATTGCTGGTGCCGATATATTGGATCACCTGCCCGGGATGGGCCTGCAGCGCGACACGGCCGATCGCCTCCATGCCGAGCTTCTTGGCGCCGGGCGGCGGCGCCTGATGCACCGGCGCATAGCCCAGCGCCTCGTCGATCTCGTGGTGAAAGATCAGCGGCAGACCGGTGATGCACAGCAGCAGCAGGAACAACGTCGACACCAGGCTGGTCCAGGTGTGGACCAGCGACCAGATCCGTGCGGTTCGGGCCTTCAGGGCCGCCTCCCCTTCGACGCTACCATTTGTAGCCGACGCTCGCGGTGACGCGGCGGCGGTCGCCGTAGAAGCAGGCCTCGGCCTGCGAACAGCTGGCGACATAGATTTCATCGGTCAGGTTGGTGACGTTGAGCGCCAGCCGCCAATTCTCGATCTCGTAGTGGATCGCGGCATCGCCCAGGGTGCGCGCCGGCACCACCAGCTTATTGGCGGTGTCGGCGAATGACGCGCCGACATAGCGCAACCCGCCGCCGAAGCCGAAGCCGCGCAGCGCGCCGTCCTGGAAGGTGTAGTCGGCCCAGCCCGACGCCAATTGCCTGGGCGTGCCCACCGGCCTGGTCCCGACCAGCGCCGGGTTGAGATCCTTGCTGACGAAGATGTTGTAGGTGGTGAAAGCGCCCGTCACCTTGAAGCCCGGCGCCAGATTGGCGACGGCTTCGAGCTCGAGACCACGCGAGGTGACCTCGCCGTTCTGGATCGACAGCAGCGGATTGAGCGGATTGGTGGTCAGCACGTTCTGACGCTTGAGGTCGAAATAGGCGACGCTGAAATGGCCGTTGAAGCCGTTGGGCTGATATTTGACGCCGATCTCGCTCTGCTGCCCGGTTTCCGGGCTTTCCAGCGCGGTGCCGTTGAGGCCGACCAACGGATTGTAGCTGGTCGCATAGGACACATAGGGCGCGACGCCGGAATCGAAATTGTAGATCAGGCCGGCGCGACCGCTGAACTTGCTGTCGTCGCGGGTCTGGCCGGTGCCGGCGTGGTTGTCATTGACGGTGTTGACCCAGTCGTTGCGCCCGCTCAGCACCAGGGTAAAGCGACCGAGCTTGATCTGGTCCTGCAGATAGAGGCCGATCTGCTTCTGGGTCAGCGTCACGTCGCGGAACGGACCGCTGGCCTCGGCGGTCGGCGTGTAGACCGGATTGACCAGGTTGATCGGCGTGCCGAAGCTGAATTTCTGCAGATCGTCGATATTGTAGTGCTTGAGATCGATGCCGAACAGCATGGTGTGGCTGAAGGCGCCGGTGGCGAAGCGATATTCCAGCTGGTTGTCGAGCGATGCCTGGGCGGCTTCGTTCTGGGCCAGGAAGTTGAACCGTGTCATGTTCGCCGCCGCGGCGGTGGTCGCATAGCCGAAGCCGTACAGGGTCGCATATTTGACGTCGACATGGGCGTAGCGGGCGTTCTGCCGGAACGTCAGACTGTCGGTCAGGTTGCGCTCGAACTGATAGCCGATCATCGCCTGGGTGCGATTGAAAGTGTCGAGGCTCGGCTCGCTGGTGAAGACGTCGGTCTTGATGCGGCCGAACGGCGCGTCGACTACGGTGCCGACATAGGGCAGGAAATTCTGGCCGCGGGTGTTGTTCTTGGAGGCCGAGGCCAGCAGCGTGAAGCTGGTGTCGGCATCCGGCCGCCAGGTCAGTGACGGCGCGATGAAGAAATTATTGTCCTGGGTATAGTCGGTCTGGGTGTCGCCGCCCTGGAACTGGCCGACCAACCGAGTGAACAGCTGGCCCTTGTCGGTCGCCATCGCCACCGGGCCGCCGATATCGAATCCGACATAGCGATTGCCGAAATTATTGACGCCGGCCTCGATGTAGCGGATCGGCTCGGCCGGCGGCATCTTGCTGACGGCGTTGATGATGCCGCTCGGGCTCGAGCCGCCATACAGGATCGCCGACGGGCCGCGCAGCACCTCGACGCGTTCGAGATTGAAGGGCTGCAGCTTCCACGTCGCATAGGACGTCGAAAACAATTGCAGCCCGTCGAGGAAGGTCGAATTGTCGTCGGACTTGAAGCCGCGGATCAAAAACCAGTCGTTGCGCACGTCATTGCCGAAAGTGCCGCCGACCACGCCGGGCGTATAGGCCAAGATCTGATCGAAGCTGCGCGGCTTCTGGTCGCGAATCTGCGCCGCGCCGATCACCGAGATCGACTGCGGCGTCTCGTTGATCGGGGTGTTGGTCTTGGTGCCGGCCATGCTCCGGGTAGCGGCATAACCATCGATCGGACCGCGCGGATCTTCGGCGGCGACGATGTCGCGGCTGGGCTGCGGCGCGCGGGGCGCCGTGACGCTGCGCGCCGGCTGAGCGCGACGCGGCTTGGGCGCGACCACCACCATCGCCGGCAGCGGCGTGGCGCCGGGCGCGGTCGAGGCGGCAGAGGACTGCGCCATCGCGGCCTGACCCGACAGACATCCGAGCGCCAACGCGCCCGACGCGGCAGTGATACGCAGCGCAGACAGATTCTTCAGCAAGACACGTCCCCCGATCGCCGTCGCATCGGCAAAGTGATGCGACCATTCCCTGACGCGGCGAGGGATAAGCGAGCGGCGGCGAGGCCGCCAATGGAATGCCTCTTAGAACGAGTCTCACAAGACAACCGGATTTTGCGCTTGAAATTCGCGAACCACGCGGCGACCGGCGCGTCAGGCGGCCATTCGCTCCCGAGCTGCGCGCGATGCGGCGCGGCCGGATCGACGAAACGCAACCTGAGGTGTTGGGCCGGCGCCAAGACCAGATGGTGCGCGCCAAAGGCCACACGGACATAAGCGCGATTCGGATTACCTTGGGCGATTGAATCCGGGATGCCATGCTCGAACCGGCGATTGCGTGATCCTCTCGCGGCGAGAAGCCCGAGCTGACCTCGTAGGATACGCGCTGAGGCAATCCAGCGCGTCCATCACTGCCACCTGTGGCAAACTCCGAAGCCGATTCCTCATTCTCAAAAATGGCAAATTCCAATCAATCCACTATACTCGCAGCCGCCAGAGTGGTGAAGTGCGCCACGAGATTAGATTCCATACTGAGACTGGACGAAGGTTCTAGGTGACTCCATGAATCAAATGCCGCTTGCTCAAACCGGCAAGCCGAAAAAAATGGCGCGAATCACTTATTTGAAGGTGGAAAACTTTCGCGCCCTGCGCAGGGTGGAGTTTAAGAATATAACGCCATTGACCGTCTTGCTTGGACCGAACGGTAGCGGTAAATCGACGGTGTTTGATGTGTTTGCATTCCTATCGGAATGCTTCGAGTCAGGCCTGCGACGCGCGTGGGATCGCCGAGGCAGGGCCAAAGAATTGAAAACACGCGGTTCTGATGGTCCGCTTGTTATCGAAATCAAGTATCGCGAGCCGGACTACCCATTGATCACATACCATCTCGCAGTTGATGAACGCAACGGGGCACCCGCTGTCGTCGAAGAGTGGCTTGAATGGAAGCGCGGAAGTCATGGGCGCCCCTTTCGATTCCTTGATTATCGAGAGGGCGTCGGAAAAGCCGTGAGCGGTGAATTGCCCGACATTGAAGACAAACGCATCGATATCCCGCTAAAATCGCCCGATTTGATCGCTGTTAATGCGCTCGGCCAATTTGCGGAACATCCGCGGGTGGCAGCTCTCCGTGAATTTATAACGGGATGGTATGTTTCATATTTTTCCGTGGACAATACACGAGGACAACCAGAAGCCGGACCGCAAGAACGGCTATCTCGCACAGGTGACAATCTTGCAAATGTTATCCAGTACTTATCCGACCAACATCCCGCGAGATTGAATGAGATATTTGGAGCGCTTCGGTCTCGCGTTCCGCGCATTGAAAAAGTTCTAGCTGAACCAATGCCAGATGGGCGACTGCTCCTTACTATAAAGGACGCGCCTTTTGACAATGCAATACTTGCGCGCTTCGCCTCCGACGGGACGCTGAAGATGCTCGCGTACCTCGTTTTGCTGTACGATCCATCGCCGCCTCCATTCATTGGAATTGAAGAGCCGGAGAATTTCCTCCACCCGCGCCTCCTCTATGGCTTAGCAGAGGAATGCCGTGCTGCGGCGGAGCGCGGACAACTACTCGTCACCACTCACTCGCCGTTCTTTTTGAATGCGCTGCGCCCGCAGGAGGTTCGCGTACTCTATCGAAATGAAGAGGGCTATACGCAGGCGCTTCTTGCGTCGGAGATTCCCGGAATTGAAGAATTCATGAGCGAGGGAGCGCTTCTTGGACATCTATGGCTGGAGGGGCACTTCGGGGCAGGAGACCCCCTAACGAACCAAGGCGCTCCGGTCCGACAGATCAAGAGCATCAAATGAAAGCGGGGCATTTGGAAATCTTGGTCGAAGAACCTTCAATGGAAGCATTTTTAGCCGAAATGCTTCCGCGATTGCTGGCGGGGCGAGCCACTTACACGATCCATGCCCATCAAGGAAAGAGTGATCTACTCAAGAAATTGGGCGACAGGCTAAGGGCATATGCGAAATGGCTGCCGGAATCTTCTCGCATAGTAGTCGTAATCGATCGCGATAATAGTGATTGCTTCGCACTAAAGGAGAAGATGGAACAGCTCGCTAAGGAAGCAAATTTGCTGACACGTAAAACGTCGGCGAATGGCAATTGGCGAGTTGTCAATCGACTGGCAATTGAGGAGCTGGAGGCTTGGTTCTTTGGTGAATGGAAAGCCGTTTGCACGTCATTCCCCAAGGTGTCCTCGACGATCCCAGCGCAGGCGCCATACAGGAATCCAGACGCAGTAACTGGTGGTACATGGGAAGCATTGGAAAGGGTCCTGGGGAATGCCGGTTACTTCCCAGGAGGATTGAGAAAACTGGAATTGGCGGTTGCTATTGGCAAGCACTTTGACCCGATGTCAGCAACGTCGCCAAGCTTCTTGACGTTCAGGGACGCTCTCGTAGAGTCTGTTTCATAGATGATTGAGATTAAGCCCCGCCGATCAAAATCCCGACCGCGAGCACGATGACGCCGCCGAGCACGATCTGAAACACCGCCTGCAGGAACGGCGTGTCCATGTATTTGGCGCGGATCCAGGCGATCGCCCACAATTCGAAGAACACCACGAAGCCGGCGATCGCGGTGGCGATCCAGAACGCATTGGCCCAGCTGTCCGGCACCAGATAGGGCAGCGTATGGCCGAGACCGCCGACCGTGGTCATCAACCCGCAGATGCCGCCGCGCAGCCAGGGCGAGCCGCGGCCGGTCATCGAGCCGTCATCGGACAGCGCCTCGGCGAAGCCCATGCTGATGCCGGCGCCGATCGAGGCGGCCAGACCAACCAGGAAGGTCTGCCAGTTCTGATGGGTGGCGAAGGCGGCGGCGAACAACGGCGCCAGCGTCGACACCGAGCCGTCCATCAAGCCGGCCAGGCCGGGCTGGACATATTGCAGCACGAACATGCGGCGGCGCGTCTTGTCCTCCTCGCCGCGGACACCAGCGGTGAGGATGGTCTCGGACAGCCGCGAGGCGAGATGCTCGTGGCCCTTTTCCATCTCGGCCAGATCGGTGAGCAGCTTGCGGACACCGACATCGGTGGTCTGCTCGGCGGACTTGACGTAGAACCGCTCGGCCTCGAACTCCATGGTCTCGGCTTCCTTGCGGATCCGATCCAGCGGCAGATTGCGGGTCAGCCAGATCGGCCGCCGCTTGATGAAGCCCTTGACGTCCTCGCGACGGATCGGCGGCAGGTTCGGCCCGAACCGCTGCTCATACATCCGCAGCAACATATGGCGATGGCCGGTTTCCTGATGCGCCATCTGGGTGAACAGCTTGGCCGAATCCGGATAGCGTTCCGACAGATCCTCGGCGAAGGCGTGATAGATCCGGCTGTCCTCCTCCTCGGAGGCGATTGCCACGGCGAGAATTTCGCGCTCGGTGAGATCGGAGAAAGCCTTCATTCGGCAGGATTCCAATAGATTAGAATTATTCTAACTCTTTAGGGCCTGGGGCGCGTGCTGTCAAAACGAAGCAATCCACTCTGTGCTTTGGCGCCCCTGGATTGCTTCGCGTTCGGACGGCGCGATGCGCCGTCCTCGGCTCGCAATGACGAAAACAAGTTTGATTTTATTAGCTTCTTTTTCAGTCAAACTCTTAAAGTGAATCCGGGCCCGGGCGCCGGCCGGCTTTGCCGGCGGACGCACAGGCCCGGAATGACTTTCGCGATGGAGCGCGGCCTATCGCTCGAAACCGCTCTACGCCGCCCGCACCTTGCCGAGGAAGTCGTCGACCGCGACGCGCAGCATGCCGGACTGGGTGTCGAGCTCGCGGGCGCTCGACAGCACCTGGGAGGCCGCGTCGCCGGTCGCCGTCGCGGCGGCGCTGACGCCGCCGATGTGGCTGTTGATCTCGCTGGAGCCGCTCGCCACCGACTGGATATTGCGGGCGATTTCGCGGGTCGCGGCGCCCTGCTCTTCCACCGCGCCGGAAATCGCCAGGGTGATTTCGCTCATCTGGGCGATGGTGGTGGTGATGCCGCCGATCGATTGCACCGCGTCGGAGGTCGAGGCCTGCATCGCCGAGACCTGGGAGGAGATTTCCTCGGTGGCTTTGGCGGTCTGGCTCGCCAGCGCCTTCACCTCGTTGGCGACCACCGCGAAGCCACGACCGGATTCGCCGGCGCGCGCCGCTTCGATGGTGGCGTTCAGCGCCAACAGGTTGGTCTGCGAGGCGATCGAATGGATCAGCTGCACCACCTCACCGATCTTCTCGGCGCCGATGGAGAGTTGCTTGACCGTGGCATTGGTCCGCTCGGCGTCGCCGACCGCGCGGCCGGCGATTTCCCGAGACTGCGTCACCTGGCGGGAGATCTCGCTCACCGAGCCCGACAATTCCTCGGCGGCGGCCGCGACCATGCCGACGGTGGCCGATGCGGTTTCCGACGCCGCGCCGACATAGGCGGCGCGCGAACTGGCGTCGCTCGCGGTCGCGGTCATCGACTGCGCGGTGGTCTGCATGTTCGCCGTCGCGGCCGCGACCGAGCGCACCACGCTATTGACGCTATTTTCGAAATCCCTGGCGATCCCTTCCATCATCGCGTGCCGCTCGGCGGCGGCGCGGGCCTGGGTCTCGGCCTCGACCTGTTCGAGACCCCGAATCCGGATCGCGTTGTCCTTGAACACCTGGACGGTGGCGGCCATTTCGCCAACCTCGTCGCCGCGCTCGATGCCTGGAATGTCCTCTTCCAGCTTGCCGTCCGCCAAGGCGCGCATCCGGGCGCCGAGCCGGCCGAGCGGAATGGTGATGCTGCGCGCGATCATGATGGCGACGACACCGGCGAACACCGCGATGGCGAAAATCGCAAGGCCGAGCGCGATCATGATCGGCTTGAGCTTGGCGTCGAGGTCGTCGAGATAAGCCCCGGTGCCGACGAACATGTTCCAGCCGGGAATCGCCATGGCATAGCCAAGCTTGCGGATCGGCTTCTTCTCACCCGGTTTCATGAATTCGTAGCTCAGCAAGACCTCGCCGTTGGCGGCGACGCCGTCGCGTAGCTCGCGTGATAGCGCCCGGCCGTTGGTCTGGACGTCGAGCCGATTGGTGCCGATCGCCTTGGGATCGGAATGGGCGATGGTGATCCCGTCCATCGTGTAGGCGAACAAATAGCCGGCGCCGTTGTCGAACGTCATGGAATTGGCGCGCTTGGCGAATTCGGCCACCGCGGTGGCCTTGTCAAGCTGCCCGGCATCGACCTGCTTTTGCAGCCCGATCGCCATGTTGCGCGCGACTTCGACGATCGTCTTGGTCTGCTCGATCCGCGCGTTCAGCATTTCCCGCTGCATCATCGACCCGGCGAGCAAGCCGGCGGCGCATAGGCCAACCAGCGTAACGCCAACCAGGATGCCAAGCTTCGGTGTGATCTTTAAATTGCTGAACTTCACGGTGATGTCTCCGACGACCGCAACTGGCGGACGCCGGCACGATAGCCGCAGAACCTTCTAGACTGTTTACTTTTGCGGTCAATTTTGACCACGAAAGCAACCGGTTGGGTAGGAAAGCGGGGCGCCGCTTTCCTGGCCTATCGTCACATCAATGTTGGCATGTACCTACATACCTCAATGCCGGGAATTGCTCAGGCGGCCCTCACCTTGCTGAGGAAGTCGTCGACGGCGCTGCGCAGCATGCTGGACTGATTGTCGAGCTCGCGGGCATTGTCCAGCACCTGCGAGGCGGCGGCGCCGGTGGCCTCGGCGGCGACGCTGACGCCGCCGATATGATCGCTGACCTCGCTCGAGCCGGCCGCCACCGACTGGATGCTGCTGGCGATTTCCCGGGTCGCGGTGCCCTGCTGTTCGACCGCGCTGGAGATGCTGGTGGTGATGTGGCTCATCTCGGCGATGGTGCCGGTGATGGCGCTGATCGACTGCACCGCTTCGCTGGTCGAGGCCTGCATGGCGGAGACCTGGGCGGAGATTTCCTCGGTCGCTTTGGCGGTCTGGCTCGCCAGCGCCTTCACCTCGGACGCCACGACCGCAAAGCCGCGGCCGGATTCGCCGGCGCGCGCCGCCTCGATGGTGGCGTTGAGGGCGAGCAGATTGGTCTGGGTGGCGATCGAGTGGATCAGTTGCACCACTTCGCCGATCTTTTCCGCGCCGCTGGAGAGCAGCTGCACCGTCGCATTGGTGCGTTCGGCATCGCCCACCGCCTTGCTGGCGATGGCGCTCGACTGCGACACCTGGCGCAGCACCTCGGCCACGGAGGCCGACAGCTCTTCGGCGGCCGAGGCCACGGTGCCGACATTGGTCGAGGAGCGTTCGGACGCCGCACCGACGGTCGCGGCGCGCGACGAGGCGTCGCTCGCGGTCTCGGTCATCGATTGCGCGGTGGTCTGCATGCCGGCCGCCGCCGCCGCGACCGAACGGACGATGCCGTTGACGCTGCGCTCGAAATCGTCGGCGATGCTCTCCATCGCGGCGCGGCGCTCGGCACCGGCGCGCTGTTGCGTCGCGGCTTCGGCCTGGTCGAGCTCGCGGATGCGCAGCGCATTGTCCTTGAACACCTGAACGGTGGACGCCATCGCGCCAATTTCGTCGCCGCGGTCGAGGCCGGGGATCTCACCATCCAGCGCGCCATCGGCCAGCGCCTTCATCCGGGTGCCGAGCTGGCCGAGCGGGCGGCTGATGCTGCGGCCGATCGTCCAGGCGATCAGGCCGGCAATGCCGCCGATCGCCAGAACCGCAAGGCCGAGCGAGACCATGATCGGAACCAGCTTGGCGTTGAGATCCTCGAGATAGCCGCCGGTCCCGACATACATATTCCAGGCCGGGATCGCCGCCGCAACGCCGAATTTCTTGATCGGCGTCTTCTCGCCCGGCTTCATATATTCATAGGTCAGCATCTCCTCGCCCTTGGCGGAGACGCCGGCGATCCATTCCTTGGTCAGAAACCGACCATTGGTTTGCGAGTCGAGGCGTTGCTGGCCGAGCTGCGCCGGGTTCGGGGACAGGATCGTGACGCCATCCATGGTCGAGCCGAACAGATAGCCGGCGCCGTCATTGTAGCGCATCGCATTGCCGACCCGACCGAACTCGGCGATCGCGGCTTCCTTGGTGAGCTTGCCGGCGGCGACGTCCTTCTGCAGGTCGGCCGCCAGATTGCGCGCCATATCGACGATCGCCTTGGTCTGATCGATGCGCGCGTTGAGCATTTCCCGCTTGACCAGATACCCGGCCAGGACGCCGGTGGCGCAAAGTCCGAACAACGTCACCCCTACCAGGACGGCTAGCTTCGGGGTGATCTTCAAATTGTTCAGCTTCACGAGGATTCTCCGGGATCATGGCGCGCCAGATGGCGACATCGCTGCGGCGCCACTATTCGACCGAGATCCTCTTCAGTTCCTTACGAACAGCCCACGTAACAACACCAGGACAAAGCTCCACCGGATCGGCCGCCGCAACGAAAAATCCCTCCCCGCACGGGGAGGGATTCTGTCGTGAGCGTGATTTGTTGACGTGTTGCGGCGTCGAGCGTCATTCCGGGAAACCAACGGCGTCAGCTGCGAGGCAACCCGGAATGACCAGCGTTTTGACGAACGCTCAGAACACCAGCGCTTTGGCCTGCTTGACCTGCGGCAGCGCCTGCACCTTGGCCAGCACCTCCGCCGGCACCGCGCCGTCGACCTCGACCAGCGCGATGGCGTCCTGGCCCTGGGCGTGACGGCCCAGATTGAAGGTCGCGATGTTGATCTTGGCGTCGCCCAACAGGCCGGCGAAGCGGCCGATGAAGCCCGGCTTGTCCTCGTTGGTGACATAGATCATCGACTTGCCGAATTCGGCGTCAACCCGGATGCCCTTGATATCGACCAGCCGCGGCCGACCGTCGGCATAGACCGTGCCCGACACCGAGCGCTCCTGCCGCTCGGTGGTGACCGTCAGCGTGATCAGGCTGTCGTAATCGCTTTGCGCGGCGCGGACGACTTCGTCAACCACCATGCCGCGCTCCTTGGCGATCACCGGCGCCGACACCACGTTGATATCGCCCAGCATCGGCCGCAACAGGCCGGTCAGCACCGCCGAGGTCAGCGCCTTGATCTTCATCTCGGCGACATTGCCCTCATAGGTGATCGTGACCTTGGTGATGCCGGACTCGGTGAGCTGGCCGGCGAACGAGCCGAGCTTTTCGGCCAGTTCGATGTAGGGCTTCAGCTTCGGCGCCTCTTCGGCGGTGATCGACGGAAAATTCACCGCGTTGGAGATCGCGCCGGTCAGCAGATAGTCCGACATCTGCTCGGCGACCTGCAGCGCGACGTTTTCCTGGGCCTCGGCGGTGGAGGCGCCCAGATGCGGGGTGCAGATCACATTGGGGTGGCCGAACAGCACGTTCTTGGTAGCCGGCTCCTCGACGAACACGTCGAAGGCGGCGCCCGCGACCTGCTTGGCATTCAACGCATCGACCAGCGCCTGCTCGTCGACCAGACCGCCGCGCGCGCAGTTGATGATGCGCACGCCCTTCTTCATCTTGGCGATCGCCGCCGCGTCGATGATGTTCTTGGTCTTGTCGGTCAGCGGCGTATGCAGGGTGATGAAATCGGCGCGCTTGAACAGCTCGTCCAGCTCGACCTTCTCGACGCCGATGTCCTTGGCGCGCTCCGGCGACAGGAACGGATCGAAGGCAACCACCTTCATCTTCAGGCCGAGCGCGCGGTCGGCGACGATCGCGCCGATATTGCCGCAGCCGATCACGCCGAGCGTCTTGGCGGTGATCTCGACGCCCATGAAGCGGTTCTTCTCCCACTTGCCGGCCTGGGTCGAGGCATCGGCCGCCGGAATTTCGCGCGCCAGCGACAACATCAAGGTGATCGCGTGTTCGGCGGTGGTGATCGAATTGCCGAACGGCGTGTTCATCACGATGATGCCCTTGGCGGTCGCCGCGGGGATTTCCACATTGTCGACGCCGATGCCGGCGCGGCCGATCACCTTGAGCTTGGTGGCCTTTTCGAGAATCTTGGCTGTCGCCTTGGTGGCGGAGCGGATCGCCAGCCCGTCATAATTGCCGATGATCTCGGCGAGTTTCTCTTTGTCCTTGCCGAGCGCGGGCTGGAAGTCGACGTCGATGCCGCGATCCTTGAAGATCTGCACGGCGGCGGGGGACAAAGCGTCGGAGATGAGGACTCTGGGAGCGGTCATGGGGGTGTTCCTGAAATGAAAAGGGAATGCGCTCATTCCCTCTCCCCTTGTGGGAGAGGGTGGCGCGGACGAAGTCCGCGACGGGTGAGGGGTATCGGCACGACGCGGCTCATCACCCCCTCACCCGCTTTCGCTTCGCGAAGGCACCCTCTCCCACAAGGGGAGAGGGGAAGAAGATGCGGAGTTAGGCCGCCTTGGGCAGCGCGGCCTTGGTGGTTTCGAACGCCCAGTCGAGCCACTGCGTCAGCGCGGCGACGTCGGCGGCTTCCACCGTGGCGCCGCACCAGATGCGCAGACCGGCGGGCGCGTCGCGATAGGCGCCGATGTCGTAGCCGGCGCCTTCCTTCTCGACCGCCGCCACCAGCTTCTTGGCGAAGTCGGCCTGGACGTCGGCTGCGAGCGCGGTGATCGCCGGATCAACCACGGTCATGCAGACCGAGGTGTTGGAGCGGATCGCCGGATCCTTGGCGAGGAAGGCGACCCATGGGGTCTTCGCCTGCCAGTCGGCCAGAACCTTGGTGTTGGCGTCGGCGCGCGCGATCAGCGCGTTGAGACCGCCGACCGATTTCGCCCAGTTCAGCGCATCGAGATAGTCCTCGACGCAGAGCATCGACGGGGTATTGATGGTCTCGCCCTGGAAGATGCCCTCATTGAGCTTGCCGCCCTTGGTGAGGCGGAAGATCTTCGGCAGCGGCCAGGCCGGGGTGTAGCTTTCGAGCCGCGCCACGGCGCGGGGCGACAGGATCAGCATGCCATGCGCGGCCTCGCCGCCCAGCGCCTTCTGCCAGGAGAAGGTGACGACGTCGAGCTTGGCCCAATCGAGCTTCTGGGCGAAGGCTGCCGAGGTGGCGTCGCAAATGGTCAGGCCTTCGCGGTCGGCCGCGATCCAGTCGCCGTTGGGCACGCGCACGCCCGAGGTGGTGCCGTTCCAGGTGAAGACAACGTCGGAGGCGAAATCGACCTTCGACAGGTCGGGGATCTCGCCATAGCCGGCCTTCAGCTTGGTGACGTCCTTGAGCTTCAATTCCTTGGTGATGTCGGAGACCCAGCCGTCGCCGAAGGATTCCCAGGCGATGGTGGTGACCGGGCGGGCGCCGAGCAGCGACCACAGCGCCATTTCGACCGCGCCGGTGTCCGACGCCGGTACGATGCCGATCTTGTAATCGGCCGGCACTTCAAGCACCTCGCGGGTCAGATCGATCGCGAGTTTGAGCTTGGCTTTGCCAACTTTGGCGCGATGCGAGCGGCCGAGCGGGGCGTCTTTGAGATTTTCGGCGGTCCATCCGGGGCGCTTGGCGCAGGGGCCGGAGGAGAAATTAGGCGTAGCGGGCCGCGATGCGGGCTTTGTCGTCATGTTCTATCCTTCCAGATAGCTAGCCTCCCGTTGGGGGGAGGTGTCCCGCCGCCGTGCATAGTGGAATGCCCTTGGAAGTCAAGAAACTTCGCCGCAGCGGCGCGACATCGAGCACTAGACCTTCGGCTGTGATCGGCCCGACCATTGCCACGGCGCCGCCAGCGCCGCGCCGATCCGAACAGGTGCCCGCACCGGACGCGGTTGCGGAGCGGCGTGATCGCTACCGGCCAGCCTTGCGGGAATCGTGCGGCGCCGACGAAGAGCCCTCTGTCGGCTGTCGGCCGCTGGCGGCCGGGGACAAGGCGATCACCGTCTCCGCCGCGTTTGGCGAACTGGCGGATTTTGTATTCGCCAACTCGACCGGACCCAGCAGCGTCGCCGCCGCCAGCACGGAAATATGGAATTTGGTTTGCATGCTAAATCTCAATCGAACACGACAGCCGGCTAACAGCTGAAATACCATCGTGTTCCGTTTTTCAAGAGCAAGCTCGTCCCACTCGCTTTTGTGACCACGGCTGCCGTGGCATCCCGCACGCGCTGCGTTAGCGGGGCGGCACGTCCTCCAGGAGTTGAGCCAGCGACTTCTGCCGGGCCGGACCAACGCCCGCCCTGTCTGGGAGTCCGGCGATCCAGCCGCGCAGGGTCGCCGATTTCAGCGGATCTTCGGCAGCTTCGGCCGGATTGCATCGGCGCTCGCAGGCGGCGCAACGGCCCAAAAAGATCTCGGCGCAGGTGCTGCAATCCAGCGCTGCCGCCCCATGGGCGAATGTCGCTCCGGATTCGGCGGGATCCATGGCGCCTCCGATCTGCGGTGTGAGGCGACACCGCGCTGCGAGACCGAGCTTCGAGACTGAATCACAAAGAGTCTGCACCGCGCTCACGGCGCAGTCTGGTCAATTCCAGACATCACGCAGGCGGCCGGCGGCGATCGCCGGCAATGAGGCAAGCACGGCGGTTCAAAACCGCATCGTCATCCCGACATGGCTCGGGGCAAATCCAAGGCGGACGTAGAACCGCTGGGCGTCGACGCGGCTTTGGTGGGTGAACAATTCGAGCAGCTTGCAGCCCTGCCCGCGCGCCTCGTCGATCGCCCAGCGCACCATCTGCTCGCCAATGCCGCGGCCGCGGCACCCGCTGGCGACGCGGACATCCTCGATGATGCCGCGCGAGGCGCCTTGCGAACTCAATCCCGGCAGGATGCACAATTGCAGGCAGCCGAGCACGCCGCCGGCGTCCTGCGCCACCATCATCCGGATATGGGCGGCACGCTCGATCGCCTCGAAGGCCGCGTAGTAGGATGGCGGCAGCGGATCCTCGACGCGCTCGCGGCCGCTGCCGAGATGATCGTCGGCCAGCATCGCCACGATCGCAGCGACATCGTCGCGCCGGGCGCGCCGCATGGTGACGGCTGTTGTCATGGTCCACTCCCGGAAATCAATTTGCCGCGGGCAAGCCGAGCTGCTGCTCGGCCGCGGCGATCCAGCGCCGCACCGCCTTGTAGCCGTCGAGATGAAAGCCGCCCTGATGGGCGACGCGGCTATAGGCCAGCAGCGCGACATCGGCCAGCGACAGCCGGTCGCCGACCAGGAATGGCGTCGCGGCAAGCTGCTGCTCCAGCCGCGCCAGCGCCGCATAGCCGCGCTTGAGCTTGTCCGGATCGAGTTCGGAGATATCCTTGCCGAGATAGAGCATCTGATAGCGGCACACAGCGATATAGGGCTCGTGGCTGTATTGCTCCCAGAACAGCCATTCATCCATCTTGGCGGCTTCGAAGGCATCGGCGGGAATGAGGTCGCTGCCACGCGCGAGATAACGGATGATGGCGTTGGACTGCGCCAGCGCCCGGCCATCGTCGAACGCCACCACCGGCACCTGGCCGGCGCCGTTCAGCTTCAGGAAGGCCGGGGTGCGGCTCTCGCCCTTCATGGTGTCGATCGCGATCCAGTCATAGCGCAGGCCGAGCCGGTCGCAGACCCACTTCACCTTGAGGCAATTGCCCGAATTGAGATCGCCGTAAATCTGCATCGCCGCCACCTTGCACCGGCGATAGAGCAGCAGCCGATGGCGGGGCTGTCAAGCCGCGCCGACGGCGCGCGCTAGAACTTGTAGCCGAGACCGCCGCGCACGGTGTTGATATTGACGTCGGCGCCGGCATTGACGAAGCGAAGATACTCCCACTCCGCTCGCGCGAACAGATTGCCGAACAGCATCACCTCGGTGCCGAGCCCAGCCGCGTAACCATACAGCATCTTGCCGCCGATCGAATCGGTCGCGGTGTAAATCGTCCGAGGACCGTTTGCGGCGCCAGCTAACGTCGCGTCCGACCTGTCGGAGATCAGCACATTGCTGGAAAGCTCCGCGCGCCCCAGCGCGACGCCAGCGAACAGATATGGAAGGAAACTGCCGATCGCGTAGCCGGCCCTCGCCCGAACGGTGCCGATGTCGGTAATCGACACCGATCGCGACGAGATCAGTCCGACGTTGTGATAAAGACCATCGGCCAATGGCGTCACATAGGTCAGCGGAACAGGCGCAACCGTGGACGTGCCGTTGAAATTGCCATGCATGTAGTTGGCTTCGACACCCAGAACCGTATCATCCCACTGGCCGTTATAGCCGGCGAATCCCCCAAACGTCGCCTGATGCAAATTGACCTTGCTGCTCGCTTGCGAGACCGATGTTACGGTGCCCTGAAGAATATTGTTGGGACCGAGCGCCTGCCCGATCAGCGCATCATTAGATCCGGAAAAATTCATGTCGGCGGAGCCATAACCGACCTGCCCGCCGACATAGAAGCCCTGCCAGTCCGGCACCACCGCCGGACCGTCGAACATCGAACCGCGCAGGAAGGGCATATCGGCCGCCACGGCGCCCTGTGCGACTGCTACCAGCGCCGTCGCCAACAAAAATCTACGCATCGCAACGCTCCTCCACACATCCGGTACGTCGCGATTATTGCCTGTTAACCTTAATCAATCGTTGTGGCGAGCAGGTCATTTGCGTGATCCTTCAAGAAGTCCGCAACTCAATTCGCTTCGCACAAGCGAAAACGGCGCGGGAAGCTCCCGCGCCGTTAATAATCGTTAAAGCCTCGTGGCTGGCGATCAGCCCTTGCGCATCAGCGGCGGCGCGTAGACCGCCGGCGCCGGGCTGTCGAGATTCCAGCGCACGCCGAGCTTCACGTCGTGCGAGGTGATGTCTTTGATCTTGTAAAACGAGCTCGAGCCACGAGTACCGTCGAACTGGCTGTAGCCGGCCGTCGAAACCGAACCCATATCGACGTAGCTGTAGGCCAGCTCAAGCGTGACGTTCGGAGTGACCTTGTAGGCGAGACCGGCATGCGCGGCCCAGGCGAAGTTCCACTTCGAGACGTTGTCGAAATATGTGGCCGAATGAGTGTAAGACGGGCCCGCATACTGGTTGAAGCCGTCGTCGCGGAAGCCTTTGAGGTTGACATTGGCGACGCCGACGCCGGCGCCAACGAACGGCGTAACGCACCACCACGTACCGAGATCGACATAGCCGTTGGCGAGGATGAGGTATTCCTGCTTGTTGCCGGAATAACTGTCGGCGGAAGTCCCGCCGACGCCGTAATCGACCACGGTCGAACCGTGGATTGCCGCGTTGCCGCGATACTGGCCGGTGACGTCAGCCCGGAACCAACTGTTGAATTGGTAGCCGACACCGAGCCCGAACAAGGTCGCGCTGGAGACGTCGAAGCCCTTGTCCTGCGACGCCGACCGCAGTGGATTGGTATCTTCGAACTTGACGTTCTGGTTGGTCATTCCGATATCGCCGCGCAGATACCAACCGCCAAAATCCTCGGCCGGCGGCGGCGCATACATCATCTGCGGCGGCGGCGCGATCGAGGGCATATCGGCGGCGAGCGCCACGGTGGACATCATCGAAGCCGCTCCGGCGGCCATCAGAAATTTCACGCTACGCATTGGCTTCGTCCTTATCCAAGAGGGCGACTACGGAGGCCCCACACCGAAAACTCATGGACAAACGATGCCAGACAATTCTTAAGCGGCACTTAACCCTAATTTTTAAGGTTGATATTTGGTGAGAGATTTGGCGGTCAGAAAACGCCATGTGCAGCGCCACAATCGGCGCCGCCACAATTACTAACGATCAGTTACCGGGTGGTTCAGCGCGCGTGTCGCGGCATTTTCGGCAGGAACACCGCCAGGAGTCCGATCGCCGGCAGGAAGGCGCAGATCTGATAGACGAAATCGATGCCCGAATGGTCGGCGACCCGCCCGAGCACGGCGGCGCCGATGCCACCGATGCCGAAGGCGAAGCCGAAGAACACCCCCGAGATCATGCCGAAGCGATGCGGCATCAGTTCCTGCGCGAACACGATGATCGCCGGCGTCGCCGACGCCAGGATGAAGCCGATGAACACCGTCAGCACCGCGCTGGCGGCGAGCCCGACATGGGGCAGCGCCAGCGTGAACGGCAGCGTGCCGAGGATCGAGAACCAGATCACATAGCGGCGGCCGAAGCGGTCGCCGAGCGGCCCGCCGAAGAACACCCCGGCCGCGGCGGCGCCGAGGAAGATAAATAGGAACAGCTGCGCGGTCTGGGTCGAGACCCCGAACTTGCCGATCAGATAGAAGGTGTAATAGCTCGACAGGCTCGACAGATAGAGCTGCTTGGAGAACAGAAGCACCACCAGCACCACCAGCGCGAACATCACCCGGCGCGAGCTCGGCGCGTCAGGATGCCGCGGCCCCGGCGCCGGCTTCTTGCGCGCGATCTGCGGCCGATACCACAACCCGATCCGCCACAGCACGACGATCGCCACGAAGGCGATCGAGGAGAACCAGGCGATGCTCGGCTGGCCGAACGGCACCACGATCAGCGCCGCCAGCACCGGCCCCATCGCGGTGCCGAGATTGCCGCCGACCTGGAACACGGATTGCGCCATGCCGTGACGCCCGCCCGACGCCAGCCGGGCGATCCGCGCCGATTCCGGGTGGAACACCGCCGAGCCGAGGCCGACCAGCGACGCGGCGATCAGGATGATGCCGTAGTGATGCGCGACGCTGAGCAGCAGCAGGCCGAAAAAGGTGAAGCCCATGCCGAGCGCCAGCGAGAACGGCTGCGCCTTCTTGTCGGTCAGGTGCCCGACAATCGGCTGCAGCAGCGAGGCGGTGAACTGGAACGTCAGCGTGATCAGCCCGATCTGGGTGAAATCGAGCGCGTAGTTCGCTTTCAGGATCGGATACACCGACGGGATCAGCGACTGCATGGTGTCGTTGAGGAAATGCGAAAAGCTGATGCCGCCGAGCACGATATAGGCCGGCCCCGCGGCGACCGCCGCCTTGCTGGCGGCCGCGCCCTGCGGTGCAACATCAACCGCCGCGATCGGCGCGACGGCAGTGTTCTCGGTGACGATAACAGGCTTGTTCACGACGCAATCCCAGGAAGTAGGAGGACGCTCCTCCTACTATGTCGGAACGCTGCCGACCACTCCTAATAGCTAATAGCTGCGATGCGCCGGGCCGATCCGCCAGAACGGATCAACGCCGCTGCTACGCCGCTGCTGCGTGGCCGAGCGCGTCGACGATGGTATCGACGACTTCCTCAACCATGAGGCGGTCGGAACCCTCGCCCATCACTCGGATCACCGGCTCGGTTCCGGAGGAGCGCACCAGCAGCCGGCCGTGGCCGTTGAGCCGCTTTTCCGCGGCGTGGATCGCCGACTTGACCTCGGCGTCGTCGAGCGGCTTGCCGCTGCGATAGCGCACATTCTTCAAGACCTGCGGCATCGGGTCGAAGCGGTGGCAGACCTCCGAGACCGGACGGCGCAGTTTCTGCACCACCGCCAGCACCTGCAGCGCGGCGACGAAGCCGTCCCCGGTGGTGGCGTAGTCGGACAGGATGATATGCCCGGACGGCTCGCCGCCGACATTGTAGCCCTGCTCCAGCATCTGTTCGAGCACGTAGCGATCGCCGACCGGCGTGCGCACCATCTCGATGCCCTCGCCTTCGAGGAAGCGTTCGAGGCCGAGATTGGACATCACGGTGGCGATGATGCCGGGCTTGGCCAGCCGTCCGTCTTCCTTCCAGCTCTGCGCGATCACCGCCAGCAATTGGTCGCCATCGACCACATGGCCGCGCTCGTCGACCAGGATAACCCGGTCGGCGTCGCCATCGAGCGCGATGCCGATATCGGCGCGCATCTCGCGGACCTTGCGGCTCAGCGCTTCCGGCGCGGTGGAGCCGCATTCCTTGTTGATGTTGAAACCGTCGGGCTCGACCCCGATCGAGATCACGTCGGCGCCGAGCTCCCACAGCGCTTCCGGCACCACCTTATAGGCGGCGCCGTGGGCGCAATCGACCACGACGCGCAGCCCGTCGAGGCTGAGATCGCGCGGCAGCGTGCGCTTGGCGAATTCGATATAGCGGTCATGAACGCCGTCGATGCGGCGGGCACGGCCCAGATTGGCGCTATCGGCCAGCCGCCGGTCCAGCGATTCGTCGAGCAGTTGCTCGATCTGTCTCTCGACGTCGTCGCTGAGCTTGAAGCCGAGCGGGCCGAACAGCTTGATGCCATTGTCCTCGAACAGATTGTGCGAGGCCGAGATCATCACCCCGAGGTCGGCGCGCATCGATTTGGTCAGCATCGCCACCGCCGGCGTCGGCATCGGGCCGAGCAGCAGCACGTCCATGCCGACCGAGGTGAATCCCGCAACCAAAGCGGTTTCGATCATATAGCCGGACAAACGGGTGTCCTTGCCGATCACCACCCGATGGCGATATTCGCCGCGCTGAAACACCAGCCCGGCCGCCTGCCCGACCTTCAATGCCAGTTCCGGCGTGATCAATCCATTGGCGCGGCCCCGAATGCCATCGGTCCCGAAATATTTGCGGCTCATAATGTCTCCTCAGCCCCGATCCATGGCTTTTAAAGCCGTCCGGCTCCGACGACCGGCCCCGCTATCACATGGATCAACCGTCTTATACGTCGTTTTCGGTTGAGGTGGGTTCAAGAAATATGATGAATCATTACCCATTTGGCCGCGGCGGCCAAAAATAACCTTTTAGAATCAACGACGAAAGCAGCTGCCCCGGAGAACCGGGGCGGCCGCTGCGATGACCGCGCTAGTCGGTGCGCTTGCTGTCGCCGTCCGGCTTCGACGGCGCCGGCTGTGTCATGCTGACGGGATCGGAGCCCGGAAACGATTCCTCCAGGGCCTCATTGAGCTCGGCGTCGCTCTGCTTCTTCTCCTCTTTGGAGGTTTTCGGCGCGGAATCGGCGGTTTTCGGGTCGGCCATGCGGATGCTCCTTGAGACGTGATGCGCAACCAACGCGCCGGAGCTTTGGCTGTTCCCGCCGCCGCCAACCTGCCGCGGCCCGGTCGGCGGAACGATTTTGCAGACGGCCATTTTTGCTCACAGTCATGGCGTGCTAGAGGACGCCGGGCGCAGCAATCACCAGGGGCGGAAACGTATGAAACATGTCACTTGCATCGAAGATCTCCGCCAGCTGCATATGCGGCGGGTGCCGAAAATGTTCTTCGATTATGTCGATCGCGGCTCCTATGCGGAGGAGACGCTGCGCGCCAACCGCGCCGATTTCGAACTGCTGAAATTTCGCCAGCGCATCCTGGTCGACATCTCGGCGCGAGACCTCTCCACCACCATCATCGGCGAGAAATCGGCGCTGCCGCTGATCCTGGCGCCGGTCGGCTCCACCGGCATGCAATTCGGCGACGGCGAGATCCACGCCTGCCGCGCCGCGCAGGCTGCGGGCATTCCCTATACGCTGTCGACGATGTCGATCTGCTCGATCGAAGACGTCGCCGCCAATGTGGAAAAACCGTTCTGGTTTCAGCTCTACGTCATGAAGGACCGCGGCTTCGTCAAGGCGCTGATCGAGCGCGCGATCGCGGCCAAATGCAGCGCGCTGGTGCTGACCGTCGACCTGCAGGTGATCGGCCAGCGCCACCAGGACATCAAGAACGGGATGTCGGTGCCGCCGGAGATCTTCCGGCCGAAGAACCTGCTCGACATGATGACCAAGCCGAACTGGGTGAAGGGCATCCTGGCCGGCAAGCAGCGCAATTTCGGCAATATCGCCGGGCATCTGCCGGGCTCCAAGGATCTCGGCTCGGTGTCGGCCTGGGTGGCGTCGCAATTCGATGCATCGCTGAACTGGAAGGACATCGACTGGATCCGCTCGATCTGGCCCGGCAAGCTGATCATCAAGGGCATCCTCGACGTCGAGGACGCCCGCCTGGCGGTCAATGCCGGCGCCGAGGCGCTGGTGGTGTCGAACCATGGCGGACGCCAGCTCGACGGCGCGCCGTCCTCGATCGAGGTGCTGCCGGACATCGTCCAGACCGTCGGCTCACAGATCGAGATCCTGTTCGACGGCGGCATCCGCTCCGGCCAGGACGTGATGCGGGCGCTGGCGCTCGGCGCCCGCTCCTGCATGATCGGCCGCGCCTATATCTACGGCCTCGGCGCCTTCGGCGGACCGGGGGTGGCGAAGGCGATCGACATCATCAAGAACGAGCTGTCGACCACTATGGGCCTGTGCGGCGTCAATTCGATCGCCGAGATCGACGAGAAGGTGCTGGCGGTCTGACGCGACCACATGCGTCTCCGTTCGTGATTGCGAGCCACCGGGTCCGGCTTCGCCGGCCCGATGACAGGCTCCGCGAAGCAATCCAGGGCTCCATGCGCTGCGTCCCTGGATTGCTTCGTCGCTGCGCTCCTCGCAATGACGAGGTTGAGCGCATGATAAAGGCGCTTAGAGCGTTTTCGAGCGAAGTGGATACCGGTCCGCGTGAAGAAAACGTGTCAAAACAAGAATCTCGAGCTCCGGTTCTGATCTATCAGAACCGGAATTGCTCTAGGTATCCTCCGGCTCGCCGAACCGCGCCACCGGCAGGCGCCAGCCGCGCCTGATCGACATCACGCGAAGCCAGAAGCAGACGATCAACGCCGCCGCCGTCACCGGCGCGACCGGCAGTTGCAGCGCGTGCCCGATCACCACGATGGCGGCGGCGGCCAGTGCCGCGACGGCGTAGAGTTCGGCACGCAGCACGGTTGGAATTTCGGCCAGCAAGACGTCGCGGACCACGCCGCCGCCGATCCCGGTCACCATTCCGAGCGTGATCGCCATCACCGGGTCGAGCCCGTAAGCCAGGGCCTTCGCGGCGCCGGAGACCGCGAACAGCGCCAGGCCCGCGGCGTCGAACAGCAGCACCGGGTTCGACATCCGCACGATCAGAGGAGAAAAATAGAAGGTGATCACGCCTGCGAACAGCGACACGGTGAGATAGCGCCAGTCATTGATCGCGGCGGGAGGAACCGCGCCGATCAGAACATCCCGAATGATGCCTCCCGCATTCGCCGCCGCGAAGGACAGCACCAGAACCCCGAACAGATCCAGGTTTCGCCTGATCCCCGCCAACGCCCCGCTTAGCGCGAAGACGAAGGCGCCCGTCAGGTCGAGCACGAGCGGAAGCTTCTCCATGATACGGCCTTCGGTCGGACAGCGACAAAACACCTTAGAAGGGTGCAGCTGCCAATGCCATTCTCGCTCAATGGCTCTTCGTGTCCGACCAAGGCGGCCCAGCGCGTCGGCCGGTATCGGGCCGGGACGAGGCGCTCAAATCTGCTCCTGCATCCAGGCCGCGATGGCGTCGACGACGGACTGTTCGATGCCGAAATAACCGTGCGGCGACAGCGAGCCGCAATCCCTGGCGGATTGCTCCGTGCCGCCGGTGACCTTGAGAATCTTGACCCGCGGCGCATGAATCATCGCGGCGGCGATCTTCTCGGCGTCCTGCGGCGGCGCGACCTTGCAGCGGTCGTCGCGATTGGCGACCACCAGCGCCGGGACGTTGACTTGATCCGGATGCGCATCGAAAACCGTTTCATGGCTGCCGCCGCGGCGCGACACCGACTCGGTCAGCACGACGCCGGCGATTTCGCCGTGACGCAGATGCGCGGCGCCATTCATCGCGGCGATCGCGCCCTGGCTGGTGCCGATCAGAAACACCGGCACGGGCGCCTGTGCATGCGCGAAGCCGACGAATGCGCCGACGAGCTCGGCATAGCGCGGCGTGCTTCGTAGCCCGCGCAGATTGGCGTGATCGAGCGCGTCCGGGATCACCACGGCAAAACCCTTGGCGACCCACAGCGCGCGGGTGCGCACCAGGAAATTGTTGCCATGCGCGATCTCGCCGCTGGCCCGGATGCCGATATCGCCGGCGCCGCCCGGCAGCATCACGACGGTCGCGCGCGGATGCGGCGGGCTGAGATAGAGCAGGCGCTGGGCGCCTGCGTTCGGCAGATCGACCACCCTGGCATCGCCGGCGGCAGGCTGTTGCGCCGCAGCGCCCTGCGTCAGCAATGCGGCGATCAGCAAGCCGGCAGTGCGCGCGCGGCGGCCGGCCCAAATCATCCCAAACATGCAGCACCTTCCGAGACAGACCTGTCGGGCGAGCGGAATGGCTAGATCCAGATCACGCCTATTTCAGGTCGGCTTCGACCAGCGCGCGCAATTCGGCGGTGACGTGCGGCCGCGCGCCGAACCATAGCTCAAAGCCGCGCACCGCCTGGTGCAGCAACATCCCGAGCCCGTCGGCGCTGCGCAACCCGCGCACCCGGGCGGCCGCAAGCAGCGGCGTTTCCAGAGGCACATAGACCAGATCGGCCACCACCGCATCGGCCGGCAGCAGGCCGAGATCGATGGCGAGCTCGGGCTGGCCGGCCATGCCGAGCGAGGTGGTGTTGACCAACAGGCCGGCGCCAGGCAGCGCCGCGTCGATCTGATCCCAGCCGATCGGCACCACGCGGTCGCCGAACAGCGCCGCCAGCGCCTGCGCCCGTTCGATGCTGCGATTGACCAGCGCGATCCGCGTCAGCCCGCGCTCCAGCAGCCCGAACACCACCGCGCGCGACGAGCCGCCGGCGCCCAGCACCACAGCATGCGATGTCGCGTCCCAGCCCGGCGCGCAGGCGTCGAGATTGTTGAGAAAGCCCTCGATGTCGGTGTTGGTCGAGCGCAGCACCTCGCCGTCGTAGTACAACGTGTTGGCAGCGCCGACCGCGCGGGCCCGGGCGTCGGGCGCGGTCAGCTGCAGCGCGCGTTCCTTGTGCGGAATGGTGACATTGGCACCGCGATAGCCGTGATGCGACAGGTGCATCACGAATTCGGCGAAGCCTTCCGGCGGCACCGACTCGATGCTGTAGCCGCCGGCGATGCCGAGCGTGCGCAGCCAGTAATGATGGATGATCGGGGAGCGCGAATGCGCCGCCGGCCAGCCGATCAGGCAGGCCGCCTTGGGTATTGCCGCCTTGGGTATCGCCGCCATGGGGTTTGTCGGCATCGGTTGCTGTGGCACGGTATCCTCACGAAACTGGCGGCAGCGGCTGCTTCAGCCGGACGCCGCGGCCGCCATCATCGCTGCGGGCGTGCTCGCCGATCAGTTCGACCCCGGCCCGGCTCAGGGCGTCGACCACTTTGGTCAGCGAATCGACGATGCCGCGAACATTACCGTCGCTGGCTTCCATGCGCTGGATCGTCGGCACCGACACGCCGGACAGCTTCGCCAGCGTCCGCTGGTCGATTCCCAGCAACGCCCGCGCCGCCCGCATCTGAAACGATGTGATCAAGCCAAAACCCCGGTTTGGCAAAGGGCTAGCGCAAATATAAAACGGCTTCAATGATGTTTCAGACATCACTGAAGCCGGTTTTGTCAGACGCCGGTCATTCCGGGGCGGGCGCCGCGTCAGCGGCGCGCGAACCCGGAATCTCGCCGGGAAGAAACCGGCGCTCGTGCCACCTCGGGATTCCGGGTTCGCTCGGCCTGCGGCCTCGCGCCCCGGAATGACTCCCTTTCAGCCAGACACTACGCCGCGGCTTTGCGCGCCGCCACGATCTGGTCGGCGGCGCGGCCGGAGACTTCGGCCATGCGGTCGAAGCTGCGGGTGAAGCTGCCGGCGCCGGCAGTGGCCGAGCGCAGCTCGACGATCAGGTCGCCGATCTCGGCTTCCGGCATCGTCGCCCGCACCAGATCCCAGCCGGGCCAGCCGTCACGGGTGTCGAAGCCGAGGATCTGGCCGCGTCGCCCGGACAGGATGGCGTTGACCTTGGCGGTGGCGTCGGTCGGGCAGACGATCTCGACCACATGGATCGGCTCCAGCAGCACCGGCTGGCATTGCGGCAGCGCCTCGGTGATGCCGATCCGCGCCGCGGTGCGGAACGCCTGATCGGAGGAATCGACGCTGTGATAGGAGCCGTCGGTCAGGGTGACGTGAACGTCGACCACCGGGAAGCCGAGCGGCCCGCTGCGCAGGCCATCGATCGCGCCCTCCTCGACCGCGCCGATATAGTTGCGCGGCACCGCGCCGCCCACCACGGTCTCGGCGAAGGCAAATCCCTCGCCGCGCGGCAGCGGCCGCACTTCCAGCACCACGTCGCCGAATTGACCATGGCCGCCGGACTGCTTCTTGTGCCGGCCGCGCTGGGTGATCGGTTTGCGGATGGTCTCGCGATAGCCGATCGCCGGCGGCTGCGACGTCACCGACACGCCGAAGCGGTCATGCAGCCGCTCCAGCGCCACACGCAGATGCATCTCGCCCTGGCCCCAGATCACCATGTCGTGGCTTTGGGTGTCATGGATGATGCTGAGCGACGGATCCTCCTCGTTGAGCCGCTGCAAGGCCTGGCCGAGCTTGACGTCGTCCTTGCGGTCGGCCGCCGCCAGCGACAGCGCCAGCACCGGCGCGGCCGGCACGATCTCGACCAGTGCCGCCGGCGCGGTCTTGCCGGACGAAATCGTCTCGCCGGTCTTGATCGCATCGAGCTTGCCGAGCGCCACCACCTCGCCGGCCGTGGCGGAAGCAAGCTTGGTATCGTGGCCGTTGCCGACGCCGTGGATGCCCGAGACCCGGCCGGATTCGCCGCCGGAGCCCTGCACATGATCGCCGTCGGCGAGCTGGCCGCTGAGCACGCGCGTCAGCGACAGCTTGCCGCCATGCTGCAAATGCATGGTCTTCATCACATAGGCCAGCGCGTCCTTGCCGGCGGCAAT
Source organism: Rhodopseudomonas sp. BAL398 (assembly GCF_033001325.1). NCBI lineage: Bacteria > Pseudomonadati > Pseudomonadota > Alphaproteobacteria > Hyphomicrobiales > Nitrobacteraceae > Rhodopseudomonas > Rhodopseudomonas sp. BAL398. The sequence continues at coordinate 3,196,318 of NZ_CP133111.1, forward strand.
GCCCAGCCGCGCCGCGGTCTCGGCGACATCCGGCGCCTCGTGGCGCAGCGCCTTCAGCAACCGCATCACGCCGTTTTCGCGCAAGGCCGAGCCGAGCAGCACCGGACAGATCAGGCCCTCGCGTAGTTCGCGGGCGAGATCGTCGAACACCGCGTCGCGTGGCGGGGCGACGTCCTCGAGCAATTGCTCCATCAGCGCGTCGTCATGGTCGGCGAGCTTCTCCAGCATGGTGAAGCGCGCTTCCTTCTCGCGGTCGAGGTCGCTGCCATCGAGCGAGATCACTTCGGAGGCCTTGTGCTCGCGATAGATGAAGGCGCGCTCCAGCGCCAGATCGACATAGCCGGCGATCAGATCGCCGTTCCAGATCGGAATCTGCCGCAGCACCAGCGGAATCCGCGATGCCGGCTGCAGCGTATCGAGAACTTCCCGAATCCGCTTGCTGGCGCGATCGATCTTGTTGAGGAACAGAAAGCGGGGAATGCCGAGGTCTTCGAGTTCGCGCAGGATCAGTTGCAGCTGCGGCAGCTTGCGCTCGTCGGCTTCGCACACCACGATGGCGGCGTCGACCGCCGGCAGCGCCGCGCGCATGTCATGGGCGAATTCGACCGAGCCGGGACAATCAATGAAGGTGAAGCTGTCACCCATGAAACTGGTGGTTGCGGCGGTGAGGCTGAGCCCCATCTTGTGATGGCGGGCTTCGGGGCTGGAATCGCCGAACGAGGTGCCGGCATCGACCGAACCGGCCCGGGGGATGGCGCCGGTTCGCGCCAGGATGGCTTCGAGAAGTGTGGTTTTTCCGCTCTGGAAAGGGCCCACCAGTGCGATGCACCGTGGACCGCGGGGACTTATGACATCGTGTCCCATCGCCGCCTCCTTGGTTGGAGCTCGGCCCTTGATTGGGTCGGCGACGCAATGGTTTCAGCAGCGTCGCCGCTTGGCAAGCGGGAAATGATTAGTTCGCAGGCAGCCGCGTTGCGCGAGATCAACGACATTTGAAATACCAAGCCGCTTGAAATGCCAAGCCGCGCGGGAGCCGGATTCAGGCAAGTGCTGGTATTAAGATTTATTAACGCCCCGGGCGCAGCTCCAATTCCTGCAGGCCGACCGCGACATTGAGGCCGGTCGAGCCTTGCAGGCTGAGCGGCTGCAGCGCCACCGAATTGGCCGAGCCGCCGACCAGCACATTGGCACCGAGGCCGACGCCGACCGATGCCGAGCCCTGGGCGCCGGCATAATTGCCGGCCAGATTGCCCGGGCCGTACCAATTGACCGGCGCGAACACCGCCCAACCCAGCGAGGTGTCCTGGGTGATGCCAAGATCAAGCCCGACCTTGCGGATCGTGGCCACGTAAGGTTCGTCGGGCCGGCCATCGGCGCGCAGCACGCAACCCAGATTGGTGACGGAGCCGACGATGAAGCCGACATTGGCGCCGCCGCGGCATTCCAACACGCCGAGTTGAACGCGGGATTGCTGCGCCTGGGCCGCGCCCGCGAACAGAACAGCGACGATACCGAACAGGAGCGAGAAACGGCGCATGGCAAATCTCCGATGCAATCATCCGATTTTGAAATGCGGCCCCGAACGGGCGCGCGGCGACAACACGCAGAGACATTTACTCACAGCATCGGCAAACCTTCAATGACCAGCCGACGAAGGTCGCATGGCAAAGCGACGGTAAAATCGCAAAGAAAAGGGCCCGCGTCACCGCGAGCCCTTCGCATCTTGGTCGTCGCAACCGCCTCTTAGCGATGGCTGCGATGGCCGCGGTGGCTACGATAGTGACGCTTGTGATGCTTGTAGTGGCGCGGCGTGCGCAGATCGACCGGGCGCAACTGCAGATCGGCGATGCCGGCGGTCACGTTCAGGCCGGTCTGGCCCTGCAGGCTGAGTGGCTGCAGCGAGTAGGCGTTCTGCGAACCGCCGACCAGCAGATTGCCGCCGAAGCCGACGCCGACCGACGCATTGGCGCCGACGCCGCCGAAGCTGCCGGCGAGATCGCCGCGGCCGATCCGGTTGGTCGGGGCGTAGACGGCCCAGGCCATGCCGGTGTTTTCGGTGAAGCCGAGGTCGAGGCCGACGCGATGAATCGAGGCGACATAGGGATCGGCGCGGCGGCCTTCGCTATGAAACACGCATTGCAGCTCGGTCTGCGAGCCGACGACGAAGCCGACATTGCGGCCGCCCTCGCATTCGAGGGTGCCGACCTGCAGCCGCGCCTGCGCATGGGCGCTCACGAACGAAGCGATCAGCGTCGCGGCCGCGATGCCGAAAAGTCTTGGGAATTGCATTGAAGTTGGTCTCCAGTTTCAGACTAAGATTACGGAGGCGACAGAAGGGAAACGCCTTGTCCAAAACAAGGCGGTTCCAAGACGGCTCGGCGACAGCGCATAACTTTGTTAAAGAATTATTCCACCGCCCTAGCGCAGATTACCGCAAAAGCGCTGAATCCTTTTGCACGCCTCTTCCAGATCCGAATTCTTGGTGGCGTAGGAAATCCGGAATGCCGGCCCCAGCCCGAAGGCCGAGCCCTGCACCACCGCGACGCCTTCGGTCTCCAACAGTTCGGTGACGAAGTCCTCGTCATTGGCGATCACCTTGCCGGACGGCGCGGTCTTGCCGATGGTGCCGGCGCAGGACGGATAGACATAGAACGCGCCCTCGGGCCGCGGGCAATCGAGGCCCTTGGCCTGGTTCAGCATCGACACCACGAGGTCGCGGCGCTCCTTGAACTGCTTGTTGTGAACCGGAATGAAGTCCTGCGGCCCGTTCAGCGCTTCGACTGCCGCCCATTGGGCGATCGAGGACGGGTTCGAGGTCGACTGCGACTGGATCGTCGCCATCGCCTTGATCAGCTTCGCCGGCCCACCCGCATAGCCGATCCGCCAGCCGGTCATGCAATAGGCCTTGGAGACGCCGTTGACCGTCAGCGTGCGGTCGAACAGGCTGGGTTCGATCTGCGCCGGGGTGGTGAACACGAAGTCGTCATAGACCAGGTGCTCGTACATGTCGTCGGTCATCACCCAGACATCCGGATGCTTCACCAGCACGTCGGTCAAAGCCTTCAATTCGGCGCGCGAATAGGCCGCGCCGGTCGGGTTCGACGGCGAACACAGGATGATCCATTTGGTCTTCGGCGTGATCGCCGCTTCCAGCGCCGCCGGCTGCAGCTTGAAGCCGAACTCGGCGGTGCACACCACCGGCACGGATTCGCCGCCGGCCAGCGCCACCATTTCGGGATAGCTGACCCAATACGGCGCCGGGATGATCACCTCGTCGCCCGGATTGATGGTCGCCATCAGCGCGTTGTACAGCACCTGCTTGCCGCCGGTGCCGACGATGATCTGGTTCGGCGTGTAGGTCAGGCCGTTTTCGCGCTGGAATTTGGCGATGATCGCCGCCTTCAGCTCGGGAATGCCGTCGACCGCGGTATATTTGGTCTTGCCGGCCTCGATGGCGTGGATCGCCGCCAGCTTGATGTTGGCCGGTGTGTCGAAATCCGGTTCGCCGGAGCCCAGGCCGATGACATTGCGGCCGGCCGCTTTCAACTCACGCGCCTTATCGGTGACCGCGATGGTCGCTGACGGCTTCACACGATCGAGCGCAGCGGACAAAAACGGCATTATCATCTCCTTGCAACCGTCTTCAGCCGGCGAATACACGACTCTTTCTGACGGGATGGCCTACAGTAAGCGGCGTTCCGCTGCATCGCAAGAAGGTTACCGCCAGCAAGATCCAGCGCCGAAAAAGGTTTGACCCGCCCCTGGATCATGGCATGAAACGGCATGCAGCCCGCCGCAACCGGAATTCAATCGCCCGCCGACGAACTCCAGGATTCCGGGCGCCTGGCCGCCCTTGCCGAAACCGGCCTTCTGGATTCGGCGGCCGAGGAAACCTTCGATCGCCTGACCCGCATGGTGTCCAAGCTGCTGGGCGTCCCGGTCGCGCTGGTGTCGCTGGTCGACGACGACCGGCAGTTCTTCAAGAGCCAACATGGCCTCCAGGAACCTTACAGCACCAGCCGGGAAACCCCGCTGTCGCATTCATTCTGTCAGCACGTCGTGATCGGCCGCGCCCCCTTGGTGGTCAGCGACGCCGAAAACGATCCGCGGGTTTGCGACAATCTGGCGATTCCCGACCTCGGGGTGAAGGCCTATCTGGGCGTTCCGCTGACGCTGCCGTCCGGTCATGTGATCGGCTCGCTGTGCGCGGTCGACACCAGGCCGCATCCATGGTCGGACGCCGACCTGAAATGGATGACCGACATCGCCGACATCGTCATGAACGAAATCAGCCTGCGCCGCGAGATCGCGCAACGGCAATTGGCCGAACAAAGCCAAGCCTTGCTGATCGACGAATTGCACCACCGGGTGAAGAATACGCTGGCGACCGTGCAGGCGCTGATCCGATTGAATCTGGCCGCCGCGCCAACGTTGGAAGCGTTTCGCGATACGATCGGCGCGCGGATCGCATCGCTGGCGAAAACCCACTCACTTCTGAAACTCAAACATTGGCGCGTGATCGCGTTTCGCGATCTGCTGAATAGCGAATTGGAGGCCTATCAGCGGCAACAGCATGTCGTCTTCGATGGCCCGGATTTCGATATGCCGGCCGAACGAGCGACGATCCTCGGGATGGTGATCCACGAACTGGCCACCAACGCCGCTAAATACGGCGCGCTGTCAGCGCCCGGGGGCCACATCGACATTCATTGGAGCGTCGCCCCGGTCGCCGGCCAGGCCAGCGCAACGATCACATTGACGTGGCGCGAAAGCGGCGGCCCGCTGGTGGCGCAGCAACGTCAGATGGGTTTCGGATCGAGTTTGATCGAGCGCCTGATCGCGCAGCTGCGCGGAACGGCCAGCTTCGATTTCGCCACCACCGGCCTCATCTTCCGCGCCAGCGTCAATCTGCCGGTGATATCCTGATCGACGCACTTCGCACACGCAACACGCGGTCGCCCGCAGCCGGTGGCGAATTGCCACGGCGCCGTCGAATTTTCGCCCGACTGCCTGCGGCAGAACCGGTCTTCCGGTTGCATTGCGGTGAACGATTTCGAGTTTTTCCAGATCTTGGGGCTTGCGACGCATCGCCGTCGGCATCATTGTTTAGCCGCGTTGGGTGGCGATGGTGATGGTCGCCGCACCAATGCGGGGCAATCGGGGCAAGCGAAAGAGCATGTACAAACTCTATTCGATGCAGCGATCGGGAAACAGCTACAAGGTGCGACTGGCCCTGGCGTTTCTCGATGCGCCCTATCGTGCCATCGAGGTCGATATCCTGCGCGGCGAAAGCCGGACGCCGGAATTCCTCGCCAAGAATCCCAGTGGCCAGGTGCCGCTGCTGGAGGTCGCGCAGGGCCGCTACCTCGCCGAGTCCAATGCGATCCTGTGGTATCTCGCCGTCGGCACCGCGCTGGCGCCGGACACCAGGATGGATCGCGCCGAAGCGCTGCAGTGGATGTTTTTCGAACAGCACGCGCTGGAGCCGAATATCGGCTCGGCCTATTTCTGGCTGTGCCTGGTCAAGGGCGGCCGCGACCTGCAGACCCACGCGCTGGAGGATTGGCTGGAGCGCGGCTATGCGGCGCTGCAGGTGATGGAAAACCATCTCAAGACCAATGATTATTTCGCCGCCAAGCAACTCACCATCGCCGACATCGCGCTATACGGCTACACCCATGTCGCCGACCAGTGCGACTTCGATCTGGCGGCCTTCCCGTCGATCAATGCCTGGCTGCGCCGGGTCGAGCAGACGCCGGGCTTCATCACCATGGACTGGACCCCGGACCAGGTGGCCAGCGACTATCTGGATTTCGCCGCCGAGGCGTGAGCGGTGCGAAAGCGACAAACCGAGTTGGATGTCTTCATGGCGAGCGGAGGCCGGCGCGAAGCGCCGTCCGACCGCGAGCAGCCAAGGTCGCCGAGCAAGGGCTGGATGGCTTCGTCGCGAGGGCTCCTCACCATGACGAAGTTGGCGCCTGAGTCTGCGGGCGCGGCCGATTCAGTTTCTGAGGACAACCGGAAATTAGCGGGCATAACCTGCCAAATTGCCATTTTTTCGACGCTTTTGCGCCGATTGCCGCCGCAATAACGCCCGTGATTGTTGGGAATTTCGCCGCGCGCGGTGATTCGTCCGCGCGATGAAGGAATTTCGGCCATGATAAGGTCGCCCGGTGCGGAGATTGGCTTCGCCCAGCGTTGCGCGCTGTCTGCCTCCTCAAGACTGACCCATGCGGTGGCGGCAGCGCTGGCGCTGTGCTCGCTGTCGCTGTGCCTGATCCTCGCCATCACCTTGTTGACGGCGCGCTGCGCGATGGCGATGCCGCTTCCGGTCTGACACGGCGGCGGCGCGCGGCGCCGCATCCGGCGCATGCAATCCTCGCCACTTCAGGGAGTCGTTGCGTTGAGAGCACCTGTGGTCTGGGTTACCGGAACGTTAACGGCGGCCATCCTGCTGATCGCCTCGCTGCTGATCGCCAACGCCCGCACCGGCGAGGACACTGCGTTCGACTCCTCGGCCGGGCCGCTCAGCGTAAAGACCTTCGCCCGCGGGTTGGTGCATCCATGGGCGCTGGCCTTTCTGCCGGGCGGCCGGGTGCTGGTCACCGAACGTCCCGGCCGGATGCGCGTGGTGTCGGCGCAAGGTCGGCTGTCGCCGCCGCTCCAAGGCGTGCCCCAGGTCTGGGCCTCCGGACAGGGCGGGTTGCTCGACGTCATCACCGACAACGCCTTCGCGCAGAACAGCACGATCTATTTCTGCTTCGCCGAACGCGCCGACGGCGGCGGCCGCACCGCGGTCGCCCGCGCCACCTTCGTCGACGGCGACACGCCGCGGCTCGACGACGTCAAGGTGATCTTCCGCCAGGATGGACCGCTGTCGAGCGGCAATCATTACGGTTGCCGGATCGCCCAGGCCAAGGACAGCAACCTGTTCGTCACGCTGGGTGAGCATTTCAACTTTCGCGACCAGGCGCAAAATCTCGCCAATCATCTCGGCAAGATCATCCGCATCGCGCCGGACGGATCGGTGCCGAAGGACAACCCCTTCGTCGGCCGTGACGGCGCCAGGCCGGAGATCTGGAGCTATGGCCATCGCAACGAGCAGGGCCTGGCGATCAATCCGGCATCCGGCCAGTTGTGGGAAGTCGAACACGGCCCGCGCGGCGGCGACGAGGTCAATATCATCGCGCCCGGCAATAATTACGGCTGGCCGGTGATCGGCTATGGCATCGACTATAACGGCGCCAAGATTCACGAGGCCACCGTCAAGCCCGGCATGGAGCAGCCGGTCAAAGTCTGGGTGCCGTCGATCTCGCCCTCCGGCATGGCGTTCTACACCGGCAAATTGTTTCCGAGCTGGGACGGCAGCCTGTTCATCGGCGCGCTGTCGGGCCAGATGCTGGTGCGGCTGACGCTCGACGGCGACAGAGTGGTCGGCGAGGAACAGCTATTGGAGCCGCTCGGCGAACGGATCCGCGACGTCCGCCTGGGCCCCGACGGCGCGCTGTGGTTGCTGACCGACAATTCCGCCGGCCGCATCCTGCGGGTGACGCCGGCGACGCAATGACCCGGCGGCGAGCGCCCCATCGAGGCGACCGCTATTTGACGACACCGAAGAACAGGTTCGGGAAATACAGCGCGATCTCCGGGAAGATGATCAGGATCAGAACGCCGAGGAACGTCACCAGCACATAGGGAATGACCGACTGATAGATGTCGGTCATCGTGACTTCCGGAGGCGCCACGGCCTTCAGATAGAACAGGTTGAATCCGAACGGCGGCGTCATATAGCCGATCTCCATCATGATGATGAAGATCACGCCGAACCAGATCGGATCCCAGCCATAGAGCAGCACCACCGGCAGGAACACCGGCAGCGTGATCAGCATGATTCCGACCGGGTCGAGCACCATGCCGAGCAACAGCAGCACCACCAGCATGAATGCCAGCGCGCCCCACTGACCGCCGGGGATCAGCGACATCATATGGTTCATCAATTCGTTGGCGCCCAGCGTCGTATAGGCCGTGGAAAACGCATGGGCGGCGAACAGGATCCACATGATCAGCGCGGTCAGGCGCAGCGTCTCCATCGCGGCGTCTGTCAGCACACCGACCGACAATTTGCGATGGACGGCGGAGGCAATCAGCGCGCCGAGGACGCCAAGCGCCGCGGCCTCGGTCGGCGTCGCAAAGCCGCCGAAGATCGCACCCAGCACCAGGAAAACGATGAGCATCGGCAGGAACACCGCGCGTAGCGAACTGAGCTTCAGGGCCCAGTCGCCGCGCTCCTCGACCGGCAGCGCCGGGGCCAGCGAAGGCTGCAACCATGCCCGCACGCCGATATAGATCGTGACCAGCACGAACAGCAGGATGCCGGGGCCGATGCCGGCCGCGAACAAGCGGCCAACCGAGACCTCCGACAGCAGCGCATAAAGCACCATCAGGATCGATGGCGGGATCAGGATCCCCCAGCCCCCACCGACATTGATGGCCCCGACCGCCAGGCGCTTGTCGTAGCCGCGCTCGAGCATCCGCGGCAATGCGATCGTCCCCATCGTGACGACGGCGGCGCCGCTGATGCCGCTCATCGCCGCAAAGATCGCGCAGATCAACACCGTGCCGATGGCCAGACCGCCCCGCATGGCGCCGAACCACACATGCATCATCCGATACAGATTCTGCGCGACGCCCGATTTCTCCAGCAACATCGCCATGTAGACATACATCGGAATCGCGATGAGCGTGACGCTCGTCATCGAATCCCAGAATTTGGACGCGACGATGTAGAACCCGACGGGGCCCATGGTGAAATACAGGAAGATCACCGAAATGCCGCCGAGCGTGAAGACCAGCGGCGTGCCGATGAACAGGAAGAACAGCAGAGACCCGAAGAACAGCAGCGTGAGAAGTTCAACCGACACGTAAGAGTCCGTTCAGTGAGAGGGGTCGTCGACGGCTTGCTTGCCGAACGTATCGGGGTCGTTTTCGTAGCCGGCGATGGTGCGAATATCCGACGCAACCCGCACCAGGCCCTGCAGCAACAGCAGCACGCCGGCGATCGGGATCGCGATCTTGACCGGCCAGATCTGTGGATTCCACATGCTGTAGGAAGATTCGAATTTCGCGGCTGACTCCCACGCCATGTCGGCGCTCTGCCAGATCAGGACGCCGACGAATAGAAAGAACAGGAACGAGGTCGCCAGATCCATCTTCGCCTTTTGCACGCGATTGAACCTGCCATAGATGATATCGACGCTGACATGCGCCCGTTCGACCAGAAGGTAGCCGCCGGCGACGACCGCATAGACGCCGAAGATCAGTTGCGCAAACTCCGCAGTCCAGATCGCCGCGCTGCCGACCACATACCGCATGACCACGTCGGCCATCAGCAGCAGGAAGATCGGCACGATCAGCCATGCGGCAATCCTGGCGACCCACACATTCAGGCGCGTGATTGCGGCGGCGACTTTCAGCATTTGGTCACTTCTTTTTTGACAAATGAGCGCAGCAGATGCAGGCGCGTGGAGCAATCGGCCGGATTCGTTCTGGGTAGAAATGGGTGAGCACTCGAGATCAACTGCAACGCCTGCCGGATTCGCCGGCAGGCCCTCGACCGCTCAGCTGCGAGCAGACCTCACACGTAGCCGAGATCCGTCATCAGCTTCGTCAGCGCTTCACCGCCCTTTGCGGCGCGGTCGCCCTTCGCGGTTTCCTTGCTCAGGATGCCCTTGGAAGCTTCGGCGAACTTCTTCAGCACATCGTCGGGAAAGCGCACGACTTCGACATTCATCTTGGTCTTGCCGGTGGTCAGCGCGATGGCCTCCTGGTGCTGATACTCGACCGAGCGACGGAAATAGCGCTCTTCGACCAGCGAGACGAATTGCAGGCGCAGGTCGGGCGGCAGTTTTTCCAGCGCCGCTTTGTTGATGATATAGGCGTCGTTGGCCATGCCGAGCGCCGGCTTCATGTGGTACGGTGCGACTTCCCAGAACTTCATCGAAAGTGCACCGACCGCAGCGCCCCAATGCGCGCCGTCCACCACCCCGGTTGAGATCGCCTGATAGATCTCCGGACCGGCGATCTGTTGCGGCGATGCACCGGCGGCCGCCAGATATTGCAACATCGTGCCGGCGGAGCGGATCTTGAGCGAGCCGAGATCCGCAGCGGAAAGGATCTTCTTCTTGAGCACGACTTCGGTCGGGTAGGCCTTCTCGGCCATGATCACCACGCCATTTGGTTTCAACTCCTCGTTGACCAGATCCTCGATCCCGAGATTCTTGGTGAGGTGCATCAATTCCCAGCTCTCGCGCAGCGTGCCGGGAACGCCGTACAACAAGCCCATCGCCTGCGCCTCGCCGAGAATATAGGCGGGGGAAATCGTACCCATAGGAACTACGCCCCGACGAACAATGTTGTAGATCTCGCGATCTTTGGCGATTTCACCGGCACCGAACGTTTCGAGCTTGAAGCGCCCCTCGGTGCGCTCTTCAAGTTCTTTTGCGAGTACGCCGAGGCTGTCGTTGAACGAGCCGGAAGCCTTCGGCCAATGCGCCTGGACTTTCCAGGTGATCTTCTCCTGCGCGAACGCACTGCCGATCAAGGCGGGTGCGGCGACGGCCGCCAGCGAAGCAGTCAAAACGCTGCGCCGACTTGCCTTCTTGCTCGAATTGGGCAAGGGCTTCCTCCATTTTATTTGTTCTTGTCAGCATCAAATCAAGTGCAACTTGCCAAGTCAACTCGCACTCGACATTCTTTACTGTCCACAATGTCGCACTTGCGCGCGGATATACTTCGCAAGGCAAGCACCTCTCGGGTCAGGCAGAACCAAACAAAACGGAATTCCAATGGATGCGGCGCAATGCCGCTCGGCGAGGCGCGCGCAAGCGTCATCCTGTCATGTCCATTTGCGAAAGACGAAAAGGCGCCGCCAGCGATTGGCCGGCACCGCCAGCCAGAATTCGAACAGCGCGATGCCCCAGCTCACCATGATGACCCGCGGCAGCGCCGTGGTCTTGAATTTCAGATGGCCGTATCAGGCAAAAGTCATGAACAGATTGGAGCCGAACAGCAACAAGATCGGCAACAGATAGGGCGAGATCGAGACGGGCATCGGAGACTATTCAACGGCGAGCTAACACGCGGCCGCACCGCGTCGTCCCGCGCTTGCGCTCACGAATTCTCTCATACGTCATGGCCGTGTAACAATGTACCGATAGTTTCCGCCTGCGATTGATCGAGGCCCCCCGTCGCCGGTCAGCCGCTTTAAAAGCGGTCCCCGTCAGTCGCCGCGCCTGACCGGGGCCGCACTTTTTGTGGCGTGGCCTGATTTCCCATCGCGCCGTCGACCGGCGCGCCAGCGAACGGCCCGACCATGATCCGCCTCATCCTCGTCATCGCCGCATTGCTCTTGCTGACCTTGCTGCTGCTGCCGATCCAGCTGGTCTGCCTGGCTTTCGGTCTGCAGCTGCAGCGCACGATCCCGCATCTGTATCACCGCGCGCTGTGCGCCCTGATCGGCGTCCGGATCCGGCAGGTCGGCCAGCGCCGCCGCGGCCCGATGCTGATCCTGTCCAATCATGTCTCCTGGCTCGACATCTGCGTGATCTCGGCGCTGACGCCGGTTGTGTTCATCGCCAAGAGCGAAGTTGCCCGCTGGCCGGTGTTCGGTTGGCTTGCCAGACTGCAACGCACCGTCTTCATCGACCGCCAGGCCCGGCACCGCACCGGCGCCGCCACCCAGGAGATCGGCGACCGGCTGCTCGACGGCGACGCCGTGGTGCTGTTTGCCGAGGGCACCTCGAGCGACGGCACCCGCGTGCTGCCGTTCCGCTCGGCGCTGATCGGCGCGGTGCATCACGCGCTCGGCGCCTCGACCCAACAGCAAGCGATCGCGGTGCAGCCGATGTCAGTGGCCTATACGGGACTCGGCGGGCTGCCGATCGGCCGTGAATTGCGCGAGCGCGTGGCGTGGTATGGCGACGCCGATCTGATGCCGCATCTGCTCGGCATCCTGTCGGCCGGCGCCATCGACGTCACCATCAGCTGGGGCGACGCGGTCGCCACCGAAATCAGCGCCGACCGCAAGCAGATCGCCCGCGACGCCGAAGCCGCGGTGCGCCGCATGACCGCGGCGGCGCGGCGCGGCGCCGCCGCGAGCGGGCCGATCGACCAGCCCCGCGCCCGGCCGCTGCCGCAGCCAACCGCGGGCGCACAGCCGGCATGATGAGGGCCGCCTTGCGGCACCGCGGAGCGCGCGCCACAATGGCGCCGTCCCGCACCTCACACTGGATGGTTCATGCAAATACGCAATCTCGGCGGCTCCGGCCTGCGCGTCTCCGCGGTCGGCCTCGGCTGCAATAATTTCGGCCAGCGCACCGATCTGGAAACCTCCCGCAAGGTGATCCACAAGGCGATCGACCTCGGCATCACACTGTTCGACACCGCCGACATCTATGCCGGCCAGGGCGGCTCCGAGACCGTGCTCGGCACCGTGCTCGGCACAAGGCGCAAGGAGATCGTGCTCGCCACCAAATTCTCCAAGCCGATGGCGGCCGACGGCAGCAAGCAGGGCGCGTCGCGGCGCTACATCATGGCGGCGGTCGAGGCCAGCCTGACCCGGCTGAAGACCGACTGGATCGATCTGTATCAGCAGCACGATTACGATGCGCTGACGCCGATCGACGAAACCCTGCGCGCGCTCGACGATCTGATCCGCCAGGGCAAGGTGCGCTATATCGGCCATTCGAATTTCCCGGCCTGGCGGATCGCCGAAGCCGAATATGTCGCGCGCGAACTCGGCAGCAACCGCTTCGCCTCGTGCCAGGACGAATACAGCCTGTTGGTGCGCGGCATCGAAAAGGAGCTGCTGCCGGCGGCGCAGGCCTATAATCTCGGATTACTGCCGTTCTTTCCGCTGGCCAGCGGCATGCTGACCGGCAAGTATCAACGCGGCGCCGCAATTCCCGACGGCACCCGCTTCGCCAAGATGCCGGCGATCCGCGATCGCTACCAGACGCCGCATAATGAGGACATCGTCGACAAGCTCGCCGCGTTCTGCAAGGCGCGCGACCATTCGCTGCTGGAACTGGCGTTCTCCTGGCTGGCGCAGCGCCCACAAGTCTCGAGCGTGATCGCCGGCGCCACAAGCGTCGCGCAGATCGAACAAAACGCCACCGCAATCGGCTGGACGCTGAGCGCCGAGGATCTGGCCGAAATCGACAAGATCACGCTGGGGTAAAGCGCGGCACGCGTCATTTCGGGTAGCACGTGCCCCGGACGCGTTGCACCGCGCCGCCATGGCGGCGTGGTGCGCCGCTGAGCCGGGGCCCCGGTTACTTATCGGCGCTCGGAAAGCGGGGTCCCGGGTCTGCGCAGCAGCGCTGCGCGCTGCACCGCGCCCGGGACACGATGCCTCACCTGCGGTTTGAATTGGCGAATCGTTTGATCTGCGTCGACGCCGCGCCGTCGCTTCGCACCCATAGATACCGCCATGACGGACTAACAACTACGCGCGTACCGGCCAGGCTCAAACCTAAGTCGCGTGCTCACGAAAATTTGTTCCGGCGCAATGGCGGCCGGTTCCGTTGCTGCCACACAGGCGACGACCGACGGCGGCGTGGCCGCCGGAGTCGAGACGAACATCAATCTCAAGAGGTCTGAAATGGCAGAAGATATCAACAAGGTCTGGCCGACTGGTCTGACCATCGCGGAGTCGGAAGAGCTCCACAAGCATGTGATCGACGGCACCCGCGTGTTCGGCGCGATTGCGATCGTCGCTCACTTCCTGGCCTATGTTTATTCGCCCTGGCTGCATTAAGGAGTATCGACAATGAATCAAGGACGTATCTGGACGGTGGTCAAGCCGACCGTGGGTCTTCCGCTGCTGCTCGGCAGCGTCACCATCATCGCGATCCTCGTTCACTTCGCGCTGATCTCGAACACCACCTGGTTCCCGAAATACTGGAACGGCAAGACCGCCGCGATCGAAACGCCGGTCAGCATCGGTTGATCGCAGCTTTCGCTGTGACGCAGAGCCGGGATCCGATAGGTCCCGGCTTTTGCGCGCCTGGCCTTCGCCGACCCGAAAATGGCCCCGGTACGCCGCCAGCGTGCCGAGGCCAGACGCTCGGGAGGTATTCGGACGGTTCGTCGCGAATTGAGCCATCAAATGCCTGTTGCCGGCAGATAGATTTGACGCAGAACAATTCCGGCGTGGCGCCGCCGCCGATGCTATAAGCCGCCATGATGACCATTACCGCAACGCCATGCCATCGATGACCCTTCGAGCCCCAGCATTGCCGCGCAGGCTCGCCTGCGCCGTGTGCGGAGCGGAGTTCTCCTGCGCCTTGTCGCAAGATTGCTGGTGCGCCAAGGAGCCCGCGCGGCTGCCGCTGCCGAATCAGCAGGGCGGCGCCGACTGCCTGTGCCCGGACTGCATGCGCCGCATCAGCGCGGAGCAGGCGCAGTGAGCGGGGACTGGCAGGTCGACGCCGTGTTGCTCGACATGGACGGCACGCTGATCGACACCGAGCGGATCTACATCTCCAGCCTGACCAATGTGCTGACCGGATTCGGCTATGCCGACGCCGAGACGGTGTGTCACGCCATGGTCGGCCTCACCGGCCCCGACTGCCAGCAATTGCTGATCGCGCGCTATGGCGCCGATGTGCCGCTCGACGCCATCAACAGGGCGTTCGTCGCCCGGCGCGACGACGTTCTGCGCGACGGCCTGCCGCTGAAGCCGGGCGCGCGCGAATTGCTCGATGCGCTGCGCGAGGCCGATTGCCCGATGGCGCTGGTGACCTCGGCGTCGCGGCGCACCGCCGAACAGCATCTGACGCTGGCGGGCATTCGCGCACGCTTCGCCACATTACTGACCCGCGACGACGTCGCCCATGGCAAGCCCGATCCGGCGCTGTATCTGCTGGCGGCGCGGACGATGCGGGCGCGGCCACAGGCCTGCGTCGCGGTGGAGGATTCCAGCGTCGGCGTCGCCGCCGCCCATGGCGCCGGCGTGATCACCCTGATGGTGCCGGATCTCGAACAGCCCGGCGCGGAAACCCGCGCGCAATGCGCCGCGGTGCTGCCGGACCTGCACCAAGTGCTGGCGACGCTGCGCGCCCGCGGCGGCCTTCGCGCGGCGCGGCCGTCGTGATCCGGCGGATCGGTCAGACCGGATAGCTGCCCGAATTCCGCGCCATGCCGTCGAACGCGTCGAGCAGCCGCCCGCGCCAGCCATAGACCGCATCCTCCGGCTGCAGCAGCGCAAAGGGCGAGACCGCGCGCGCCCATTGGAACGGGCCGAACACGATGTAATCGGCGTAGTTCGGCTGCTCGCCGCCGATGAAGGGCTGCGTTTTCAGCGTCAGCCGCAGCGGATCGAGCGACTTGCGGAAACCCGCGACGGCCTGATCGCGGATAGCGGCCGCGTCCTCCAGCGTCTTGCCGAGCCGCGCCTCGCGGGTCTTACGGAAATAGGCCTGATCCTCCGGCGGCAGATGGCCGACAATATCGGCGGCAATCAGCGGAAAAATCCCGCCGACCACCGCGACGTCGCCCCACCAGTTCAGCATCCGCGCCATGGCGCGGCCGCCCGCGCCGCCGAACAGCGACGGGCGATCCGGATAGGTGTCCTCGAGATAATTGGCGATCGCCCAGGAATCGCACACCGCGGCGTCGCCATCGAGCAGCACCGGCACCTTGTCGGACTGATACGGCGCGATCGCGGATTTCTCGGTGAAACGCCACGGCAGCTGCTCGGCCGCGAGCCCCTTATGCGCCAGCGCCATCCTTGTGCGCCAGCAGAACGGACTGAATGGCCGGGCCTCGTCGGTGCCGACCAGTTCGAACAGTTTGAGAGACATTGTTACACCTCAGTCGTCAGAAATAATCTGCAGCGCGGCGATACGGGTGCGCGGCTATACGTTGCCCCTCATCCTGAGGAGGCCCGAAGGGCCGTCTCGAAGGATGAGGGAAGGATGAGGATTGACGCGCTCATCCTTCGAGACGCCGCGCAAAGTTGCGCGGCTCCTCAGGATGAGGGCCGTGCCGGTGGACAGCGCCTTGTTACTTCACCACCGAAGCTACCTCACCACCGAAGCGGTCTGGCCGAACAGCAGCTTCTTTTCTTCCTCGGTGCGGATCGTCGGCTGACCGAAATCCGGATTGACCTCCTTGGCCTTGGCGTAGGCGCGCTCGGTCGCCGGGCGCTGTCCGATGGTCTCGAGCCAGCGCTTGAGATGCGGGAAATCGTCGATGTTCTGGCTCTGGTTCTTGTAGGGCACGATCCACGGATAGCTCGCCATGTCGGCGATGGAATAATCGCCGGCGATGAACTCGCGATCGGCCAGACGCTTATTCAGCACGCCATAGAGCCGATTGGTCTCGTTGACGTAGCGGTCGATGGCGTATTTGATTTTTTCCGGCGCGTAATTGTTGAAGTGATGGTTCTGCCCGGCCATCGGGCCGAGCCCGCCCATCTGCCAGAACAACCATTGCAGCGTGTCGGTGCGGACGTAGAGATCCGACGACAGGAATTGTCCGGTCTTCTCGGCCAGATACAGCAAGATCGCGCCGGATTCGAAGATCGAGACCGGCTTGCCGCCGCCCTTGGGGTCATGATCGACCAGCGCCGGGATCCGGTTGTTCGGCGCGATCGCCAGGAATTCCGGCGTGAACTGATCGCCCTTGCCGATATTGATCGGGACGATCTTGTAAGGCAGCCCGGCCTCTTCGAGGAACATGGTGATCTTGTGGCCGTTCGGCGTGGTCCAGTAATACAGATCAATCATCGGCATCTATCCCGGAAGGTTGCAAAGAGCCGCACCCAAACTGGATGCGTTTGCATGAAGTTTGACGTTTTGGGGCGCGAAGTCAATGGCGATTAGCGCCTTGATGCGGCGAGCCGGTTGACGCATCTTGAGCGCAGCTGTGGCGGAAGGAGATCATGATGACCACACGACGAACGGTATTGGTGTCCCTGGCGTTATCGGCGCTGGCCTTGGTGCCGGCATCCGCGGCCTCGCCGCTGCAGGCGCTGGACCCGGATAAGGACGGCACCGTCGACCTCGCCGAGGCGAAGGCGGCGGCATCAAAATTGTTCGACAAGCTCGACCGCGACCACGATGGCACGCTCGACGCAAAGGAGCTGCGCGGCAGGCTCAGCAAGGCCGACTTCGCCAAGGCCAATCCGGACAAGGACGGCACGATCGACAAGGACGAATATCTCGCGCTGGTGGAGCAGCGCTTCCACGCCGCCAACCCGGACAATGACGGCACGCTGGACGCCAAGGAGCTGGCCTCGCCGGCCGGCAAGGCGCTGGTCAAGCTGTTGCTGTAAGCTTCGTTGCGATCGTCTTTGTTGGTATAGGCTACCCGGGCGCGGCGATTGAACGCTTTGGCACCCGCCGCCGACCCAGCAATGGCCGCGGCGGCAAGGCCGGCCGAGGTCCTCGCGGGTTCACCGCCCTTACCATGATTACGTCGGCCTCCGGACAGGCGCGGCACGGAGCCGGCAATGCAGATTTCCAAGGACGATGTTCGCGCCGCCGCGCAGGCCGGATTGATCGCCCCCGATCAGCTCGCGCCGTTGCTCGCATTCCTTGCCGCGCGCCAGGCTGGCGGCGCGAGCGGTCCGCGCTTCGATATGGTGCATCTGCTGTGGTATGCCGGCACGTTGCTGGTGATCTCGGCAATGGGGCTGTTCTCGACGCTGGCATTTTCGGCGATGGGTGGCGCGGCGCTGACCGCCACCGCGCTGATCTATGCGGCGGCGTTTCTCGGCGCCGGGCATTATCTGTGGCACCGCAAAGGCCTGCGCACGCCGGGCGGGCTGCTGATCGCGGTCGCGGTGGCGATGGCGCCGCTGGCGGTGTTCGGCGTGCAGGACGCCTTCGGGATGTGGACCGATTTCGGCAAGCCGAAGGCGATGCGCGACTTCTATATCTGGATCAAGGGCAGCTTTGTGTTCATGGAGCTCGCCACCATCGCGGCGGCGCTGCTGGCGCTGCGGTTCTATCGCTTCCCCTTCATCGTGCTGCTGATGGCGGTGGCGCTGTGGTTCATGTCAATGGACATCGTGCCGTGGATCACCGGCGCACCGTTCGGCAATTGGGAGGCCTCGCGGCGGGTCTCGGTCGGCTTCGGCCTCGCCATGCTGGTCATCGCCTTGATCGTCAATGGCCGGCAGCGCCGCGGCGATTTCGCGTTCTGGCTGTATCTGTTCGGCGCGCTGACCTTCTGGGGCGGCATCACCGCCTCGTCGAGCGGCAGCGATGTCGACAAGGCGCTGTATTGCGCGATGAATGTCGGCTTCCTGGTGATCTCCGTGGTGCTGGCCCGCCGGGTGTTCGCGGTGTTCGGCGTGATCGGGATCGCGATCTATCTCGGCGACCTCGCCGACAGGCTGTTCAAGGATTCGCTGCTGTTCCCTTTCGCGCTGTCGCTGATCGGGATCGGCATCATCGCGCTCGGGCTGTATTCCAACCGCCATCAGGCGGCGATCGGCGCCTGGGTGGCGGCGCGGCTGCCGGAGGCGGTGAAGCGATTGCGGCCGGCCTAGCGAGATCTCCGGCGCGGCGCGATCAGGCCTTTTTTCGCCGGCCGATGCCCCCCATATTGCCGGCATGGCCAACGACACCCCCAAAAAACCCGCCAAGCCCAAGGCGCCGACATCCAAGGCTCCGAAATCCAAGGCGCACCGCCCCGACGTGCAGCCGATCGGGCCGGCGCTGGCGGAATTGCTGAATCCGGCGATCAATCGCGGCGATGCCGGGATGGGATCGGGCACCGGGCTGCAGCCGCCGCCGGACAATTCGCGCGCCCGCCGCGATGGCGAGGCTGCTGTGCACCGGGCGCGGGCCTCGACGCCGAAGACGTTTGAGGGCGATGGCGGCAAGCGCAAGATAGCCGGCTCAGCATCCGACGCTTACCCCCCTCCCCCGACCCTCCCCCGCAAGGGGGGAGGGAGAAGAGAGCACGGCCTCACCAAAACTCTCCCCTCCCCCTCGCGGGGAGGGGTCGGGGGTGGGGGGTGCCGCGGGCGGTGAGTTCGCGCGGTTTCTCCGAAGCCGCGCAATCCGAATTCGCCACGCCGACTTACGGCACCAAGGCGACGATCCCGGAGCTCGATCCGGAGCTGGCCAGGCAGCTCGGCTTCACCACCGCGGAGGAGGACGCCGAATTCGCCCGCGCGCCGCGCAACAAGATGGAAGGGCTCGGCGTCCAGGCCACCGCCGAGGCGTTGGAAGCGCTGATCCGCGACGGCCGCCCGGAATTCAAGGGCGACGACGGCGGCGTCAAGGTCTGGACTCCGCATCGCCCGCCGCGCCCGGACAAATCCGAAGGCGGCGTCCGCTTCGTGATCAAATCCGAATATGAGCCCAAGGGCGACCAGCCGACCGCCATCAAGGAACTGGTCGAGGGCATCCAGCGCAACGACCGCACGCAGGTGCTGCTCGGCGTCACCGGCTCAGGCAAGACCTACACGATGGCCAAGGTGATCGAGGCGACGCAGCGCCCGGCGATCATCCTGGCGCCGAACAAGACGCTGGCGGCGCAGCTCTATGGCGAGTTCAAGAGCTTCTTCCCCGACAACGCCGTGGAGTATTTCGTCTCCTATTACGATTACTACCAGCCCGAAGCCTATGTGCCGCGCACCGACACCTATATCGAGAAGGATTCCTCGATCAACGAACAGATCGACCGGATGCGGCATTCGGCGACGCGCGCGCTGCTGGAGCGCGACGACGTCATCATCGTCGCCTCGGTGAGCTGCATCTATGGTATCGGCTCGGTCGAGACCTATACGGCGATGACCTTCGCGCTGAAAAAGGGCGAGCGCATCGACCAGCGGCAGCTGATCGCCGATCTGGTGGCGCTGCAATACAAGCGCACCCAGGCGGAATTCACCCGCGGCACTTTCCGGGTGCGCGGCGACGTCATCGATATCTTTCCGGCGCATTACGAAGACCGGGCCTGGCGCGTCAATCTGTTCGGCGACACCATCGAGAGCATCGAGGAATTCGACCCGCTCACCGGCCACAAGCAGGACGAGCTGGAATTCTGCAAGATCTATGCGAATTCGCATTATGTGACGCCGCGGCCGACGCTGATCCAGGCGATGAAGTCGATCAAGGCCGAGCTGAAATGGCGGCTCGAGCAGCTGCACGATCAGGGCCGGCTGCTCGAAGCGCAGCGGCTGGAGCAGCGCACCACCTTCGATCTCGAAATGATGGAAGCCACCGGCTCCTGCGCCGGCATCGAAAACTATTCGCGCTATCTCACCGGCCGCCGCCCCGGCGAGCCGCCGCCGACTCTGTTCGAATATGTCCCCGACAACGCGCTGGTGTTCGCCGACGAAAGCCACGTCACCGTGCCGCAGATCGGCGGCATGTTCAAAGGCGATTTTCGACGCAAGGCGACACTTGCGGAATATGGATTTCGCTTGCCGTCCTGCATGGACAATCGGCCGCTGCGGTTCGAAGAATGGGACATGATGCGCCCGCAATCGGTCGCGGTGTCGGCGACGCCGGCGGCGTGGGAGCTGAATGAGAGCGGCGGCGTGTTCGTCGAGCAGGTGATTCGTCCGACCGGGCTGATCGACCCGCCGGTCGACATCAGGCCCGCAAGGACCCAGGTCGACGACCTGGTCGGCGAAGTCCGCGCCACCGCGGCGGCCGGCTATCGTTCGCTGATCACCGTGCTGACCAAGCGGATGGCCGAGGACCTGACGGAATATCTGCACGAACAGGGCGTCCGCGTCCGCTACATGCATAGCGACATCGACACTATCGAGCGGATCGAGATCATTCGCGATCTGCGCTTGGGCGCGTTCGACGCGCTGGTCGGCATCAATCTCTTGCGCGAGGGCCTCGACATTCCGGAATGCGCGCTGGTGGCAATCCTCGACGCCGACAAGGAAGGCTTTCTGCGCTCGGAGACTTCGCTGATCCAGACCATCGGCCGCGCCGCGCGAAACGTTGACGGCCGCGTCATCCTCTATGCCGATCACGTCACCGGCTCGATGACCCGCGCCATCGCCGAGACCGACCGCCGCCGCGAAAAGCAGGTCGAATATAATACCGAGCACAACATCACGCCGGAGAGCATCAAGAAGTCGATCGGCGACATTATGAACAGCGTCTATGAGCGCGACCACGTGCTGGTCGAGATCGGCGGCGGCACCGCGTCGTGGTCCGACGATGTCTCAAGCATCGGGCATAATTTCGAGGCGGTGCTGGGCGATCTCGAAACCAGGATGCGCGAGGCCGCGGCCGATCTGAATTTCGAGGAAGCAGCCAGGTTGCGCGACGAAGTCAAACGCCTGCGCGCCACTGAGCTCGCCGTAGTCGACGACCCCACCGCCAAACAACGCAGCGTGCAAAGCAAGGCCGGATCATTCAAGGGCGCCAAGCAGTTCGGCGCGAGCGCAAATCTGCCGAAGCAATCCGACAAACGCGGCGGCAACAACACCCCGCGCGCACCCTCCCTCTTGCGAGGAGGGTCGGCCGCCGAAGGCGGCCGGGGTGGGGCCTCTGCTCCCTCCCCCCTTGCGGGGGAGGGTCGGGGTGGGGGGTCGGCAACGGGATCGTCCAAAATCCACAAGCCCGACCTCGACGAAATGGGCATCGCCACCTGGCACGAGGTCAAACCCGCCCGCGGCAAAAAGGTCGAGCGCCCGCGCAAGCCGACGCTCGACGAAATGGGCCCGGGCAGCGAGAGCAGGATCTTTCAGCCGAAGAATTCGCGGGAGAGCGGGCCGGAATTCGGCCCGGCGCCACGAAGTAGCGGCGGCGCGCCGGGGCATCGGGGTGGGTGGAAGAAGAGGTAAGGACGGCGCCATTCGGCTTGCGCCATTCCCTGACGCAGAATAGCCTGCTGTCATGATCCGCTCGTTCCGGGATACGGCAACTGCGCGGCTGTTCGCGGACCAGGACGTGCCACGCTTTCGTGCCATCGAACGGCAAGCCCGTCGCAAGCTGCTGTGGCTGGACGGCGCGGGAAAGCTCAACGATCTGCGGCAGCCGCCCGGCAACCGTCTCGAAGCTCTCAAGGGCGATCGCCGCGGACAATATTCAATCCGCATCAACGATCAGTGGCGGATCTGTTTCGAATGGCATGATGACGGCGCAGAGATGGTCGAGATCGTGGACTATCACTAGAGGACGGCGACGATGGCCCGAACAAGACAACTGCCCCCCATTCCTCCCGGCGAAATCCTGATCGAGGAATTCATGAAGCCGAACGGGATCAGCCAGAACCGGCTGGCGCGCGACATCGACGTCAACCCGGCCCGCGTCAACGACATCGTGCACGGCCGCTCGGCCATCACCGCCGCCGTCGCGCTGCGGCTGGCAAAGTATTTCGGCACCACGCCAGAACTCTGGATGAACCTGCAGGCCTCCTACGACCTCCGCCGCGCGAGAGCCAGCGACTGGCCCAGCATCGAGCCGCGGGTGCGGGTGCTGGCGGCGGAGTAGGCCGGCTGCATTCAGCGGGCTCCGAACTGGCCTATCTGGAGGGATAAGATGGTGAGAGCGCGAGTCTTCGACGCGGCCGACTATCTCGATAGTCCGGAGATGATCGCCGCCTATCTCAACGAGGCTTTTGCATCCGAAGATCCGGCGCTGATCGCCAAGGCGATCGGCGCCGTGGCGCGCGCACAGGGCATGACCGATGTCGCGGAAAAGGCCGGCCTGTCGCGAGAAAATCTCTATCGTGCACTCGGCGGCGACGCCAAGCCGGAATTCGCCACCGTGCTCAAGGTCCTGCACGCGCTGGGGATCGATCTGGTGGCGCAGACCCGGGTGGTGTAAGTCGATTGACAAAGTAAGAATTTTTCCTTACTTTGCCTCCTCCCCTCCAAGGTTTCCGACCATGTCCCACCCCGTCGAAGAACTCAGCACCCTCTCCTCCAAGGGCCAGACCACGGTCCCGAAGTCCGTACGCCAGGCGCTGGGCCTCAGCGAAGGCGATCAGATCGCGTTTCGGGTCGATGAGACCGGTGTCACGCTGCGGCGGGCGGAGGACGCGCGGGACGATCCGGCGATGGCGGCGTTTCTGGCCTTCCTGGCGAAGGACATCGCAAGCCACCCGGCCAAGCTCAAGACGCTGTCTCCCGCAACGGCCAAGCGCATCGCGAAGCTGACCAAGGGCATGGTGTTCGATCCCGACGAGCCCATCGAAGGCGACGTCGACCTCTGAGCGCGCCATGATCGTCAACGGCTGGACGATCTATTGTCATCCGCTGTTTCTGGATCAACTGGCGCGGCTGATCGCAGGCGTCGAACGCGACAGGCAGAAGGATCCGGCGGACTACACCAGACGATCCAACATTAAGCTGCTGAATGCGATCCGGGCGATCATGCTGGAACGGATTCCGCAGGACCCGACCGACAAACGCTATCGGCTCGGCGGCACGCTCGGTGAGAATCGAAAACACTGGTTTCGCGACAAGTTCGGTAACGGCCGGTTCCGGCTGTTCTTCCGCTTCGATCTGCGCGCCAAGATCATCGTCTATGTCTGGGTCAATGACGAGACGACGCTGCGGACCTATGGGGCGAAGTCGGACGCCTATGCGGTGTTCGCGTCGATGCTGAAGGACGGCAATCCGCCGGATAGTTGGGATCGGCTGCTCCAAGCGAGCAGGGATCCGGAAGTGTTAAAGCGAACCGCAGAGATCATGAACAAGCCCGGCGAAGACAGCATGTGAGGCAGAGCGCTCAGCTTCCTCTTGTCCTGGCGCTGTGCAGCGCGAAGCGCTGCGGAGCAGTCCCGGAACTCGTGCCGATGCGCCAAAGAAACCGGGGCCCCGGATCTGCAGCGCATCGCGCCGCAAGGGCGGAGCGATGCGCTTTGTCCGGGGCACGGGTTGCGGACAGACCTTTGTAGTTTGAGGCGCCCATGTGTCGGGCACCGCGCCGTCCATCGTGGTTGGCCGGGTCAAGCCCGGCGGACAGCAAAAAGGGCGGCGCGATGCGCCGCCCTTTGTTCAGTCGAACGCTTCCGCGTCCGCTGCTATCCCCTCACACCCGCTCGATGATAATCGCCGGCGCCATGCCGCCCGCCGCGCACATCGTCACCAACCCGCGCTTCAACCCGCGGCGTTCCAACTCGTCGAGCACGGTGCCGATCAGGATGGCGCCGGTGGCGCCGATCGGGTGGCCGAGCGCGATGGCGCCGCCATTGACGTTGACCTTGTCGCGGTCGAGCTTGAGGTCGCGGATGAATTTCTCAGCGACCACCGCGAAGGCCTCGTTGATTTCCCACAGATCGATGTCGTCGACGGTGAGGCCGGCCTTGGCCAGCACCTTGCGGGCGGCGGGCACCGGCGCGTTCAACATCAGGGTCGGGTCGTCGCCGATATTGGCCATCGCCACGATGCGCGCGCGCGGCTTGAGGCCGTGCTTCTCGGCATATTCTTTCGAGGTCAGCAGCACGGCGGCGGCGCCATCGACCACGCCCGAGGAATTGCCAGCGTGGTGGACGTGCTCGATCTTCAGGTCGGGATATTTCTGGGTGATCTGCTTGCGATAGGTCGAGCCCTCGGCGTCGAGCGGATAGTCGGCCATCGCGGTGAAGGCCGGCTTCAGCGCCGCGAGGCCTTCGGCGGTGGTGTTCGGGCGCGGGAATTCGTCCTTGGCCAGCACCACATTGCCGGCGTCGTCGGTGACCGGCACCAGGCTCTTGTCGAAGCGGCCTTCCTTGATGGCGATCGCGGCGCGGCGCTGGCTTTCCAGCCCGAGCGCGTCGAGCGCTTCCCGAGAAATGCCTTCCATCGAGGCGATGGCGTCGCCGCAGATGCCCTGATGCGACTGCGGATGCACCGCGTTGAGCCGCTTGTTGCCGCTGCCCATGCCGAGCGGCGGCTTGCCGGCGGCCATGTCCTCGGCGGCCATCGCGCCCGTGAGCGACATCATTTCGGTGCCGCCGGCGATCACCACGTCTTCCATGCCGGACATGATCTGCGCCGCGGCGAAATTCACCGCCGTGATGCCGCCGCCGCAGAAGCGGTCCAGCGTGGTGCCGGAGGCCTTGATGTCGTAGCCGGCGTCGAGCGCCGCCATCCGGCCGAGATCGCCGCCCTGCTTGCCGCGCTGGGTCGAGGTCGACCAGATCACGTCGTCGACGTCGGCGGTGTCGAGCTTGTTGCGCTCGGCGATGGCGC
Organism: Rhodopseudomonas sp. BAL398; assembly: GCF_033001325.1. NCBI lineage: Bacteria > Pseudomonadati > Pseudomonadota > Alphaproteobacteria > Hyphomicrobiales > Nitrobacteraceae > Rhodopseudomonas > Rhodopseudomonas sp. BAL398. Next base: position 3,221,483 of record NZ_CP133111.1, read on the forward strand.
GCAGCACGGTGGCGGCCAGATGTTGGGGATGATGCTCGGCGAGTGCGCCTTTGCCGACCTTGCCGATGCCACGAGGGGTGCGGACTGCGTCGATGATATAGGCGTCGGCCATTTTGGTCTCCCGAGGTTTTTTGAAAGTTTTTCTTGCACGGGAGATTGTCCGGGACGGCCGTAAAGTCAAGCCGACGCAGCGCCGCCTGGCCATGCGCGGGCGACGGCGGCCGATTCCGGCAACAGCGGCACGGGCCGGCCGCGGCGCGCGACGACGCCCTGTGCAGGAAAGCTCGGCAGCCGGACGCCGCAGGGCCGGTTCCCGTCAACCTTAACTTAAGCCAGATCGGCTACGCCATAGGAAGACCTTCCTCGTTTCAGGCTGGATACTATGAAAATCGGTACGCTCCTGACCATCGCGATCGCCTCGCTCTCGGCCGCCGCTGGCGGCCTTTCGGTGTATCTGGCGGCGACGAAATACGAGACGATGCAAAAGGTCACCACCGCGCAGGAGCGGCTGGCGCTGGTGCGCGCCGTCGGCGACATTCCCCGCTATCTCAATCCGGAGCGCGGCTTCTCCACCAACCTTCTGTTCGGGCCCGCCACCATCGATCCCAAAGCCCGCGCCGAACTCGCCGAGAAATATCGCAAGAATACCGACGGAGCGGTCGCCAAGATGAACCGGATCAGGGCCAGTTCGGTCGGCGCGCTCGACGACGGCGCCGATGTCGCCAGCCGGATCGATGCGCTGAACGCGCGGTTCAAGGCGTTGCGCACGGCGATCGACACCACGCTCGACGGCCCGGCGGAGACCCGCCGCGACGCCGCCAAGAAAATTGTCGCCGACAATTCGGCCTTCAATGCCGCCGTCACCGCGCTGCTCGCCGAACAGGTCCGCCGGATCGCGGCGCTGAACGGCCAGGCCTACCGCCAGGCGTCCTACGCCAATGTGGCCTGGACGCTGCGCGACATCGGCGGCCTCAATTCTAGCCTGCACAAGAACCTGGTCGGCGCCAACCGGGTGGCGACCGAGGCGGAGCGGATGGCGATCAGCCGCTCGCAGGGCGCCGCCGACCAGATCCAGGCCTCGCTGCTGGAGCTGCGCGGCAATCCCGCCACCCCGGCCAATGTCCGGGCCGCGCTCGACAAGATGCAGGAGACCTTCGTCGATCGCTTCGGCAAGGAATTGCAGCTGGTCAAGGCCGGCGCAGTCAGCGGCAAATACGAGCACGACACCGCCACCTATTTCGCCGAGACCCAGCTCGGCCTCGCCACCGTGATCGGCGTCCGTGAGGCGTTTTACGACAATGCCGAGGAGCTGCTCGACACCGCTTACGGCAACGCGCGTTTCAGCTTCGTGGTCGCGCTCGGCGTGCTGCTGGCGGTCGCCGCCGCCAGCGTCGCCATGGTGGTGATGGTCCGTCGCCGCATCATCCAGCCGATCGTCGGCATCACCGCGTCGATGTCGCGGCTGGCCAGCGGCGACGCTGCCGGAGAAATTCCGGCCAGCGACCGTCGCGACGAAATCGGCGCGATGGCGGCCGCGGTCCAGGTGTTCAAGGACAATCTGATCACCGCCGAGAGGCTCGGCCGCGAGCAGGCGGCGGAGAACGACGCCAAGATGCGCCGCGCCCAGATGGTCGACGATCTGACCAGATCGTTCGAATCGCGGATCGGCGAGTTAGTCGACGGGCTGTCGTCTTCGTCCGCGATCATGGAGTCCACCGCGCGTTCGATGTCCTCGACCGCAACCACCACCGACCGCCAGGCCGGCCTCGTCGCCGGCGCCTCCGAACAGACCTCGTCGAATGTTCAGATGGTCGCCAGCGCGACCGAGGAACTGACGTCATCGATCACCGAGATCAGCCGTCAGGTGGCGCAATCGGCGCAGATCTCCGCCCGCGCCGTCGAGGACGCGCGCCGCACCGGCGACACCGCGCAGTCGCTCGCCGCCGGCGCGCAGAAGATCGGCGACGTGGTGACGCTGATTCAGAACATCGCCGCCCAGACCAACCTGCTGGCGCTGAACGCCACCATCGAGGCCGCCCGCGCCGGCGAAGCCGGCCGCGGCTTCGCCGTGGTCGCCTCGGAGGTGAAATCGCTGGCCGGCCAGACCGCCAAGGCCACCACCGAAATCTCCGAGCAGGTTGCCGCCATTCAGGGGGCCAGCGACGAGACCGTGACGGCGATCCGCAACGTGCTCGCGGTGATTACCGAGATCGAACAGATCGGCGGCGCGATCGGCGCGGCGATCGAGCAGCAGGGCTCGGCCACCAGGGAGATCGCCCGCAACGTCCAGCAGGCGGCGCACGGCACCCAGGAGGTCAACACCAACATCTCGGGCGTGCAGCAGGCCGCCAATCAGACCGGCGATGCCGCCACACAGGTGCTGGGGGCAGCCGAGCAATTGTCGCAGCAGTCGAAGGACCTCGCCAGCCAAGTCAATCGCTTCCTCGAAGACGTCCGCGCTGCTTGAGCCAGGCACCGCCGTGCCGCGTGAAGCGAATGCCGCTCCGGCCGAACCTCAGCGATCCGGCATCAGCATCCCGGCGGCGGCGATGGCGGCTTCGGCATCGGCCGCCAACAGAAACTCGCCCCGCGAAAGCGTGGTGGCGCCGGCGATCACCGCGGCGCGTTTCGGGCAGATGCCGAGACAGCCGGTCTGCACCAGGCGTGGCGGCTTGATGTGCTGGGCGGCGCCGCGCCGCTTCAGCTCGGCCTTGAGCGCCTTGCGCAGCGCCTTGCCGTCGGCCACGCGCGACAAGCATTTCTTGCAAACCAACACTGGCGAGGCGCGACGCGGCCGGGCAATGACGACGGATGGACTGACCATGACCTCGATATAGGCGCGGCGCCCGCGATGTCGAGCTCGCCGCCGCGCAACCCCGAGGCGCAACCCCGAATTGCCAATTCGACGCCGCGCCCGCATAGTCGATCGAACCATCCCTCCCGACCGAATCTCAAGGAAATCACCAATGGCGGACGCCGAACTGGATGTCATCATCCGGCAGCTTGCAAAGCAGCAGCACAAGACCCTGATGGCCGCCGCCAAGGCGCGGCGCGATCGCGCCCTGGGCCTCGCCGCCAAGGCCAAGGACGCCGCCGCCAAGCAGCGCTTCAAGCAGATCGCGGCGGCGACGATGGAGCAAGGCAGCGCCGCCGCCAAGCGGCTGCAGATCTCGGCCGACAACGCCGCCGACAGTTACGCCCGCGCGCTGCGCAAAGCAGCCGAAGCGCCGGCCGCCAAGCCGCTGGCGCCTGCCAAGAAGAGCGCCGAGAAGCCCGCTGCCGAAAAGCCTGCCAAGAAAATCCCGGCCAACAAGATCCCGACGGGCAAAAAGCCGGCCACCAAAAAAGCCGCTGCGCCGCGCCCCAAGAAGGCCGCCGGCAAATCCGCGACAAAGACCAAGGCCTGAACCAAGCCTGATGACGACCGGACGCGGTTGTGGCGGCGCAGACGCCGCCACAACGAAAGACCGTAGTCGCGGCGGCCTGACGCCGGCCGCTTCGATTACTGCCGGATCACCCCGGCGACCCGCTTGGTCTTCGGATTCACCAGCACGATTTTGTCCTGCAGCATCGCATAGTGATAGTTCTTCACCATCGGCACGTCACTGGCCGCCTTGGCGGGGAGCGCCTGGGTCTCGAGGCCGCTCGGCACCCTCTCGCCGACATTGCCGAGGAAGCTCGCCGGCGCATTCTGCTTGCTGGCGTCGGCGCTGAGATCATTCCACAAAGTCTTGTTCTGTGCCGCCGACAGCGTCAACTTGCCGCTGGCTTTGGCGGATCCGGTGGTCGCATGCGACATGCTGTCATCGGCGCGCGACATGCTTCCGGCCAACGCGGTTGAGACGCCGGAGAGCATCAGCGACGCGGCAAGCGCGAGCGGCAGATATCGCTGGGTGGATTGCTTCATGTCAGTACTCCTGTTGGACTGAATCGTCGCCCCCTCAGCACCCGGGCAACGCCGTGCGCGGCACGCCGTTTCGTTACAAATCCGCAACCGATTCACGACGGCGTGAGCCATTGCGGTAGAACAAGCCGCGGCCGCATTTATTGTCTTGGTTGACGGCAATCCCTATTCTCGCCCCCCAATTCGGATCTCGCGATGGCCTGGTTTCTCAATCACTATCAATGCTTGCGCTGCCAAGCCAAATGGACCGACCAATGGTCGAGCCTGTGCGACGATGATTGTCCGCAGTGCGGCGCGCGCCAGATGTTGCCGCATCTGGCCGAAGAACTGACGACGCTGATCGAACGCGACGGCCACGATTATGTGGTGCGATGGTCGCCAGAGACCGCCGAGAACGAGCCGGATTACCGCGAGCTCGGCCGCTTTCCGAGCCGCGAGCAGGCGCTGGAATTCCTCGCCGCCGACGGCTACTGACGCCGCGCCCCGGCGCTTTGCAGACCCCTGCCCTGACCACGCCGCGGGTATGGACGCGTCTATTCCCATACAAAGGCCGACGGAGTTGCTAACGTCGCTGCGCGCCGATTCCACCAACCCGTGCGCAGGAGAACGTCATGGCCAAGGGTCAGATGAAGAGCAACAAGGAAAAGAAGAAGCCGAAGGCGGATAAAAACGCCAAGAAGGGCGGCGTCGCCAACGTCAACCCATTCGCCGCATCGAAGACGCCGTCCGGCCAGGCACCGAACAAGAAGTAGGCCGGTCGATCCGACATCGCGCCGCGCTGGGCCGCGCTGAAACCGACGCTGGCGGCACTGATCGCCGCAGCGCCGGCAATCGGCTGCGGTCTGGCGCTCGGCGCGGTGGCGCCAGCGCGCTGATCCACGCCGCAACACCGAAGTGGCCGCCGACGCGCCGCGCCGCCCGCAGCCACGAAGGGACCGCGCGAACCCAGGGTCGGCAGGCTCGCTGGATAGCAGTAAAACCCGGCCCTGACGCCGATCGGCGCGACCATCGGAGCGATCAGCGCCGCTGACACTATTTGGCTGATCCCGCTGCGCGACGTCAAAATGCAGACCCGACGGGAACCAGCGCACGGTTAGCCGCGCCGGGGCCCCCCACCGCCACATCTTCGCCACAAACCATTCTGGCGGGGGCCTTTTTGCATTTGTGCATTGCACAATAACACATTGCATTCTATTAAAATGCGCTTAGTTGGTAGCTAACGATTATCATAGTCAGCATCCCGCCACGGCGTCCATTTTTGACGCCCATGAGTGGCTGACTGCAACTCAGTTCCAGAGAGCCTGATCGCATGACAGAGCACAGCCTCTGGCGTTTTTCGCGCGCGTTACATCGCGCGCTGAACGAACGCCGGATCGACGAACTCGCCAACCTTATCGACGACAATATTGATTGGGCGATCTATGGGCCGATCGACATGTTCCCATTCCTCGGCGTGCGCCACGGCAAGGCTGAAGTAATCGAGGTCTGCGCGCAGATCGGCAACACCGTGCGCGTGCAACGGTTCGATCGCGAATCGATCATGCTGGGAGTCGATTCGGCTGCCTCGATGATGCGCTATTCGCTGACCGCGCTGACCTCCAACAAGCAGATCAGCGTGCGGCTTGCGCTGTTCGCGCAGTTCAGGGACCAGCGCCTGACCAGCATGCGCATGCTGCTTGATACGTTCGATCTGGTCGAGCAGGCGCTCGGCAATCCGATCGACCTGCCGCGGCTCGCCGGCTAGCGCAATTCCGGTTCTGATAGATCAGAGCCGGAGCTAGATTTTTGTCCGACACGTTTTTTCACGCGAACCGGTCCCAACTTCGCTCGAAAACGCTCCCGCCGCCCCGGGCGGGCACCGGTTGGGCTCGAATCCGCCGAAAGACCGAGCTGCCGCCGCAGATTGGCCCCGATGCGGTCAAATTGCACGGGCTGATGGTAAGGCTAGATCGTTGTGCGGGGACAACCGCGCTGCCACATCGCCACAAGGGGAACAGCCGATGAACGCCACGCCATTCGAGAAGCCCGAAACATCCGAAGTCGACGACAACCTCGCCGCCGTCTCCGAGGTTGAGGCCGGGATCCGCGACTTCGTCCGCAATGATATCGCCTATCTGCGGCGGCCGACGCCGGGCTTGGCCAATGCCGACGCCGACATTCCGCTCGATCTCGGCGCCGAAGCCACCGTCAACAACGTCAATTCACTGATCCAGCGAGTGGCCGGAACCTCGCTGGCCGAAATCGAGAATCTGATGGGCGAGCTCGAAGCGCTGCGCGATCTGCTGCACAGCGAGGGCCAGCGGGTCCAGCGCGAGATTTCCGGCTATGCCCAGCTCAGCCAGGCCGCGATGAAATCCACCCGGATGATCGCCGACAATGTCGCGCAATGGAAGCGCACCGCCGACGGCATTCGCAAAGGCTGACACCGCGAATTCCGCAGCCGCCGCGGCATCCCGCCGGTTCCTGCGGAGCGCACAAAAAACGCAGCCATTGCAAGATGGCTGCGTTTTTTTTGTGGTGCGTCACCTGCGCGGTCAGGACCGGGCCCGGCAGCAGGCGGGCGTTTGGCCGCCAGCCGCCGCGATCAGCGGCTCGCCGCCGTCACGGCCGGAGCGGATTCGAACGAATAAGCGCCGTCGGCATAGCCCTTGACCACCATGCAAGTGGTGATCATCACCGCCAGCGTAACGGAAGCAAAAACAAGGCCGACAAGTTTCAGCCCCGTGTTATCAGCCATCGTCGTAAGTCCTCTTGATGTGTTGTTCGATTGAGCAGAGCTCCCGCAAGGTGTCCAAAATATTAACGGCAAGGCCTTTGGAGCGGTTGCGGTGTCGAAAAATTGACGAGTTGATTAAAATGTCACACTCGGCGCCCCCGACGCTTAGGTGACCCCGGACCGGCGCGGCACGAAAGCCGTCGCCAGGAACGAGAACACCACCTCGCCGCGCTGATTGGTGCCAGTGTTCCGAGCCTGCAGGATGCCCCATTCGGGACGCGAATCCGAGGTTCGCAGCGATTCGATCACGCTGGAAAAGCTCACAATGTCGCCGGCCAGCACCGGCTTGATCCAGCGCAGCTCGCGAAACCCCGGCGACGGCCCGCCGACCGCGACCGGCTCGCCGCGCGCGGCCTCCTCGGCTGCCTGTCGCTGATGGTCGGCCACCAGCAGCTTCATGCAGACCGAGCCGACATGCCAGCCCGAGGCCGCCAAGCCGCCGAACAGCGAGTTGCGGCCGGCCTCCTCGTCGAGATGAAACGGCTGCGGATCGAATTTTGCGGCGAATTCCTTGATCAGCTCGGCCGTGAAAGTGAACGACCCCAGATCGCGGCACTGGCCGATCACGATGTCTTCGAAGAAACGCATGAGCCCGCCCTAATTCGCCGCGACCGCGGCGCGGCGCCGGATGATGATCGGCGACACCATCTCGCACAATTTCTGGCCGGCGCCGTTGCGGACGCTGCATTTGAAGGTGACGATGCCGGTTTCGGGCCGGCTTTGCGACACCCGCGCCTGCGCCACCTCGACATCGAGGGTGAGATCGTCGCCCGGACGGAACGGCGCCAGCCAGCGCATCTCGTCGACGCCCGGCGAGCCCAGCGACGCGGTGCGCAGCAGATAGCCGTCGCACATCATCCGCATCATGATCGAGCACAAGTGCCAGCCCGACCCCGACAGCCCCTTCAACATCGAGGCATTGGCGGCCTCGTCGTCGAGATGCATCGGCTGCGGATCGAATTCGCTGGCAAAGGCGATGATCTCCTCGCGCGTCACGCGGCGAGGTCCAAAGCTGCCGAAATGGCCGGGAGGGAAGTCTTCGAAGCTGAGGGTCATGATGGCATTTTGCTGGCGGGAGCCTGATTGTGGCCGTTATTGCAGGCAATCACAAGCCACGCAATCCGACGGCCGGGAGACCAATGATGTTCGAATTTCGCGACCTTTTTCAATGGGACCGGTTCATCACCCCGACGATCATCAAGACCTTCTACTGGCTGGTGATCGCCCTGATGGTGCTGTTCGGAATCTCGGGGATTTTCTCGGGCCTGGCCGCGATGGCGGTGAGCCCGTTCAGCGGCTTCATCCTGGTGCTGTCCAGCATCGCCAGCGTTATCGTCGGCATCGTGTTCTCGCGCATCGTCGCGGAGTTCATCCTGATCGTGTTCCGCATCAACGAACATCTCGGCGCGATCCGCGACGAGGGACAGTTGCGGTAGATTTTTCGCGCGTCTTCTCGTGATGCTGAGGTGCCCGCGCGCCGACATGTGGTGAGTTCGATCGAGCACCGCATCGCGCGGGGCTCGAATCAAACATGATTTCGTCATTGCGAGCCGAGGACGGCGCATCGCGCCGTCCGACCGCGAAGCAATCCAGGGCCGCCAAGCAAGGACTGGATTGCTTCGTCGCAAGTGCTCCTCGCAATGACGACCTTGAAGGCCTCGTTTTGTTGATCGCTTCAGCGGTCAGGCGCTCAGGCTGACGGGCGTCAGTTATTGAACCGGAAATGCATCACGTCGCCGTCGGCGACGACGTATTCCTTGCCTTCCAGCCGCAATTTGCCGTTGTCGCGCGCGCCGGCTTCACCGCCGAAGGCGACATAGTCCTCATAGGCGATGGTCTCGGCGCGAATGAAGCCCTTTTCGAAATCGGTATGGATCACGGCGGCACCCTGCGGCGCCTTGGTGCCCTTGGTGATGGTCCAGGCCCGGGTCTCCTTCGGGCCGACGGTGAAATAGGTGATCAGGTGCAATAGCTCGTAGCCGGCGCGGATCAGCCGGTCGAGCCCGGCCTCTTCCAGCCCCAGCGTGTCGAGGAATTCGGCGCGCTCTTCCTTCGACAGCGTGGCGATTTCGGATTCGATTTTCGCCGAGATCGCCACCGCGACCGCGCCTTCCTTCTTGGCGTGGTCCATCACCGCCTGCGACAGCGCATTGCCGGTGGCGGCGGCGCCCTCCTCGACATTGCAGACATAGAGCACCGGCTTTGAGGTCAACAGGCCGAGCATGCCGAAGGCGCGCTCCTCTTCCGGCTTGCGCTCGAGAAAGCGCGCGGGACGGCCGTCGCGCAGCAGCACCAGAGCGCGCTGCACCAGGTCGAGCTGTTCCTTGGCGTCCTTGTCGGCGCCCTTGGCCTTCTTGGTCAGGTTGTCGACGCGCTTTTCCAGGCTGTCGAGATCGGCCAGCATCAGCTCGGTCTCGATGGTCTCGATGTCGCTGAGCGGCGAGATCTTGCCCTCGACATGGGTGATGTCGTCATCGATGAAGCAGCGCACCACATGGGCGATGGCGTCGACCTCGCGGATGGTGGCGAGAAACTGGTTGCCGAGACCCTCGCCTTTCGACGCGCCCTTCACCAGCCCGGCGATATCGACAAAGGTCAGCCGGGTCGGGATGATCTGCGCCGACTTGCCGGCGGCAGCCAATTTATCGAGCCGCGGATCCGGCACCGCCACCTCGCCGACATTCGGCTCGATGGTGCAGAACGGATAATTCGCCGCCTGCGCCGCCGCGGTTTCGGTCAGCGCGTTGAACAGCGTCGATTTGCCGACATTCGGCAGGCCGACGATACCGCATTTGAATCCCATGACCTGTCCTCTGAATCAGAGTTCGTCATGCCCGCGCTCGTCGCGGGCATCCACGTCTTCCTTGACCATCAAGGCGTGGATGGCCGGGACAAGCCCGGCCATGACGGCGTGTTACATTTGGTGCAGCGGAGGGCTCAATCTTACTTCTCTGCCTTGTCACCTTTGTCCAAAAATCCCTTGGCCTGCATCGCCAGATGCACCTTGTTGGCAAAGGTCGAGTCGCGGCCCGCAGCCACCAAAGCGGCATTGACCGCCACCGCCTCGACCAAAGCCTCGACCCAGGGCCGCTCGGACTTGGCGAAATCGTTGAGTACGTGGCCGTGCACCAGCTCCTTGACGCCGGGATGCCCGACGCCGAGCCGGACCCGGCGATACTCATTGCCGACATGCGCCGAAATCGACCGCAACCCGTTATGTCCGGCGATGCCGCCGCCGATCTTCACCCGCAGCTTGGCGTCCGGCAGTTCGATCTCGTCGTGAAACACCGTGATGTCGCCGAGCTCGAGCTTGAAGAAATTCGCGGCCTCCTGCACGGCGCGGCCGGACTCGTTCATATAGGTCAGCGGCTTCAGCAAGGTGACGCGCTCGCCGTCGAGCGCGCCGTCGGCGGTCTCGCCCTGAAAGCGACGGCGCCATGGCGAAAAGCCATGACGCCGCGCGATCTCGTCGATGACCATGAAACCGATATTGTGGCGGTTGCCCTGGTACTTGGCGCCAGGGTTTCCCAATCCAACAAACAGTCGCATGACGCGGCGTCCCGCGCCGGCTTACTTCTTTTTCGCAGCCGGAGCAGCCGGAGCCTTGGCACCAGCCGCCGGCGCTTTCGCACCAGCCGCGGGAGCCTTGGCGCCCGCCGCCGGAGCCTTGGCACCTGCCGCCGGAGCAGCAGCAGCGCCCGGCGCAGCCGCGGCACCACCCGCGGCGGCGGCCTTGGCCTCTTCGGCGTAACCGGACGGCGGCACGATGGTCACCAGGGTGATGTCCTCGCGCGACAGCGACTTGACGCCGGCCGGCAGCGTGATCGCCGACAGATGCAGCGAACCCGCGATGTCCAGCGTGCCGATATCGGCTTCGATGAACTGCGGAATGTTGTCGGCCGAGACTTCGAGCTCGAGCGAAGGGGTGACGATGTTGACGGTGCCGCCGCGCTTGACGCCCGGCGCGATGTCCGAGCCCTTCAGATGCAGCGGAACGTTAACCCGGATGGTGGCGCCGACGCCGAGCCGCAGGAAATCGACATGGATCGGGAAATCCCGGATCGGATCGAGATGGACGTCGCGCGGAATCACGCGGTGCTTCTTGCCGTCGAGCTCGATGTCGTAAATCGTGGTGAGAAACCGGCCGGCCAGAACGCGCGCGCGCAATTCGAGCTCATTGACCGAAATCGCCACCGGGGGCTGCTTGTCTCCGTAGATCACTCCGGGCACTTTGCCGGCGCGACGCTCTGCCCGGGCGGCCCCCTTGCCGCTTGCCAGACGAGTGGTCGCCTTCAATTCCATGACGGTCGCCATCGTTTAAGTCCTTGTTTTCTAAAAAGTTAAAGGCCGCAAGGCGGCCCGTGTGGTCGTCGCAGCAAGCCTCCAGGGGTGCGGGGGCTGCAGACGTGCCGGCTTTTAGCCCCAAAGGGCAGAAATGACAAGGAAATCGGGGAGATTTTTGCCCCCGTTGCGGGCAGGGTGGTCCGGCCGCAGCGTCGGATCGGGTGGGACGGTGACGGGCGCAATGCGCGGCCCCCACCCCGGCCTCCGCTTCGCTCGGCCGACCCTGCCCGCAAGGGGGAGGGATTCTGCCGACGCACCGCTTCCGAGGCAGAGGGCTCCGCCGTCAGACCATCGCGGTCGGGGCCTCCGGCGCGGCGCCGAGCTTGGCTTCGAGCGCTTCGATCCGGGCTTTCAGCGCCTCGTTTTCCTCGCGGGCGAGGCGGGCCATGTCCTTGACCACCTCGAATTCCTCGCGCTTGACCAGATCCATGTCGCGCAGGAATTTTTCGGCCTGGTTGCGCACCACGGTATCGACCTCGCGCTTGACGCCCTGGGCGGCGCCGGCGGCGTCGTTCATCAGGCGCCCGATCTCGTCGAACAGCCGGTTGTTGGTCTGGGTCATGGGTCGAACTCCGGTCAAAGGCAGCGGATAGCGGTCGCCTGACGCCGCGATGGCCTGACAATGGCAATCCCGCTGGCCGACTTCAAGGCCGCAACGGGTTTCATCGAATCAGGCTACGAGCTTGTCAGCTTCCGCTTTCCTTGCGATCTTCCGGCTGCCATCGCAAGGCCCCCCTCAGAAGGATCGGAAACGTCGCATGATCGACCAGCAAATCGAGATTCCCACCAAGGACGGCCGCGTCAGCACCTTCATCAGCCATCCCGAACGCGACGGACCTTTTCCCGTCATTCTATTCTACATGGACGCGCCCGGCATTCGCGAGGAACTGCGCGACATGGCGCGACGACTCGCCACAAGCGGGTATTATGTGATGCTGCCCAGTATGTATTACCGCTCGAACGTGTTCGAGCTCGGGCCGATCCCGAGTGATGACGATGCCCCCGAGCGCAAGCGGATGTTCGACTTGATGGCCACGCTCACCATCCCGATGGTGATGCAGGACACCACGGCGCTGCTGGATTACGCCGCCTCCCAGCAAGCCGCCAGCAAGGGGCCGGCCGGCGCGGTCGGCTATTGCATGAGCGGTCGCTATGCGATCAGCGCCGCCGTCCATTTTCCCGAGCGGGTCAAGGCCGCGGCCTCGATCTACGGCACCCAGCTGATGACCGACCAGGCCGACAGTCCGCACCGCACCGCCAAAAACGCTTCCGGCGAATTGTATGTCGCCTGCGCCGAGATCGACCGCTGGGCGCCGCTGGAGATGATCGAGCCGCTGCGCGCGGCGCTTAAGGCCGACGGCGTCACCGCCGAGGTCGAGCTCTATCCCGGCGTGCATCACGGCTTTGCGTTCCCGAAACGCCCAATCTACGACAAACAGGCTGCCGAACGGCATTGGGAACGGCTGCTGGCCCTGTACCGGCGCCGGCTTTCGGCGTAAGCCGCGCCATGCCCTTTCTCACCATCGCCTTTCCGGTGTTCGACCCGATCGCGATCGCGTTCGGCCCGATCGCGATCCGCTGGTATGCGCTGGCCTATATCGGCGGCATCGTGCTGGGCTGGCTCTATGCCCGCGCGCTGATCAAGAATCAGAAATTGTGGGGCGGCCCGGCGCCGGTCTCGCTGCTGCAATTCGACGATTTCATCCTGTGGGTGACGCTCGGCATCATCCTCGGCGGCCGCACCGGCTATGTGCTGTTCTACAATCTGGACTTCTTCCTCCAGCATCCGGCCGAGATCTTCCAGCTGTGGAAGGGCGGAATGTCGTTCCATGGCGGCTTCATGGGCTGCGTGGTGGCGGTCTTCGCGTTTGCCTGGAAGAACAAGCTGTCGGTGGCGTCGCTCGGCGACATCACTTGCGCGGTCGGCCCGATCGGGCTGTTCCTCGGCCGCATCGCCAATTTCATCAACAGCGAATTATGGGGACGCCCCGCCGACCCCAGCCTGCCCTGGGCGATGGTGTTTCCCAATGGCGGGCCGCTGCCGCGCCATCCCAGCCAGTTGTACGAGGCCGGGCTCGAAGGCATTGTGCTGTTTTGCATCCTGGCGCTGATGATCCGCCTCGGCGCCTTGAGGCGTCCTGGCGTGATCCTCGGCAGCTTCATCGGGCTTTACGGCGTGGCGCGCATCATCGGCGAATTGTTCCGCGAGCCGGACCCGCAACTCGGCTTCCTGTGGGGCGGCCTGACCATGGGGATGCTGCTGTCGGCGCCGATGGTCATTGCGGGATTGATCATCGTTGTGGTGGCCTGGAAGCGCGCCCGCCCGGCGCCTGCCGCGCACGATCCCGCCCCCAGCCCAGCCAGCAAGGCCTAACGTGACCGACACCACGCCGCTGCAGGCAACCATCGCCAGACTGATCAAATCCGCCGGCCCGATGCCGGTGTGGCGCTACATGCAGCTGTGCCTGACCCATCCCGAACACGGCTATTATGTCTGCCGCGACCCGCTCGGCCGCGAGGGCGATTTCACCACCGCGCCTGAAGTCAGCCAGATGTTCGGAGAATTGCTCGGGCTGTGGGCGGCCTCGGTGTGGAAGGCGATGGACGAGCCGGCCGCGCTGCGGCTGATCGAACTCGGCCCCGGCCGCGGCACCATGATGGCCGACGCGCTGCGGGCGCTGCGGGTGCTGCCGCCGCTGTATCAGGGGCTGAGCGTGCATCTGGTGGAGATCAACCCGGTGCTGCGCGACAAGCAGAAAGAGACCCTGGCGGGGATCAAGAACATCCACTGGCACGATTCGCTCGACGACGTCCCGGACGGCCCCTCGATCATCCTGGCCAATGAATATGTCGACGTGCTGCCGATCCACCAGGCGGTGCGGCGCGACGACGGCTGGCACGAACGCACCGTCGAGATCGACGACCAGGGTGACATCCAGTTCGGCGTCGCGGCCGAGCCTATTGCGCGTTTCGAGGTGCTGCTGCCGCCATTGGTGCGGATGTCGCCGCTCGGCGCGGTGTTCGAGTGGCGGCCGGATGCCGAGATCATGGCGATCGCCCGCAGGGTCCGCGACCAGGGCGGCGCCGCGCTGATCATCGATTACGGCCATGACCGCAGCGATGTCGGCGACACCTTGCAGGCGATCGCCCGCCACTCCTTCGCCGACCCTTTACGGAATCCGGGCGAAGCCGACATCACCGCCCATGTCGATTTTCAAGCCCTGGCACACACCGCCGAGGGTGTCGGCGCCCGCGTGCATGGCCCGGTCACGCAGGGCGAATTCCTCAAGCGGCTCGGCATCGAGACCCGGGCGCTGACGCTGATGGCCAAGGCCAGCAATGAAGTGTCGGAGGACATCAATGGCGCGCTGAAGCGGCTGACCGATAGCGGCCGCGGCGGGATGGGATCGATGTTCAAGGTGATCGGAATATCTGATCCGGCGATCGAGACCCTGGTCGGACTGAGCGACGACGACACCCGGGCCAGCGAGGCCGCAGCGCCATGATCATCCCCTCACCGCTGCTGTCAGCGATCCCCGGATTGCGTCACGCCTTTTTCACCCGCGACGGCGGCGTCTCGGAAGGGATCTATGCCGGGCTCAATGCCGGAATAGGCTCCAATGACGACCCCGCCCATGTGGCCGAGAACCGGCGGCGGATGGCGGCGGCGCTGGGTGTGACGGCTGAGCGCTTCCTCAGCGCCTATCAGATCCACTCGCCTGACGTCGTGGTCGCCACCGAGCCGTGGGACGCCGCCTCGCGCCCCAAGGTCGACGCCATCGTCACCCGGACTCCGGGTCTGGCGATCGGCGCCTCGGCCGCCGATTGCGGCCCGGTGCTGCTGGCCGATCCCGACGCGCGGGTGATCGGCGCCGCCCATGCCGGCTGGAAGGGCGCGCTGACCGGCGTGTTGGAATCCGCGATTTCCGCGATGGAAAATCTCGGCGCCGACCGCGGCCGCATCGTCGCGGCGATCGGGCCGCTGATCCGCCAGCCAAGCTACGAAGTCGGCGCCGAATTCCTCGCCCGCTTCGAAGCGGCCGATCCGGACCATGGCCGGTTCTTCGTCCCCTCGACGCGCGCCGGCCACGCGCAATTCGATCTCGGCGGCTTCATCCGGATGCGGCTGCAAAACGCCGGCATCCGGACCATCGACGACACCGGGCTCGATACCTATCCGGACGAGCGGTTCTACAGCTATCGCCGCTCGGTGCATCGCAACGAGCCGGACTATGGCCGCCATGTCCACGCGATTGCGCTGGAAGGCTGACGCAGACAGCCGGGAAATATGATGTTCGTCATTCCGGGGCGGGCGCAGCGCAAGCTGCGCGCGCCAGAGAGACGACATGCTTCCATTGCTGTCATTCCGGGGCGCGAGCAGCTCGCTGCGAGCGAACCCGGAATCTTGCGAAAAGCACTCAGCGCTCTGCCTTGCCCCGAGATTCCGGGTTCGCTCGGCCTTCGGCCTCGCGCCCCGGAACGACAAATTTGAAGTCATCGCCGTCGCGGATCGTTCACCGCCGCCGCTACCTCACCTTGAGCACTACCTTGCCGCGGGCGTGGCCGGCTTGCAGATGGGCCATGGCCTGCGGCAATTGCGCGAAGTCGAACACCCGATCGATCACCGGTTTGATCGCGTCGGCATCGACCAGGCCGGCGATGTCGCGCAGCTGATCGCCATTGGCTTCGGTGAAGTACCAGCAGTAAGCCGCCCCGGCCTGGTCGGCCGCGGCATAGACCTTGCGGCCCATCAGCCAGACCGCGATCCGCACCATCAGGCTGGTGTCCTCGCGCTTGCCGAAATCGCGATCCGGCGGACCGCTCAGCGAGATCACCGTGCCGCCGCGCGTCACTACCTTGAAGGCGTCGATGGTGTGTTGGTCGCCGAGCGTGTCGAACACGATGTCGTAGACGGCGCCCTGCGCCCGATAATCCTCGCGGTCATAGGCGATGACCCGATCGGCGCCGAGCGCGCGGACGAAATCGGCGTTCTTGGCGCTGGTGGTGGCGGTGACCTCCAGTCCCAGGTGCCGGGCATATTGCACGGCGAAGCTGCCGACGCCGCCGGAGCCGGCCTGGATCAGGATGCGCTGTCCGGCTTTGGCACCGGCGCGAGCAAACCCCTGCAGCGTGGTCAGCCCGACCAGCGGCAACGACGCCGCCTCCAGATGCGACACCGACGCCGGCCGCGCCGCGACCAGCCGCTCGTCGGTCGCGATCTGCTCGGCGAAGGTGCCGATGTGCTCGCGAGAGGTGCGAAAGTAGACGGCGTCGCCGGGCGCAAAGCGCGTCGCGCCGAACCCCACTGAGAGGACCACGCCGCTGGCATCGAAGCCGATCGGATGCGGCAACCGATATTTGGCGATCCGTTGCAGATCGCCGCGGATCAGCTTGTAGTCGATCGGATTGAGGCTGGCGGCGTGGATCTCGACCACCAGCTGGCCGGCCGAGGCCACCGGATCGGCGAGCTCGCTGAGCCGGACGCAGTCGGCCACCGCACCATATTTTGACAGGACAAACCCGCGCATCGCCGACCTCCCTCCAATCATCTGAAATAATTAAATAATTCGGAGCGATCCGAGAAACCCGAAGGACACCGCATGGTCATTCCACCGCTCCTTGCCGCTTCCCTGCCCTAGACCTTAACGCATTTTAACGATATCGCTTCGCCGGTCAGGCCGCCACGCAGGCCGATCCATCGTCGCGGTGTTTGCGTTAAGATTCGGAAATCATCGATGCCCCTGCGCAGCCCTCCCGCCAGTCTGTCCGCGCAGCGCGGTGCGCGCGCGGCGCTGCTGCTGGCGACGCTGGGCGGATTGGGCGCCTTGCTCGGCGGCTGCGTCACCGATGGCCCGGCGGCCTCGGGCCTGGCCGGCGGCGCCACCGTCGCCTTCGAATCGATCGACGGTCCGCCGCCGCAAGTGTTCGATCGCATCGTCAGCATGATCGAGAGCGAATCCAAGCTGCGCCGGGTCGCGGTGGTGTCGCGCCAAGGCCAAGCCACCTACCGGGTCCGCAGCTATCTGTCGGCGCAGGTCCGTGGCGGCCGCACCAATATCGCCTGGGTCTGGGACGTCTATGATCGCAACCAGCAGCGCGCGCTGCGGGTGTCGGGGATGGAACCGGCGGGCAAACCCGGCAGCGACGCCTGGGCACAAGCCGACGATCTGGTGTTGCGGCGGATCACGCAGGCCGGAATCAGCGGCCTCAGCGAGATCATCAACGGCACCGCCACCCCGCCCGCCGGCTCGCCGCCCGCCGATGCGCCGACACCGAACAACACCGCGGTCGCCAGCGCCGACGCGCCGGCAACTTCTCACAGCCTTGGCCCGGCAACCCTGAGTTTAGCGGCGCGTTAATCAGACAATCGTCGAATCCGCAGTAAAATTGACCCAACGGGTTGCCAGTGGCAGCCCCACCTTGATATGCCCTCACTTGCAAACTGCGCCCGTTTTCGTGAGTCCACCGATATGCTGAACGTTGTGTCCACCAAGCCGCGGGGGAAAGCGTCGATGTCGGCCAAAAACGGCTCGATCAAACTGGTCGCCGGCAATTCCAACCCGACATTGGCGCAGGCAATCGCCGACTGGCTCGAAATGCCGCTGACCAAGGCCAGCGTCCGCCGCTTCGCCGATATGGAGATTTTCGTCGAGATCCTGGAAAACGTCCGCGGCTCGGACGTCTTCGTGATCCAGTCGACCTCGTTTCCGACCAACGACCATCTGATGGAGCTGCTGATCGTCACCGACGCGCTGCGCCGTGCCTCGGCGCGCCGCATCACCGCGGTGGTGCCGTATTTCGGTTACGCCCGGCAGGACCGCAAGGTCGGATCGCGCTCGCCGATCTCCGCCAAGCTGGTCGCCAACCTGATCACCCATGCGGGTGTCGATCGCGTCATGACGCTCGACCTGCACGCCGGCCAGATCCAGGGCTTCTTCGATATCCCGGTCGACAATCTCTTTGCCTCTCCGGTGATGGTGCGCGACATCAAGGAGAATTTCGATCTCACCAAGGTGACGGTGGTGTCGCCCGACGTCGGCGGCGTGGTCCGCGCCCGCGGCCTGGCCAAGCGCATCAATGCGCCGCTGGCGATCGTCGACAAGCGCCGCGAACGCGCCGGCGAATCCGAAGTGATGAACGTGATCGGCGAGGTCGACGGCCATACCTGCATCCTGATCGACGACATCGTGGATTCCGGCGGCACGCTGGTCAACGCCGCCGACGCCCTGCTCGCCAAGGGCGCCAAGGATGTCTATGCCTATATTTCCCACGGCGTGTTGAGCGGCGGCGCCGCGGCGCGGATCGTCGGCTCCAAGCTGAAGGAGTTGGTGATCACCGATTCGATCCAGCCGACCGAAGCAGTCGTCAACGCGCCGAACATCCGCGTGCTGTCGATCGGCTCGCTGATCGGCGAAGCCATCGCCCGCACCGCGGCGGAAGAATCGGTCTCAAGCCTGTTCGACTGACATTTTCGCAATTCTGAATTGACTGCTCATTCCGGGGCGTGCGCAGCGAAGCTGCGCGCGAACCCGGAATCTCGCGGATCATCGCCACGCGCGAGTTCGTGCTCATGGCGAGATTCCGGGTTCGCTCGGCCTGCGGCCTCACGCCCCGGAATGACAACCATGGCTGGGGCACAAGCGCCCTCGCAAACCTGTCAGCTCACGCGATCCCCGCCGCCACCTGGCTGCGCAGCCGTTCCAGGCTGAGCAGCGTGTCGGCGCAGGCATTGGCGACCTCGGCGCCCTTATTGGCGAAATGCTCCCGCAGAAATTCCGCCTGCGCGGCGGTGGCGTCGAATTGCTGCGGCGTCAGCACCGCCGAGAACACCGGCACCTCGGTGCGCAACTGCACCTCCATCAGGGCCGCGATCACGGTCTGGGCGACGAAGCCCTGCATGCCACCATCGACGACGAGGCCGGCGGCGACGATCGCGGTGTAGCGCCTGGTCTTGGCGAGCAGCTGCACGTGCAGCGGAATTTCGAACGAGCCCGGCACCTCGAACAGATCGAGCTGCGACGACGCCACGCCGCGCGCCGCGAGCTCCTTGGCAAAGGTCTGCCAGCATTGACCGACAATGTCGCGATGCCAGGACGACTGCACATAGGCGACGCGTTGCGGCCTGGCGAAGCGCGCTCGCTCGGCGGCGGGCGCCGCCGCGGTGGGATCGGACACGGTGTCGGTCATCGGCTGGCTCTTTGTTCGAAGATGAGGTGGTTTGAGGCTACCAGCCGCGGGCGACGAATCAAAGGTTAACGGCGCCGGCGCGACGCGCCGCCGGCCCGGCACAAGCGCGGCGCAGACTCGGCATGACTGCAAGTCGCACGCCGGACTCGCGCCGCGCGAATCCGATTCCGTTTTGTTCTGGCTATTTTGCGATCAGCTGTGGACGGGCCGCGCTTTGCTTGTGGATGGGCCCGCCATACGGTTGCGCGGATTCGGCAAATCACATCATTTCAGTGTTGCAAGCCTAGGGCTCGCCCGAGGTTTGCGATCCGCAGCGACGCGCGGGACTGTGGCGCGTGTCAGCATGCCGTGTGCGTATCAACACCATTCAAATGCAAGGTCGATTCGGCATGTCCATGCTCGAAGGCACTATCGATTCACGCAACAATCCGCTCGCCGTGGTGGAGGACATTGCCGCATCGAACAACTGGTCGTTCGAACGTAGCGGCGAGGATGAAATCACCATCGTCTCCAAGGGCGACTGGACCGACTACCAACTGTCCTTCACCTGGATGAACGAGATCGAGGCACTGCATCTGGCTTGCGCATTCGACATGAAGATTCCGCCGGCGCGCCGCGCCGAAGTGCAGCGACTGATCGCTTCTATCAACGAGCAGATGTGGGTCGGGCATTTCGATATCTGGACCCATACCGGGATGGTGATGTATCGCCAGGCGCTGGTACTACCGGATGGCTTGACTGCGACCAGCGCACAATGTGAGGCCATGCTGGTCTCCGCGATCCATAATTGCGAGCGCTATTTCCCGGCGTTCCAGTTCGTAGTGTGGGCCGGCAAATCCGCCGCCGAAGCGATGTCTGCGGCGATGTTCGACACCGAAGGCGAAGCCTGAGCCAATGCCGCCGCATCCGACCATCATCGTTCCCGAGCAGCCGAACGAGAGCCATCGCGACGTCGTCGTAAAGGCCTTGCTCGCCTATAATGATAGCGCCGTCGGCCCATCCGGGGTCGAGCCGCTCGCGATCCTGATCACCGATCCGGCGACCGGCAAGCCGGCCGGCGGGCTGTGGGGCAGGACGGCCTATAATTGGTGCTACGTCGACCTGTTCGTGATCCCGGAGCAACTCAGAGGGCACGATCTGGGGTCGAAAGTGCTGGCCCAGGCCGAGGACATCGCGCGTCAGCGCGGCTGTATCGGCATCTGGCTCGATACCTACTGGTTTCAGGCCCGCGAATTTTACGAGAAGCAGGGCTACGAGGTGTTCGGCTCGCTCGACGATTATCCGCGCGGCGGCCAAAGATATTTCCTCAAAAAGAATCTGGTGTAGCGGCACGATCGCGCCGATCGAGCGGCGCGCTTGCGCTGACGCGCCTCTGTGCTGCCATGGCCGGGCTTGACCCGGCCGTCCATCCTCCTGCAAATAATCGCACGAAATGAAGGATCGCCGGGTCGAGCCCGGCGACGGATGCTGGCGCTGGGCGCCTTGCAGGTCATTTCGGCCAGAGGACTTCCGATGACAACAAACACTGCTTCTCATCCGCTCGCCAAACGCGGCGGCACCATCGTTCTGGCCGGCGCCGGCAAGATGGGCGGCGCGCTGCTGACCGGCTGGCTGGCGCAGGGGCTCGACGCCGGCGACGTCGTGGTGGTCGATCCGCAGCCCTCCGACGAGATCCGGGCGCTGACCGCGCGCGGCGTCCGGTTCAATGCCTCCGCCGCCGATGTCGGCGCGGTGGCGACGCTGGTGCTGGCGGTCAAGCCGCAGATGTTCGGAGCGGCGGCGCCCGCGCTGCGGCCCTATGTCGGAGCGCAGACGCTGGTGGTGTCGATCATGGCCGGCACGCCGAGTGCCGCGATCAAGGCCGCCTGCGGCGGCCATGTGGTCCGCGCGATGCCGAACACGCCGGCCGCGATCGGCCGCGGCATCACCGTCGCGGTGGCGTCAGACGACGTCAGCGCCGCGCAGCGCGATATCGCCGACGCGCTGCTGCGCGCTACCGGCGCGGTGGAATGGATCGACGACGAGAGCCTGATGGATGCCGTCACCGCGGTCTCGGGCTCCGGCCCGGCCTATGTGTTCCTGCTCGCCGAGGAATTGGCGCGCGCCGGCGTCGCAGCCGGGCTGCCGGCGGAGCTCGCCACCCGGCTGGCGCGCCACACCGTCGCCGGCTCCGGCGAATTGCTGCATCGCTCGGAACTCGACTCCGCAACGTTGCGCCAAAACGTCACCTCGCCCGGCGGCACCACCGCCGCCGCGCTCGCGGTGCTGATGGCGGATGATGGCTTCCAGCCGCTGCTGACCCGCGCCGTCGCGGCGGCGGCCGAGCGGTCGCGGGAATTGGCGAAGTCATTTTCACCTGCGTCAAATGACGCCTCATCCTGAGGAGCCCGGCGAAGCCGGGCGTCTCGAAGGATGGGGCCGCCCTCGCCCTTCGAGACGCATCGCTTCGCGATGCTCCTCAGGGTGAGGTCGGATTGGATTGCGCGTTTCGCTGCAACGTCCGCACGCCTATACCGGCACCCGCACGGTGGCACGCAAGCCGCCCATCGGGCTGTCGCCCAGGGTGATGTCGCCGCCATGCGAGCGGGCGATGTCGCGGGCGATGGCGAGGCCAAGCCCGGTGCCGCCCTCGTCCTGGTTGCGGGCGTCGTCGAGCCGCAGGAACGGCTTGAACACCTCCTCACGCATCTCCTGCGGAATGCCGGGGCCGTCATCGTCGATCGTCACGCTGAGATAGCGATGATCGCGATGCCCGGTGATGGCGATGCCGTCGGCATGGCGCGCGGCATTCGACACCAGATTGGCGAGGCAGCGCTTGAACGCCGCGGGCTTCACCGTCACCTCGGGCTGGCCGTGGAAGGTCACGGTGGCGGCGTGGCCGTGGCGTTCGGCGTCGCCGCGCAACTCCTCCAGCGCCGAGGGGATATTGGTCGGCTGCGCCTGTTCGCCGCTGTCGCCGCGCGCGAACGCCAGATAGGCTTCCAGCATCCCCGCCATCTCGTCGACATCCTTACGCATGCCGTCGGTTTCCGGGCTGTCGCCGATCAGCGCCAGTTCGAGCTTGAAGCGGGTCAGGATGGTGCGCAGATCGTGACTGACGCCGGCCAGCATCGCGGTGCGCTGTTCGATCGAGCGCTCGACGCGGGCTTTCATCTCGATGAATGCATAGGCGGCGCGGCGCACCTCGCGCGCGCCGCGCGGGCGGAAATTCGGCGCATCGCGGCCCTTGCCGAAGCTCTCGGCGGCGTCCGCCAGCCGCAGGATCGGCCGGATCTGGTTGCGCAGAAACAGCACCGCGACGAACAGCAGCACGGTCGAGGTGCCGACCATCCACAGCAGGAAGATCTCGGAATTCGACGCGTAGGCGGCGCTGCGCAACGCGAACACCCGCATCACCGCATCGTCGAGCTGGATGCGGATTTCCACCAGATTGGAGCGGCCGACAGTGTCGATCCAGAACGGCCGCGCGATCTGCTTGCTGATCTGTTTGCTGATCGACTGGTCGAGCAGCGAGAAGAACGGCTTCGGCCCCGGCGGCGGCATGTCGCCGGGATTGAGAAAATCCACCACCAGACCGAGCCGGTTCTGCGCGATGCCGCGCAGCATCGCGCGGTCCTTGTCCTGCGGATAGTTCTTGTAGACGTCGATCAGCGCCGCGATGTCCTGCACCACCGCCGCTGACAGCCGCTGCGTCACCGTGTTCCAGTGCCGCTCCATGAACACGAACGCCACCACCGATTGCAGCAGCACCATCGGCACGATGATGAGCAGCAGCACGCGGGCATACAGGCCTTTCGGCATGGAATTGTTGAAGCGCTGCCCCATCCAGCCGCTGATCGCGGAGAGCCGCCGCATCGCCGGGTGGATCGGCGTCAGCCAGCGGTCGAGCACACCGAGCCCTTGCCGCGACAGCTCAAGCCATCGCCGCGACAGCCGCAGCACTTTCTCCCACCCCTGGCGCGCGCGCATCATGTCCCCTAGGGCGTCGCGACGAGGCGATAGCCTATGCCGCGCACCGCCTGCAGAAACAGCGGATTGGCGGGATCGATCTCGATCTTGCGCCGCAGACGGTTGATCTGGACGTCGACGGCGCGCTCATTAGCGCCGCCGCCGACGCCGGTCAGGTCGCCGCGCGGCACCGTCTCGCCAGGCGCCAGCGCCAGCACCCGCAGCATGTCGCGCTCGCGGTCGGTGAGGTGAATGATCTCGTCACCCTGACGCAATTCGCCGCGATCCAGATGATAGACATAGGGGCCGAACGCGATCGATTCCGGCTTGGCGGCCGGCTGCGGCGTGGTGCGCTTCAGGATATTGGCGATCCGCAGCAGCAATTCGCGCGGCTCGAACGGCTTGGCGACATAGTCGTCGGCGCCAAGCTGCAATCCCTCGATCCGGGCGTCGGCCTCGTGACGGGCGGTCAGCATCACGATCGGCACCGTCGAATTGGCGCGGATCGCGCGGGCGAGATCGAACCCGGTCTCGCCCGGCATCATCACGTCGAGGATCAGCAGGTCGAAATCCAGCCCGCTGAGCTTGGCGCGGGCGCTGCGGGCGTCCTTGGCGGTGGTGACGCGATAGCCTTCGCCGGCGAGAAACCGCGACAGCAGATCCCGGATCCGGCGATCGTCATCGACCAGAAGCAGATGCGGCGCGTCATCGGCCGGCTGCGCCGCCTTCTTGGTCGGGGTTGCAAATTGCGTCACCGTCAATCCTTCGCGCTAGCGCCGTCGGCCCGCAGGATGGCCGCGAGCACCTTGTCCGGATTGTCGCGATCGATCATGCCGCGCAGAAACCGTCCGACCGCCTCGGCGTCGCCCGCCCCGAACCCGTCCAGCGCGCGGTTGATGCGTTCGGTCTGCAGCGTCGCGAGCTTGGCCACCAGCGCCTCGGCCTTCGCGGTGGCAAAAAGAAGGCGCTGCCGGCGGTCGCTGTCGCCGGCCTTTTGCACGATATAGCCCTCGTCCAACAATTGCTTGAGCACTCGGCCGAGCGACTGCTTGGTGATGCGCAGCACCTCGAGCAGATCGGCGACCTTCAGCCCCGGATAACGGTGGACGAAATGGATCACCCGATGGTGGGCGCGGCCGAATCCGAACGCCTCGAGCACATGGTCAGCGTCGCCAACGAAGTCCCGATAGGCGAAAAACAACAGCTCGATGATGTCCCAGCGCGGCACCGCGGCCGCGACCTCGGCCGAGGGCTCCGCCGGGAGCGGTACCGGCCGGGAAAACCCGTCTTTGAAATTTATGTCAGTCATGTTGACATATCTTGGGTTCAATGTTACAAAAATGCCGGCCGCAGCGAAATATTAGACTATATCACTTGCAGCCGATGCCGGGCCGGCCCGATAAAGACAACCTTGCGGCGGTTCGCATGCAATGATCGGACGACCTGATCGAACATACCGGACTTCGCGCATTCCGCCAAAGCCCGTCTCCCGACCCGGTCGGGACGAGACCTGAATGCCGGCTGGCAACGGCCCGGACTTGACGCTAACCAAACGGCCACCACGCACAGCGCGGCGCCCGCCGATCCAGGAGATCACGACCATGGGAGTTTCGTTCGACAAGATCGACGGCTCGGTCTGGCTGACATTCGACATCAAGCCTGCGGCGAATCCCGTTCCCGGCTTCGACCGCGCGGCACGGATGAAAGACCCGGGCTTCGGCCGGGTGTTCACCGACCACATGGCGATCATCCGCTACAATCAGGCCAAGGGCTGGCATGGCGCGCATGTCGAATCACGCGCCAATTTCCCGCTCGATCCGGCCACCGCCGTCCTGCACTACGCGCAGGAGATTTTCGAGGGCCTCAAGGCCTATAAGCGCGACGACGGCGGCATCAATCTGTTTCGCCCCGACGCCAATGCGCGGCGTTTTCGGGATTCGGCCGACCGCATGGCGATGCCGCCGCTGCCCGAGCCGACCTTCATCGAAGCGGTCGAGCAATTGGTGCGGATCGACCGCGACTGGATCCCGGGCGGCGAAGGCAGCCTGTATCTGCGCCCCTTCATGATCGCCAACGAGGTGTTCCTCGGCGTCAAGCCGTCGGCCGAATACATCTTCGCGGTGATCGCCTCGCCGGTCGGCTCCTATTTCAAGGGCGGCCCCGCGCCGGTGTCGATCTGGGTGTCGGAGAACTACACCCGCGCCGCGGTCGGCGGCACCGGCGCGGTCAAATGCGGCGGCAATTACGCCGCCAGCCTGCGCGCGCAGGCCGAGGCGATCCAGCATGGCTGCGACCAGGTGGTGTTTCTCGACGCGCTGGAGCGCCGCTATGTCGAAGAGCTCGGCGGCATGAACGTGTTCTTCGCCTTCGAGGACGGCTCGCTGTCGACGCCGCCGCTCGGCACCATCCTGCCGGGGATCACCCGCGATTCGA
The DNA here is from genome assembly GCF_033001325.1 of Rhodopseudomonas sp. BAL398. Lineage (NCBI taxonomy): Bacteria > Pseudomonadati > Pseudomonadota > Alphaproteobacteria > Hyphomicrobiales > Nitrobacteraceae > Rhodopseudomonas > Rhodopseudomonas sp. BAL398. The sequence goes on from NZ_CP133111.1 coordinate 3,247,075, forward strand.
TCATCGCGCTGGCCAGGGAAGCCGGCAGGCCGGTGCGCGAGGAACTCTACACGATTCAGCAATGGCGCGCCGATGCCGCCAGCGGCAAGTTGAAAGAAGCCTTCGCCTGCGGCACCGCGGCGGTGATCTCGCCGATCGGCAAAGTGTGTTCGGCGAGCGGCGATTTCGTCATCAATGGCGGCGAAGCCGGTCCCATCGCGATGGGCCTGCGCAAGCAGCTGGTCGACATCCAATACGGCCGCGCCGCCGATACGCATGGCTGGATCAGGAACGTCGGCTGATCAGGAGACGTTGTCGAGTCATTCCGGGGCGCGAGCAGCGACAGCTGCGAGCGAACCCGGAATCTCGCCGCCTCACCGTGTCGCAAGATTCCGGGTTCGCTCGCCCTTCGGGCGCGCGCCCCGGAATGACTGACTGTTACTGACTGTGCGGCAATGTGCGGCGAGCCATGCACCTCATGGTGACAAGCCTTGAACGCCGTCATTGCGAGGAGCTCTTGCGACGAAGCAATCCAGTCCTTGCTTGGCGACCCTGGATTGCTTCGCGGTCGGACGGCGCTACGCGCCGACCTCGGCTCGCAATGACCCGTCAGGCTTAATGTTAGTCGTTTTTGTTCAGTCAGGCTCTCGGGATAAGGAGCAAGGCGCAAGCCGCACCGCCCCCCTCACCGTCTGCCGAACAGTTTCTCGATATCGTTGAGCGTCAGTTCGACATAGGTCGGGCGGCCGTGGTTGCACTGGCCGGAATTCGGCGTCGATTCCATCTCGCGCAACAGCGCGTTCATTTCCTCGGGCTTGAGAATCCGCCCGGCGCGGACCGAGCCGTGGCAGGCCATGGTGGCGGCGACATGCATCAGCCGGCGCTCCAGCGGCAGCGCCTCGTCCCATTCGGCCATGTGTTCGGCGAGATCGCGTAGCAATGCGGCGGCGTTGATCTTGCCCAAGAGCGACGGGGTCTCGCGCACCGCCACTGCGCCAGGGCCGAAGGATTCGACGACCAGGCCGAATTTCGCCAATTCGTCGCCGCGTGCGGTCAATTGCTCGACGGTGGATTCGTCGAGTTCGACGATCTCCGGAATCAGCAGGATCTGGCGCTGCACGCCGTTCTGCGCCAGCGACGCCTTCAGCCGCTCATAGACGATGCGCTCATGGGCGGCGTGCTGATCGACCACGATCAGCCCGCCGCGGGTCTGCGACACGATATAGGTCTCGTGAATCTGCGTGCGCGCGGCGCCGAGCGGCCGATCCAACAGATCGGCCGGCGCCTCATAGGCGCGAATATCGGCGCTGGGGGCGCCGACGTCGAAACCCGATTGGGCGCGCTCGGCAAAGCCTTGGGCATCATAGGCCGCCGCGCCGCCGACCGGATAGGACGGCGAACTGCGCCAGTCCCAATTGGCATTGCCGCGCGGCGTGAAGGCCGGGCGGAACGAGGCGATGGTGGCGCCGCCGCCATTGGCGGCGCTGCGCTGACCCTCGCGCGCCAACCCCTCTTTCAGCGCGTGCACGATCAGCGCACGGACCAGGCCGGCATTACGAAACCGCACCTCGGTCTTGGCCGGATGCACATTGGCATCGACCTCGCGGCTATCCAGCGTGACGAACAGCGCCACCACCGGATGTCGGTCGCGCGGCAGATAGTCGGAGTAAGCCGCCCGCACCGCGCCGATGATCAGCTTGTCGCGCACCGGCCGGCCATTGACGAACAGATATTGCCCCAGCGCATTGGCGCGGGTCAGCGACGGCGCGGCGGCGAAACCTTCGACCACCACGCCTTCGCGCTCGGAGCGCACCTCAATCGCCTTGGCACGGAAATCCGCGCCCAGAATATCGCCGAGCCGGGTCAAGCGGCCGGCCGCGCCCGGCAGCGCCGCCGCCCATGTGACGGGTGCGCGCTCCTCGCCGGCCAGTGTGAAGGCGATATCGGGCCGCGCCATGCCGAGCCGGCGCACCACCTCGCGAATGGCTTCCGCTTCGGTGCGGTCGGTCTTGAGAAATTTCAACCGCGCCGGCGTCGCGTAGAACAGGTCGCTGACCTCGACGCGGGTGCCCTGGCTCAGCGCCGCCGGCGCGATCGGCGATTTGTCGCCGCCCTCGACCGCCATGGTCCAGGCATGCGGCTCCTCGGCGTGGCGGGTGGTGATCGTCAGCCGCGCCACCGAGCCGATCGAAGGCAGCGCCTCGCCGCGAAAGCCCAGCGTCCTGATCTGCAGCAGATCCTCGTCGTCGAGCTTCGAGGTGGCGTGGCGATCGACCGCCAGCGCCAGATCGGCGCGGGTCATGCCCAGACCATCATCGGTAATCCCGATCCGCCGCCGCCCGCCGCCATCGCTGAAAATCTCGATCCGGCTGGAGCCGGCGTCGATCGCGTTCTCGACCAGTTCCTTGACCACGCTGGCCGGCCGCTCCACCACCTCGCCGGCGGCGATGCGGTTGACGATGGTTTCTGGCAGCTGGCGAACGGGCATCGGCGACTCAAGGGTTGAAGACGCCGCCAATCTAGGGGGTTTTGCCCGGCGGCGGGAGGGCCGTTGCCCGCAATGTCAAGTTGCGCCCCGCAAGAAAGCTCCGTGCCCCGGATGCGGCGCAACGCGCCGCGAAGCGGCGTGGTGCGCTGCTGATCCGGGGCCCCGCTGTTTTCGAGCCTTAAACCGGGGTCCCGGCTCTGCGCGGCAGCGCTACGCGCTGCGGCGCGTCCGGGATGCCAGCTCACACCTCAATCGTCATATCCGCCGCTGCCGCGCTTGGCCTTGACGTCGCTGCGGCGTTTTTTGCCTTCGAGGCGGCGTTTCTTCGAGCCCAGCGTCGGCTTGGTGGCGCGGCGCGGCACCGGGCGCACCATCGCTTCGCGCAGCAATTCGAGCAGGCGGTCGATCGCGTCGGCGCGGTTGCGCTCCTGGGTGCGGAAGCGCTGGGCGTGGATCACGATCACGCCGTCCTTGGTCATGCGTTGACCGGCCAGCCGCTCCAGCCGGATCACGGCGTCGGGCGGCAGCGCGATGCGGCTGGTGTCGAAGCGCAATTGCGCCGCGGTCGACAGCTTGTTGACGTTCTGGCCGCCCGGCCCCGAGGCGCGCACGAAGGTGACCTCGATGTCCTTGTCTTCGTCGATGAACAGATCGCGGGCAATCCGCAGCATGGGGCACCGGGCAGGAGAGATGTGGCCGGATCTGTAGCACATCCCTGGCAAGGCGCAGCAAATGGCGGGCAGCGCAGAATGACGGCAGCTTTGGGAGCTTCCGCCTATGTCCCGGACGCGCTACCGCCAAAGCTGGGTCCCGGCTCTGCGGAGCAGCGCTGCGCGCTGCACCGCGTCCGGGACACGATGATTTGTGTGGGTGTTAATTCGCTTTCGGCAGCGGCGGTACCGCGGCGGCGGGTTGCGCCACGGCCTGCGGGGCGCGGCCGACCACGACGGTCAACAGACCGTCGGACCACAGCCGTTTGGCGGCGCGCTTGGCGTCGTCCAGCGTCACCGCGTCGACAATGGCATTGCGCTTGGCGATATAGTCGATGGCGAGACCGTCATTCTGATATTGCAGCAGCGCCGTTGCCAGCTTCGACGAGGTGTCGAGCGACAGCATCTGCGAGCCCTTCAGATAGGATTTGGCCTCGTCGAGTTCCTGCTGGGTCGGGCCGGTCTCGGCCATGCGCTTGATTTCCGCGTTGATGGCGTCGACGGTCTGGACCGCGCGGTCGGCGCGGGTGCCGGTGTTGCCGATGAACAGCGCCGAATGTTCCATCCACAGCAGCGCGTCATAGACCGAATAGGCCAGCCCGCGCTTCTCGCGGACCTCGTGATACAGCCGCGACGACAGCGTGCCGCCGCCCAGAATGTGATTGACCACATAGCCGGCCATGAAATCCGGATCGTGGCGCTTGAGGCCGGGACCGCCGAACATCACCACGGTCTGCGGCACGTCGAGCGGGATCAAGACCTGCTGCGGCGGTTTCGTCGCCACCACATCAGGAACAGGGGTGAGCTGTGCCTTGGCGGGCAGGCTGCCGAAGGTCTGATCGAGCAATTTGCCGAGCGTGGCGGCATCGACGTCGCCGACCACCGCGATCTTCAGCGTGTCCTTGGCCAGCACGCGGCCGACATAGCGCCTCATGTCCGCGACATCGATGGTCGGCACGCTCTCCAGCGTGCCGGTGCTCGGCCGGCCATAGGGATGATCGCCGAACGCGACCTGCAGAAACTTCTTGCTGGCGATCGCGCCCGGCGTCGAGGATTCGCGGCGCAGCCTGGACATGATCTGGGCGCGGATGCGCTCGACATCAGCGGCGTCGAAACGCGGCTGGGTCAGCGCGCCGTGCAGCAGCGCGAACGCCTCGTCGCGATTCTCGGTCAGCATCCGCAGCGAGCCGCGGAAATAGTCCCGGGTGGCGCTGAACGACAATTCGATGGCGCGGCGGTCGAGCCGCTCGTGAAACGTCGCCGAGTCCAGATCGCCGGAGCCCTCGTCGATCAGGCTGGCGACCAGATTGCCGACGCCGGGCTTGTCGGCGGGGTCCTGGCTGGCGCCGCCATCGAAGGAATATTCCATCGCGATCAGCGGCACGGTGGCGTCCTGCACGAACCAGGCCTCGATGCCGCCCGGGCTGACCAGATGCTGGATCTTCGCCGCCGCGAAGGACGGCACCGGCGACAACGCCGCCAGCGCAACGGATGCCGCCAGCGCGAGCCGCCGCACCACACGCAATTCGAGCTTCACGACCGCTTCTCCTCGCGCTTCGGGCCCGGCCCCTTGATCAGATAGCCGGTGACCGACCGATCCTTGTCGAGCCATTCCTGGGCGACATTGCGGACCTCGTCGGAGGTGACGGCGCGGATCCGGTCTGGCCAGCTGCGGATATCGGCGACGCTGAGGCCGGTGGTCAGCGCAGCGCCATACCAGCGCGCCAGCGTGGCCTGGCTGTCCTGGGCATAGACCGCCTGGGCGATCAGCTGGGTCTTGACCCGCTCCATATCCTCGGCCCGCACCGTGTCGCGTCCGACATCGGCAATCACGCCGTCGATCACCTTTTCGATCGCCGCGAAGTCGACGCCCGGTTTGGGCGACACCGCGATCACGAACTGGGTGTCGTCCAGCGACGTGCCCTGATAGGACGCGCCGACGCTGACCGCGAGCGGCCGGTCGATCACCAGCGCCTTGTAGAGATAGGAATTGGCGCCGCCGCCCATCAGCTGCGCCAGCACTTCGAGCGCCGCGCTCTCGCCCTTGGCGGCCGTGGTGGCGGAGGGCACCAGATAATAGCGTCGCAGGCTGGTCTGCTCGACCCGCGGATCGGCCAGCGTCACGGTGCGCGGCCCCGCCGGCGGCGGCTCCTGCGGCCGGATCCGGCGCGGCGCAATCAAGGGCTGCGACGGCACCGCGCCGTAATAGCGCTCGATCTCCGGGCGGATATCGGCGGCTTCGACGTCGCCGGCAATCACCAGCGTCGCATTATTGGGCGCGTAGAACCGGCGGTAGAACGCCAGCGCGTCGTCGCGGTCGAGCTTCTCGATCTCCTGACGCCAGCCGATCACCGGTCGGCCATAAGGATGGTTGAGATACAACGCCGCCATAATCTGCTCGGTGAGCCGCGCGTCGGGATTATTGGCGACCCGCATATTGTATTCCTCGAGCACGACGTCGCGCTCGGGCAGCACATTCTCGTCCTTGAGCACCAGACCGGTCATGCGGTCGGCTTCCAGCTCCATCATCTTGCCGAGCTGGTCGCGCGGCACGCGCTGGTAGTAACCGGTATAGTCGGTCGAGGTGAAGGCATTCTCGTTGCCGCCGATCTTCAGCACGGTGTTGGAGAACTCGCCGACCGGGTGCTTGGCGGTGCCCTTGAACATCAGATGTTCGAGAAAATGCGCCAGACCGGATTTGCCCGGGGTCTCGTCGGCGGAGCCGACCTTGTACCAGATCATCTGGGTCACCACCGGGGTGCGGTGATCCGGGATCACCACCACGCGCAGCCCGTTGGCGAGCGCGAAGGTGGTCGGCGGCGCCGAGGTCACGGTCTGTGCCGTCGCCGCGCACGGCAGTGCCGCCGCGGTCAGGCTCAACGCCAGCGCCGCGATCACGCGGCGAAAACCGCGCGGCTGGACGAAGCTTTTGCGATCGGCAATGTGGCGAACCACGGCGGGCAAAACGGGCGCGAGGCCAGCGGATGCCACGCTCAATTGCTGACCTCTTTGCCGGTCATGATGTCGGTGTGCTTGTTGTTGAGCGATTCCTTCGGGCCGGTGCCATAGGCATAATCCGGCGACGGGGTCTGGTAGCCGACCGGCGGCTGCACCAGCGATTCGCGGGTCGGCTCGCCGGGGAACGGCGCGGTCTCGGCCTTGTTGCCACCGAACATGGTGCTGAACAATCCGCCTTTGTAGCCAAGCTGCGACGGGCTCAGCACCGGGTTGTTGAGGCTGTTGCCCGGCTGCAGCGATTCCGTCGGCGTCGGACCCGGCTTGATGCGGCCCGCGGCGAGTTCGCTCGGCATCAGCGGACGGGAACTCTCCAGACCGGTGACCTTGGTCTTGGCAAGCTCGCGCTGACGCTTGCGCTCGGCGATGCTGGGATCGACCGGCCAGTTCGGCGGCACATTCGCGGCACGCTTGCCGGCTTCCGGCGGCGGCAGATCGAGATTGGGCGGCACCACCAACGGGGAACGTTCGCGGTAGGTGATCCCGCCATTCTCCATATTGGTTCCGCCGAGCCCGGTCATGATCTTCTTGATGATCTTCTCTTCGAAGGTCGAATCGTCTTCTTCGGGGTCTTCGGCGCGCGCTACGCCGGACGCCAGCACCAGGCCGATACCGGCACACACCGCGGTGAGCCGCAGCCCCCGCATCAACATCCTTGCTGAAGGATGCAAAACCCAACCAGCGGTTTTGGTCTCGCGCATCATGTTGATCCTGTTCAATTCTTCGTCAGGCCGCCAATCTTGGGCAACGCCCTGCTTGGGTCACGTCCTAGTCGGAAAACGCCATATCCGGGCGTGCCATGCCGATCCGACCGTATCGGCCGGGATCAGGGCGCTTTTGCGGCGGGTACGCCGACGAAGGAGTCATACAACAGCGCCGCCACGCCGACAACGATCGCCACGTCGGCAAGGTTAAAGACATACCAGTTATAGGTCTTGTCGCCGAATCGGAGGTGAAACAGGGCGAAATCGACCACCGCGCCATGGGCCAGACGGTCGATGGCGTTGCCGATCGCGCCGCCGATGATCAGGCCGAGACCGAAGGTCGCGGTCCTTGTGGTGGAGCGCGCCATCCAGAACGCCAGCGCCACCACGGCGATCGCCTTCACCGCCAGCATGATCGCCTGCCCGGTCGGCCCCTGATCGGCGAACCAGCCATAGCTGATGCCGGTATTCCAGGCCAGAACCAGATCGAAAAACGGCGTGACCTCGACCGCGCCGCGACGCGCGATATTGAACACATAGAGCAGCCACAGCTTCGAGGCCTGGTCGAGCGCCAGCGCCAGCGTGGCAGTGATGATGCCGAGACGGAGAGCGGGGGTCATGGTGAAAGACTGCCTTTGCGCAGGACAAGCCCGCCCCCCTCATCCTGAGGAGTGCGCTTTGGCGCGCGTCTCGAAGGATCAGGCCTCATGGTTCGAGACGGCGCAAGGGCGCCTCCTCACCATGAGGTTCAAGGTTGTGCTCGGTGCTGGCGATCGCCATTGCTGCGCTCAAGCTGCCCCCAGCGCCTTCCATTCCCGCAATGCATGCGCATCACGCGGCGAGACGTCGGGATAGTCCGGATCGGCGCCGACATCGGAGGAAATCTTCCACGACCGGGCGCATTTGGTGCCCACGGCGCGTTCCACCACCACGGCGACATCGGCCAGCTCGGGCAGCCGGAACGCATCGGCCGGCGGCGTGTCGTTGCCGCGCAGGATGGTGACCATCGCGTTCGAGGTGATGCAGATCTCGGCCCAGTCGACCTCGTAGAGCCCCTCCATGATCTGTTCGGGCAGAAAGATCATCGGCGAAGCTTCCAGCGACGAGCCGATCCGCTTGGCCGCGCGTTCGACCTCCAGCGCGCCGGTGACGACGCGGCGGATTGCCCTGATCACCCGCCATTTGGCGTCCAGCGCATCGTCCTTGAACTGATCGAGCCCAAGCGGGAACAGGGTCAGATGCACGCTCGGCTCGGCGTCGGGCTTGTACATCCGCCACGCCTCCTCGGCGGTGAAGGACAACACCGGCGCCAGCCATTTCAGGATCGAATCGCAGATGATGTCGATCGTGGTCAGCGCCGCCTTGCGGGCCAGCGACGACGGCGGATCGCAATACAGCGTGTCCTTGCGGATATCGAAATAGAACGCCGACAGCTCGGAATTCATGAAGGCCGACAGCGACGACACCACGGTCTTGTAGTCGAATTCCGCATAGGCCGCGCGGATGATGGTGCCCTGCTCGGCGAGCTGATGCAGCATCAAGCGCTCAAGCTCCGGCATCTGGGCGAAGGCGACCGCGTCCTCGGGCTTGTAGTGATGCAGCGTGCCCAGCATCCAGCGCAGCGAATTGCGCAGCTTGCGATAGGTCTCCACGGTGTTCTTGAGGATTTCCGGGCCGATGCGCTGATCGTCCGCATAGTCGGTGGCGCAGACCCACAGCCGCAGAATATCGGCGCCGGAGGATGCGATCACCTTTTGCGGCTCGACGGTGTTGCCGACCGACTTCGACATCTTGCGGCCGTTCTCGTCGAGCGTGAAGCCGTGGGTCAGCACCACGTCATAGGGCGCGCGGCCGCGGGTGCCGCAGCTTTCCAGCAGCGACGACTGGAACCAGCCGCGATGCTGGTCGCTGCCTTCGAGATACATCACGGTGTCGGCGCCGCCATCGACCTTGCGGCGGATCCCGGCGAGGCCGGGGAAATGCACCGGGTCTTCCAGCACGAAGGCGTGGGTGGAGCCGGAATCGAACCAGACGTCGCAGATGTCGTCGACCTTCTTCCATTCCTCATTGGCGCGCGAGCCGAGAAAGCGCTCGCGCGCGCCCTCCTCGTACCAGGCATCGGCGCCCTCGGCCTCGAAGGCATCGGCGATCCGCTTGTTGACGGCGTCGTCGACCAGGATTTCGGCGGAGCCGTCGCCGGCCTCGCGCACGAACACCGCGATCGGCACGCCCCAAGCGCGCTGCCGCGAGATCACCCAATCGGGCTTGGTGTTGATCATGCCGTTGATGCGGTTCTGCCCGGCCTGCGGCACCCATTGGGTCACCGAGATCGCCTGCAAAGCGCGGGCGCGCAGGGTGTCACCCGGAGAAGTTGCTTGAGGGAGCGGCGCAGCGAGGCCCGCTCCCTCCCCCCTTGCGGGGGAGGGTTGGGGTGGGGGGGAAGCCGCGGATGCCGTGCTCGCCGCACCCCCCACCCCCGACCCCTCCCCGCAAGGGGGAGGGGAGTCGACGATCGGCTTGTCCATCGCGATGAACCATTGCGGGGTGTTGCGATAGATCACCGGCTTTTTCGAGCGCCAGGAATGCGGGTATTGATGCTTCAGCCGCGAGCGCGCCAGCAGCATGTCGGCGTCGATCAGCGCCTTGATCACCGCTTCGTTGGCGTCGCCCTTTTCGCCCTTGTCGGTGATCACCCGCTTGCCGACGAAGCCCGGCGCCTGCTCGGTCAGCGCGCCGTTTTCATCGACGGTGTAGGGGATGACCGACGAAATGCCGCGCGCTTCCAGCGACCGCGCATTCTGCATCCAGATATCGAAATCCTCGCGGCCATGGCCGGGCGCGGTGTGGACGAAGCCGGTGCCGGTGTCGTCGGTGACGTGATCGCCGTCGAGCAGGGGGACGGTGAAGTTATAGCCGCCGCCGACGCCCTTCAGCGGGTGGGCGCATGCGATCATCACAAGTGCCTGAGCCGAGACGTCGGCGACGCGCTCGAACGCCGTGACGCGAGCTTGCTTGAAGAACGATTCCGCAAGCGTATCAGCGAGGATCAGAACCTCGCCGGATTTGACCCAATTGTCGGCTGGCGCGTCGGTGACCTTGTATTCGCCGTAGGAAATCTTCGACGAGAAACTGATCGCGCGATTGCCCGGAAGCGTCCAGGGCGTCGTCGTCCAGATTACGATCGCAGCCCTTTTTGAAAGAAGCGCTGACGCATCCTCAAACCCACCGGGGATCTCCGCCGGGTGGCGGCCCTCGAGTCGTCCGACTCGTTCCACCGGAAACTTCACCCACACCGTATCGGACGTGTAGTCCTCGTACTCGACCTCGGCTTCCGCCAGCGCGGTCTTTTCGACCACGCTCCACATCACCGGCTTGGAGCCGCGATACAGCGTGCCGTTGGCGGCGAATTTCATCAGTTCGCGGGCGATCTGGGCTTCGGCGAAGTAGTCCATCGTGGCGTAGGGATGGGCCCAGTCGCCGATGATGCCGAGGCGCTTGAACTCGTCGCGCTGCACGTTGAGCCATTTGCCCGCATAGGCGCGGCATTCCTTGCGGAACGCCACCATCGCGGGCGAGTCCTTGAAGTTCGGCTTCGGCTTGCCCTTGGAGCGGTAGTTTTCTTCCTCGATCTTCCATTCGATCGGCAGGCCGTGGCAGTCCCAGCCCGGGACGTAGTTGGAATCGAAGCCGAGCATCTGCTGGCTCTTGGTCACCACGTCCTTGAGGATCTTGTTCAGCGCGTGGCCGATATGGATGTTGCCATTGGCGTAGGGCGGCCCGTCATGCAGCACGAATTTGGCGCGGCCTTTCGCGCTCTGCCGCAGCTGGCCGTAAAGGTCGATCTCCTCCCAGCGCTTGAGCATTTCGGGCTCGCGCTGCGGCAATCCGGCGCGCATCGGAAATTCGGTCTGCGGCAGGAACAGGGTCTTGGAATAGTCGTTGCCGGCCTTGGTGGCGTCGGCTTTGGGGGCGTCGGACTTCTCGGGTGCTTCGGACATGGAATCTCTGGGTCAAGAGGCGCGGAAACGCGATCGATCGCGATGAAACGGAAAAGGCCCCGGTCTTGCGCCGAACTCAAAGTTCACGCGAAAGCCGGGACGCTAATGCTGATGAAGGTGCGCCGCGCAGACATGGGCATTCATTAGCAGGCGGCCAGCGGATCGCAAAGCCCCGCGGCGCCGGCTGGCTGTCATCCTTATGGCGTTTCCGGTTGCGCTTGCCGGCTCGTCACCAAATGGCCGTCATTCCGGGGCGCGAGCCCGAAGGGCGAGTGAACCCGGAATCTTGCGGCGAGGGAGACGCTGGCAGTTGCTGCGAGATTCCGGGTTCGCTCGCAGCGGCGCTGCTCGCGCCCCGGAATGACGGCATTCCTGGCCTCGGACGATCGATCTAGCCAGCAATCGGCCGGGCCGGATTGCCCGCCACCGTGGCGCCGGGCGCGACGTCGCGGGTTACCACGCTGCCTGCGCCGATCACCGCGCCGTCGCCGATGGTGATTCCGGGCAGGATGATGGCGCCGCCGCCGATCCAGACGTCGCAGCCGATCCGCACCGGGCGGCCGAATTCAAGGCCGTCACGGCGGGCGGCGGCGTCGCGGGGGTGGTCGGCGGCGTAGATCTGCACCGCCGGACCGATCTGGGTGCGGTCGCCGATGCTGACCGACACCACATCGAGAATGACGCAGTTGAAATTCAGGAAAACGCCGGCGCCAAGGCAAATATTGTAGCCGTAGTCGCAAAAGAACGGCGGCCGCACCACCGCGCCCTCGCCGACCTGAGCAAAATGCTCCGACAGCAGGACGTGGCGATCGGCGGCGAGCAGCGCGCCGGCGGCGTTATAGCGGACCAGCCAGGCCTTGTTGGCGCTGGCATCGGCCTGCAATTCCTTATCCCCAGGGCGATACAATTCGCCCGCCAGCATCTTCTGCTTTTCGGTCTTGGTCATCCCACCTTGCCGAGCACCGGGAACGCGCCGTGGTCGGCGGCCAGAGCCGCCTTGGCGCGGGCGCTGTCGTCGTCCATCTGGCGCACAAGCGCTTCGGCGCCTTCGAATTTCTCCTCGTCGCGGATATGGGCGATGAAGGCGACATCGAGGGTTTCGCCGTAGAGCTCGGCCTTGAAGTCGAACAGGAACACCTCCAGCAGCGGCGCGCCATTGTCGAAAGTCGGGCGGCGGCCGAAATTGGCGACGCCGTCGATATGCTGGCCGTTGCGGCCGACCCGCACCGCATAAATGCCGTGCTTGAGCCCGCAATTGGCGTCGAGCCGGATATTGGCGGTGGGATAGCCGAGCTCGCGGCCGCGCTTTTCGCCGTGGATCACCTCGCCGGTGACGAACCAGGGGCCGCCCATCATCTCGGTGGCGGCGGCGATATGGCCCTGCTCCAGCGCCTTGCGGATCGCGCTGGACGACACCGGATGGTCGCCGAAATCGATATGGGGCTGGACGTCCACCTCGATGCCGAGCGCCGGCGCCTCGCCGACCAGCATGGCAGGCGAGCCGCCCCGGCCCTTGCCGAAATGGAAATCATAGCCGACCGCGATGCCCTGGACGCCGAGCCGCGCGACCAGCTCCTGGCGGATGAAGTCATGCGCCGTGGTGGCGGCACGCGCGGCGTCGAACGACAGGATCACCGCGCCGTCGAGGCCGGTGCCGGCCAGCAGCCGCAGCTTGCCGGCCTCGTCGGTGAGCCGGAATTGCGGCGTGTCGGGGCTGAAAAAGCTGCGCGGATGCGGCTCGAACGTCACCGCCAAGGCCGGCGCGCGGCGGATCCGCGCCATTTCCTTGCAGGCCGCGATCACGGCGCGGTGGCCGAGATGGACGCCATCGAAATTGCCCATCGCCACCACCGCCCCTTTGGGGATCGCGGACGCGGGCGTGGTGTCGCGGATAACGGCAAAACCAGTCATTGTCGGATTCAATCGGTCATTCTGAGGTGGGAGCGGGACGGTGACGCGGAGCCGCAATCGAAGTCAAGACGGCGCAACGGCGATGTCGCGACTGCGACCACCGTTGCCGTTGCCGTTGCGTGGCCATCGGAGCAAAAGCCGGGCCGCGCGCATCAGCCGCCGCGCATCGGCGGCATCACCACGGAATTGCGGCGGCAGGCGCGGCGGTCGGTCTCCTCGCAGGCCCGGAATTGCAGATTCTTGCTGAGGCAGATCCGCACCTCGCTGAGCCGGTTGCGGTCGCAACTCACCGCGATCGCCGAAGCGCTCAGGCCCGGATTGACCTTGATGAAGGCTTCCTCGAGCGCCTGCGGCGTGATGGTCACTTGCTGCTGCAGGTCGAGAAAATCCGGCGGTATCTTGACAGCGGCGCGGGCCTTGCGGACGGTTTCGAAATAGGCCCGCTGGCCGAGCCCCGAACAGGTGCCGTGCTTGTCCCATTGGCTGTAGACCAGCCCCGGCGCCGGCATCAGATCGAGCATCGACGTCATGATGTCGCGGCTGAGCCGCGGCGCCGGCCGCTCGCAAAAATCAGGAAAGCCGCGCTCATATTGCGGCCACAGCCCATGCACGATGAAGGAATAGGGCCGTCCGCCGCATTGGATCTGCTGGGCGCGGCTATGGCTGCCGCGCTCGGCCGCCTTGGCGCAATAAGACGGCGACCATGACAGGCTCAGCACGTAGAAATCGAACTCGCCGGGGGCGTTTTGGCGGCGATCCAGCGCCGCGGCGCCGCCCGGCAGCAGCAGCGCCAGCGTGCCGACAAGTAGCGCCAGCGCCATCAATTTCCGGCCGATCAAATCAGACATGATGAGGGGTCCCGCGGTTCATTGACACGGAACCCGTAGCGGGCAAGCCGAAACATTTCAAGAACAGCAACGGCGTCTGCCAGACGAATACCGTCCGACAGGCGAACCGGGCCTGCGGCCCGATCAGGGCTTGGCGGCCTTGCAGCGCGGATTATAGGCCCAATTGCGGTCCAGCCCGACGACGCAGAATTCCACGCCATCGCCGAAGCCGGCCAGGCCGCCATCCTCGACGATCGAGAAATTGACCGCACGCGGCTTGCCGTCGCTCAGCATCGCGTCGGCGGTACAAAAGCGCCGCGGAATGGTCGCTGAATCCCAGGGGCGAAATGCAACTTCACGGACCTGGGCAAAGCCGGTGATGCGCAGCGCGGAATTCCAGAACGTGCCCTCTTTGTCCGCGAAGCGGCTGGCAATGGTCCCCAAAACCTGCTCGCAGGCCGGCAGATTGCCGTCATAGCGCGGACCCGACAGCCAGAAATTCATCTCCAGCGGGTTGGCGGCGCGGGCCGGCGCCATGGCCAGCAGCATCGCCACCGCAGCCATCACGGCCGCGCCAGCGGGGATCTTGAAACGGGAGGCAAAGCGCATGGGACATCCGCCGATTATTCTGTGAGCCCGACGGTGCCGCGAAGCCCGTGCGAGGTCAAGTGCAACGCGGCCACACCCGCCCGCAACTCCGCGCCGACCGAGCCGCCGCGCTTTTCATCGCTGCCGATGCGCTCTAGTGTCGGTCCCGCAATGATGGAGATTCCGATGCAAAATATCCTGGCGCGGCCGATGCTGGTGCGACCGCTATTGGTGCTGGGCGTTGCGCTGATCAGCGCCATGCTCGCCAATGGCGTGGCGCGCGCCGATTATGTGCCGCCGGTCACGGGCAACGATACCGGTGGAATCATCTCCTATAATCTGGTCGGCCAGGTCGATGTTCGCGCCATCGCGGTCCAGCACTGCGCACGCTACGGCAAGGTGGTGAAACTGACCGGCGTGCAGGCCAATTATGGCGGCTACATTTCCTTTGCCTGCCGCTGGGTGCCCTATGGCGCCAATGAGCGACCGCTGCGCACCCGCTATTGAGCGCCGCCGTCGCCTGACCGGGAGCTCGCCATGACCACGTCAACTGGGCGGTTGCTGTGGCTGCCACTTGCCGCCTTGCTGGGCACCGCTCCGGCATGGCCCTCCGACGCGGTCGAGCTGCCGGTCCGCAAGCCGGGCCTGTGGGAGATGAAGATGGACGGCGGCGCGCAGCTGCCGACCGTCACCATGCAGCATTGCACCGACGAGACCATCGACAAGCAGATGAGCACGGCGTTCTCGCCGATGTCGAAAGAGGTTTGCGCCAAAAACGAAATCCGCAAGACCGCCACCGGCTACAGTACCGACGCCGACTGCAGCGCGGGCGGGATGTCGACGAAAACCCATGCCGACATCACCGGCGATTTCAATTCCGCCTACACCGTCAAGGTGACCTCGCACCAGGACGGCGGCCCGACAGAGGTGCCGCGCGACGCCACCATGATGCTGCAAGCCAAATGGCTCGGCGCCTGCAAGCCCGGTCAGAAGCCCGGCGATGTCGTGATGCCGGGCGGCTTCAAGATGAACATCAAGGATATCGAGAAGCTCAAAGCCCTGATGCCGAAATAGCGCAACTCATCGGCGATCGGCCATCGGCCGACCGCTGCGCTGCATCTCGGCAGAACAGGCGTTGACAGCGGCGCGCGGCCCGGCAATGTAATGTTATAACATCGAGGGAGCCATCCTCGGTGGCGGGGCATCGATGGACTGGTTTCGGATCAATCTCAGGCTGGGATCACGGCTGGCGCTGTTCGCGTTGGCGCTGCAGCTCGTATTGTCATTCGGCCATTTCCACGGCCTCGACGTCGCGGCGACGGCCGTCGCGCAGGCCGGCTCGGCGATGGCGCCGGCGCAGCCGACCCCGGACCACCACCAGGACTCGGTCGACCTTTGCGCGATCTGCGTGACGATGGCGATGGCCGGCGCTGCGATGATCGCCACGCCGCCGGCTCTGGCGCTGCCGCCACCATTCGCATTGCGCCGCTTCGCCGCCGCGGCCGGACGCGCCGAGCCGAATACGGCCCGCAACGCCTTCCAGCCCCGCGCCCCGCCTCTGGCCTGATCTCGAATCGTCTTGAATTCCGCGATGCGCCGCCGTTCGGCCGCCGCGGGCCACCCAAATCGATCTGCCACGTCGCAGATGCCGTCCGCGCGCCGATGCGCCGGCCGGGTCAGTCAGGATCTGTCCATGTCCCTTCCCTTCAAAGCCGCCTTCCTGCTCGGAAGCGCCAGCCTTGTCGCGCTCGGAGGCTTTGCCGCCCCGGTCGCGCTGGCGCAAGGCGTCACCGCATTGCCCGAAGTCGTCGTCACCGCGCCGAGCCCGATCGTGCGGCACAGGGCGGCGCCCGCGCGCCGATCCAGCACGGTCGTTGCGCGCGACGCCCAGCCGGCCGCGCAAACGGTAGCGCAGCCGCCGCAGCAAGGCGTGCTGCCGATCGTCACCGATCAATTCGCCACCGTCACCGTGGTCCCGAATGACGAAATTCGCCGCTCCGGCGCGGCGACGCTAGGGGATTTGTTGAACAACAAGCCGGGCATCATCGGCTCCAGCTTCGCGCCCGGCGCTTCCAGCCGGCCGATCATTCGCGGCCTCGACGTCAACCGCGTCGGCATCGTCGAGAACGGCATCGGCAGCAACGGCGCCTCGGATCTGGGCGAGGACCATTTCGTCCCGATCGATCCGCTCGCCACCAACCAGGTCGAGGTGATCCGCGGCCCGGCGACTTTGCGCTACGGCTCAACCGCGATCGGCGGCGTGGTCAGCGCCAGCAATAACCGGATTCCCGATGCGTTGCCGCCCTGCGCCACCGCGCCGTTCCAAAGCTACGGTCTGCCGGTGAAGGCGCCGGTCTCGGTCGCGGCACCCGGCTGCGTCAATGCCGAGATCCGCAGCGCGGTGAGTTCAGTCGATCGCGGCGTCGAAACCGGCGTGCTGCTCGACGCCGGCGGCGGCCATTTCGCGCTGCACGCCGACGCCTATGGCCGCAAGGCCGGCGATTACGACGTACCGAGCTACCCCTATGCGAATCCGGGATTGCCGTTCAGCGGGCGCCAGACCAATTCCGCCGCGCGGGCCGAGGGCGGCTCGATCGGCGGCTCCTATCTGTTCGACGGCGGCTTCATCGGCGCGGCGATCACCCAGAACAACGCGCTCTACCACATCCCCGGCACCGAGGGCGCGGAAGTCGGCACCCGGATCGACGGCCGCCAGACCAAGGTGACCGCCAAGGGCGAATATCGCCCCGACGCCGCGGCGATCGAGGCGATCCGGTTCTGGATCGGCGCCTCGGACTACAAGCACGACGAAATCGGCCTCGCCGACGCGGCCGATCCGTCCAGCGACGGCGTCCGCCAGACCTTCACCAACAAGGAGCAGGAAGGCCGCGTCGAATTGCAGCTGATGCCGTTCGATGCCCGCTTCGCCACGGTGACCACCGCGCTGGGGGTGCAGGCCAGCCATCAGGAGTTGACCGCGCCGAGCCCCGACGATCCCGGCAGCCCGCTGAACGGCTTGTTCGATCCCAACAAGAATACCAAACTGGCCGGCTACATCTTCAACGAGCTGAAATTCACCGACAGCACCAAGGCGCAGATCGCCGGCCGCGTCGAACATGTCGACCTGTCCGGAACGACGCCGGCCTTCGTGCCCGAGCTGTTCGACCTCGCAGTCGATCCGACCGCGATCGGCGCCGCGACATCGCGCAGCCTGTCGTTCACGCCGAAAAGCTTCAGCCTCGGCCTGATCCAGGCGCTGCCATGGAATCTGTCGGCCAGCATCACCGGGCAATATGTCGAGCGCGCGCCGAAACCCGCCGAATTGTTTTCGCGCGGCGGTCACGACGCCACCGGCACCTTCGATATCGGCAATCCCGATCTCGGCATCGAGACCGCTAAATCGGTGGAAATCGGACTACGCCGCGCTGCCGGACCGTTCCGCTTCGAGGCGACGGCCTACTACACCAAATTCAGCGGCTTCATCTACCGAAGGCTGACCGGCAACACCTGCGCGGACGGCGCCTGTGTCGCGGGCGACGCGCTGGAGCTGAACCAGGCGATCTATTCGCAGCGCGACGCCACCTTCAAGGGCGGCGAATTCCAGAGCCAGCTCGATATCGGCCAATTCTATGGCGGCACCTGGGGCATCGAGAACCAGTTCGACGTCGTCCGCGCCACCTTCGCGGATGGCAGCAATGTGCCGCGGATTCCGCCGCTGCGCGCCGGCGGCGGCTTGTTCTGGCGCGACGCCAATTGGCTGATGCGGGTCAACCTGCTGCACGCCTTCGACCACACCGACGTCGCCGCCATCGCCGAGACGCCGACCGCGGGCTACAATCTGCTGAAGGCGGAGATCAGCTACAAGACCAAGCTCGACCCGAACACATTCGGTGCCAGGGAGCTGCTGGTCGGCATGGTCGGCAACAATCTGCTGAACGAGACCATCCGCAACTCGGTGTCCTACGACAAGGACGACGTGCTGATGCCCGGCATCGGCGTGCGGGCCTTTGCCAATGTGAAGTTCTGAGGCGAACGCATCTGAGTTCAGGCGCTTGAGCCAGAACGACGGTCATTCCGGGGCGCGAGCCAATTGGCGAGCGAACCCGGAATCTCGCCGCAAGGCAGGGTCGCAAGATTCCGGGTTCGCTCACAGCTGACGCTGTTCGCGCCCCGGAATGACGCCCCCCTATGGTTCGGCATCAATCCTTCAAGGGAGAGTTGCTTACGACTCAGTCTCCCGCGCCAAACTCCAGTCCGGCCGGATCGGGCCGGCGATGCCGTCGAAGGCGCCGTCGATCAGTTCGAGCACCAGCAGGCGGGCGTAATCCACCGGCCCTGGCATGGTGACGCGGCCTTTCGGAATCAGTTTGAAGCCGACCCGGCGGTAATAGGCCTCGTCGCCGACCAGCACGATCAGTCGGTGGCCCTTGGCCCGGGCGTCGCCG
This sequence comes from Rhodopseudomonas sp. BAL398, assembly GCF_033001325.1. Classification (NCBI taxonomy): domain Bacteria; kingdom Pseudomonadati; phylum Pseudomonadota; class Alphaproteobacteria; order Hyphomicrobiales; family Nitrobacteraceae; genus Rhodopseudomonas; species Rhodopseudomonas sp. BAL398. The sequence goes on from NZ_CP133111.1 coordinate 3,265,740, forward strand.
ATCGCGCGGTCGAGCAGCGCGCGGCCGACGCCGTGGGAGCGAAACGGCGGCTCCACCGTCAGCGGCCCCAGCATCAACGCCTTGGTGGTGCCGATCAGGATCGGCAATTGCCGCACCGAGCCGACCAGCAGCGTGCCGATCCGCGCCGTGAAGGACAATTCGTAAAGGTGGTCGACATGCTCGCGCAGCCGGTAGGCGCTGAGCACAAAACGGCCGGGGCCGAAGGTGCGCTCGTGCAAGCGCTCGATCGGCTGGGCGTCGTTCGGCGTCTCCGCCAGAATAGTGAGGGACAGATCGGTCATGACCAGGCGCGCAATAGCATCGCAACCGGGCGCGGTCCATTGCGGCCGCGCCGCTGCAGGGCCACCGCTACCGCCATGTCGTCGACAAGGGGCCGCCGTCGAGCACTTCGGCGATCCGCCGCCGCGTGCCCAGCGTGGTGTCCTCCGGCAAGTCGCCGGGACTGAAAAAGCCGCTGGCGATGATCTCGCGATTGGGCTTGGGCGCATGGTCCTGGCGAAACTCCCGGACCACATAGACGGCGACGTGGTCGCGCGGCGACACATGGCTGTTGAGGAAGATGCCGTGCAGCACCGGCTCGCCGGTGAGTTCGATCCGGCCCTCTTCCATCAATTCGCGGCGCAGCGCCTCGCCGAAGGATTCGCCGACCTCGACGCCGCCGCCCGGCAGGTGCCAGCCCGCCACATAAGAGTGTTTGATCAGGAACACGCGGCCGGCCGGGTCCAGCACCACGCCGCGGGCACCCAGCGTCATGCCGCGGGCGAACCGCCAATACAGATGAAACACCCGCCGCAACGCCGGCTCGCATTTGAGCCGCAAGGTTTGCATGGTCGACAAAGCGGAATCCTTGGTGCGGCAGGGCCGATTGGCGGCTTGCGCCGCAGAGCGCACCTTGCCAAAACAATCGAGGATTCCACAAGGGCGGGCTGAAGCCGTTCATCCTCATCCTTCGCGACGCGCGGCTGCGGGCTGCGCCGCGCTGCTCAGAGTCTGACTTAAAAAGGGATTTGAAAATCAGGCCTTTTAGGTCGTCATTGCGAGGAGCACTTGCGACGAAGCAATCCAGCCCTTGCCTGGCGACCCTGGATTGCTTCGCAGTCGAACGGCGCGGTGCGCCGTCCTCGGCTCGCAATGACGAAATCATGTTTGATTTTAGTGGTTTCTTCTTCAGTCAGGCTCTCAGGATGAGGCGCATTCACAAGACATCAGAGCACGGGCCATGACACAATTTACCCTGGCGCATCTGTCGGACCCGCATCTGCCGCCGCTGCCGACGCCGAGCCGGGCCGAGCTCGCCGGCAAGCGCGTGCTCGGCTATTTGAACTGGACCCGCAACCGCCACGCGATTCACCGCCGCGACGTGCTCGACGCCCTGGTGACGGACATCCAGGCGCAGCAGCCCGACCACATCGCGGTCACCGGCGACCTCGTCAACCTGGCGCTCAAGGCCGAATTCGCCCCGGCGCGGGCCTGGCTCGACAGCGTCGGGGCGCCGGACCGCGTCAGCGTGGTGCCCGGCAATCATGACGCCTATGTGCGCGCCACAAGGCATTGCTTCGCGCAGGCCTTCGAGCCCTATCTGCGCGGCGAACAGCCGGGCGACGCGGTGTTTCCCTATCTGCGCCGCCGCGGCGAGGTGACGCTGATCGGGGTCTCGAGCGCGGTGCCGACCGCGCCCTTCATGGCGACCGGCTGGCTCGGCGCGGCGCAACGCCAGGCGCTGGAGGAACTGCTGGCCGGGCTCGCCGGCGAGCCGGCGTTTCGCGTGCTGCTGATCCACCATCCGCTGCGCTCCAAATCTCGGCAAAAATGGCTGACCGATGCCTTGGAGCTGACCGCGCTGTTGCGGCGCCACGGCGTCGACCTGGTACTGCACGGCCACGACCATGTACATTCGACGATCTGGATCGACGGCCCCTCGCGGCAAATCCCGGTGGTCGGCGTGCCGTCGGCCTCGGCCTTCGCCGATGGCCACCGCCCGTCGGCGGCCTACAATCTGTTTGCGATCGCGCGCGACGGCGATGGCTGGCGCTGCGAGCACCGAATTCGCGGTTTTGGCGATGGCGAAACGATCAACGAGCTGAGCCGGACCGTGCTGGTGCCAGGCACGCGGCAATAGAGCGTTTGCGAGCGCGTGGCGACCGGTTCGCGCCAAGACAACGCGTTAAACCAACAATCTGGCGCTCACAGATTTCGCAGCGTGGCGAACAGCGCCAGGCCGAACAGGGCCAGCGCGCCGGCGATGAAGCCGAGTGCGAAGCTCCAAAAGCCGCTGCGGCGTGGCTTTTCGGCCGGCTCCGGGGCGGCCTCTTCCGGCGCGGACAATTGCGGCCCGGCAAGCAATGGCGGCGCCGCCAGCGCGCGTTCGCGCTCGATCAGGCGGCGGGCGACATAGTCGGTGACCGCATCGACCATTTTGGCGGCTTCGTGAGATTCCGCCAGCACGACCCTGCCATAAGCCGAATCCTGCACGAAGCGGTAAATCCGCTTGTCGCGGCCCATCACCACATGGGCGACGACGTCGATCCACAGTCGCGGCGGCTCGCCCTGGCTGATGCCGCGGTCGAACAATTCGACGCCGGCGGGAATCTGGGCGAACAGCGGATCCAGCGCCTCATTGAGAATTTCAAGGCGGGCGACCTCGGCGTCGCGCAGATCGACCACCACGCCGGTCCGGTCGGCGGCCTCGATCCGGGCCTTGCGCAAGGCATCACGCAACCGCAAGGGCCTCATATCGCCAGCCGGAGCGTTCCCGGTCGTATACGAATCCGACATCTTGGCTGCCTCTGCCGAGCGAATGCCCCGGCGGCGATTAACCTATCAGCAACCGTGTTCGGCGCAAAGGCCCTTTAGTCTCAACCTGTTGCCCGGAAACGCGGCAGTCGGGCGGCGGCCTTCCGGCACTCTGGCACCGCCGCCCGCAACGCAACAACGGCCCCACCCGAGATCGGGTGAGGCCGCTGCGCCCTTGGACGTCTTCTTAAAGTCTAGCCGGTCACGCCGTGGCGCGGTTCGGCTCTTCGACGATGGAGAACCGCACGCCTGCGCGATGCCGGTTCTCTTCGGAGACGACCTTCCAGGCCTCCTCGGCCTCCTTGCGCGTCTTGAACGGGCCCTGCACCTGGGCCGACCCTTCAACGAGCTTATGGAAGTTCATCGAGCCGAACTCGCCGCCAATCACCCAGAAATTGCTGCCGGTCGCCATCTTGGTCTCCTGTTGTTATCCGAATTGATTCATCGTGTTGTGGGCACCGCCGGCCTTCAGAGCGGCCTCACCGGCGAAGTATTCCTTGTGATCGTCGCCGATGTTGGAGCCGGCCATGTCCTGATGCTTCACGCAGGCGATGCCTTGGCGGATCTCCTGGCGCTGAACATTCTTCACATAACCTAGCATGCCCTGCTCGCCGAAATACTCCTTGGCAAGATTATCGGTCGAAAGAGCCGCCGTGTGATAGGTCGGCAACGTGATCAAATGATGGAAAATGCCGGCTCGCTTGGCCGAATCGGCCTGGAAGGTCCGGATCAGCTCGTCGGCTTCCATCGCCAGCGGGGTCTGGTCGTATTCCGCCTTCATCAGCTCGGCGCGGTTATACTTGCTGACGTCCTTGCCGGCCTTCTTCATCTCGTCATAGACCTGCCAACGGAAGTTGAGGGTCCAGTTGAACGACGGCGAATTGTTGTAGGCCAGCTTGGCGTTCGGCACCACTTCGCGAATCCGGTCGACCATCGCGGCGATCTGCTCGATATTCGGCTTCTCGGTTTCGATCCACAGCAGGTCGGCGCCGTTCTGCAAAGAGGTGATGCAGTCGAGCACGACGCGATCCTGGCCGGTGCCTTCGCGGAACTGGTACAGGTTGCTGGGCAGGCGCTTGGGACGCAGCAGCTTGCCGTTGCGGCTGATGATGACGTCGCCATTGCCGACTGAGGTCGCGTCGACTTCGTCGCAATCCAGGAAGCTGTTGTACTGGTCGCCGAGGTCGCCCGGCTTGTGGCTGACGGCGATCTGCTGGGTCAGGCCGGCACCGAGCGAATCAGTGCGGGTGACGACGATACCGTCTTCGATGCCGAGCTCGAGGAAGGCGTGGCGGCAGGCGCGGATCTTGGCCAGGAACACCTCGTGCGGCACCGTGACCTTGCCGTCCTGATGACCGCACTGCTTTTCGTCGGACACCTGGTTTTCGATCTGCAGCGCGCAGGCGCCGGCTTCGATCATCTTCTTGGCCAGCAGATAGGTCGCCTCGGCATTGCCGAAGCCGGCATCGATGTCGGCGATCACCGGCACGACATGGGTCTGGAAATTGTCGATCTTGGCGATCAGCTCGCTTTCCTTGGCCTTGTCGCCGGCCTTGCGGGCGGCGTCGAGCTCACGGAAGATCGCGTTGAGCTCGCGGGAATCCGCCTGACGCAGGAAGGTGTAAAGCTCTTCGATCAGCGCCGGCACCGAGGTCTTCTCGTGCATCGACTGGTCGGGCAGCGGGCCGAATTCCGAGCGCAGCGCCGCGATCATCCAGCCGGACAGATACAGATAGGTGCGATCGGTGGTGCCGAAGTGCTTCTTCACCGAAATCAGCTTCTGCTGGGCGATAAAGCCGTGCCAGCAACCGAGCGACTGGGTATATTTGGTGCTGTCGGCGTCGTAGGCGGCCATGTCGGCACGCATCAGCGCAGCGGTATAGCGCGCCACATCGAGGCCGGTCTTGAAGCGGTTCTGCAAGCGCATCCGGGCCACGGCCTCGGCTTTCACGCCATTCCACGTGTCCTTGTCCTTGAGCACGGTCTCGGCCGCTTCGATTTCGCTCTGATAGGAGGCTGGCCCCTGGATGGCCCGATCGCTGATCCCACGTGGCTGGAAGTTCATGTCCATGATCCCTTCGGTACGACAAATTCGCAATCGCGACATTCGTGACAGTGCGTTGCGAAACTACCGAGAGCTAAACGCTAGTTAGGCGATATCGTATAGACCTGTTGCGAACGAATGGTGATGTCATGTAACATCAGTACATGTAACGAATGTCATTTTGTAAATTTTGTCACAAACACTGATTGAGGCCCGATGGCGCGCGATTCCGGAAAGAAACTGTTTGTCGGTCCCAGGTTCCGCCGGATCCGCCAGCAGCTCGGCCTGTCGCAGACCCAGATCGCCGAGGGCCTCGGAATTTCTCCAAGCTATATCAATCTGATAGAGCGAAACCAGCGGCCCGTGACGGCGCAGATCCTGCTTCGGCTGGCGGAGACCTATGACCTCGATTTGCGCGACCTCGCCACCGCCGACGAGGACCGCTTCTTCGCCGAATTGAACGAGATCTTCTCCGATCCCTTGTTCCGCCAGATCGACCTGCCGAAGCAGGAACTGCGCGATCTGGCCGAACTGTGCCCCGGTGTGACGCACTCCCTGCAACGGCTCTACGCCGCCTATACGGAGGCCCGGCGCGGGGAGACCATGGTGGCGGCGCAGATGGCCGACCGCGACGAGGGCGTGCGCTTCGAGGCCAATCCGATCGAGCGGGTGCGCGATCTGATCGAGGCCAACCGAAACTATTTTCCGGAGTTGGAGCAGGCCGCCGAAACCCTGCGCGACGAACTCAACGTTACGGCGCAGGACCTGTTCGTGGCGCTGAGCGAGCGGCTGCGCGAACGCCATTCGATCGTGACCCGGATCATGCCGGTCGACGTGATGCGCGAAACGCTGCGACGGTTCGATCGGCATCGCCGGCAATTGCTGATCTCGGAGCTGATCGACGGCCCCGGCCGCGCCTTCCAGATCGCGTTCCAGATCGGCATCACCGAATTCGGCAGCGTGTTCGACGCCATCGTCAACCGCGCCGGCGCGCTCGACGAGACCTCGCGGCGCTTGTACCGCATCACGCTGGCGAACTACTTCGGCGCCGCCATCATGATGCCTTACGCCGCGTTCCATGCCGCCGCCGAGACGCTGAGCTACGACGTCCATGTGCTGGCGCAGCGCTTCAATGCCGGCTTCGAACAGGTCTGCCACCGGCTGACCACGCTGCAACGGCCCAATGCCCGCGGCGTGCCGTTCTTCCTGCTGCGGGTCGACAATGCCGGCAACGTCTCCAAGCGGTTTTCCTCCGGCACCTTCCCGTTTTCAAAATTCGGCGGCACCTGTCCGCTGTGGAACGTGCATTCGACCTTCGACACGCCGGACCGGCTGTTGAAACAGGTAATCGAATTGCCCGACGGCAGCCGCTATTTCTCGATCGCCCAGATGGTGCGCCGCCCGGTGGCGCCGCATCCGCAGCCGCAGCCGCGCTTCGCGATCGGGCTCGGCTGCGAAATCCGCCACGCCGCCAAGCTGATCTATGCCGGCGGCATCGATCTCGACAAGGCCGAGGGCACCCCGATCGGCGTCAATTGCCGGCTATGCGAACGCGAGAATTGCAGCCAGCGCGCCGAGCCGCCGATCACCAGGACGCTGATCCTCGATGAGAACACAAGGCGGGCGTCGAGCTTCGCGTTCACCAATGCGCGGGAGCTGTGAGAGTCTGACTCAAAAACAAGCCAATCAAATCGAGCTTGATGTCGTCATTGCGAGCCGAGGACGGCGCATCGCGCCGTCCGACTGCGAAGCAATCCAGCAACATCAAGCAAGGGCTGGATTGCTTCGTCGCAAGTGCTCCTCGCAATGACGACCTTAAAGGCTTCGTTTTGTTGACCGATTTTTCAGTCAGGCTTTAAGGGTGCGGCAGACCGGATATCGGCGTCGCGGCCGGGGTTGACCCGGCACCCCATCCAAACAACAGTCGGGCCCGATTCAATTGGATGAATGGCCGGATCAGATCCGGCCATGACTTTGTGGGAGACCGATATGCCGCGGCAGATTTCAACGCTCCGAGTGAAGCGCCACCTTGCAGCGGCGATAACCGCCGTCGCCGTGCTTTCCGCCTCGCCTTCTTTCGCCCAGCGTGGCGCCTCCTGCCATAATGGCCAGAGCTTCGGCCAGTTTCTCGCGGGGCTTGAACAAAAGGCCATCGCCGCCGGTGTGTCGCAACGGGCGATCGCGGCGGCGGCGCCGAGCCTGGTCTACGACCAGGGCATCGTCAATCGCGACCGCGGCCAGCGGGTGTTCGGCCAGATCTTCAGCGTGTTCGCCGGGCGGATGGCCTCGGAATCGCGCCGGGTGCGCGGCCAGAAACTGATCAAGCAATACGCCCAGTCCTTCGCCCGCGCCGAGAAGCAATATGGCGTGCCGCCGGAAGTGATCACCGCGTTCTGGGCGCTGGAGAGCGATTTCGGCGCGGTGCAGGGCAAGCTGCCGACGCTGCGCTCGCTGGTGTCGCTGGCCTATGATTGCCGCCGCTCGCAGATGTTTCAGGACGAGACCATCGCGGCGCTGAAGATCATCGACCGCGGCGATCTGCGGCCGTCCGAGATGATCGGCTCATGGGCCGGCGAACTCGGCCAGACGCAATTTTTGCCGACGCATTATTTCAACTACGCGGTCGATTATGACGGCGACGGCCACCGCGACATGCTGCACAGCGCCCCCGACGTGATCGGCTCGACCGCCAACTACATCGCCACCGGATTGAAATGGCGGCGCGGCGAACCGTGGCTGCAGGAGGTACGCGCGCCGCAAGACCTGCCATGGGATCAGGCCGACCTCACCATCAAGCATCCGCGCGCCAAATGGGCGCAATGGGGCGTCAGCTATCCGAACGGCAAACCGCTGCCGAATGACGACATGCCGGCGTCATTGCTGCTGCCGATGGGGCGACACGGGCCGGCGTTCCTGGCCTATCCGAATTTCGACGCCTATACCGAATGGAATAACTCGCTGATCTACGCCACCACCGCGGGCTATCTCGCCACACGGATCGGCGGCGCGCCGCCGATGCAGCGGCCATCGCGGCAGGTCGAACAATTGTCGTTCAACCAGATCCGCCAATTGCAGACATTGCTGGAGCGCGCCGGCCATGACGTCGGCAAGATCGACGGCATCCTCGGCCAGCAGACCCGCAGCGCCGTGAAGACGATGCAGATGAAATACGGGCTGCCGGCGGATTCCTGGCCGACCGCCGAATTGCTGGCGCGAATGGGCGGGCGCTGACGGCGCTCGAATTGTCGCGCTTGGCCAAGCCGAGTGGTTGATTCCGGGCTGGCGCTCCCCAGATCCATGCAGCAGCATCTTTCTTCCCCCGCTGCGCCATCCCGTTTGAAACGAGCAACCCATGTCCTTTTACGATTTCACCGTGCCGGCCTATTTGCAGATGCTCGGCAGCCTGTCCGCCAGCCTTACCAAGGCCGCGGCCTATGCGGCCGCCCGAAAGATCGAGCCGGCGACACTGCTTGGCACGCGGCTGTTTCCCGACATGCTGCCGCTGAGCCGCCAGGTTCAGCTGGCCTGCGACTATGCCACCAAGGGCGCCGCCCGCCTCAGCGGCAGCGAGGTGCCGGTCACGCCCGACACCGAAACCAGCTTTGACGAATTGCAGCAGCGCATCGCCAAGACGGTCGACTATCTGAAGGGCTTCAAGCCGGCGCAATTCGACGACGCCGCCGTCCGCCAGATCACCTTCCCGAGCGGCCCGGCCAAGACCACCACCCTCACCGGTCAGCAGTTTCTCAGCAATTTCTCGCTGCCGAACTTCTATTTCCATGTCAGCATTGCGCACGGCATCCTGCGCATGAGCGGCATCGACGTCGGCAAGCACGATTTCCTCGGCGCGAACTGAGCCACCAACGGTGATCGCGGCCTTCACCCCACAGGGGCCGAAGGCCGCGATCACGCCGAATTGTGCCATTTCGGCACGGCATTTTGCGGATTAATCATGCAATCGCATGTATTTTCGTGCGGGTCATTGTGGTCCGTCGCTGCGATGCACAACTGACCATCATCAGCCATTTTCCCGGAACCAAACCCATGAGCACTGCAAGCAAACTGTTCGACGCCTATCAACTCGGCCCGATCGCCCTGTCCAACCGCACCGTGATGGCCCCCCTGACTCGCAACCGCGCCGTCGAGGGCTTCGTGCCCAATCCGCTGGCGATCGAATATTACGCCCAGCGCGCCTCCGCCGGGCTGCTGATCACCGAGGCCAGCCAGATCTCGCAGCAGGGCCAGGGCTATCAGGACACCCCCGGCATCTACTCCAAGGAGCAGATCGCCGGCTGGAGCAAGGTCACCGACGAGGTGCACAAGCGCGGCGGCAAGATCTTCATTCAGCTGTGGCATGTCGGCCGGATCTCCCATGTCGATCTGCAGCCCAACCACGGCGCGCCGGTGGCGCCCTCGGCGATCCGCGCCAACACCAAGACTTTTGTCGGCGGCACCTTCGCTGACGTCTCCGAGCCGCGCGCGCTCGAACTCGCCGAACTCCCCGGCATCGTCGACAGCTTCCGTCAGGCCGCCGCGAATGCGATCGCAGCCGGCTTCGACGGCGTCGAGATCCACGGCGCCAATGGCTATCTGCTCGACCAGTTCGCCCGTGATAGCAGCAACAAGCGCACCGACAATTATGGCGGCTCGATCGAGAACCGCGCCCGGCTGATGATCGAGGTCGCCGCCGCGGTGGCCAAGGAAATCGGCGCGGAGAAAACCGGCATCCGGATTTCGCCGGTGACGCCCGCCAATGACGTCTCCGACAGCAATCCGCAAGCGCTGTTCGATTACATCGTCGATCAGCTCAATGGTTTGAAGCTGGTCTATATCCACGTCATCGAAGGCGCCACCGGCGGCCCGCGCGACAATCTGTCGTTCGACTATGCGTCGTTGCGCAAGCGTTTCGCCGGCACCTATATCGCCAATAATGGCTATGACCTGGCGCTGGCCAACAAGACGCTCGACGCCGACGCGGCCGATCTGATCGCGTTCGGCAAGCCGTTCATCGCCAATCCGGATCTGGTCGAACGCCTCAAGCGCGGCGCGCCGCTGAACGAGCCCGACAAGGCCACGTTCTATGGCGGCGGCGCCAAGGGCTACACCGACTACCCGGTGCTGGACTCGCTGCAGGCGGCGCAATAGCGAACAGCCGCGGTCGTCATTGCGAGCGCAGCGAAGCAATCCAGGGGCGTCACACGGCGCACTGGATTGCGTCGTCGCTGCGCTCCTCGCAATGACGGCGTCGAACATATGCGATCACACCAGCGCCTTGCGGATGCGGGCGCTGACCAGATCGAGCAGCATCACGGTCACCACCACGATGATGATCTGCGCCGCGGTCTCGGCATATTGAAAGCTGCGGATGCTCTCATACAGCGTCTGACCGATGCCGCCGGCGCCGACGATGCCGAGCGTGGTGGCGGAGCGCACATTGGTCTCGAGCCGATACAGCGTGAACGAACTCCACAGCGGCATCACCTGCGGAATCACGCCGAAGATCACCTCCTGCACCCGCACCGCGCCGGTGACGCGAATGCCCTCGACCGGCCGCGGATCAACCTGCTCGACCGCTTCGGAAAACAATTTGGCGAACACGCCGAGATTGTGCACGAACAGCGCCATCACCCCGGCGAACGGCCCCAGCCCCACCGCCACCACGAACAACAGCGCGAACACGATTTCATTGATGGCGCGGCAGGAATCCATCAACCGGCGCACCGGCTGCACGATCCATTGCGGGCAGACATTGGACGAGGACAGAATCGAGAACGGGATGCCGAACACCACCGCCAGCGCGGTGCCCCACAGCGCGATCTGGATCGTCACCACCATGTCGGCGAGGTAGGAATCCCAATGGTGGAAATTCGGATTGAGAAAGGCGCTGCCGAATTCGGCCATGTTGCGCCAGTCGGTGACCAGCGCCGAGACGCGAAACATTTCGGCCGGATTCCAGCTCCAGGCCAGCAGGCCGGCGAGCAGCAACCAGCCGAGCCAGCCGCGCACACGCCGCGCCAGCGAATAGCTCGGTACGACGAAGCGCGGCGCCGCGGGCGCGGCCGGATGATCGTGGGGGGCGATGGTGTCTGTCATGTTTCAATACGCAGAAGGGCGCCGGACGCGCGCGTCCGGCGCCCTTCTTAGGCGTTAGTTGCTCGGCGTCGAGGCGACGTTGGCGGCGAATTCGGCGATCAGCGTCTTCAGCTTGGCCTGATCGCCAGCCTTGTCGGCCGCGACGAAGGCGTCGACCTGCTGCTTGAACGCGCCGTGCTCGGCCTTGTCGGCGGCGTCCTGGAACTGCTTGATCTCGGCCTGCAGCGGCTCGATCTGGGCGGCCTTCTCGGCGTCCGACAGCTTGCTGTCGCCCTTGATCTTCATGATCGCCTTGTTGTTTTCAAGGATACGGATCGGCAACAGCTGGTCATTCGACGACGGCTTGAACGGCGCCCATTGCAGGCCGGCCAGCACCTTCTTGGCGTCCGCAATGTCGTCCGGGGTGCCGACGCGGCCATAGCTCATCAGCCAGGTGTAAAGCTTGGTCTTGACGCCCGGCTCCAGATCCTTGCGCCACACCAGCGGATCGCTCGGGATCAGCGGCGAGGTCCAGATCACACGGATGTCCTTGCGGGCGTCCGGCGCGGTGACTTCGAGGCGGCGCAGATTTTCGCTGTTGTTGGTGGCGACGTCGAGTTGCTTGTGGGCGACCGCCATCGCATTGGCCTCGTGCGAGGCATTGCGCAGCGTCTTGAAGCACTGCTTCGGATCGATGTTCTTGGCGGCGAAGATGTAGCTGGTCGGAACCAGGAAGCCCGAGGTCGAATTCGGGTCGCCGATGCCGAAATCGATCGACTTGTCGCATTTCAACACGTCGTCGAGATTCTTGATCGGCGAATCCTTGTTGACGATCAGATGCGACCAATAGCCCGGATTGCCGTCGGAATCGACCGACTGGGCGAAAATCTCGCCGCCGGAGCGGTTGGTGGCTTCCATCGCCGATTTGTTGCCGAACCAGGCCGCCTGCACCTTCTTGAAGCGCATCGCCTCGATCACGCCGGCATAGTCGGACGCGTAGTAACCGTTGATCTTGAGGCCGGTGCCCTTGGCCATCGCGGCGAAATAGGGCTCCCAGATGGTCTTGAGATTGGTGCTCGCCTCGGTGGCGATGACACCGAAATTGATTTCATTGGTCTCGGCACGGGCAACCGATACCGAAAGGCCGGCGGCCACGGCCAAGGCCGTGCCGATCAGGGCTAGCTTACGCATGTCGCTTCTCCAGATTGAGTTTGGTACTTCATCACGGGCAAAGTCAGGTGCGGCTCGCAAATCTATGCGGACAGCCGCTCGTAATTAGCCATCGGCTGTTTCGCCTGTGCGACGGCAGCCATCATGGCTGGCGGCGGCAATGCGTCGGCGGCAGCCGATGGCGCAGCCGGCGCCTGTCCTTCGAACGACGGCAGGAACAATTCCGCGCATTCGGCGCCATAGATCTCGTTGAGAAAGGCCGGCGTCAACGCGGTCGACGGGCCGTCATAGACCACCTTGCCGGCGCGCAGCGCTATGGTGCGGGGGCAGTATTTCAGCGCGTATTCGACCTGATGCAGCGAGATCAGCACGGTCAGTCCGTCATTGCGGTTCATGTCGGCGATCAGGTCCATCACCCGGCGAGCCGACGCCGGATCGAGCGAGGCGATCGGCTCATCGGCGATCAGCAATTCGGCGCCCTGGACCAATGTGCGGGCGATCGCCCCGCGCTGCTGCTGGCCGCCGGACAATTCGCTGGCGCGGCGCAGCGCGTGTTCGGCGATCCCGACCCGCGCCAGCGCCTGCATCGCCTTGCGCTTATCGTGGTCGCTGAAGCGGCCGAGCGTGCCGCGCAACACCGGCAACTGCCCGAGCAGCCCGAAACACACATTGGTCAACAGCGACAGCCGCGGCACCAGATTGAATTGCTGAAAGATCACACCGATACGCACCCGCAGCGCGCGATTGCTGCTGAGCCGGCCGGCGCGCTGGATCGGATCGCCCATCATGTCGATTTCGCCGCCATGGTGCTTGTTGCCGTCGATCGGGATCAGGCCGGCAATGGCGCGGATCAGTGTCGACTTGCCGGATCCGGAGGCGCCGATCAGCGCCACCATCTCGCCGCGCGCCACCGACACCGACACATCGTCCAGCACGGCAAGCCCGCGCTGAAACGACTTCGAAATCCTTCTGGCATCGATCACGGCGTGCGAAGTCAAACCGACCCCTCCAGTTGCTATCGCAATCGCTAACAACGCCGCATGACATTGCGATGAATGACCGGATCGTCGTCCACGAATTTCGCGTCGACGAGACCATCGCGATCAACCGATCGTCATGTCTTCGTAATGATAATGTCACCAAGCCCGCCGATGACCTGCGGCGACATTCATCCCGTGCGGAAGCTGACATGGCCGGCCACAAGCTATCGACGACACCAACCATCGATCCCTCCGCGCGCCTGACCGATTCGACACTCGGGGCCTATTGCGAAGTCGGCGCGCGCACCTCGCTGCTGGAAGTGACGATGGGCAACTACTCCTATGTGGTCAATGACAGCCAGATCGCCTATGCGACGATCGGCAAGTTCTGCTCGATCGCCGCGATGACGCGGATCAACCCCGGCAATCATCCGATGCAGCGCGCCTCGCAGGCGCATTTCACCTATCGGGCCAGCGCGTATTTCGAGGGCGAGTGCGACGACGCGGCGTTCTTCGACTGGCGATGCCAGCATCACGTCCATATCGGCCACGACGTCTGGATCGGCCATGGGGCGATCGTGCTGCCCGGCCGCAATATCGCGACCGGCGCGGTGGTCGCCGCGGGCGCGATCGTCACCAAGGACGTGCCTGCCTATACGATCGTAGCCGGCAACCCGGCCCGAATCATTCGGCGGCGATTCTCCGAATCCACCGCCGATCGGCTCGCGGCGCTGGGCTGGTGGGACTGGGATCACGAGATTTTGCGGATGGCCTTGCCGGATTTTCGCGATCTGGCGGTCGAGGCGTTTCTCGATAAATATGCTGGCCGCCGGGAATTCGCCCGGACGCGGGTCCAGAACAAGCCTCAGGGGAACTGATGAGCGGATTTGATATTTCGGGCGGCAGGGTGCTGTATCGCAACCAGATCCGTGACCTGTCGGTGGCGGTCGCGGGCGGACAGGTGGCGGCGATCGATGCTGGCACGGGCCTCGGCCTAGCCGCACTCGATGCCGGCGACCTGCTGGTGCTGCCGGGCATCATCGACATTCACGGCGACGCCTTCGAGCGCCAGATGATGCCGCGGCCCGGGGTCGATTTTCCGATCGACGTGGCGCTGGCCGACAGCGACCGCCAGGCGATCGGCAACGGCATCACCACGGTCTTTCACGCCACCACCTGGTCATGGGAGCCCGGCCTGCGCAGCGGCGCCAATGCCGAGCGGCTGCTGAGCGCAATCGAGACCATGCGGCCGCACCTGGCCGCCGATACCCGCTTCCATCTGCGCCACGAGACCTACAATCTCAAAGCCGAAGCCACCATCAAGCAATGGATCGCCGCCGGGCGGATCGACCTGCTGGCGTTCAACGATCACACCGATCTGGCCAGCATGGAAAAGCCGGCCAAGCGCGCCCGCATGGTCGAGCGCAGCGGCGTCAGCCATGACGAATTCGACCGCATCGTTGCCGAGGTGTCGGCGCGTCACCATGAGGTGCCGGGCTCGGTGGCGCGGCTGGCCGAGGCGGCACGCGCCGCGCGGCTGACGATGCTGTCGCATGACGACGACACGCCGGAATTGCGCCAGGCGTTCCGCGCGCAGGGCGTCACCATCGCGGAATTTCCGGTCAATGAGGAGACCGCGCGCGAAGCCGCGCAAGGCGGCGACTTCATTGTGTTCGGCGCGCCCAATGTGGTGCGCGGCGGCAGCCATACCGGATGGACCAAGGCCAGCGACATGATCGCCAAGGGGCTGTGTTCGGTGCTGGCCTCCGACTATTACTATCCGGCGCCGCTGCTGGCGGCGTTCCGGCTGGCGGCCGATGGCGTGCTGGCGCTGCCGCAGGCCTGGGCGCTGGTGTCCGCCGGCCCGGCCGCGGCGACGGGCCTGACCGATCGCGGCGAAATTGCCGTGGGGCGACGCGCCGACATCGTGCTGGTCGACGACAGGGTCGCGCTGCGACCGCGCGTCATCGCGGTGATCAGCGGCGGAAGGCTGGTGCATTTGACCGACGCCGATCGGCTGGTCGGCACGCAAAGCGCGCGGCGCGCCGCATTGGCGAATGCGTGACGCAACGCTCAAGCGTTTTCGCGCGAAGTGGGGACCGCTTCGCGTTAAGACAACGCCTCAAAACAAGAAACGAGGATTCCGGTTCTGATTCTATCAGAACCGGAATTGCTCTAGTCTGGATCGATGTCGAAATATCCCCGTTACGCCATCTATTATGTGCCGGCCCAGGACGATGCGCTGTATCGCTTCGGCGCCGAGCTGCTCGGCTATGACGCCTTTGGCGGCGACAGCCTGCCGTTTCCCGACGGCGTGGTCGCACGCGTGCCCGATTGGCGCGAATTGACCCGGGAGCCGCGGGTCTACGGCTTCCACGCCACGTTGAAGCCGCCATTTTCGCTGCTGCCCGGCACCAGCGAAGCCGAATTGCGCGCGGCCTGCGCGACCTTCGCCGCCATGCCGCGTCCAATTCCGGCGATCGTGCCCGTGGTCGATGCGATCGACGGCTTCATGGCCGTGCTTCCGGCGGCGCCCTCGGATGCGCTCAAGACGCTGGCCCAGGCCTGCGTCGAAACCTTCGACGGTTTTCGTGCGCCGCTGAGCGCGCAGGACCGGGCACGACGCAAGCCGGAGGCTTTGACCGCAACCCAGCTCGATCATCTCGATCGCTGGGGATATCCTTATGTGATGGATGAATTCCGCTTCCACATGACGCTGACCGGCCGGTTGCCAGTGGAGCGCCGCGCCGCGCTGCTGGCACTGCTGCGGGAGCATTTTGCCGCGCTCGATCTGGCCGAACTGACGCTCGACCGCATCGGCCTGTTCCGTCAGGACAGCGCCACCACGCCGTTCCAGGTGATCGGCCACTTCGCGCTGCGCTGACGCGCGGCCAATTACCTGATCGCGAAGCGGATCGGGACGGTGAAGCTCACCGAGCCCTGCCGCATCTCCGCCGGGAATGACGGAAACGGCTGGGCCCGGCGCACCATCGCCAGCGTTTCGGCGTCGAGCGACGAATAGCCCGACGAGCCGACCAGCCTGGCGCCGAGCACCCGACCATTGCGACCGAGCGTGAAGCTCAATCGGACAGTGCCCTGCTGCCCCGCGGCCTTGGCGCCGGACGGATATTGCTTGTAGCGCTGCAGATGCGCGGCGACGCGCTGGTTAAAGGACGCCATCGCGGCAGCAGAGGCGCCCGCGGTCGGAGCCGAGGCCGCCCGTCCGCGCTGCTCGGCGCGCGGCGGCGCGCTGGTGCGCGGTGCCGGCGGTTGTCGCGACGGCGGTTTGACCTTCTGCTTCGGCCTTGGCTTTGGCATCTCGACCGGCTCGGCCTCGACCGGCTCGACCTTGGTGGGCTCCACTTTCGCGGGCTCGGTTTTGACGGGCTCGGGCGGGGGCGGCTGGACCTTCTGCTCCGGCGGCGCCTCGACCTCCGGTTTCTCCTGCACCGGCGTCGAGGGGATCTGTTCGGGCTCGACCGGCGGCGGCTTCACCGGCTCGGGCGGCGGCGCGGTGTCGTCGGCCTGCTGCATCTGCGGCCCCGGCGCGACGTCGAGCGGGGTCGGCGCTGGCGCCGACGATGAAGGCGCCAGATCGACCATGATCGCCGGAATCTCGACACCGGCTGCCTCTGGCTGCTGATACCAGGCCAGGCCAGAGGCGATCAGCCCGACATGAATCCCTACGATGGCCGCCGCGGAGGCCGTCCAGCGGATCAGCCCGGCATGATCGGGTCTGTCATGCAGCGTAAAGGCGTTCATTGCGGCGCGCTGCGTGCGTCGAGCCCGACCAGGGCGATCTTCAGATAGCCGGCGTCGCGTAGCAGGTTCATCACCTCCATCAGGTCGCCATAGCTCACCACCTTGTCGGCGCGCAGGAAGATCCGCTCGTCCTTGTTGCCCTTGGTGGCGGTCGCCAGCGTCTCACCGAGCGCGTCGCGCGTGGTGACGTCCTCCCCGACGGCGAGCGACAGATCCGGTTTCACCGTGACGAACACCGGCTGATCCGGCCGCTTTTGCGGCTGCGCGGCGCTGGCCGGCAGGTCGACGCCGATATCGACGGTGGCCAGCGGCGCCGCCACCATGAAGACGATCAGCAGCACCAGCATCACGTCGATGAACGGCGTGACGTTGATCTCATGGGCCTCGACCAGATCGTCGTCGCGGCCGGCCCCGCCGCCCAGCCTGATCGCCATCGCCCTACTCCGCCGCCCGCACGCGCCCGTGCTGCGGCCGGCTGCTTTCGCGGCTGACCAGCAGCAGCACCTGCGCAGAGGCGTCGCCCAGCAGCGCCCGATAGGCGCCGATCTGGCGCACCAGTACGTTGTAGATCACCACCGCCGGAATCGCCGCCACCAGACCCAAAGCGGTGGCGAGCAGCGCTTCGGCGATGCCGGGCGCCACCACCGCAAGATTCGTCGTATGCGCTTCCGAGATGCCGATGAAGGCGTTCATGATGCCCCACACCGTACCGAACAGGCCGACAAACGGCGCCACCGCGCCGATCGTCGCCAGAACGCCGGTGCCGCGCGCGATCCGCCGCGACATCGCAGCCTCCACCCGCTCCAGCCGCAACGCCACGCGCTGCTTGAAATCATCGTCAAGCTGCCAGGCGGACAGGGTGGCCTCGCGCGCCGCCGATTGCACCAATTGCGCCACCGCGTCGCGCGCCTCGCCGCTGTTATCGGCAACCTGCGCCAGCGTGGTGTCGGTTTCCAGCAGCGTCAGCCGCTGCCGTGCTTGCCTGGTGGCGCGGCGCAATTCGATCGATTTCGACAGCCACACCGTCCAGGTCGCCAGCGACGCCACCGCCAGCCCGACCATCACCGCGCGCACCACGATGTCGGCGCCGACGAACATCCCCCAGGGCGACAGGTTGTGCGGCAGCAGCGCGGCGTCGACCGCCGCCTGACTGGCGCCCGGCAGCGCGACGACACAGAGGGCGATCGCACCGCCGGTGAGGAAACGACAAAAGCGGCGATCGATACGGGGTGATTGCATGATTTACTCGTGAGCGCTGTTGCGCGGTTGACTAGACGGTTACCGGCTGACTGATCTTATCCGCCAGCGCGTTGAAGCGCGCGAGCTGATCGCCGCGCAAGGCATGGGCCTCGTCGCGGCCGACGAACACTTTGAACATGATGCCGCCATCGACGTTGAGAAACGCGATGAAGGCGGTGGCCTTGCCCATGAACGGCCGCTCGATGAACGCCACCGCGGCGCAACGCTCGTGCCGCAAATGACCATGCAGCCCCTTGGGCTGCATCAGGTTGAAATAGCCACGGCCGATTTCGCCGGGCGGGATCGCGCCGGTGAATTCGAAGATCGCGTCATCGGTGTGGACGATCAACGTCACCTCGCCCCATTGCGCGATGTCCTGCATCGCCGCCGCGAAGGAAGCGCCGGCGGCGAAGCGGGCCATGCCGGAAGGCAGCGCCTCGAGCACCGCGCGGGGCGAGACCTTGCGCTGCCGCGCCACGTCCTCAATCACCGCGTCGGCGTGATCGGCCATGTAGCTCTTCAGATCGGCAGACTCGGTACTCGGCATCGCGGGCTCCTCAGGGTTGGTGATCGCGCCGCTGCGCTCAGGCCGCGGCGCTGGATTTGCGTTCGGACTGGATCACCTCGAAGCCTTCGAATCGCGGATGCCCGAGATAGAGGCTGGGGCCGCGATCATTGCCGGCGCGGGCATGGGAGCGGCGAAACTGCTCGGACTGGGTCCAGGCTTCGAATGCGGCCTTGTCGACCCAGGTCGTGTGGGTCGAATACAGCGTGTGATCCTCGGCCACCGGACCCTTGAGCAGATGGAATTCGACAAAGCCCGGCACCTGATCGAGATAGGATTCCCGTGTCGCCCAGATCTTCTCGAATGCCGGCTCCGAGCCCGTCTTCACCTGAAACCGATTCATCGCGATGAACATCTGACTTCTCCCCCTGATCGACCTGCAAGATTGCCTGTTGAAACAACTAATCGCCTGAACCTCGATCGATCCGACGACGCGCGATCCGCGCCGGGGCATCGGCGCGGATCATCATCGGCAACATCGAGATTATATTCGTCGAAATTATGCTCCTCCAAAGTGAACCTTGACCCCGCCCTTGTAGACGATCCCCGGACCCGGACTGCTGAACAGAACGTCGTTCTGCGTGGTGCCGTCGGTCGACGAACCCGGGATCGCATAGGGCCGATAATACTGGTTGAGCAGATTATCGACCGAGAAATTCAGCGTAACGTCGCTGGTCGGCCGGTACGCTACCTGGAGGTTGACCAGGTCATACGACGTCGACGGCAGATAGCCGACCGGCAGATCGGTGTTGGCGGCGACCGACGACCATTGCGCCGAGATCGTCAGCTTGCGCTCGAGCAGCCGAAGCCCCGCCGTGGTGGTGATCTTGCGCGGCTGCACGCTGGCCAGCGCCACGCCGGTCACGGTGTTCTTGCCCTGCTGCAACTGGCCGGCGACGCCGAGGAACCAGGGACCGGCATCGTACATCGTCTCGGCCTCAAAACCCTCGATCCTGGCGTGCGGCGTGTTCTGATACTGGTAGTATTGGCTGAAGGCGCCGAACATCGTTGCCGTCGGCGTCGAGGCGACCAGATCGATATAGTCGTCGACGTCGTTGCGGAACACGTTGAACTTGGCGCGGAAACTGTCGCCCGCGGTGAACACGCTGTCATATTTCAGATTGATGCCGATTTCCTTGGTCTTGCCGACCTCCGGCCGCAGCGCGGCGTTGGGCAGGAAACAGAACAGGCCGGTGCTGCCGTCGGGGCAGGTGAAGAAGGCCGGGCCGCCGCCGGTGGCATGGGCGCCGGCGATCAAGGTCTCGGTGATCGACGGCGCACGATAGCCTTCGGCATAGCTGACATAGGGCGTGAACCCGGTGACCGGCGTCACGCCGACGGTGATCTTCGGCGACAGCCGGTCGCCGCTCGCCGTGGTCGTGCCCGAATCGAGTTCGTAATGGTCGTAACGCACCGCGCTGACCACTTCGAGCCAGCTGGCATAATTGTTCTTCAATTGCACGAAGCCGCCCGACACCGTGCGCTGGCCGCTCGGCGTGGTGATGTTGGAATTGCCGCGCTGGTCGCTGGTCCTGACATCGTCCTGGAACGCGTCGACCCCATAGGTCAGCGCGTTGCGCCAATCGCCGAAATTGAAGCGCGAGGTGTTGTTGACGTCGAAACCGATGGTGTCGATCACATAGCCGCGGGTGTCGCCGACGCAGCCGGAGATATTGTTGCCGGCGCTGCCGGGGCCGCACAGCGCCGCGCCGCTCGTGGAATAATGATAGGTCTTGGTCTGGTCGTTGTCGGTGCGGTTGCCGTAGACGCTGGCATTCCAGTTGAACAGCATGTCGTCGGGCTTGTAATATTTCCAGCTCAGCGTGCCGGTGTAATTCTTGGCGTCCGAATCATAGACCGAAGAGCCTTGATTGAGCGCGCGCTGCGCGGCGGTCAGCACCGGCCCGCGATTGAACTGGCCGACCGTGTATTGATAATCCTGGAACAGGCCGCCGAATTTGATCTCATGGCCATCGGCCGGGCGCACCGTCAGCTTCAGCAAGCCGGCGGCGATGTCATTGCCGGTGTTGCCGATCTCGGTGCCGTCGCCGTCCTTGTAATTGCCCTGGGTGCGATAGACCGCGCCGCCGAACACGTCGAAGGTCGGGTCGACCCGGACGCCGCCGAACACCGAGCCGAGGCCGCGATCATTATTGCTGCCATAGGAGCCGGTCATGTCGACGCCCCAGCGCTCGCCGGGCCGCAATACGTCGTCGATGTCCTTGGTGCGGAACGAGACCACACCGCCGATCGCGCCGGAGCCGTAGATATTCGCGGTCGGGCCGCGCACCACGTCGACGCCGCCGATCAGTTCCGGATCGAGGAAGAATGAGCCATTGGCGTTATGGCCGCTGCGCTGATAATTCTGCCGCGCGCCGTCGACCACAACGGCGACCCGTCCGTAATCCTGCAGGCCGCGGATATTGATGGCAGTGGCCGGATCGTCGCCGCGGTCCTGGAACGAGACGCCGGGCACGCTCTGGAAAATGTCGGCCAGCCGGTTCGGCTGCCGCCCCTGGATCTGCTCCAGCGTCACCACGCTGACCGGCGCCAGCGCGTCGATTGCGCGCTCCTCGGTCTTGGTGACCGCGACCGTGATCACATCGAGCGATTGCGTGATCGGCGCGCCGACCTGTGCATAGGCTTGTTCGAAAGATTGCGCATGCGCAGGCCCCACCGGCAATCCCAATGACAGGATCGATACAGACAACAACAGCGCGGACGCGCGCGCATTCAACCCCAACATGACAGCCCCAGTCCCCGTTTTGCTTGATGCGGCTGGCGTGCATGGCCCCGAAGGGCAGCTGGCTGGCTGTGAGATCCCGCTGGCAGTTGCCAACGTCTCGCAAATCTTGGTATCGGCGCACCTTGGGTGGGTCAACCTCCGTCGATCCAGATTAAAGCGATTGTAAACTGGCGCCTCGGCTCGACACGAACGGCAGCAACGGGCGGTCGGCGCAACTGATCATCGACGGCCCACGTCGGCATCCCGCAATGACAGGCCGCCGCCCGGGACCTGGTACCCGCTGTTTATATCGATTGTAAAAACGATCGCGTCCGGATTGCCTATACTGCGCTGAACTATCTAGATCAGGATCGCAACACATCCGGGGCGCTATTTATAATGACGACAGATTTTTCAGATGACCAAGCAATGCCGGCGTCGCCGGCGGCAATCTCCCCCGAACGCCTGGTCAATGTCAGCGGCAACCGGATCGACAGCCGCAATCTGTTCTCGACCGAGCGCGAAATCATCATCGCGCATGGCGACGATACTTACCGGCTGCGCCTCACCTCCCAGAACAAGCTGATACTGACCAAATGACCCGCTCGGCTCCCCGCTATCACCCTCGTCATAGCCGTCGCGCCCGATTTGCTGCGCCAGTCGCCGCGATACTTTGCTGCCTCACCTTGCCCGGCGCCAGCCTCGCCGGCGCGCTCGTGGTCCACGACGCCCGCGGCCGCGACGTCGCGATCGAGAATCCGTCGCGGACGGTTTCGATCGGCGGCGCCATCACCGAGATTCTCTATGATCTCGGGCTCGAGAAGCGGATCGTCGGCGTCGACACCACCAGCACATTTCCGGCCGCCGCGCTCGGCGACAAACCCGGCGTCGGCTATCTGCGGCAATTGTCGCCGGAAGGCGTGGTCGGCCTCAACCCGACGCTGATCCTGGCGATGCAGGGCGCCGGCCCGCCGGAAACCATGGCGATCCTCGACGCCGCGAAGATCCCGCTGGTGCTGGTGCCGGAGACATTTTCCGAACAGGGCCTGCTCGACAAGATCGATCTGGTCGGCCGCGCGATGGGCGCCGATGCCGGCGCGGCCTGCCTGGGCGCCGCGGTGACCAGCGATCTTGCGCAATTGCGGGAACTACGCGCGAAGGTGACCAAGCCGGTGCGGGTGATGTTCGTGATGTCGCTGGTCAATGGCCGGGCGATGGTGGCCGGCCGCCACACCGCGGCCGACGAGATCATACGGATGTCCGGCGCCGTCAATGCGATCGACGGCTATGACGGCTACAAGATGATCAATGACGAGGCGATCGTCGCGGCGAAGCCCGACTGGGTGCTGTCGATCGAGCGCGGCAAGGAGTCGCTGGCCGCCGAGGCGATCTACCAGCACCCGGCCTTCGCGATGACCAAGGTCGCGAGCGACAAGACATTCGTCGCGATGGACGGGTTGTACCTGCTCGGCTTCGGCCCGCGGACGGCGGCGGCGGCGCGCGACGTCGCGATCCGGCTCTATCCACAGCTTGCAACCGAGGCCGACCGCTTCAAATCCGCCGTGCTGGCGGCGAACTGCCGGCAATGAGCGCGATCGAGGCCGGATCGCGCGACCGGGTTCATCGCCGGTGGCGCGCTGCGCGGCCGTCGTCGATGCTGATCATCGGCGCGCTGTCGGCGGCGTTGCTCGGCAGCGTGATCGTCGCCCTGACGGTCGGCGCCGCCGGGATCCCGCTGGCGCGATTGCCGGCCGCGCTCGGCCTTGCGGCTCATGGCGATAGCGCCGCCGTGCTGGCGCGCGATCAATTGGTGCTGTGGTCGATCCGGATTCCACGCATCGTCGCGGCCGGCATGGTGGGCAGCCTGCTGGCGGTCGCCGGCGCCTTGATGCAGGGCCTGTTCCGCAATCCGCTCGCCGATCCGGCGCTGGTCGGCGTCGCCAGCGGCGGCGCCTTCGCGGCGGCGGCATCGATCGTGGTGATGGACAGCGCGCTCGTCGTCCATCTGCGCTTCATGCAGAATGAGTTGCTGCCGATCGCGGCCTTTGCCGGCTCGCTGCTGACCACCATGGTGCTGTACTGGATCGCCAGCCGCGCGGGCCGCACCTCGATCGCGCTGTTCCTGCTGGCGGGACTTGCGATCGCCGCGATCGCCAATGCGGGAATCGGCATGCTGGTGTTCGTCGCCGACGACCGTCAGCTGCGCGACATCACTTTCTGGATGCTGGGCTCGCTGAGCGGCGCGACCTGGGCCAAGACCACGACCATCGCGCCGGTGCTGGCGATCGCCCTGCTGGTCTGCGCGATGATCGCGCGGCGGCTCGATCTGCTGGTGCTTGGCGAATCCGAAGCGTTTCACAGCGGCGTCGATGTCGAGCGGCTGAAACGGATCGCGATCGTGCTGGTCTCGGCGATGACCGGCGTCGCGGTGTCGATCTGCGGCGTCATCGGCTTCATCGGCATCATCACCCCGCATCTGTTGCGGCTGCTGATCGGCCCGTCGCACCGGCTGCTGCTGCCGGCCTCGGCCTTTGTCGGCGCGATCCTGCTGATCGGCGCCGATACGCTGGCGCGAACCATCGTGGCGCCGGCCGAAATGCCGATCGGGATTCTGACCGCGGCAATCGGCGCGCCGTTCTTTCTGGCGATGCTGCTGCGGCAGCGCGGGCTGATCGGGCTGTGAGCGCGGTACTGCAGGCCGAGGCGGTGTCATTCGCGATCGGCGGCGCGACGCTGGTCGACCGCGTCGATCTGCGGATCGAAAGCGGCGAGATCGTCGCCATCGCCGGACCGAACGGCGCCGGCAAATCAACCCTGCTGCGGCTGTTGTCCGGCGATCTGCGCGCCAGCCACGGCGCGATCAGG
Source organism: Rhodopseudomonas sp. BAL398 (assembly GCF_033001325.1). Lineage (NCBI taxonomy): Bacteria > Pseudomonadati > Pseudomonadota > Alphaproteobacteria > Hyphomicrobiales > Nitrobacteraceae > Rhodopseudomonas > Rhodopseudomonas sp. BAL398. Next base: position 3,289,976 of record NZ_CP133111.1, read on the forward strand.
CTGCACGGCCACGATCTGTACGACTACGCGCCGCGCGAGCTGGCGCTCCGCCGCGCGATGCTGTCGCAGCACGTCAATGTCAGCTTTCCTTTCACCGTCGAGGAGATCGTCGCGATGGGCGCCGGCGATCGCGACGGGCCGGCGGCACAACCGCTGATCGAGGCGGCATTGCACGAAGTCGGACTGGCCGATTTTCGCCGCCGCAAACTGCCGACGCTGTCGGGCGGCGAGCAGCAGCGCGCGCATTTCGCCCGCGTGCTGGTGCAACTGGCTTGCGGCGAGGCCGAGCACGGCCCGGCGCTGCTGCTGCTCGACGAGCCGACCTCGAGTCTCGACCTGCGGCATCAGATCGATCTGGTCGAGACCGCGCGCCGCCGCGCCCAAAACGGCACCGCGGTGATCGCGATCCTGCACGATCTCAATCTGGCGATGCGCTTCGCCGACCGCATCGTGCTATTGCACCACGGCGCGCTGGCCGGCGACGGCCCTCCGCGCGACACCGTCACCGCCGATATGGTGCGGCGGGTGTTCGAGGTCGACGCCGCTATCCAATTCACCGACGCCGGCGTGCCTTTCATGCTGCCGCAGACGATGCGGCCAAGCGGCTGATGCCAGGCGAATCAGGCCTGGTTCAGCGCCGCCTGGTCCTGCAGCGAGAACGCTGGACCGTCATACAGGAACGAGCACTGGTGAATCACGATGCGGTCGCCGCTCACGGTGACGTGGGAATAATCCGGCGGCTCGTGCGAGCCGGGGATATAGCCCTCGGCCTCGAGATCGAACGCCACCTGATGCGCCAGCGCGCGCTGGATGTGAAACGGAATGCCGCGCCAGGCGCCGGCGATCGGGCGGTGCAGATGGCCCATGAACAGATAATCGGGCTTGCGCGTTCGCGCGATCACCTCCCATTCGGCCTGCGGATTGGTGAGCCTGATCGTATCCATATAGCGCAGCCCGGTATCGAACGGCGGATGATGCTGGAACAGCAGCAATGGACGATCCGCCGGCGCGGAAGCGAGCGCGTGCTCGAGGAAGGCCAGTCGCGCCTCGCACAATAGGCCCGCATGGTTCGGCGCTTCCTCGTCCAGCGTATCGAGCGTGACGATGGTCGCGGCATCGAACACCTGGACGCATTGCACGAAGCCGGCAGCGTCGCGCGCGACGCCGGGAAAGTGCCGGCTGAACAGATCACGGCGATCGTGATTGCCCATCATCAGGATGCTCGGTGCTTCCAGCCGTCCCAGCACGGTGGCGAGCTGGCCATAGGCGGCGTCCTCGCCCCAATGCGCCAGATCGCCGGTGACGATGACAAAAGCGATGTCGGGATGGCTGGCGTTGATCTTCTCAACAGCGGCAGCGAGCCGCTCGGCCGGGTCGAGCCCGTAGATCTTGCGGCCGGGCGGCACGAAATGGGTATCGGTCAGGATCACGAAGTTCATCGCGCCATGGTCTCCCGGTCCCAGGCCTTGTAGTCGGGCGAGCCTTCGACCCGGATCGCGCCGGTGTAGCCGAACTCGACCATATGCACCGTGACATAGTCCGGCTCGAAGAACGCCACTCCGTAGGATTCCGGCAGATCGGATGCGCTCAGCATCGCGGTCTCGGCAAACAGTGGATAGCTCGCATGATTGGTGCCGCGCAGCGACGACACCGGCACGCCCGCGACCGAGCCGGCCAGCGGCAGATGGCAATGTCCGAAAAAAATGTGCAGGATCTTGTCGCGATGGCGGCCGACGATGGCGCGAAACGCCACGTCGTCGCGCAACCGGATCTGATCCAGCGGTCCCAGGTGGATCGGCATCGGATTGTGATGCATGAACAGCAGGAACGGGCCGTCATGTTCGGCCAGCCGTTGTTCCAGCCATGCCTGCCGCGCCGCGCAATAATGACCCGCATGGGTGCCGGGCTGCGCCGTATCGAGCAACAGACAGCGGCCGGCGCTGGTGTCATGCACGCCCTGGACGTGGCCATCCGGCGCGGCCAATTCGGGAAACACCTCAAGAAAGGCGGCGCGGTTATCGTGATTGCCGATGCACAGCCGGGTCGCGAGCGGAACGGTTGCGAGCCGCGCCTTCAGCCAGCGATAATCTTCGACATCGCCCCAGTCCGACAGGTCGCCGGTGATCACCATCAATTCGGCGTCCGCATGATCCTTGATGGCGTGATGCAATGCGCGTTCGAAATTGGCGCGCGGGTCGCGGCCGCCGATCGTGGCGCCCGGCGTGGTCAGATGGATATCGCTGAGATGGATGAGCTTCATCTTGGTCCTTGCATGAGCGGCCGCGGAGCGCTGCTGCGCTCCGCGGTGGTGATCGTTCCGTGGCGACTGAGGCGCGTTAGTGCGCCGCACCGGCGGTCTGCGGCAGCAGCTTTTGAACGTCGGACGCCATGTCGGCGAGCACGGCTTCCGGCTCCTTGGCGCGGGCGCCGGAGACGATGCTGTTGAGATGGTCCTTGAGCACGTCGGTGATCTTCAGACCGTTCTGGCCGGGGAAGGCATACCATTTGGTCAGCAGCGGCAGCTGGCTGACGGCGGTGTAGTTGTTCGGGTTCTTGACGTAGAAATCCTTGAGATAGACCTCGTTCGCGAGTTTGTTCGGCGGCATGTAGCCGGTGGTCTGGGCCACGATCGCCGCGCCTTTCGGGCCGGTCCAGAACTTCACCACTTCCCAGGCCGCGTCGCGCTTGGCCTTGTCCTTGGCGAGGATCATCATCACATTGCCGCCGGCCGGCAGCCGGCCATTGGGCGAGACCACATCCGGGAAGGGCAGAGTCTTCAGTTCGAACTTGCCGCCGATCATCTCGGTGGTCTTGTGCAGGTCCGAGGTCGAGGTGATGTGGAAGCCGGTATGGCCAGCGGCGAAGGTCGCCCGCATCGACGGCTGGTCGAGATTCGGCATGCCGCCTTCGGTCACCAGCTTCGCCAGCATGTTGATGGCAAATTTGCCCTCGGGGCCGTCGAACGCCACCTTGGTCTCGTCGGCATTGAGCATGGTGCCGCCGCGCGCGAACACCGGGGCCTGCCACAGCCAGTTGCCGGTGATGTCCCACGCATAGGTGACGCCGTTCATGTCGGGACCGAGCGCCTTGATCTTCTTGGCCATCGCGATCAGCCCGTCCCAGGTCTTGGGCAGATTCGCCGGATCGCCACCGACCTTCTTCACCAGATCGACATTGACGTAGACTATCGGCAGCGAGATCGCGAAGGGCAGCGCGTAGACCTTGCCGCTGGCGGTGCCGATATCGAACATCGCCTGATGGAAGCCCTGCTTGTCGAAATCCTTCTCGGCGGCGATATAGCCATCGAGCGGCGCCGGAATGTTCTTGTCGACCAGCACGCGGACGCGATTGAGGCCTTGGAAGGTGATATCGGGCATCTGGCCCGTCACCGCCTCGCGCAGCACCTTCTGCGAGGCGTCCTCGTAGGAATCATAGGCAGAGCGCATCGTCACCTTGATCTCGGGATGGACCTTGGCGAATTCCGCGGCGATCTGCTTGTGGGTTTCGGTGAACAGCTCCGCATAGGGATACTGGATCACGATCTCGGTCTTGGTCTGGGCTTGCGCGGTTCCCGCTACGAGCGCGATGGCTGCGGCGGCGATGCATGTTTTCAACATTGACGTCTCCTGGTGGGTGGGGAAGCGGTGGCTCACTTGATGCCGGTCATGGTGATGCCCTCGATGAACCGGCGCTGGGCGAGGAGGAAGGCGATGACCAGCGGCGCGATCACGACCATCGCCGCCGCCATCAGCGGCCCGTAATCGGTGCCGGCCTCGTTGTTGCGGAAGATCGCGACGCCGAGCGGCGGCGTGCGCAGCTCATTGCTGTTGAGCACGATCAGCGGCCAGAAATAATCGTTCCAATGCGCCACGACCGAGAAGATGCCGAACGCCGTGACCGCCGGAATCGCGGTCGGCAGCATCACCCGCCAGACGATGCCGAATTCGGAAATGCCGTCCATCCGCGCCGCGTCGATCAGATCGTCGGGCACGGTCTTGAAGAACTGCCGCATCAGGAAGATGCCGAACACCGAGATCGAGAACGGCAGGATCAGCGCCGCATAGCTGTCGAGCAGGCCGAGCTGGTGCAGCAGCAGGAATATCGGGATCGCGGTGGCCTGCGGCGGGATCAGGATGCAGAACACCACCAGGGCGAACAGCAGGTCGCGGCCAAGAAAGCGCAGCTTCGCCAGCGCATAGGCCGCCGGCAACGCGACCAAGAGCTGCAGGGTGAAGATCGACGCCGTGACGATCACGCCGTTGAGCAAGAATCGCCACAGATCGGCCTTGGCGAAGGCGGTGCGCAGATTGTCCCACAGCGCGAAATGCTCGGGGATCAGATGCAGATCGCTGGTGAAGATCTCGGTCTGCGGCTTCGACGCGGTCGAGATCATCCAGATAAAAGGCATCAGGATCACCAGCGCGCCGGCGATCAGCACGACGTGGCGGGCCACGACCCAGAGTGGAAAACGTCCGTGCAAGGTCATGCGTAGTGCACTCCGCGGTTGAGCCGCGCCTTCAGCAGCGTCAGCGCCAGCACGAACACCAGAAAGACCACGGTGAGCGCCGCGCCGTAGCCGGAGCGGAAGAACTCGAAGCTTTCGGTGTACATGGTGTAGATCAGCACCTCGGAGGATTTTGAAGGTCCGCCCTTGGTCAGCACCTGCACGGTGTCGAATACCTGGAACGAGCGGATGCTGCTGATCACCACCACGAAGGCGGTGACCGGCCCCAGCAGCGGCCAGGTCACCAGCCGGAACCGGGACCAGGCGCCGGACGCGCCGTCGATCTCGGCGGCGTCGTAGAGCTGCTTGGGGATCGACACCAGGCCGGCCAGGAACAGCACCATGTTGAAGCCTACGGCCTGCCAGATTCCGATCGCGCACAGCGAATACAGGGCATAGTTGCGGTCCTGCAGCCAGCTATGGCCCTGCAGGCCGATGCTGTGCAGCAGCCCGTTGATCAGGCCGAATTGCGGATGCAGCATGAACTCCCAGACGATCGCCATCGCGATCAGCGTCGCCATCACCGGGAGAAAGTAGATGGTGCGATACCAGCTGCGCAGGCTGCTGCCGCTCTGGATCAGCAGCGCAATGCCGAGCCCCAGCGCCACCGAGCCGGGCACCACGATGACCACATAGGTCAGGGTGTTGCGCAGCGAAATCCAGAACACCCGGTCGGCCATCATCTGGCGATAATTGTCGAGCCCGATCCATGAAAACGACGGCGCGCCGAGCTGGTAATCGGTGAACGACAGCGCCAGCACCGCCACCAGCGGCCCGATCAGAATAATCAGCATCAGCGTCGCGGCCGGCGCGACCAACGCCTGCGCGGTCAATGCCGTGCGGGCGCGGTGGCTGCGCGGGCGTTGCACGGCGGTCGATTGGTCCTGCGCGGCGGCGCCGATCCTGATCGCGATATCAGACATGGGCATGCTCCCGCGGCTGCACGGCCTGATGCCGGCTGGTGGTCTCGATGCGTTTGCCGCCGGCGTCGAAGGCGCGCACCGCGTCGGCGGCGAAGCCGAAATCGATCGCCGCGCCGATCGCCGGCAGCTGGCGCGGGTCGTCGATCCGCGCCACCAGCGGGATCGCCATGCCGTCGCAGCCGATATGCACGAAGGCTTCGGCGCCCATATTCTCCAGATGCGTGACGGTGCCGGAAAACGCACCGCCGCCAAGGTTGACGCGCTCGGGCCGCACGCAGATTCGGCAGGCGCCCGCACCCGCGGCGGCTGACAATGCGAGCGGGCGGCCGAGCGCTTCGACGCCGCGATCGGCACGGACCGCGCCCGGCAGCACGTTGATCTTCGGACTGCCGACGAATTCCGCGACCCGGATATCGCGCGGATTGTCGTAGACATCGGCGGGCTTGCCGACCTGCACCAGATGGCCCTCGATCATCACGGCGATGCGGCCCGACATGGTCATGGCCTCGGCCTGATCGTGGGTGACATAGACGAAGGTGGTTTTGAGGCGGCGGTGTAACTGGGCGATCTCGGCGCGCATATGGACGCGCAGCTTGGCGTCGAGATTCGACAGCGGCTCGTCGAACAGGAACGCCTTGGGCTGGCGCACGATGGCGCGGCCGACGGCGACGCGCTGACGCTGGCCGCCGGACAATTGTCCGGGCTTGCGGCTGAGCAGCGGCGCGATTTCCAGCAGCGCCGCGACCCGTTCGACATCCTCGCGAATGCCGCGCTCGGCTCGGTTGCGGTTCGGCATCAGCCGGCCCAGCAGCGGCAGCCGCTGCGCCGCCGACAGCCGGCGCATCCGCAGCGGCACCGCGATATTGTCGAACACGCTGAGATGCGGATACAGCGCATAGGATTGGAACACCATCGCCAGGTTGCGCGCGCTGGGACGGACATGGTCGACCGCCTCGCCATCGATCCGGACGCCGCCGGAGCTTTGCGTCTCCAGCCCGGCGATGATCCGCAGCAAGGTCGACTTGCCGCAGCCCGAAGGCCCGACCAGCGAGATGAACTCGCCGGGCTCGATCCTGAGATCGACGCCCTTCAGGACATCGATTCTGTCGAAGGATTTTCGAATTGCGCTGAGTTCGATTGCCGCCATCTGGTTTGATCCCTCATCCGCAATGCAACGGGGCGAGGAATACCGGCGGCGTTTAACAGTCACATTACATTCAAAGGATTGTCCTATGCTGATCACAGCACTTGCCTTTGCGAGCAGCACGACCACGATGCGCGCAGTTGCAGGACGCTAATCGTTGCAACTACACAATCAAGCGAGCGTGCAGGGCGCCCCAGATTGCTTCGCAGTCGAACGGCGATCCGCGCCGCTTTCGGCTCGCCATGATCACCTCAAGTAACGATGTGCCCAGCTGGAATTTTCAAACAGGCCCTGACGATTGAATCGATATGGCACTGACGTCGTCGCGGATACGCGCCGTGAATGCGGTGTTTGAAACCGGCAGTTTTGCTGCCGCGGCAAAGAGCCTCGGCGTCGCGCAGCCGTCGGTGGCGCAGCTGGTGCGCGATCTCGAGGCGGCGTTCGGCGTCAGCCTGTTCGATCGCCACGGCCAGAGCCTGGTGGCGACGCAGCTGTGCCGGCAGCTTTATGCGTCGACCAGCCGGATCCAGGCGATGGAGGCCGACGCGATCGCGATCCTGCAGCAACGCGAGGAACTGGCGGGCGGCGAGTTGCTGGTCGGGCTCGGCAATGCGATGCCGGGAATGGCGCTGATCTCATCGTTCAAATCGCTCTATCCGAAGATTCAGGTGCGCATCGAGATCGGCAACTGGTCCGACATTGTCGGCGCCGTGGTCGACCGCCGCGTCGACGTCGCGGTGCTGCCGGACGTGCCGCAGGATCGCCGGTTTCGCAGCGAGGTCTGCCTCAGCCAGCGCGTCGTCGCCATCTGCCATCCGAAACATCCGCTCAATCGCCGTGAGCCGGTGTCGATCGCCAAGCTGATGAAATACCCGCTGGTGTTCCGGACACGGCACTCCTCGACCCAGCGCGTCGTCGACAAGACGTTTCGCAGCCTCGGCCTGCAGCCGGAACCGGCGATCGTGGTCAATACCCGCGAGGGGATGCTGGAGGCGGTCGCCAATCAGTTGGGTGTCGGTTTCATCTGGGAACACGGCTCCAGCCGCGCCGACAGGATCGCGCGCATTGTCGTGACCGAGATGGATGTCGAACTGCCGGAATATATTTTCTCTCTGCTTGGCACCAAGGGCAGGCTGGTCGAACTGTTCTTCCAGGCGCGAAATTTATCGCCTTAGCGCGATCGCCCGCGCCCGCGCCTTCATCCAAGCGGAACCGGGACCAGGCCGCCGCCTGATCGCGGTGCAACATTGGGTCGGCGCCGAAAACGGCGCCGTGCGGCGCTTATAACGGCCATCAACGGCCGCGCCGCGATGATTTGGGCCACCGTTTTTGCACAGCTCTGGACCGAAACCGGCTAATATGCTCTTGAAACACCGACTATGTTGCTAACCTTCGAGGAATTGCCATGCCCGCCTATCGCTCCCGGACTTCGACCCACGGCCGCAACATGGCGGGTGCCCGCGGCCTGTGGCGCGCGACTGGCATGAAGGATGGCGATTTCGGCAAGCCGATCATCGCGGTGGTCAATTCCTTCACCCAATTCGTGCCCGGCCATGTGCATCTGAAGGATCTCGGCCAATTGGTCGCCCGCGAGATCGAGAAGGCCGGCGGCGTCGCCAAGGAATTCAACACCATCGCGGTCGATGACGGCATCGCGATGGGCCATGACGGCATGCTGTATTCGCTGCCGTCGCGCGAGCTGATCGCCGACAGCGTCGAATACATGGTCAACGCGCATTGCGCCGACGCCATGGTGTGCATCTCCAATTGCGACAAGATCACGCCCGGGATGCTGATGGCCTCGCTGCGGGTCAACATCCCGACCATCTTCGTCTCCGGCGGCCCGATGGAGTCCGGCAAGGTCACGATCAACGGCAAGGCCCGCTCGGTCGACCTGATCGACGCCATGGTGGCGGCGGCCGACGACACCGTCAGCGACGCCGACGTCGCGGTGATGGAACGCTCGGCCTGCCCGACCTGCGGCTCCTGCTCCGGCATGTTCACCGCCAATTCGATGAACTGCCTGACCGAGGCGCTCGGCCTGGCGCTGCCCGGCAACGGCTCGGTGCTCGCCACCCATGCCGACCGCAAGCAATTATTCGTCGAGGCCGGCCATCTGATCGTCGATCTGGCGCGGCGCTATTACGAGCAGGACGACGAATCGGCGCTGCCGCGCAAGATCGCCAGCTTCAAGGCGTTCGAGAACGCGATGACGCTCGACATCGCGATGGGTGGCTCGACCAATACGGTGCTGCATCTGCTTGCGGCAGCCTATGAGGGCGAGATCCCCTTTACCATGCAGGACATCGACCGGCTGTCGCGCCGGGTGCCGGTGCTGTGCAAGGTGGCGCCGTCGGTGCCCGACGTGCATCTGGAAGACGTCCATCGCGCCGGCGGCGTGATGGCGATCCTCGGCGAGCTCGATCGCGGCAAGCTGCTCAATTCCGAATTGCCGACCGTGCACAGCACGTCGATGACCGAAGCGCTGAACCGCTGGGACATCCGCCGCACCCAGAGCGACAGCGTGCGCAAATTCTATCGCGCCGCGCCCGGCAATGTGCCGACCCAGCAGGCCTTCAGCCAGGAGCTGCGGTTCGACGAAGTGGACACCGACCGCGAAACCGGCTGCATCCGCGATGTCGAACATGCATTCTCGAAGGATGGCGGGCTCGCGGTGCTGAGCGGCAATCTCGCGATCGACGGCTGCATCGTCAAAACCGCCGGCGTCGACGCCAGCGTGCTGAAATTCGAAGGGCCGGTGAAGCTCTACGAAAGCCAGGACGCCGCGGTGCAGGGCATCCTGACCGGCAAGGTCGTGGCCGGCGACGTCGTGGTGATCCGTTATGAGGGCCCGCGCGGCGGCCCCGGCATGCAGGAAATGCTGTATCCGACCAGCTACATCAAATCCAAGGGCCTCGGAAAGGCCTGCGCGCTGGTGACCGATGGCCGGTTCTCGGGGGGCACCTCCGGCCTGTCGATCGGCCACGTCTCGCCGGAAGCGGCCGAAGGCGGTTTGATCGGTCTCGTGGAAGAAGGCGACCGCATCAATATCGACATCCCGAACCGCTCGATCGAGCTGCTGGTCGACGACACCGTGTTGGCCACCCGCCGCGCCGCGATGGACGCGCGCAGCGATGCCTGGAAGCCGGGCAAGCGCAGCCGCAAGGTGTCGATGGCGCTCAAGGCCTATGCGGCGATGACCACCAGCGCCGCCCGCGGCGCGGTGCGCATCGTCAAGGAATAGGCTTCGCACGCCAGACCGGCTCACCGCTGAGTCTATTGACCTCTCCCATCGACAGAAATCGGGATGACGCCTCAACGCAAAAACGCCGCATCCAATTGGATGCGGCGTTCTTTTTTGGATTGCGGCGCAATTCGGCCGAGGGATTTGGTCCATCGGTGACGGCCTTTTGGTATCGAATAGGAATCCGCGGTCGCGAGACGGCTACCGGGC